>JAHLLK010000123.1 GCA_020444165.1 Deltaproteobacteria bacterium | reverse complement strand
GCCCGCCAAATTGCATGCTTAAAAAAGCTTGCAATTTGTGAGGCTTGGCAAAACCCGGGCCCCCGGCAAGCTCTGCTTGCTGGGGTGGAGTCACGTTTTTGCCAAGCCGACATTGCACGGGGCAGGACGCCCCGTGCAATGCTCTCCTTACGGTTTTACAAGTGACGTTCTGTACCGTGGACCGGCCCAGCCAGATAGCGGCCGGCAAGGCGGCGGACCAGCGACGACCGGAGGCGCAGCCGGCGGGCATCTGGCGCAGCCGGACGCCCGGTCTTCCGGTCTTCCCGAAATATCCGGGTTGGCCCGCAGGAGGCCCCGCCCCGGAGCGCCCCCCTGTTTCAACTTCAGCGGCCCGGAGACGACAGCAACAAAGCCACGGGGAAGTTCCCTAGGGCCAGGGAAGCGGTTCGGGCCTCCTCGGAACTAAGTTCACGGCTGGTCATCCACTCCACCCAGCGGTCGCCCGGTGTGCGGGGAAGGTCGAACCAGGTGTCCTCCCAGCAATCCCGGCCCACCGGCGCTTCCCCGGGCGCGATAATCCCGGTCAAATGGCGGGGCGCCAGGAGCACCGCCCATTGCCCCTCTGCCTCCCGGGCGAAAGCCACCAAATGGCGGGCCCGCTTCCCGCTCGTAGCCAAGGGGAGATACAAACCGCCAACGAAAACCTTGGGCCAGGCCTGGCGGGCCTGAAGCATCCGGTGGCTGAGCAGCAGCTTGACCCGCCCATCTCGAGGGGTGGCCAGGAGCCCGGCCAGATAGCGGGGCTCCTCCCGTCGACCGGCCACCTGGCGCAACAGCGCCCGGCGGCGGGCGAAATCCACCGGGCGGCGATTGTCAGGGTCCCCCAGGGAAAAGTCCCACAACTCCGTGCCCTGATAGAGGTCCGGCACTCCCGGCGCGGCCAGCTTGATGGCCGTCTGGCTCAGGGAAGCCCAAACCCCCCACGCGGCCAAGCGTTGCTGGAAGGCCAGGAAATCCGCCCAGAAGCCATGCCCCGGCGCCAGGATGGCCCGTAAAAAGGCCAGGCAGGCCTCCTCATAGGCTTGGTTGTGCTCCAGCCAATCGGAGTGGCGTTTCGACTCTCGAACCGCCTTCACCAGATAGCCCTCCAGGCGTTGCCCAAAGGTGCGGCGATCTTCCGGATCAAACGGCCATGAAGACAGGAGGGTCTGATAGAGGAAGTATTCGTCGTTGGCATCCGGGGCCAAGTCGCCCTCCACCTCCTGCTTGAGGCTGCGGTTTAAGCCGGCCCAGCGGAGCAGGTTCTCCTCCCAAAGCTCCGGCAGCTCGGAGAGCACCGCCAGCCGCGCCCTGGCGTCTTCCCCCCGCTTGGTGTCATGAGTCGCGGTGGCGTTCAGGGTCCGGGGCCAGCTTTCCGCCCGCCGCGCCAAGAACCCGTGAAAACCTTCCAGGTCCAGACCAAGCCTGCCGGGATCGCTTCCCACTTCGTTCAGGGCCAAAAGCCGGTTGTAGGCGTACAAGGTGGTGTCCTCCAGGCCCTTGGCGCAGAGGGGGGCGGTCAGCTGCTGAAACCGGCGGGCGAAATCCAAGCGGGGTTCCTGGTTTTCCGCCTCCAGGTTCGGGGATGGCTCCTGCCGGAGCACGCGCATCAGGAACTCCAACTCCAGTTGCCGGTCCGGCGCCTGACGCCGGGCCTGGGCCAGGGCGTTCCGGAGCAGCGCCGCATCCCGCGGCCCGGGGGGGCCGTCCTCGATGTAGGTGCGGTACACCCCCAGGCTGGTGAGCAACTCCGCCAGTGCGGTGCGCAGGCCATTGAAGGTCAAGTCACGGCCGTGACGGCTTCCCGCGGCCACGGCCATGGCCGCCCGGGTCAAGTTGTCCAGATCCCCGGCCATCTCCCGGTCCAGCATCAGCTTTTTGTTCTGGCGCACCAACTCGGGATAGTCCGGTTTCGCGGTCAGAAAACGGTGATAGACCTGAGACAAGGCAGCCTCGTGCCTTTTGCTGCATAGAAGATTTATCACCGCCCACATGAAATCGTAGCCGGTACTGCCCTGCACGGGCCATTCCCCGGGCAGCTCCTCGCCGGGCTGGAGCACCTTTTCCACCACCAGGTAGAGGCCGCCCGCGCGCTCCCGCAAACGGCGCAGGTAAGCCAGAGGGCAATACAAACCGTCCAGATGATCCACCCGCAGGCCGTCGAACCCCAGGCGCGCGGCCAAATCGAGCAGGTAGCCGTGCCGGGCCTCGAAGACCTCCGGTTCCTCCACCCGGGTGGAGATGTATTGATTGAGACTGAAGAAGCGACGGTAGTTGATCTCTTCCGCAGCCACCTTCCACCGGGCCAAGCGGAAATGCTGGTCCGAGAGCAGGGCATCGAGGCCGTTGAAGCTGGCGGGGTCGCCCTTTTTCCCGTTCAAAGCGGCCAGCGTGGCTTGGGCCGCCTCCCCCATCCTGGGGTGCTCCTGGCAAAGCCTCCAGAAGCTCTCCCGCAGCTTGACGGCCCGGCCGGCCCGCTCCGGCGGGGTCCCGCATCCCTTTTCCAGATCCCGGGCCTGACAGATGAGGTCCGCCAGGGCTTGGCGGCCTGGCGCTTCCCCTCTGGTGGCAACCTCCCGGCGGGCCAAGATTGCGCCGCCAATATCCGCATATGACCCGGGGCGCAGGGGCAGGCAGTGCTCATAGTAGCGGACCTGCAATCCCGCTGGACTCAGTTCCACGCGCATCTCGCCGTCCTCCAGGCACTGCCCGTAAGGACGGCCCAAAAATGGAGCCAGAAGTCGCCCCCGCAGCCCCTGGTTGGGGTGATCCCAATCCAGATCGAAGAAACTGACCCAGCCCGAGAGCGGCCCCAGTTCCAGCACGTCGCGGAGCATGGGATTCCGGGCATCGAAAGCCATGTGGTTGGGCACGATATCCTGCACCCACCCCAAGCCATGTTCCGCCAGGCGGGCCAAAGCCCGGCGGAGGTCCGCTTCATCCCCCAGCTCGGGGTTAAGCTTTCCCGGGTCCACCACGTCGTAACCGTGTTCGCTGCCCGGACGTGGTTGCAGGATGGGCGAGGCGTACACATGCGACACCCCCAGGAGAGTCAGATAGTCCCCCAGGTCCGCCGCCTGCCGGAAGTTGCAGCCGGGTCCCAGTTGCAGCCGATAGGTGGCCAACACCGTGGGCAAGGGTCACTCCACCCGCACGCGCAGGAATTCACCCAGTTGGCGCAGGGCCTCGCACCATTCCGCCGCCTGCTGGTCACCGGCCTTTGCCCGCTGGTTGCGTGCGAAGAATTGCTCCCGCCCCGTCCGGTACACGATGTTCTGCAACAGCCGCAGGTTGACCTCGAAAGGCAGCCGTTTGGCCAGGCGCACGCCCCGGGCCAAGCGCACCAGTTTTTCCAAATCATGAGGGCCTTGGTTAAGATCGGTGGCCAGGCCCTCCAGGCTGCGGCGGAAAGAGAATTCCAGAGCGTCGGCCCTGAGGGCGACGCCTTCCAGGGCGGCTTCGTTCAACAGCTCCTCCACCCGCGATTCGTCGGGCTCCGACGCGGCCAGTTCGTGCCGCAGCCGAGCGTTGATGGTCAACTCAGCGGGGTAGTAAAGGAAATTGGGCGCCGGCGCCCCCGCAGCCTTGAGAAAGCGCAACAAGGGCGCGTTGAGGGCGTGAATGGAGGCCTGCGTCGACTCGCTTTCCTCCAAGGTGGAGGCCAGGACCCGGTCCAGCACGGAGCGCTGTTGATCGCGGAAAAGGGAACGCAGGTCGTAACGCCGGTCCGTGCAGTCGTCGATGGACCGCAGCGTGCCGGTGAAATCCCCCTGGTTGAAGCTTTCCTCCACTTTCTGGGCCAGTTCCTGAAAAGCGGCCGGATCGCCGGCCTGGGACACGCCGCAGCTTATGTTGTGGTCACCCAAGTGAAGCACGGCGAAACGGAAATCGGACCGCTCACTGGTCACGTTGGAGGTGAACCGCACCCTGCCCCAAGCCAGTCCAGCCTTGCCGGTGCGCCGGATTTCAAGGTCGCGGCTGTCCGCCTGGAAACAGTAGATACAGGAGGCCGGCTCCGGGGGCTGAAAGAGCGAACTCATGCCGAAATGCGCCGCCACGTCCGGAAGCTCCACCAAGGCCGGCCGCACCATCTCGTCGTAGACCTGCCGGCCGTCCCCTTTTTCCGGCAAGTTGCTCTTGGCCCGGCCCAGTTTGGCCCGCAGTGCCTCCTCCAAGGACGGCCAGCCCAACAGCTTGGCCAACTGCGCGGCCCGGGCGGCGTAGGAGATGATTTGTACGGTTTCTATGCCGGACATCTCGGCGAAGAACCAGCCGCAGGAGGTGTACATCAACTGGGCGTGGCGTTGAATCTCCAGGATTTGCAGGGCCCGCACCCGTTCTTCCCGGGACAGCACCCGTCCGGCCTCCCTGATCAGGAAGCCCGCGATGTTCCGGGGAGAACGCTCCAGGATCACTTCGATATAGCGGTCCCGGGCTCTCCAGACATCCTGGAGCAGCCCCTGGCTCCGCCGCTCGCACAAATCAGCCAGTTCGTCCCGTAGCCAGTCCAGGGTCTGGCGCAGGGGCGCCCGCCAGCCCTGATTCCATTCTGGCGGCCCGCCGGCGCTGCATCCGCAGTGCGCCCGCCAGCGCTCCACGCCGTGAGCGCAGCTCCAGGAAGTGTTCTCGTGGATCTCAACCTCCCACTCCGGGGGATGGAGGGCCAGGTATTCGCCGTAGTTGGTCAGGCGGGCCATCCCCTGTTCCTCAATGACTTGCAGGGCATAGGCCAGGGCCATGTCGCCGTTGTGGTGGTGATGCCCGTAGCTTTCACCGTCCGTGGCCACATGCACCAGGGCCGCTTCCCGTACGTCGGCAGGGAAGGCGCCGGCCAAGCGCTGGGCAAAATAGCCGCCCTGTTCCAGGAGACCCTCAAAGGCCACGGCCTTGGATACCGGGCCGTCATAGAAAAACACCGCCAGGGAAGCTCCCGAGGGCAGCCGCACCAGATAAACCTGCGTGGGGTCGATTTCCTCGTGGCCCAATTCGCGCCATTGCCCGCCTCCCAAGGGTCGAACCCGGGCAGCCTGCCGGGGAGCCAGGATGGTGAAGGCCAAGCCGGCCGCGGCCAACTCCTCCAGGGTGCCCAGATCAACCGCGGTTTCGGGCAGCCACATCCCCTCCGGATCACGTCCGAACCGGTGGCGGAAATCGGCCTGGCCCCACAAGACCTGAGTGCGCCGATCGCGCTGGTTGGCCAGCGGCATGATCAGGTGATTGTAGGGCTGGGCCAGGGCCGAGCCGTGGCCCCCGTAGTGCCGGGCGCTGGCCCGGTCGGCTTCCAGGATTCCCTCATAGGCGTCCGGGGCACGACGCTCCAGCCAGGCCAGGAGGGTTGGGCCGAAGTTGAAGCTGATGCGGGAATAGTTGTTGGTCACCAGCCACACCCGGCCCTGGTCGTCCAGAATGTGGCTGGCCGAGTTGCGGGCGTAACACTCCGCGGTGATCCTTTCGTTCCAGTCGTGATAGGGATGGGCGGAGTCCTGCACTTCCACCTCTTCCAGCCAGGGGTTTTCCCGGGGAGGCTGATAAAAATGGCCGTGAATGCAGATAAATCTCTCGCTCAAGGTAGAATCCCCTCCCAATCCAGCCATGCAACGGACCTGGGCTGCAATGGCAGGCTCGAGTTTCCATGCAAAAACATTTTTTCACTCAAAAGCGAACCGGGTCCGGCCCAGCATTGTTGCGAGGTGTCCAGGCGCAAATGCCAAACTCCCTCCGGGCCCGTGAAACGCCAAGCGCCGGTCTCAGGGCCGAAGTTGAACAAGAGGAGCACCGCCGCCCCGTCGCCGCGGCGCAGCAAAGCCAGGGTGTTTTCGCCGGGCTGGTGCAGGACTCTCAAACCATCCCGCCGGGGTGGGTGGCACAGCGGATGGGCGCGCCTCAGGTCCAGGAGGCGGGCATACAGCGCGTGCAGCACCGCCCCGCGGCCCTCCCTGGCCAAGTGCTGGCGCAGCTTGGCCCCCTGAAAGGTTTCCGGGGCCTGGGGGTCAGGAGGCTCCCCCGCCCACCGGAAAGCGGCAAACTCTTTTCGCCGGCCCTGGCGCACCTGTTCCACCAGATCGGGGTCGCCATGGCTGATGAAGTAGGGAAACCGGGCCGGATCCGCATACTCCTCGCCCATGAACAATAGCGGCAAATAGGGGGAGAGGGTCACCGCCGCGGCGGCCAGTTTCAGGGACTCGAAATCCACCAGCTCCGCGAGCCGCTCCCCCAGCATGCGGTTGCCCACCTGATCGTGGTTCTGGGCGTAAGCCACCAGGCGTTTGGCCGGCACCGCGGCCGCCGAACGGCCATGGCGGCGTCGACGGAAAGGGGAGTATTGCCCGCTGTAGACAAAGCCCTCTGCCATGGCTTTGGCCAGATCCCCCACCCCCTGGAAATCCTGATAATAGCCATCGGTTTGGCCGGTGAGGGCAACCCGAAGGGAATGATGGAAATCATCGTTCCACAGGGCGTCCAGCCCCTGGCCCCCACACTCCCGGGGCTCCACCAGGCGGGGATCATTGCGCGAGCTTTCCCCGAACAGGTGGATCTGCCGGTTCCGCCGTACAGCCAGCCCGGCTACGGCCCGGGAGAGATCTTCCACGAACTGGGTGGCCGTGAAGTCGTAAATGGCGTGCAGGGCGTCCAGGCGCAAGCCGTCGAACCGGTATTCATCCAGCCAGTGGAGGGCGTTCTCGATGAAAAAACGGCGCACTTCGTCGCTGTCCGGGCCGTCAAAATTCACCGCCGGACTCCAGGGGGTGGAGATATTTTGGCTGAAATAGGGTCCGAAGCGGGCCAGGTGGTTTCCCTCCGGTCCCAGGTGGTTGTACACAACGTCCAAAATCACGGCCAAACCACGGCTGTGACAGGCATGGACCAGGTGTTTCAGAGGCCCGGGGCCTCCATAGGTGTTCTGGGGAGCGAAAAGCTGCACCCCGTCATAGCCCCAATTTCGGCCGCCCGGGAACTGGGCCACCGGCATCAGCTCCACGGCGGTGACCCCCAACTCCCGGAGACGGTCCAGGTTTTCCTCCACCCCGCCGAAGGTGCCGTCGGGGCTGAAAGCGCCCACGTGCAGCTCGTAGATGACGTGGTTTTCCAGTGGCAGGCCGTGCCAGGTTCTCTCCCGCCAGGGGTAGCCGTCCGTCACCACCCGGGAGGCGGCGTTGACCCCCCTGGGCTGGTGCCGGGAGGCCGGGTCCGGGAGGTCTTCCTTGCCGTCCAGGCGATAAAGGTAGTCGGTTCCCGGCCGCACACCGGAGAGCTGGGCCGCGTGGTAGCCCCGCGCCAAGGGTTGCAGGGGCAGCACCCGCTCTTCCGGAGCGGTGAGCACCACCGCCACCCGGGAGGCCCGGGGGGCCCAGACCAGGAACCGGCAGAGGCCTTGACCGCGGTATTCCGCCCCCAACCGCCAAGTCAGGCTCATGGGGAGGACTCCCGCCCGGGATCCCGCGGACCGCTTCGCATGGGGGGCGTGGGGATGACGGCCCTGGCTTCGGCGCTCGGCATTATGGTCTCCTTGTGGCCGGACCGGGCGGGGACTCCCGCCGGCCGTGGCTGGGGCCTTCCGGCGGCGCGCTCTCTTGGCGGAACATATGGGTGACCGGCCGGCCGGGACCGGAATTTTTCCGGACCAGGAAGCCTCTGGGGTGAGGGTGAAAAGCTCAAGGATGTTGCGGCGGAGGCATGCTGAGGAAATCCCGGCCTGGCCCCCGCGGCGCGCTCCGCGGACTCCGGGAAGCGCGACGCAAGGCTATATGGAAAATGATAAGCCAGGCGGCCAGGGTCCACCAGGCGGAAAATTCGCGTTACCGCCCCCTACCCCGAGGTGTTTCCGGTCCGGCCGTGGCCGCCTCCCTGCCCGGGCCTGGGCCGCTGCTTTTCATCTTTCCCCTCCCTGGCGATGTCTTACCCAGCGCACCAGCAGAAACAGCCCCAGCACGGCTCCCATCAGCGCCGCGGCCGAGACCAGGATGTTCCAGGTGCCGGGATGGCGCAGGATGGCCTGCACCCGGTCGGCAAAGGCGGAAACCACGATAATGCCCGGTAAAAAACCCAAGGCGGTGCCCAGCACGAAGTCGCCCAGGCGCACGTGGCAGGCCCCGGCGATGATATTGATGATGGTGTAATGCGTCACCGGAATCAGGCGCAGGGCCACCACCGACAGCAGGCCTCGACGAGCCACCTGTTTGCTGAGCCGGTTGAGCCGTCCCCCCGCCAGGCGGCGCACGGTTTCCCTCCCCAGACATCGGCCCAATCCATAGCCGGTGAGGGAGCTTACCACTCCGCCCAGCAGCGAGTAGGCCACGGCCCAGGCCGGACTGAAAGTCACCGCCACCAGTCCAATCATGAAAGTCAAGGGCACCATCACCAGCGACCCCACAACAAAGCCCGCCGTCACCACCAAGGGGGCCCAGGGGCTTCCCCGCAGGGAAGCGATCGCCGCGCCCAGCGCTTCCGGGTTCAGCCATCGGGCCAGGGGGCCCCAACGCCAAGCCGCGGCCAGGATTCCAAGCCCGAGCAAAAACGCCAGGAACTTCCATGCCTTGTACTGGGAGGCCTTCCTGGATTCATCGGGCAGAAAACGTTCCAGGAGATAGGCTGCCGGCCGGAGCGGCTCCGGACCGGCCAACTCCGCTCCCTCGGCTCGCGCCTGGTCCCAGGCGTCTTGCGGCTCCTCCGCCCAACGGACCAGCCGCCCCCCCCGCTGGCTAAAGGCATCCAGGGCCGACAGCAGACCACCGTGCCGTTCCACGGCCCGCCGCAGGTCCGCCGGGGTGACTCCCAGGTGGCCCGCCAACAGACGATCCCGCAACCCGGTCACCACGCCGGCCGCCGGCCCACCCCGGCCCGCGGCCAGCACCAAGCCGCACTCGGCGTCCCAGGCCAGGGAGCGTTCGGTCATTTCCGCCGAACCCACCAGGGCGGCCAAGTCGTCCGCCACCAGCAGGGTGGCGTTGAAATCCAAAAGCTCCTCCCGGGGTTGGTACACGGCCAGCCGCCCGTGCCGGTCCGCCGCCACCAGCCGGTCCAGGAGCGCCCGGCGGCGGAGCTTCATGGCATCCGGGTCGAGCCACCCTGGGGCGCGCCGGGGCAGCACCAGAACCACCGCCGGGCCGTGGGACAGGGAGAGGCTCCGGCCCAAAGCCTCGCCCACCGCGGGGGAAGTGAAGTAGCGGCTTTGGAGATATATGCATTCCCGGGCGGCGGCCACGAGATCACGGCACAGTTCCCGCATCTCGCCCACGGCGGGCCGCCCCTGGAAGGCGGGCTGGGTGCGGACCACGCCTATGGCCGCTCCCCGCGTCTCCGGCGCCAGGTCCTCCGGCCAGGGGGCCGGGCCGCCCCGCGGGGGGATGGGAAGCTCCTCGCCGGTGGCCCCCCGCCAGCGCGCCCGGAACAATTCCGCCAGATGCCCCGCCGCCGGACCGTCCACCACCATTTGCAGGTCCTGCCGCGCCGGCCGGCCTCCGCTCCCGGATTCCCCGCGGGCGACGGGCTCCCCTGGGGAAGGGCTTGCCCAGGTGCGGGTTGCCAGGTCCCGCCCCCCGCAAAACGCCAGTTCGCCGTCCACCACCACGAACTTCTGGTGAAGGCAGGCCCCGGGCGGATGCTGGCTGTCCCAGCGCACGATGACCCCTCTTCCGGTCCGCCAGCCCAGATCCAGCACAGGGCGCGGCTCTGGGTCTGAAGGCAGGATCGAGGTGAAGTTCCAGAGCAAGACATGGATGCGCAGGGCGGGCTGGTTCTCGCAGAGCTGATTGAGAAAGCGGTCCAGACGCACCTCCCTGGCGGGTTGGCCGTCCGTCGGGCGCAGCAATAGGCCATGGTCCAAGTCCCAGCCGCAGATGTAGATGCTCCGCCGCGCCCGCCGGCCGGCTGCCGCCCAGAGGGAGAAAAAGCGCTCCGCCTCCAGGATGAAGGCGACGCGGCCGGCCCGCGTCACCCGCCAGGCGTTGCGGCCTTCCCGCAAGAGGCCACCGCCCGCGCCGGGGCTATCCCTACCCCCTTTCACGGCCTTCCTGGTCCGCGGCCCCTGCCAGGGCTTCCCGGGGGCCGTCCAGGGAGCGGGCATGACGCCACAGATCCCGCCATGGGTCCTCCTTCTGGCCCATACGCCGGAAAATGTTGGTCAAGTTGTAGGTTTGAGCCGTCAGGTCCCCGCGCTCCAGCTCGCCCCAATCCAGGGGAGCGGCCACCGGTGCGCCGGGCAGGGCCCGCAGGCTGTAGGGCGCCACGGCGGTCTGGCCCAAGCCGTTGCGCAGATAATCCAGAAACAACCGGTTCCCCCGGGCTTTCAGGCGCGGGGCCGTGGTCAGCCGGTCGGGATGGCGGGAGGCCAGGAGTTCAGCCACCCGGCGGGCGAAATCCCGCGTCCGTTCGTAGTCCGGTCCGGTCCTGAGCGGGCACACCACGTGAAGTCCCCGGGAGCCGGTGGTTTTCACAAAGGGAGCCAGGCCCAGCTTTTCCAGGAGTTCGCCCAAGCGCCGGGCAGCGTCCCTCACCAGGCCGAAACCGCCCCGGGGCGGGGGGTCCAGGTCCCATACCACCTGATCAGGATGCGGGAGGTCCTCCTCCCGGCTCAGCCAGGCATGAAATGTGACCACCCCCTGCGCGGCCAGGTAGACCAGGGCGGCCGCGTCCCGGGCCTGCAGCATGGTGATGCTCCCGCCCTCGGCCAGGGGCGCCTCCACGCGCGGCAGCCAGGCGGGGAAATGCTCCGAGGGCCGCTTTTGGTAGAAGCCCTCCTCCTGGATGCCGTCCGGAAAACGCTGCAGCACCAAGGGCCGGCCAGCCAAAAACGGGCGCATGAGGGGAGCCGCTTGCAGGTAATACCGGGCCACGTCCATTTTGCGGAGGCCATCCCCGGGAAACAGGAGCTTCTCCGGCCGGGGCACTTCCACCCTCCGCCCTCCGGCCTGCACCTCCCCTGGTTCAGTCATGAGAATCCCTGATCACTTTCCGGGGGGCTTTGCCCTTTCGGAGCCCCAGAAAACGAGGGGTGACGCAGGCGTCCCCCCTCGGGCTCGCCGGTCCCGCCGAAAACCCGTTTACCGCGATAAGCCGCCAGTTTTTCCAGTTCCCTGCTCATCGCCCAGCCTCATCAGGCGGGCCGCCCCAGCCCCAGGCGGAACCTCGGAGACCGAATCCCGGCCTGCCCCCGCCGGCATGTTTTCAGACAAGCCCATCTGCTGCGCCCCGATTTTTCTGAGGGGTGCATATCATTAAACACTAAAGCAATTCCTGGTTATTGGCCATGATATTTCGAATTATCGGTTATTCGTTCCCCCGGGAAGGGTTGGCGCCTTTTATCCGCAATTTTCGCTGGTCAAAAGTCAGTAGGAGGCCATTGCATGGTGAAACACATAAAACAAGTTGATATTATGCCAAAAATGGCTGTGAAATATGATTACGGCAGGCAATGGCCGATGCGGGCCAAGGATGGCCCGCCAAATTGCAA
>JAHLLK010000122.1 GCA_020444165.1 Deltaproteobacteria bacterium | reverse complement strand
CTTTTTTTGAAAAAAAAGGGGTTTCCCCCCACACCCCCCTTCCCCCAAAAAACTTGATATACTCCGCTATTGTCTTGGAATGGTTTGTAAATTAATGCCTTTTGGTTTTGCAGGCCACGTTTTGGCGCCTGGACCGGCCCAGCCGGATGTTGGCCGGCAAGGCGACGGAAAAGCGACTACCGGAGGCGTAGCCAAAGCTACGTCGAGGTTGGAGCGAAGGCCGCAACGCCGGCGGCGGGCATCTGGCGCAGCCGGACCCCTGAGTCTCATGAAGGGTCCGAGCTGATGTGGCTCTTGGCCGTGGCCATGCCGGCCGAGGCCCGGCTGTTGCTCGACCATTTCTCCCCGGCCGGGGAGGTGGGCGGCCGGCCCATCTATGAAGGCCGGCTGGGGCCGGCCCTGGGCCGCCGCCCCGCCTGCCTGGTCCTCACCGGGATGGGCCAGGTCAACGCCGCCCAGGCCGTGACCGCGGTGCTGGAGCGGCTGCCCGGGGTGGGCGCGGTGGTGAACCTGGGCTGCGCCGGCTCTCTGCCCGCCAGCGGCCTGGCCCCGGGCGACGCGGCCCTGGCCAGCGAGGCGGTGTTCGCCGATTTGGGCATCCGCACCGGCCGCGGCTGGCACGGCATCCGCCGGGTGGGCATCCCCCTGGGCCAGGGCCCGGCCGGAGAGCCCCTCTATAACCGCCTGCCCGTGGACCCCACCCTGTTGGACCTCCTGGCCGCCGCTTTTCCGGACACTCCCGTGGGGCCCTTTGCCTGCGTGAACCAGATCAGTGGCGACCCGGCCACGGCCGGCGAGCTGGCCCGGCGCTGGGACGCGGTGGTGGAGGAGATGGAAGGCGCGGCCGTGGCCCTGGTGGCCCGCCACTATGCCAAGCCCTTTGCCGCCCTCCGGGGAGTGAGCAACCTGGCTGGGCACCGCCATCTGGACGTGCCCCTGGGCGCGGAGGCCCCCCAGCGGCTGCTCCTAAGCTGAGCGCCTGACTTGCGCGCCGCCTGACCGGCCTTGCCGCCCCCTTTCCCCCCTAGCCGGGAGCCTGCCCATGGAAACGATCCCCTTCGGCTTTTCGCCCTGTCCCAACGACACGTTCGCCTTCCATGCCCTGGTGCACGGCCTGGCGCCCGGGGTGGCGGTGACGCCGCACCTGGCCGACGTGGAGGAGCTGAACCGCCTGGCGCTCACGGGCGAGCTGCCCCTGACCAAGCTCTCCTTCCACGCCCTGGCCCGGGTGCGGGACCGCTACCGGCTCCTGAACGCCGGGGCGGCCTTGGGCCGGGGCTGCGGTCCCCTGGTGGTGGCCCGCCCCGGTTTCGACCCCCGGGACCTGGGACGGGTCACGGTGGCCGCGCCCGGCCGGCTCACCACGGCGCACCTCCTGTTGGCCTTGTATTTGGGCCGGCCGCCCTTGGTGGAGCCCATGCTGTTCAGCCGGGTGATGGAGCGGGTGGCGGCCGGGGATTTCGCGGCCGGGCTCATCATCCACGAGGGCCGCTTCACCTACCCCTCCCATGGCCTCACCGAAGTAGTGGACCTGGGCCGCTGGTGGGAGGAGGCCACCGGGCTCCCCATCCCCCTGGGGGCCATCGCGGCCCGCCGGGACCTGGGCGAGCCGCGCATCGCCCGGCTGGAAGAGGCCCTGGCCGCCAGCGTGGCCCACGCCTTTGCCCACCCCGGGGACTCCCGGGACTACGTGGCCGCCCACGCCCAGGAGATGGACCCCACGGTGCAGGAGAGCCACATCGCGCTGTACGTGAACCACTACACCCTGGACCTGGGGGCGGAGGGCCGGGCCGCGGTGGACGAGCTGTTCCGCCGGGCGGACGAGCTGGCTTTGTAGCCGGCTCGAGTAATACCTACCACGGCTGGCCATTCCCCAACTCACTTCAAACTATGAAGTTTTTTGGGGAGAGGGGGGTGTGGGGGGAGGGACGTGGGGTCCCCAGAAAAACGCAGCTTTTCTGGGGTGCAGGGGCCCTTTTTTTTCAAAAAAAGGTCCCTCCCCCCACATCTTCCTCTTCCTCCGAAAACAAAAAACACGCCCCGCCTCGTCTAGTCCAGGTCGCAAAAAGCCATCCTTGGCTTTTTGCTCTTGGAAGTTGCCCGGATTGAATCCGGGCAACTTCACGGAATCTCGCCAATCTCCGATTGGCTCGCTTCCGGCGGGCCATCCATGGCCCGCATGCCACCACCAAGTCCTTACCCTCCCACAAAAAACACGCGCCCCAACCCCTCCGGAAGACCGGAGAAGCGGGGACGCGCGGTGGCTCTTTTTATCGCCGGGGCCGGTTTACATGCCGTAAAGCTCTTCGCCGTACAGCCGGATCCAGTCCTTTTTCAGGGACTCGATGGCCCGGTCCAGGTCGTTTTCCGCTCCGATGATGAGGATGGTCACTTCACCGGTCTGGATGCAGGGGTACACGTAGTCCACGTTCACCGCGGCCCGTTTCAGCGGGTTCAGCACGGCCAACAGGCCGCCGGCGTGGTGGGGGGTTTCGGCCGCGATGACGTCCTTGACCCGCACTTCCAGGCCCTGGCTGGTCAGGACGTTCACCGCCTTGTCCGGATTGTCGCAGACAAAGCGCATGAGGCCTTCGCCGCCGGGGGTGTTGGTGGAGACGAAGAAGCCGATGATGTTCACCCCCGCGTCGCCCAGGAGCTCGCTGATGTTGGCCAGGGAGCCGGCCTGGTTGGGGATGGAGATGGTAAGCTGTTTGACGGTCATGGTTTTTCTCCTTGCATGACCCGGCGGGCGGCTTCCGCCCCCACCTCCAGGGCCTTACGGTTCAGCTCCAGCACCGGGGGCTTTTTGCCCAAGCCGGTCCGGGCCAGGGACTCCTTCAAGGTGTCCAGGCTGACCGCGCCGCTGACTTGGGCCAGGGCGCCCAGCATCACCACGTTGGCCGAGCGGTCTTCGCCCAGCTCATGGGCCAGATCGTTCACGGCCAGCCGCACCTCCGCCAGGTCTTCACGGTTCACCCGGTCGTGCACCAGGGAGGAGTTGGCCAGGATGGTGCCGCCCGCGGCCACCATGTTGGCGAAACGCATGAGGCTCGGGTTGTTCATCACCACCAGGAAATCGGGGCTGGAGGCCACGGGGCTGGCGATCTCCTCCTCGGAGACCACCACGGTGCAGTTGGCGGTGCCGCCGCGCACCTCGGCCCCGTAGGAGGGCAGGTAGGTGACGTTCTTGCCCTCTTCCATGGCCGCCAGGGCCCAGAGATAGCCCATCAGGAGCACGCCCTGGCCGCCGAATCCGGCGAATATGGTCTTGACTGTCACGTTCCCCTCCTACCCTTCCTGCTTTCCGTAGCCGGTCTCGTCCTTGATCACGCCCAAGGGGAAGTACTTGACCATCTCCTCGTCGATCCACTTGCAGGCGGCCACGGGCTCCATTTTCCAGTTGGTGGGGCAGGTCGAGAGGACCTCCACCAGGGCGAAGCCCTTGCCGTCCAACTGCGTCTGGAAAGCGGTCTTGATGGCCTTCTTGGCCCGCTGGATGTGCTTGGGCGTGTTCACGGCCACCCGCTCCAGGTACACGCTGCCCTTGGCCACGGCCAGCATCTGGGTCAGGTCCAGGGGCGCGCCGTCGCGGCAGATGTCGCGGCCGCCGGGCGTGGTGGTGGAAGCCTGGCCCGGCATGGTGGTGGGGGCCATCTGGCCGCCGGTCATGCCGTACACCCCGTTGTTCACGAAGATGGCCGTGAGGTTCTCGCCGCGGTTGGCGGCGTGGATGGTCTCGGCCGTGCCGATGGCCGCGATGTCGCCGTCGCCCTGGTAGGTGAACACCACCTTGTCGGGCAAGACGCGCTTGAGGCCGGTGGCCACGGCCAGGGCCCGGCCGTGGGGGGCCTCGCCCATGTCCACGTCAAAGTAGTTGTAGGCCAGGACCGCGCAGCCGGCCGGGGGTACGCCGATGGTCTTTTCCTGAATGCCCAGTTCGTCGATGACCTCGGCCACCAGGCGGTGAATCACCGAGTGACCGCAGCCGGGGCAATAGTGCATGTAGTTGGGCTTCAGGCTCTTGGGGGCGGTGAAGACTTTTTTCATCTCGCCTCTCCCAAGCGGCCCGGCTGGTTGATCTGGTCCAGGTGGGCCGCATGATAGTAGTGGCTGATCTGGTGGGCCACCTCCTCGGGGGTGGGCACCACGCCGCCGGGCCGGCCGAAGAAGTTGACCTTGGCCTGGCCTTCCACCGCCATCTTCACGTCCTCGACCATCTGTCCGGTGGACATTTCAAAGGTCAGGTAGCTCTTGATGACCTGGGAGATTTCCTTGAGGGGCTCATAGGGGAAGGGCCATAGGGTTTTGGGCCGGAACAGCCCCACCCGGAGCCCCTTCTCGCGCACGCGCTTGATGGCGCCCTTGGCGATGCGCGCCGCGGTGCCGTAGGCCACCACCAACAGCCGGGCGTCCTCGATGAGATAGGTTTCCCAGTCGGTCTCTTCCCGCTCCACGGCCTCGTATTTCCGGACCAGCTTGTAGTTGTGCTCTTCCAGGATCTTGGGGTTCAAGAGCAGGCTCAGGATGTTGCGGGCGGGCCGGCCGGCGGCGCCGGAGAGCGCCCAGTCCTTGGTGGGCAGGCTGGCCGGGTCGATGGGCTCGGGGAACTCCACCGGCTCCATCATCTGGCCCATCATGCCGTCGCCCAGGATCATCACGGGGTTGCGGTATTTGTCGGCCATTTCGAAGGCCTGGAAGGTCATGTCGCACAGTTCCTGGCCCGAGGCCGGGGCCAGCACGATGGTGCGGTAGTCGCCGTGACCGCCGCCGCGGGTGGCCTGGAAGTAGTCGCCCTGGGCCGGGGCGATGTTGCCCAGGCCGGGGCCGCCGCGCATCATGTTGGCGATGACCGCGGGCAGCTCCAGGCCGGCCAGGTAGCTGATGCCTTCCTGTTTCAGGCTGATGCCCGGGCTGGAGGAAGAGGTCATGACCCGGGCCCCGGCCATGGAGGCGCCGATGACCATGTTGATGGAGGCCAGCTCACTCTCGGCCTGCAAAAAGGTGCCGCCAACCTCCAAGAGGCGGCCGGCCATGTACTCGGGCACTTCGTTCTGGGGTGTGATGGGGTAGCCGAAGTAAAAACGGCAGCCGGCGAGCACCGCCGCCTCGCCCAACACGTGGGACCCGCGCATCAGTCTTTTACTCACGGTACACCTCGATGGCCACGTCGGGACAAACCAGGGCGCACAGGGAGCAGCCGGTGCATCCCTCCTGGTCCTCGCCCTCGCAGAACTCGGCCGGATAGTAGCCTTTGGCGTTCAAGTCGCCGCTGACCTTGATTTGTTTTTTGGGGCAGACCGCGATGCATAGCTGACAGCCCTTGCACCTTTCGCGGTCTATGGTGATTTTGCCTTTGGCCATGGGCACCTCCGCGGGCGGTGGGAAACGGCCCTGGAAGCATGGAATGAGTGCGGCTCCCGCCGGCCGGCAGCCGCGGGAACCCCGGGGTATGGCCGGGGGCGGAGGGCGGGCGGGGTGCTCCGGGGACCCCCGCGCCCCACGCCGGGGCGACGGCCCGGGGTGCGGTAACAACCCCTCGACGCGTGGCCCGGCGGCAGACCCGCCTCCGGCGGTGTGTCAAAGGTTTTTTTGATAACACTGGGTTAAGGCCGTGTCAAGCTTGCGTTTCACCAGGGCACGTATTTAAAAAATGCCCGGATTCCGGCTCGGGGAACACTGTTCCCCGCCGGGAGGGAGCGGTTTGACAGGCAGCCTCCGGGCAGCTATGATTCAACTACACAGAACCACTTGATAAAATATCAGGCTGTTCATGACCGGCCTGGCGCGGAACGGGGACGGCCCGCCGTCCCGCGGCGTTACCCCCAATATCGCCGGGCCGGATCCCCCGGAGCAAGGCCGCGATTTTGCCCCGGGGCGCCAGCCAGGGCCAGGACGGCCCTGGCCCATGACCTGACCCCAGCAATTGGCAGGAGGCCCATGCCCTGTACCGATCAACCGCCGGAGGCGGCTCTCGGCTGCCCACCGGACCCGGCCGCCGAGGCCCGGCGCATGCTGGAGGAGTATCACACCTTCCCCGGCTCCTACATGTTCAAGATCATCGGCTTTGCGCGCGAGGCCTTTGCCCCGGAGGTCCGCGCGGCGGCCGAGGCGGTGCTGGGCCCCCTGGAGGAGGTGGGCAGCCTGCGCGGCCGGCCTTCCTCGGGCGGCAAGTACCTGGCCGTGACCCTGGAGGTGGAGGTGGCCAACCCCGACCAGGTGCTGGCCATCTATGCGGGGCTGCGCCTGGTGGCCGGGGTGGTGGTGCTGGTCTGAGCCCAGCGGGCCGTGCCCGGCCCCAGACCAGCCGTGGGCTGGTCTGGGGGCCGGGGCCCGCCACAGGCTGTTTATCCACAGTCTGTGGTCCGAGCCCGGCGGGCTCACACCTCCGGCGGCGCGGGAAAAAGCCAGCCCGCGGCGGGCAGGAGCGACCAGGGGCCCTTGGCCCCGCCGGAAAGCACTCCCCGCTCCTTCAGCTCCTTGACCGCGGCGGTGAGGTTGTCCGGGGTGGAGTTCCAGATGGGGGACACGGTTTCCACTCCCAGTTCCCCCCCGGATTCGTTCAGGGAAGCCAACAATAAATAGAGGCTGGTGGCCTCCACGCTCATTTCCATCTCAAAAATGCGTCTATCCACCGCGACGCGCTCCCTGGTCTCGGCCGGCCCAAACGGGTTGCGGGCTGGCGGGCCGGTTGGTTAGATTAGCTGCTATGGAATCAGGTCGGGGAAAGCCCTTCCCCTGAGGCCGAGGGGGCGCCATTTCCCTTGGCCGCCCCTGCCCGGCTTGCCCCGGTGAGCCTAACACACCGGGCCCGTTACGTCACGGAATCGCCTGGAGCGAACCATGCCCCTGAAGGCTTTGATCTTCCCCCAGACCGCCCTGCGCCAGACCACCCTGGCGGCGCTTTCTCCCCTGTTCCGGCCGGTGGCGGTGTTGGCCCCCCCCAGCCTGGACCCCCAGGCCCCGGTGCTGCCCGGCGCGGAGGATCTCCTGGAGGTGATCCGTCCCGGCGGCAACCTGGGCGCGGACCAGAACGGCAGCCAGGAGGCCCGCCGGGTGGCCAAGGTGTTGCGCGAATGGGAGGCTTGGGCGCGGGATCACCAGAAATCCGGGGTGGCCGCCGCCCTCAAGGCCGGCCTGGAGCCGCCCCCCCCGCCCGAGACCTTCCGCACGGTGATGCGCGAGCTGAAGGATTACCAGGACCTGAAGGCCGGCCAGCCCCCGCTGCCCGAGGTGGACGCGGACCTGTTCTTGCACCTGGCCCACGTGCGCGACCGCGAAGCCGCGGACCTGGAAGAGGCCCTGGGCCGCTTCGAAAGCGGCCGGCAGGCCTTGTCCAAGAGCATGGGCAAGGAGGAGGAGGACTACGTCCCCACCGAGTACGAGGGCTACGCCACCGACGAACTGCCGCCCCTGGACTACAGCCTGGGCGAAGACCATCTCCTGGAGCGGCGGCTGGCGGCCTGGGCCACTCTGACCGCCCGGGTGGCCTGGCCCGGGGGAGCCTGGTTGGCCACGGCCAGCCCGGCCGCGGCCGAACTCCTCCTCTCCCGGGCCAATGCCCGGCTCCTGCCGCCCGAACCGGAGTACCGCTCCCCGGCCGGCGCGACCTCGCCCCTGGCCGGCTTCCGGGGCCAACCGGCCCAGGACTCGCCCCTGGCCCGGGAGCTGGCCAAGCTGCCCTGGCCCAACCTGGGGTTCCTCGGCCAGGCCGAGTTGCTGAGCCTGGCCCAGGCCCTGGAGGCCTCGCCGGGCTTCGGGGAGGTGCGCCAGGGCTTCGAGGAGTTGTTGGGCGAGCTGGCCGGCTCCCGCTTCGCGCCCACGCGGGCCGGGGAGCTGGCCGCCCGGGCCGGCGAACTGGCCCAGACCTACCGGGAGCTGGTGGAGGCGGCCCTGCCCGGGCGGGGCAACCGGCCCCGTCACCTCTCCCTGGCCGTGTTCCCGGGCCTCACTTTGGAGCAGGTGCTGAGCCTGATGCGGGAGGAGGAACCCGCCGGCCTGCCCCCGGCCGCGGCTTGGCCCGCGGCTTGGCCCGCGGGGTCCACGCCCCTGTTGATCGTGTGGTAGGGACCGGGGCAGGCGACAATCCGGTGAATGGCGCAATGAAGGGTGGGGAATTGTGCTCCCTCTGGTTGCCAGGCCGGTCAAAAAATGCTATTGGCATGAGATGCTTTGGGGGAACCCACCCTCCCCAATAGCCCACCGGCTTCCGGCCAGCCGGGGACGGTTCGCTCCCTGAGCACCTCGCGAGGACCGACCGGGCCTCATCCCGATCAACACCGGAGACAGGCGGTCATGGACAACAGGCCAGACTACGGCGACGGCGACGCTGCTTCCCCCGCTCCCGGCGGGCCGTTGACTTTCAAAATTCTGATCGCCGACCCGGAGCCAGGGGTGCACGAGGCCATCCGCCAAGGCCTGGCCGATTTCAGTTTCGAGGGCCGCGGTCTCAGCTTCCTGGATGCCTGGTCCGGCCAGGAGGCCCGAGCCCTCTTGCCCCAGCACCCGGACACCGCGGTGGCCTTCCTGGCGGTCACCATGGAAACGCCGGGCGCCGGCCTGGGGGTGACCCGCCTGATCCGCGACGACATGAAGAACCGCTTCATGCGGGTCATCCTGCGCGGCGGTCCGGAGGGCGAGGCTCCGCCGGCCGATACGCTGTCCGCCCTGGACATCAGCGACATCAAGGAACAGAGAGAGCTGGCCGCCGCCAAGCTTCCGGCCCTTTTGGCCGCCGCGCTCCGGGCCTATCGCGAACAGCGGGCCTTTGAGGACGAGAACATCGCCTTCTTCCTGGCCGAGAGCCGCGAAAAGCTGGAGGAGGTGGAGCCCAAGCTCATCGAAATGGAGCAGAACGCCGAGCTCTTGGGCGAGGTGGACAGCGAGCTGGTGAACTCCATCTTCCGCTTGTTCCACAGCCTGAAGGGCGGGGCCGGCTTCTTCAATTTCAACAACGTGGTGCGCATGACCCACGAGGCCGAGACCCTCTTGGATCTGTTCCGCAGCGGCCAGGCCGAGATGGACGAGGGGCACATCGACATCCTGTGCCGGGCTTGCGACACGGTCAATTCCCTGTTTTTCCAGATAGAATGCACTGGTTTTGACTGCGGCCTGGACGACGAGGTGACCCTGGTGACCGCCGAGCTGGTGCAGGCCATCGGCCGGGCCGCGGGCCGGACCGAGGACGCGGCCGGGGAAGAAGCCGCCGAGGAAGGCCCGGCCCCGGAGTTCAACCTGTCTCCCGAAGTGCAGCAGCGTTTCCTGCAAGAGGCCGAGGAGCAGCTCGAAAAGGTGGAGCAGGGGTTGTTGGCCCTGGAGAAGAACCCCGACCACCAGGAGGGCCTGGAGGAGGCCTTCCGCCAGCTGCACAGCTTCAAGGGCAACGCCGGGTTCATGGGCCAGGAAGCCTTGGAGCAGATCGGCCACGGGGCGGAAACCGTGCTGGCCGGCTTCAAGGACAAGTCACTGCAACCCAGTGACCAGAACATTCCCATCCTCCTGCACGTGGTGGACGTGTTGAAGGACGCGGTGGCCGATCTCCTGGGCGGGGGGCCGGGCAAGGTCACCGATCGCAACCTCTTGATCGACATGCTGGAGGAGATCGCGCCGGTGCCCCAGGAGGCCAAGGAGGGCAAGGTGCGCGCGCCGGTGCAGCAGCCCGAGGCCGCCTGGCTCCTCCGGGACGAAAAGCCCCCGGCCGCCCCAGCCGCCCCGCCGCCGGCCGCCGCGCCGGCTCCCGCCGGGGGCAACGGTGACGCGGCCAAACGCCCGGCCGCCGCGGCGGCGGCCCGGGCCGCGGCCGGCGCCCGCCAGGACATTCGGGTGGACCTGATGAAGCTGGACACCCTCATCAACCTGGTGGGCGAGCTGGTCATCGCCGAGTCCATGGTCACCCGCAACCCGGACCTGACCGGCCTGGAGCTGGAGAACTTCGAAAAGGCCTCGGGGCACCTGAACCGCATCGTGCGGGAGCTGCAGGACGTCGCCCTGTCGGTGCGCATGATCCCCCTGTCCGGGGTGTTCCGCAAGATGATCCGCCTGGTGCGCGACCTCTCCAACAAATCCGGCAAAAAGGTGAACCTGGTGCTGTTGGGCGAGGAGACCGAGATCGACAAGACCCTCTCGGAGCTGATCGCCGACCCCCTAGTCCACCTGGTGCGGAACGCGGTGGACCACGGCATCGAGCCGGCCGACGAGCGCATCGCGGCCGGCAAGCCCGAATCCGGCCAAGTGGTGCTGGAGGCCAAGCACGCCGGCGGCGAGGTGTGGATCGTCCTGAAGGACGACGGCCGGGGCTTGAACCGCGAGCGCATCCTGGAAAAGGGCATCGAGCGCGGCCTGGTGGAAGGGGGCGGCGAGGGCATGTCCGACCAGGAGATCTACGAGCTGATCTTCCACCCCGGCTTCTCCACGGCCGAGAAGGTGACCGACGTGTCGGGCCGCGGGGTGGGCATGGACGTGGTCAAGAAGAACATCGAGCAGATGAAGGGCCGCATCGACATCAAGTCCCAGCCGGGCCAGGGGGCCGTGTTCGCCCTCAGAATCCCGCTGACCCTGGCCATCCTGGACGGCATGCTGGTCCGGGTGGGCCGGGCCCGCTACACCGTGCCCTTGTTGGCCATCCGGGAGTCCATCCAGGTGGAGCCCGGCGGGGTGACCATCACCATGGACGGCCAGGAGGTGGCCCGGGTGCGGGAAGAGTTGATCCCGGTGGTGCGCCTGCACGAGATGTACGGGGTCACCCCCGACTCCGAGAAGCTGGAAGACGGGCTGCTGATCATCCTGGAGCACGGCGGCGAACCGATCTGCCTGTTCGTGGACGAGATCCTGGGCGAGCAGCAGGCGGTGATCAAGGGACTCAGCGAGTTCATCGGCAACGTCAAGGGCGTGTCGGGCTGCACCATCCTGGGCGACGGCCAGGTGAGCCTGATTTTGGACGTGGGCGGGCTCATCACCCGGGCCCATCGGAGCCAGGCGTGAGGCAGCGCCCATGAGCCAGCTCGCGGCCAACCTCTTCGTGGAGCCGGGCTACGTGTGCCTGCCGGCCCGGCCGGGCCGCCTGTGGTCCGTGGTGGCCTCGGGGGTCATCGTCACCATTTTCGACCGCTTGAAGCGGCGGGGCGGCATGGGCCACTACCTCCGGCCCTTTCGCCAGGGCGGGTCATCCACCACCTTCTTCGCCGCTCCGGCCATCGTCTCCCTGGTGCGCATGTTCGAGGAGACCGGCACCCCGGTCCGGGACCTGGAGGCCCACCTCTGCGGCGGCGCGATCAACCCCGCGGCCACGGGCTACGAGATCGGCCAGGCCGAGAACAACGTGGCGGCCGGGCGGCAGCTGTTGGCCAAGCTGGGGGTGAATCTGGGGGGCGAGGACGTGGGCGGCGGCGAGGCCCGCAAGATCGTGTTCGACGCGGTGACCGGGCAGATCGTCATCGCCAAGGTGCCCCGGGTGCGGGAAAGCGACTGGTACCCCCCGTTGCCGGCCCTGGAGGGGCATTAAACCCCGGCCGGCACGCCATCCCCCTTCTCAGCAGGGATTCCTCCCCAAAGTTGGCTATTACGCAACCCAAGGAAAACTATAAAGTTTTTTTGGGGAAAGGGGGCGTGGGGGAAAACCCCTTTTTGTCCACAAAAAG
>JAHLLK010000121.1 GCA_020444165.1 Deltaproteobacteria bacterium | reverse complement strand
GTGTTCCAGCCCATCCAGATCGCGGGCATCATCGCCCTGAACGAGGACCAGGCCTGCGTGGGCGACATCGTGGATGTGTACCGCCAGCGCCGCGACACCTTGTGCACCGGCCTGGACCGGGTGGGCTGGGAGGTCCCCTCGCCCAAGGGCACCATGTTCGTGTGGGCCAAGATCCCCGAGCAGTGGCGCGCCATGGGCTCGGTGGAGTTCAGCAAGCTGTTGATCCGGGAGGCCAAGCTGGCGGTGAGCCCGGGGGTGGGCTTTGGCCCCTACGGCGACGAGTACGTGCGTTTCGCCCTGGTGGAAAACGAGCAGCGCATCAACCAGGCCATACGTGGCCTCAGGCGGTTCTTCCAGCAAAACCAATAGGAGTGGGAAATGGCCCAACGGGCGGTGAAAGTCGGTTTGCTGGGGCTGGGTACGGTGGGCGGCGGCGTCGCCCAACTGCTCCTGGAAGAACAAGAACGTCTGGCCGATTACCTGGGGGCTCCCCTGGTCTTGGCCCGGGCCGCGGATCTGGACGAGAGCCTGGCCCGGGGCCTGGGCCTGCCGGGCGGGGTCTATTGCCGCGATGCCTGGGAAGTGGTGAACGACCCCGGGATCGACATCGTGGTGGAGCTCATCGGCGGCCTCAAACCGGCCGGCGACCTGATCCTGGCCGCGCTGGACCAGGGCAAGCAGGTGGCCACGGCCAACAAGCACCTGTTGGCCAAGCAGGGCGAGGCCATCTTCCAGAAAGCCCGGGAAAAACAGGGCGGCATTGCCTTCGAGGCCTCGGTGGGGGGGGGCATCCCCCTCATCCAGGCGCTGCGGGAGGGCTTGGCCGCCAACCAGATCTCCCGGTGCCTGGGCATCCTGAACGGCACCTGCAACTTCATCCTCACCCAGATGCGGGAGGCTGGCGAGCCCTTCGAGGAAGTGCTTAAACAAGCCCAGGCGGCGGGTTATGCCGAGGCCGACCCCACCTTTGACGTGGAGGGCATCGACACGGCCCACAAGCTGGCCATCGTGACCTCCCTGGTCACCGGCCGGCCGGCCGACCTGGCGGCCATCCCCACCGAAGGCATCACCCGGGTCACCCCCCTGGACATCCAGTTCGCCGGTGAGCTGGGCTTCAAGGTGAAGCTCCTGGCCGAGCTGACCTATACCGCAGGCCGGGCGGCCATGCGGGTCCACCCGGCCCTGGTGCCGCTCGGCCATCCCCTGGCCGCGGTGGAAGGCGCTTTCAACGCGGTGTTCGTGCAGGGCGACTGGGTGGGCGACGTGCTGCTCTATGGCAAGGGCGCGGGCCGCAAGCCCACGGCCAGCGCCGTGGTGGGCGACGTCCTGGCCCTGGCCCGGGACATTCTCACGGGTTGCCCCGGCCGGGTGCCGCCCTTGGGCCGCATGCAAGAGGCCCGGGGCGCCCTCAGCCTGGCTCCCGCGGCCGAGCACCGCTGCCAGTACTACTTCCGCTTCTCGGCCGAGGACAAACCCAGCGTGCTGGCCGCCATCAGCCGGGTCCTGGGCGATCTGGGCATCTCCATCGAGGCGGTGACCCAGAAGGGCCGGCAGGCCGTGGGCCCGGTGCCGGTGGTCATGCTCACCCACGAGGCGCGGGAGGACCAGGTGCAACAGGCCTTGGCCACCATCGACGCCTTGCCGGAGATAGCCGCCAAGACCATGTTCCTGCGGGTGGCCTGTTAGTCAATGCTCTAAATTCACCCGGCCGGGCCCCCCGAGGGCCCGCGACCGGGTTCGCGGCGGCGGAGCCGCGGGGCTTTCGGGCCCGGCTCTCCCGGCCGCCAAGATGCGGCGAGGTGGCAGATGAAATACCTGATTTTGGTAGGTGATGGCATGGGCGACCTGGGCCTGGAGGAGCTGGGGGGCAAGACGCCCCTGGCCGCGGCCCGTACGCCGAACATGGACCGTTTGGCCCGGCACGGGGTGTTGGGCCTGGCCCGCACCATCCCTCCGGGCAAGGAGCCGGGCTCGGACACGGCCAACATGTCCCTCATGGGCTATGACCCGGCCCGTTACCACACCGGCCGCGCGCCCATCGAGGCGGCGTCGTTGGGGGTGGAGCTGCGGGAGGGGGAGGTGGCCTTCCGCTGCAATTTGGTGAATCTGGAAGTGCAGGGCGGCCACGCCACCATGCGCGACTACTCTTCCGGCCACATCGACAGCCCCGCGGCCGCCAAGCTGATCCAGCATTTGGACCAGGAGCTGGGCCGCCAGGGGCTCCGCTTCTACCCCGGGGTGAGCTACCGCCATCTTTTGGTGTGGAAATACGGTCCCTTGGCCGCGGCCACCGTGCCCCCCCACGACCGCACGGGCCAGAGCGTGGACGACGTGCTGGCCGAGGAGGGCGAGCTCAGCTCCATCACCCAGCTCACCCGGGCTTCCTGGCCCCTGTTGGCCGACCATCCGGTGAACCGGGAGCGGCAGGCGGCCGGCCAGGTCCCGGCCAACTCCATCTGGCTGTGGGGCCAGGGCACCCGGCCCAGCTTCCCCACCTATGCCGAGCGCTTCGGGCTCTCGGGCGTGGCCATCAGCGCCGTGGACCTGATCAAGGGCTTGGGCGTCTTGGCCGGCCTCACCCCGGTGGAGGTGCCCGGGGCCACGGGTTATCTGGACACCAACTATCAGGGCAAGGTGGACGCGACCCTGGCCGGCCTGGCCCAGGGGGACGTGGCCTTCCTGCACGTGGAGGCCCCGGACGAGGCCAGCCACGGCGGGGTTTTGGCCAACAAGCTCAAGGCTATCGAGGACTTCGACGCCCGGGTGGTGGGACCGGTCCTGGAGGGCCTGCAAAACCTGGGACCCCACCGGGTGCTCTTGGCCACGGATCATTTCACGCCCTTGTCCACCCGCACCCACGGCGACCAGCCGGTGCCTTTTGTTCTCTGGGACTCCACCCAGCCGGTGCGGGGCGGCGGGGGCTATGACGAAGCCTCGGCCGGGGCCACCGGCCTGATGGTGGACCAGGCCCACACCTTGGCGGCCCGTTTGATCGAGGGTGAATGATGCACCGCGTGGAACTGCGCCCCCTGTTTGGCGATGTGGACGCCATGAATGTAGTATACTACGGTAATTACCTGCGCTTTTTCGAGAGGGGACGGGCGGAGATGATGCGCTCCACCGGACACCCCTACCGCAAGCTGGCCGAGGAGGGGCTGCATCTCCCGGTCACCGAAGCCAGCCTGCGCTATCGCCAATCAGCGTTCTATGACGATCTGCTGGTGATAGAGACGAACCTCACCTGGCTTAAGAAAGCATCCATGCGGTTTGATTACAGGGTCCTCAGGCCAGGGCCCCAGGGGGAAGACGAGCTGGTCATCGGCCATACGGTGCACGGCTGCGTGAGCCGCACCGGTAAGGTGACCCCCTTGCCCGCTTGGGTCGCCGACGCCCTGTCGCCCCATATATCCGCTTAATAGTCCGGGCCAACCGCTGGGCCGACGCTGGGGGGAGGACGCTCGTCCCGTTGCGGTCACGCCTGGGTTGATGGTAAACATAGGCCCCGAGTTCTACTTTATTTCCCTTAACCAGCGCCCGGAGACGGTCGCGGATCCAGTCTGGCAAGGAGGTTGGGAAGTGGCGAACAAGTATGTGTACTTCTTTGGAGACGGCAAGGCGGAAGGTTCCGCCGGCATGAAGGATCTCCTGGGTGGCAAAGGCGCCAACATCGCGGAGATGACCAACCTGGAGATTCCGGTGCCGGCGGGCTTCACCATCACCACCGAGGTCTGCACCTATTTCTACCAGAACAACTGGACCTATCCGGACGAGCTGAAAGACCAGGTGACCGAGGCTCTGGCCGGGATCGAGAAGACCATGGGCGCCAAGTTCGGCCATGCCGAGAACCCCCTGTTGGTTTCGGTGCGTTCCGGCGCCCGGGTCTCCATGCCCGGCATGATGGACACGGTTTTGAACGTGGGCCTGAACGACGAGACCGTGCAGGGCGTGATCAAGAAGACCGGCAACGAGCGCTTCGCCTATGACGCCTACCGCCGTTTCGTGAACATGTACGCGGACGTGGTCATGGGGGTCCGTCCCCGGCACGAAAAAGAGGAAGACCCCTTCGAGGCCATCATCGAGAAGAAGAAGGCGGCCAAGGGGGTGGAGCAGGACACTGAGCTGGCGACCCAGGACCTGAAGGAGCTGGTGCTCGAGTTCAAGGCCCTGGTGCGCCGGCGGCTGGGCACCAGCTTCCCGGAGAATCCCCTGGACCAGCTCTGGGGCTGCATCGGCGCGGTGTTCGGCTCCTGGAACATCCCCCGCGCCGTGTCCTACCGCCAGATCCACAACATCCCCGAGGACTGGGGCACCGCGGTGAACGTGCAGTCCATGGTGTTCGGCAACATGGGCGATGACTCGGCCACCGGCGTGGCCTTCACCCGGGACCCCTCCAGCGGGGAGAATTACTTCTACGGCGAGTATCTCACCAACGCCCAGGGCGAGGACGTGGTGGCCGGCATCCGCACCCCACAGCCCATCAACCGGATCAAGGGCGTGCCGCCGAAAATGAAGACCCTGGAAGAGGAGATGCCCGCGGCCTACCAGCAACTGGTGGACATCCGCCACAAGCTGGAGACCCATTACAAGGAGATGCAGGACATCGAGTTCACCATCCAGCAGGGCAAGCTCTGGATGCTGCAAACCCGCACCGGCAAGCGCACCCCCGCGGCCGCGGTGAAGATCGCGGTGGATATGGTGGACGAGGGCCTCATCGACAAGACCACCGCCATCATGCGGGTGGAGCCCGAGCAGGTGGACCATCTCCTGCACCCCATGCTGGACCCCAAGGCCGAGAAAAAGCACATCGCCGCCGGTCTGCCGGCCAGCCCCGGCGCCGCGGTGGGCAAAGTGGTGTTCTCGGCCAGCGAGGCCGAACAGTGGGCCAAGGAGGGCCGCCAGGTGATCCTGGTGCGGGTGGAGACCAGCCCGGACGACATCCGGGGCATGAACGCGGCCGAGGGCATCCTCACCAGCCGGGGCGGCATGACCAGCCACGCGGCGGTGGTGGCCCGCGGCATGGGCAAACCCTGCGTGGCCGGCTGCTCCGAGATGAAGGTGGACTACAACGAGGAGACCCTCACCGCGGGTGGCGTGACGGTGCGCCGCGGCGAGTGGATCAGCCTGGACGGCTCCAAGGGTGAGGTGTACCTGGGTCAGGTGCCCAAGGTGAAGCCCCAGCTCACCGGCGACTTCGGCAAGTTCATGGCCTGGGCCGACGAACTCCGGCGCTTGGGCGTGCGCACCAACGCCGACACCCCGCATGACGCGGCGGTGGCCCGCCACTTCGGGGCCGAGGGCATCGGTCTGTGCCGCACCGAGCACATGTTCTTCGAGGGCGAGCGCATCAAGGCGGTCAGGGAGATGATCCTGGCCGACAGCAAAAAGGCCCGCGAGCGCGCCCTGGCCAAGCTCCTGCCCATGCAGCAGGAAGACTTCGCCGGCATCTTCCGGGCCATGGACGGGCTGCCGGTGACCATCCGCACCCTGGACCCGCCGCTGCACGAGTTCCTGCCCCACGTGGACGATGAGAACGACATCAAGGACCTGGCCAAGGATATGGGCGTGGGCGTGGACAAGGTCAAGGCCAAGGTGGAGTCCCTGGCCGAGATGAACCCCATGCTGGGCACCCGGGGTTGCCGCCTGGGCATCGCTTTCCCGGAGATCACCGAGATGCAAGCCCGGGCCATCTTCCAGGCCGCCTGCCAGGTGGCCAAGGAAGGGGTCAAGGTCCATCCCGAAATCATGATCCCCCTGGTGGCCCACGTGAATGAGCTGAAGCTGCAAAAGGATGTGGTCCTCAAGGTGGCCAAGGCCGTGCTGGACAAGGAAGGCATCGAAGTTCCCTTCTCCGTGGGCACCATGATCGAACTGCCCCGGGCCGCCCTGACCGCCGACGAGATCGCGGTCGAGGCCCAGTTCTTCTCCTTCGGCACCAACGACCTCACCCAGACCACATTCGGGCTTTCCCGCGATGACACCGGCCCCATGTTGTCCTCTTACGTGGAAAGGGGTATTCTTCCATCGGACCCCTTCGTATCACTGGACGTTAGAGGAGTGGGCCAACTGGTGGAGATGGGCGTCAAAAAGGGGCGGTCCGCCCGCGCCGACCTGAAAGTTGGCATTTGCGGCGAGCACGGCGGTGATCCGGCCTCGGTGCACTTCTGCCATCAGGTGGGCCTCAATTACGTGAGTTGCTCGCCCTTCCGAGTACCCATAGCTCGACTGGCCGCGGCCCAAGCCGCGGTGAAAGACAACTAGCCAAAGGCCGTGCGACCGCGACGCTCCGGCGCCGCGGTCGCACGTTTGATCATCTGGAGAAGCCCCTATGGTTCCCATCCGCGTGGCGGGTACGGGTTACTACGTGCCGGACAAGATCCTTCACAACCTCGATCTCGAAAAAACCCTGGACACTTCAGATGAGTGGATATACAAGCGCACCGGTATCCGGGAGCGCCGTATTTCCCGCCCGGACCAGGCGGCCAGCGACCTGGCCCTGCCCGCCGCCCGCCAGGCCCTGGCCAACGCCGGTCTCAGCGACCGGGACCTGGACCTGATCGTCATGGCCACCATCACCCCGGACATGTGCTGCCCCTGCGGGGCCAACGTGCTCCAGGGCAAATTGGACGCGCCCCAGGCCGTGTCCTTTGACGTGTCCGCGGCCTGCTCGGGCTTCATCTTCGTGCTGGACGTGGCCAGCCGCTATCTGCAGAGCGGCGCGGCCAACACCGTTCTGGTGACGGCCAGCGAGGTGATGAGCCGGGTGCAGGATTGGACCGACCGGGCCAACTGCGTGTTGTGGGGCGACGGGGCCGGCGCGGTGGTGCTGACCCGGGGTGAGGGGCGGCCCGCCCTGCTCGACACCTACATCGGCACCGACGGGGTCAACGGCCAGGACCTCCTGGTGCCTGGGGCCGGGTCGGCCACCACGCCCATCACCCACGAGACCGTGGACAGCCACCTGCACACCCTGAAGATGATCAACGCCAGCCAGAGCGTGCGGGTGGCGGTGAAATATTTCGTGCACAGCGTGGAGGTGATCCTGGCCCGCCACAACCTTTCGAAGAAGGACGTGGACCTGTTCATCCCCCACCAGGCCAACGCCCGCATGCTGCAGCAGGTGGCCAAGCGCTTGGACGTGGACATCGACCGCTTCATGCTGACCATCGAGCGCTACGGCAACGTTTCCTCGGCTTCCAGCGCCATCGCCCTGGCCGAGGCCGTGGCCACCGGCCGGATCAAGCCGGGCGACCTGGTGTGCTTCACCGTGTTCGGCGGCGGGCTCACCTGGGGCAGCGCGCTGATCCAGTTCTGATCCCGGCCGGCCAGGTATGCAAAAACAGCGGACCCTCCTGCGAGGGGCCGCTGTTTTATGTGGAGGCCGGTGCACACAACGAACCGACAAAATGTTGCGTAACTGGCTGTCTATACATCGATACTTTCGCAAATGCCGTGCATCGGCCTCAAAAGGCGAGTGATTTGTGAGTTTTGGCAAAACCACGCTTTTGCCAAAACTCCAAGATGCACGGTGCAGGACGCCCCGGGCATTGCTCTCATTTGGTGACTTGGAGGAAGTGCTGGCAGGCGGTGGAAAACCTCCGGCCCTGGTGGCAGCGGGAGGCGGTCCCGGCCCGGAGACGGGCCTCAGTCCATGACCGAGGTGAGGAAGCCGTGATCCCTTTTCAGTTGCTGGAGGATCCGGTCGGTCCTGAGGAACTTGAGGAAGGAGCGGATCACCAGAAAAGCCCCCAGGATCATCAAGAGCCCGCAGACCGCCAACAGCGGCACCAGGTATTGCAGCACTTTCTCCAACTCGTAGTGGGTGGAGGCGGCGATGAGGAAGCTGACCAGGGCCAGGGGCAGGGTCATGACCACGATGCCGGTGCGCAGGGTGGCCAGGATGGTGCGCTTCTCGGCCAGGAGCAGTTGGGCCTCGTTGATGATCAAGGCCGGGGGCACATCCGACGGGCCGTCGCCGGGGTTGCGCGCCAGGGCGGGGCAGGATTTACGGCCGGCCAGGTATTTCACTTCACGCGCTTTCTTCCGAGTTCTGGGCCCCGCAGTGTTCCAGGATGAGCTGACCCAGGCGGCGGGAGTTTTGCCCCACCTGGGCGATGCCGGCCTGGTCCAGGCCGTCCCAGTGGGCCCCCGCCGCCACCACTACCTTGACCCCCAGGCGGGCGGCCAGGTGCTCGGCCAGCTCCTTGGCCAGGGCGTCCTCCTTGTGGCCCAGGTAAGTCAGCACCGAGGCGGTGGCGCTGGTGCGGGCGGGATCGGCCAGGCTGGGCCGGGGCGTGGCCGCGGCCACGGCCCCCAGGTGGGGGGCGTCGCCGGCCGTGACCAGGACCAGAAGGTCCGGCCCGGCCCAAAGGCATTGGGCGGTCAGGTTGTGGGACGGGCCGTCGCTGGTGACTTGCAACATGAACCTTTGCCTGCAGCCGGAGGTTTGCCCCCGGGCTCTCCCCCGGGCCGGGCCGGGGCCGCCGCGCGGGCCGGCAGCCCCGGAGGGGCCGGAAGGGATCACCTTCCGGCCGGCGGTTGGGCCAGCGCCGCTGGCGCGAGGAGGGGCGTCGCGCCCCCTACGGCGAAACTCCGGCCATGCGCTCCAGGCGCATCATTTTCAGCTCCATGACCTTGAGCTTCACGTTGACGTCTTCGAGCTTACGCTCCAAGGTGCGCAGGCGGGCCTCCACCGAAGGCTCGCCGGACTTGTTGGAGTAACTGAAGCTGCCCGCACTGCTGCTGCCCTCCCGCGGCGGGGCGGCGCCGGAGGCCGCGGCAGCGTCGGCCGTGGATGGGGCCTCCGGGGCTTTGGTCTGCTTGACCCCCACCCGTTCCCCAGAGTTGACGTTGTACATCTCCCGGCCGCTGTCCCGGAGCTTTACCTCCTGGCCGGGCAGCCAATTGTAGGCGACATCCTGATCGGTGTACTCCAACACCTTGTACTCGGCGCCGCTCATCAAAATGACCACCGTGCCGTTTTCCGAAACTTTTTTGATGACTTCTTTCTGCAAGGGGGCGGCCCCGGCGGGCACGCAGGCCCAACAAAGCAAGAAGCAGGCTATCACGACCCTTTTGACTGTGGATGGGACCATTTTCTTACCGCCAACTGGTGGGTTTTTACCTCGGCCAAAATATTATTGGACCATAAGGGTCCGTATTTGTCCATCCCGGCCATCAAAATGTCAACAAGCCAGGCCGAGGAACCCGGGCCGGCCGGGCGGACGGGCCCGGCGGCGGCTGGTTGACAGCCTCCCCGGCCTGTGCTAAGTGCCATAACCGCGATAGAATGTTGGCGGAAAGCCACCCAGGCCTTTCCGTGGCCGGCCCGGGACCCGGGCCGAGCCGCCCAGCCCGCCCGGCCGGAGCCGGAAAGCGGGCCTCAAAAGCGGGCGCTGCCCACCCGCCCGGCGCGACCGTAGTGAGGACCAGAAGTGAAAGTACGTTTTGAACCGTTGGGCTTGGAGGTCCAGGCCACCGAGGGCCAGGCCCTCCTGGATGTGGCCCTGGAAGCTGGCGTGCACATCAATGCCTCCTGCGGCGGCCACGGCGTTTGCGGCAAGTGCCGGGTCGTGGTGGAAGAAGGCCGGGTGGAAGGCGGCGTCACCGAAAAACTCAATCCCGCCGACGTGGCGCAGGGCACCCGGCTGGCCTGTCAGGCCCGGCTGGTGGAAGACGTGGTGGTCCGGGTGCCGGTGGAGTCCTCCCTGGACAAGGTGGCGCTCAGGGCCCTTTCCTCGGGCACTACCCAGATGGCCACCCTCATCGGGGCCGAGGACCTGAAGGCCCAGGGCCGTTTTGATCCCGCCCTGGCCAAGGTCAAGGTTGCCGCGCCGCCTCCCACCCTGGAGGACAACCAGAACGACGTGGGCCGCCTCCTGAAGGCTCTCAAGAAGGAGGGCGAGCGCAGCTTCGTCTTCGAGTTTGAAGCCATCCGGGACCTGCCCGAGGCCTGGCGGAACGGTGACTGGACCGTCACCACTACCATCATGCGCCCCGTGGATCGGGAAACCGGCCGCAACCACGTCATCCGGGTGGAAGCCGGCGACACCACCGCGCGCAACCTGGCCGTGGCCATCGACCTGGGCACCACCACGGTGTGGGCCCAGATCATCGACCTCTTGACCGGCGAAGTGCTGGGCACCGAAGGCGACTTCAACTCCCAGATCGGCTACGGCGAGGATGTGATCAGCCGCATCATCTACGCCGGCAAGCCCGGCGGGTTGAAGCGTTTGCAGGAAGCCGCCTCCCGCTCCATCAATGAGGTAATCAAAGCCGTGGCCCGCCGGGTCGGCGTGGACACCACCGACATCGGCCTGGCCACCATGGCCGGCAACACCACCATGGTGCAGCTCTTCCTGGGGGTGGAGCCCAAGTACATCCGGCTGGAGCCCTACGTGCCGGCCGCGGCCTACTATCCCCCGGTGAAGGCCTCCAACTTCGGCCTGGCCCTGGCCGACCACGCCCCCCTCCTCCTGTTCCCCGCCGTGGCCTCCTACGTGGGCGGTGACGTGATCTCCGGTCTCATGGGGTCCGGCGTGCACACCGACGAGGACCTGACCCTCTACATCGACCTCGGCACCAACGGCGAGGTGGTGGTGGGCAACAAGGACTGGATGGTCTGCGCCGCCGCCAGCGCCGGCCCAGCCTTCGAAGGCGGCGGCATCAAGTTCGGCATGCGGGCCGCCAAAGGCGCCATCGAGAACTTCTCCGTGAACCCCATCACCGCCGAGCCGGCCATCGTCACCGTGGGCCGCGACAAACCCAAAGGCATCTGCGGCTCCGGGCTCATCGCCACCGTGGCCGCGCTCCTGTTGGCCGGGATCATCGACGAGCGGGGACACTTCGACCTGGACCACAAGAGCGAACGCGTGCGCCCCGGCGAAGACGGGCCCGAATATGTGCTGGCCTGGGCCGCGGACACCCAGATAGACCGCGACATCACCCTGACCGAAGCGGATATCGACAACCTCCTGCGGGCCAAGGCGGCCATGTACGCCGCCTACATGACTCTCCTGGGCAGCGTGGGCCTGTCCGTCCACGACCTGGACCGGGTGATCCTGGCCGGCGGCTTCGGCCAAAGCATCAACATCGAGCGGGCCATCATCATCGGCCTCCTGCCCGAACTCCCACCAGACAAGTTTACCTTCGTGGGCAACGGCTCCCTCCTGGGCTGCCGCCTGGTCGCCATGAGTAACCCACTCCGCAACGAAGTCGGCGACATCGTCGACAAAATGACCAACTTCGAACTCTCCGTGGCCCCAGGCTACATGGACGCCTACATCGGCGCCCAGTTCCTGCCCCATACCGAAGCCAGCTCCCTCTTCCCCGCCGCCTACCACCAGCTCTACGAAGCCCGCGCCGCCGTGCGCCACGCCCTGGCGACCGAGGCGGCGGAGAGTTAGGAAGAGGTGGGGGGAAGGACCTTTTTTTGAAAAAAAAGGTCCTTCCCCCCACACCCCCCATCCCCCAAAAAAACTTTAATGGGTTGGTTGGCCGCGGGCCGTGGGGCTGCCCCAACAAGCCTGCGGCTTGTTGGGACAGCCCCACGAACCGCAGGGGGGTTACGTCCGGAAGGCCGGGCGGGGCGTGGTGTGCGGGCACCGAACCGGCCTCACTTGGTTTTCATGAACGCGGGCCGGCCTCTGCGAGCCAGGCCAAGGACGGCCAGGCGAGCCTCTGCCATCGCGGGCCAGGGATGGCCCGCCGGGGCGCAGCCCCGGAAGGCCGGGCAAAACCACGCTTTTGGCCGGCCTCTGCGAGCCAGGCCAAGGACGGCCAGGCGAGCCTCTGCCATCGCGGGCCAGGGATGGCCCGCCGGGGCGCAGCCCCGGAA
>JAHLLK010000120.1 GCA_020444165.1 Deltaproteobacteria bacterium | reverse complement strand
TCCGGGAAGCCCTGCGCGCGGAATAGCTCCCGGGGTTGCAGCATCCGGAGCCCGATGTCGGCGATCACGAACGGCTCGCCGCCCACCAGGACGGTCACCAGGCCCAGGCGATGCTTGGCCGTAACAGTGGCGGCCGGGTCTGAAAGGGACTGTCCGATCCCCTGCCCGTAGTATTTGATCAACAAGGCCCGGACCTCGGCCGCGTGAAGCCCGCCAGCGGTGACGGTGGGAGCCGGGGCCCGCAGGTCCTGGCCGTCCTGGCAGGTACCGTAAAGTTTGAGCAGGTGGGAGGTGACCACGGCTTCGTGGGCGCGGGCGGTCACGGTTGAGGAGGGCCCGGACAGCGGGGCACCGCCCGAGCGCCCCCGCATGTGCTCCAAGTGGGCCGAAACCACACTGTGGTGGTCGATGCTGGTTACGGTGCCGAGCGGGGCCTGGGGCGCGCTGCCCACCACCCCGGAGTAGTGCTTGGCCAGGAAGGCGGTCACCAAAGCTTGATGGTTCTCAGCCAGCAGAGTGCCGCAGGGACGGCCCAGGGACGCGGGTTTGCCGCCGTAGGAAGGCCCGCCGGCCCCGGCCAGGAAGGCGGAGACTAGGGCGCGCTCTCCCCGATGAGCCGCCGTCACGGTGCGGAGAGGCTCCTCAGGACCATGAGAGCGGACGTCACCGTGGTGTGTCGCGGGAACGACAAACGGCATGACCAGGGCGTGCCGGTTCTCCGCGGTCTGTGTCTTCAGGGGCTCGGCAGGTCCCTGGCCCCGGAAGTCCTCCCCCTTGGTGCCGTAGTAGGTGACGATGAACGGCTCGGCCGCCTCCAGGACAAACCTCTTAATGCCTGCCGCGATGCGCTTCATGGTGTTCTCGGCCAGGGGGCGCGCTCGCTCAAAAATCGACGGGCAGGGTAGCGACCAGTCAATGCACTCGGACGCCGTGCGCCAAGGCAGGTCCCGGCCGGGGCCGTGGGTGGGCTCGGGCCAGATGATAGCCTGCCCATCGCACCGGGCCACCAGGAACAGGCGCTTGCGGATGGTGGGCGCGCCGTAGTCGCAGGCCCGTAGGCAGCGCCATTCGACCTTGTACCCCTCCCGCCGTAGCTTGCCCACCCAGGCCTCGAAGGTGCTGCCGGCCAGCTCGCGCACCGGCCGGCCGGCGTCGTCCAGCGGCCCCCAGGTGCGGAACTCCTCTACGTTCTCCAGGATGATCACCGCCGGCCGGACGGTCTTAGCCCACTCCACCACCACCCAGGCCAAATCCCGGATGTTCTGTTTGCGGGGCCGGCCGCCTTTGGCCTTGCTGAAATGGGTGCAATCCGGACTGGCCCAAAGCAGGTCCACCGGCCGGTTTTGAGTGGCCCGGGCGGGCGGGACGCGCCAGACGTCCTGGCAGAAGTGCCGGGTGCCCGGGTGGTTGGCCCGGTGCATGGCCACCGCGTCCGGGTCGTGGTTGATGGCGATGTCCGGGTCCCGCCCCAGGGCCCACTTGAGGCCCAGGCTGGCCCCGCCGCCGCCTGCGAAGAGATCAACGACCAGGCCCATCTAGGCTGCCCCCGTGCCATTTTTGCACCGGCTATGCATTTGCTCGGATCTCCATGCTTCCTCAGTCCGTTTCGATGACCGGTTTCCAGCCGGAGTCTCGCAATTCTTTCTCGGCTTTCCTCAGCGCCTCGCGCGCCAGGGACACGGCCCTTTCCTTGCGCGCGATGGCAAACAGGACTGCGGCCGCCCGGGAGCCAACGCCGTGTTTGAAAAGCAATCTCCGGCACCGTTCCCGAGCTTTTTCCAGGTCGCATTCGGCCAGGGTCAACTCGTGTAAGCGCATCCCGACCCTCACCATAACTAGACCGCGCGAGCCCCTATCTTCCGGTCCCTGGCTCATGCTCCCTCCTTTGGTCGGTTGGCGATTGGCCGGATTCGAACCGGGCGCCTGGCTCAACTCACTCCCGCGCCGCAATCGCCAAAATCGGATGCCGGGTGCGGGGAGGGGCGAGCAAGCAAGCGATGCCCCTCTCCGCGCGGCCCTATGCCCCCGGCTTTAAATTCGCCTTTCGGCCCGCATCCGGGCCACCCACTCCGCCACGTCCTCGCCGTAATCCAGGGCCAGCGGCACATAACCCCACTCCTCACCCGTGAGCACCAGCTCCTCGCGCACGCCCGCGCTGCCCTCCCACCCCGGCAGCCTGTAGAGGATCACGCCGGCCAGGCGGCGGGTCTCGTGCAGGGCCCACAAGACGGCCCGGTCCAAATCCATCCACCGCCCATGGGGCAGCGGCGCGCACCCCCACTCAATGGCGTGCCCGCCGCTGATGGGCGAGTGCACCAGGAGGCCCTGGGCCATGATCTGGTAGGCCGCCTGGTCGATCTGGCGCGCCCGCCAGGCCCGCTCGCGGCGGGATTTGTGGGTGTAGGGTGCGGCCAGGTACCAGAGCTTGCGCGCGCTCACAGCTTGCATTTTCCGGCGGCGCGGTCCGCGCGGGTAGGCAGTGAGTTATGGTGCTTAACGATTGCGTCAATCCAGTTCACCGAACGCCTCCTTGATGACGATTACCCACCCCACCACGGCCACCACGGCGGCCAAGCCAAAGACCACGTGCGCGATGATCACCATCGGATCGCGTCCAGGTTTCCCAGGGCGCAAGCCAGGCCGGTCAGGGCGTCATCGAAAGGGGGGCTGCACCTGCACCATTTGGCCTCTTGACTGGTATCGTAAGCCACTTTGGCCGCCTCCCAGAGGTCCGCAAGGGCCATCGCCTGCACGTCGGTCAGGAGGCAACCGTAGTACGCCCGTTCTTTCAGGTCGGCGGGCAAGCCCATCACGCCGCCTCCTTCCCGGCCAGCCGGGCCTCGTCAAACCACCAACGCCACCACACGGAGGTCTTATCGCCACACTTCTGGCAAGCGATCAGCCGGGCCACGGCCACCAGCCCCGGCTGAATCAGCAGGGACCAGGGGGCCAGGTCGGCCAGGTGCATGCCCTGGTGTTGGGCCAGGGCTACCAGGCGGTCCAGACCGCGGCCGAAATGGGTTCCGGTGGGCGGAGGCTCCTGGTGCACCGCGATCTCCAGGCAGACCGGCCCGGGGGCCTCCTGGCGGCAGGAGGTGATCAGCCCCAGCCCGATCCCCACCCCGTAGGGCGTGGGCACGATCAGTCGTCCGTCTTCATACCGGCTCATGCCGCCTCCTATGCGTTCCAGCCGGGCAGATAGCCCCAGGCCGCAAGCTCGACCAGGAAACGCCGGCAGACCTCCAGCTCCACCTCCGCCCGCATGGTCTCGCCCTCGGCCACGTAAAGCTCCGCCCGGGCGTAGCATTCCTCCGCCTGGTGGCCGATAATCACCGCCGCCTGCAGGGCCGCGTCCGCTTGCCCGCCGGCCTTGCTCTTCGCGTGCCAGCTCCCGGCCGCGCGGTGCGCGGCGTAGCAGTCCGGGCAGCGGCCCAGGGGCCGGCCCAACTTGTCCAGGCGCTGCGGCCGTCCGCACTCGGGGCAGGCCGGCGGCGCGGGGGCGGGGTCGGCTTCCGGCTCGCCCACGATCTCGCCCACCACCTCCTCCGCCAGGGCGAAAACCGCCGCCGCGGCCCGGTCGTCCAGGGGCTCGGGCGCCGCCGCCCCGGGGGCCGCGTCTGGCGCCTCCGCACTCGGCGGCTCCGGGGTTTTGGCGGGGGACTCCTCGGGCTCGTACTTGGCCCGCATCCGCGCCCGCCAGTGTTCGGGGCAGTAGCCCATGCCCCGTCCGGTTTTGGTCGTCTTCTGTGGCTTGCCGCAGTCCGGGCAGGCCGGAATTTCCTTGCTCATCTCTGTCTCCCAATCCAGCTTGGGTGCCTCCGCCGGGCCTTGACACGCGATGCACATCTCCGCCTCCTTGGCCGCGCCCGGCACGCTCACCGGGCCCTGGCAGGTCAGGCACCTCTCACTCAGATCGTCCAACAAAAACTCTTCGCCAACCCGCTCCCGCTCCCGCGCGGCCTTGATCCGCCGCTCCCGACAGCTCGTCTCCCGCAGGAAGCGCAGCCCCTCCTTGTGGGGGCAGCGCCAGGGCAACACCGGCAGGGGCGCGGGCTCCACGTCAGGCCGCCCGCCAGGTGGTGGGATCCAGGGCCTCCACCGTGCTGGGGCAGGCGGCCAGTTTGCGGGCCTGGCGGGCGGCCCGGGCCTGGGTCAGTTCAGCCTCCAGGGCGGCCATCCGGTCCGCGAAATCCGGACGCTCGGGATTCAGGGCCAACAGCCGCTCCAACACGCCCTCCGGACGGGGGGGCCGCTGGGCTGTCTTGCTGCGTCGTTTGCTCATCGGGGGGTCCTTCCTCCCCGGGGCGGGTCCGCCGCCCCGGGGCCGGGCTGGGCTGGTCGCCACAACACACGCCCATCGCCCGTCTAGTGGTTGTCGTTCGGCCGGTGTGGCCGCCTCTCCGCTGGCGGCGGGCCGATCCGGGGCACAGGAGGGGTGCGCCCCAAAAGGACCAGCCCGCCGCCAGCGGGAAGAAAGCCGCTACTCCTCCGCGTCCAGGGCCAGGAGGTAGCCGTGGATGGCGGCCACGGCCTCCAGGCCCTCCCGCCGAAGCCGCTTGCGCTCGGCGGGGGTGATCTCTCCGTCCTCCATGGCCTGGCCGTGGCTGGCCAGCAGGTCGCCGAACTCCCGGACGCTCTCGGCCAGTTTGCGGGCGGGGGCCCCGCCGCTCTCCACGTCCGGGAGATCCACACAGACCATGCCGGCCTGTTCGGCCAGGTAGCGCACCAGGCGCTTGCCACCGGAAACCCCGGTGACCAAGGCGGGCAGGAGCCCCGCGTCCAGTTTTTTCAGGGGGCGGGAGTTCGGGTTGATCTGCTCGGCCAGGGTGGAATAGGGCATATCCGCCAGGGCGGCCACGCCCCTCAGATTGCGGTCGTCCATGACCACATCGTGCACCAAGCGCCGGAATTGCCAATCGAGTCTCATCGTAAACACCCTCGCTACTTACGCTTTCGCGCCAGGGGCAGGGCGCGGTAAGGTAGAAACATGGAACCTTACGCAGCCTCGTCTTGCGCTTCCCCGGCCCGCTCGGGCCAGAGGTCGCCCACGGCCAGGCCCAGGGCCGCGGCCACCCGGGCGCGGGTGTTGCGCCCCTCGTTGTCCCGGGAATGGATCGCCATGGACAGCCGGCCCGGGGTGATGCCTAAATGCCCGGCCAGGCGCGCCTGTGACCAGCCGAAAAGCAGCAGGGTCACGGCCTGGATGCGCTGGGTCGGGGTGGCCGGGCTGTCCGCCAGGATTGCGCGCAGGGGCCCTTGGGGGTTAAGATCGTTGCGAGGCATGGGGTCTACTCCTGGTTGGGGGTTAGGCGGTCAGTCTTCGTCGCCGATGATCAGGGAGCGCATGCCGCTGGGGGTCTTCAGGTCGGCGGAAGACTGGCCGGTGAAAAAGGCCAAGACCGCGTCCCGCTGCAACCCCTCGCTGGCGTTCAGCTTGCGCAGGAAGAAGAGCATGTCCGCGCATTGCAGGCCCTTGGGGGTGCAGGACACCGGCAGAAGGCCCTGGGTCAGCATGGCTTCACGCAGGACTTCCTGCATTTGGGCCGTTGCCTTCTCTAGGGCTGGGAGCCTGGGATACGCGTGTTCGGTGGGCATCTCGTGCTCCTTGGTTTGGGTTGGTGTCGCGTCCTGGTTAAGATGATTATAGCGAAACGTAATATAGGTCAAGCCTAAAACAGCGAAAAGTTGTTTTTGTGGATAAGAAGCGGATACCACTAGACAATCTAGAACAGGTCTTGGCGCGCTTAAAATCGAGCCGGGAACGGGCAGGTCTGACACAGGTTGAAATGGCGGCGCGGCTAGGAGTTAGCCAAGCCGCATACGGACGCTGGGAGACCGGAGGTAATGATATTCCGGTGGGCGCACTGCCCCCAATCGCCCAAATATGTTCAATTGGTATAGAGTGGCTCCTCACCGGCCAAGCACCGCCGCCTGCCACCGGCACGGCCCACGGCCCGGGAACCGCCCTGATCCGCCTGCCCCGGGGAGATCCCCGGCCGCTCACGGAGGAGGACGCCGACCTCCTGGAACAGGCCCTGGTGGTGTTCCGGGCCGAGGGCCCGGCGGAAATGTACGGAAAGGCGTTGCGCGAGAACACCCGGGCGTTTTACACTGCGGTGCAGACGACCAAACAATTGAGCCCTGGACTGGCGGGGAAGAAGGCCGCGGAGAGCAAATGACTCTGGGCCTGCCCAGGCCTGACGGAATAAGTGGGGGCGCCTCCGCAGGGAGCGGAGGAGGCGAGCCAGCCAGGGGCAAAAGACGCGGACGTAACACCGGGAGTGGAGCCGGCTCGGGACAGCTCCGCCTGGTCTGGGACGCCGCATGGGGGGAGTGATGCCGTGGGGTTGGATTTTCCTGATTTGGTTTGCTTGCGCCTTCGCTTCGGCCCTGATGGCCGACAAACGGGGTGAGAGCCCAATCGGGTGGTTTGTGGGTGGAGGGATTCTTGGGCCGTTAGCCCTGCTGATTCTCTGGCAATTTTACCCACTGCACCCCAAGGCCGCGACGCCGCCGCAGGCCGCCCCCGCCCCTTCGCCTCGGGCACCGGAGCCCCCAAGCCCGCCGAAGGAATATATAAAAGATTTGCGAGCAATGACTTGCACCTGCCCCGACTGGCGGGAGGTGCGCCACGTCTACCGCCGTCTGGAGCCCATGCGGCTCTGCAAGCACTTGGTCAAAGAGGTGGTGGCCGCTGGCCGCCACTGGGAATACGGCTCCGGGGCCGGCCGTCTGGACACCATGGCGGCGGAGGGCTGGGGCTATTTCCCGCGCAAGGAGATGCCCGAGGCCGAGCGCGACTCCGACGACACCGACGAGGCGCGCCGCCGGAACATCAACGCTTCCTTGGGCTGGGAGTTGAGCCGGGAGGAACTATCCTGGCTGGCGCGAGTCTTTGGCGGCGAAGGCTACTACTACAACTTTATGACCTGGTTCCGGCTCTGCGGCAACCAGGCCGGCACCGTGCGCCTCCCCCGGGGCGACCGCATGCGCTGGCGTTTCGAGGTGCTGACCCGCACCGGCGTGGTGCGCGAGGGGGCCGAGGATGAGTTCGAAACATCGCCCATCACCCCCGACCGGCTGAAGCGGCTGGCGGGTTACTGATCGGCGCGCGGCTTGGGGTGTGGGGGGGAACCATGAAAACCATAGCCTTGCTTGCGCTGGGCCTGGCCCTGGCCGCCGGCCCGGTGGAGACGGTGCAGCCCTCGCTGTTCCCGGAACTGGCCGGGGCCGTCCAGGTCTACGGCTACCCTTGCGATCGGGTGGAGTACGCCCAGACCTACGGCCTCGACCGGGCCCGCCACATCCAGATATGCGTGCTGTGTGAGGGCGGCCACGCCTACGCCCTCAAGTCCGCGCCGACCGCGGTCTCGGTGTGGCCGCTCCGGGATTACTCCGGCTGCGGCCGGGTGTTTGAGTGATTTTTTCTTGACACCTCGCCCCGCCCCGCGTTAGGCTCTCAATCAGCCACAACACACGCCCATCGCCTATCGAGGAGAGATCCACGATGGGCGATTTGCGTTCCAGCCCCCAGACCCACCCCAGCCCCAGGGCGATGAAAACCCACCGCATCTCCATGACCGCCGGCAACGCGGCCATGGTCCGCCGGGGGCTGAAGACCCAGACCCGCCGGGTGGGCAAGGACTGGGAAAAGATCATCTCGGTTGGAGACCGCCTACTCGTCGGGGAGATGCTGCGCCGGGGGTTGGACGGCTATGCCCACTACCGCTATGACGATAGTCTGGTCTTGGTGGGCGGCAAACCCTGGCCCTGGTTTTGGAAGCACCCCAACCTGCCCGCTATCTTTTGTCCGACGCCCTGCGTCCGGACCATTTGCGAGATCACCGTTCCGGTCCGAGTGGAGCGGCTGGGGGACATAAGCGAGGCGGATTGCGAGGCGGAGGGTATCTATCAATCCCTGTTTGACCCCGAGCCGGGGTACTCCTGGCGGAACGGCGTGGCGTGGCCGACGCGGCGCGCGGCCTATGCCGACCTCTGGGACAGCGTCGTCAAAGACAAGCCCGGCCGCCGGCGTAAGGACAACCCCGAGGTGCGGGTGATCACGTTCCGGTTCCTGGGGCCCCAGCCATGAGCCCCGAAGCCCGCGTCCTCTGGGGCGCCCTGCGGCGCTTGCGTAGGTGGATGTCCGCCCAGGCTTTGGGCCTGGCCTGCGGCCGGTCGGAGTTGGCGGCCATCCAATGGGCCGTGCGGACCGTCGCCCCGTTGGTGGACCGGGGCATGGTCACCGCCCGCATCTATCCGGATTGTGGGCGGTGCATGTTCCGGGCCACGGATATCTGATGACCCGCCGCGCCGAAATAACCGCCGCCGTCGCGCCGATCCAGCCCCGATGGCTGCGGTTGGCTGACGCCGTGCGCTATTCTGGCCTCAGCAAGTCCCGCCTCATGGACTTGGCCCAGGGCCGGGAGATCGTGGGCGGCCAGGACGACGGCGACCGGCGCGGCAAGGGGGAGGGCACCTGGGTCTTTGACCGGGAGTCCATTGACGCTTGGCGGATGCGGCAGTTGGGCGGCGGCACCATCCATGATCATGCCGCCGCCCTGGCCAGGAGTGTGTTAGGTTGATGTCCATGGGGGTATACAAGGTCGGCAAGCAATGGTATGGCCGCTGGACGGTGGGGGGGAGGCGCGTCAAGCGCTCACTAGGGGCGGGGGTGCGCACCAAGGCCCAGGCTGAAAAGCTGTGGGCCGAGGTGGAACACCAGCGAGTGATGGGCAATCTGGGCGTCCTGGACCCCAGCCCTGTCACCCTGGGCCGCCTCCGCGCTGAATTCTTGGATGCCCGGGCCCCGCACCTCGCGCCCAAAACCCTGGCGCGCTACGATGTGGCGCTCCGCATGCTGGCCCGGACCTTCGGCGACGGCTGCCTGCTCCGCGGCCTCACCACCCGCAAGCTCTCCGCCTGGGCCGGCTCCCGCCTGGCCGATGGGGTCAGCCCGGCCGGGGTCAACTGCGACCTGCGTCACATCCGGGCGGCCCTCAACTGGGCGGCGGACCACGAGATGATCGAGCGTGCGCCCCGGGTCCACCAGGTCAAGGCGCCCCGGGCTCTGCCGCGACACCTCACGGTGGAGCAGGTGGAGGCGCTGCTCCGGGCCTCGCCACCGGATTTGCGGCGGCTTTGGGCCTTCCTGGTCTGGACGGGGATGCGCCGGGCCGAGGCCCACGCGCTGCGGTGGGAGGACATCAACTGGGAGACCCACCCGGTGGCCCTGGTTCGGGGCAAGGGCGACAAGGAGCGCGGCGTGCCGCTCCTGCCCCTGGCCGTGGCCGCCCTGGCGGACCTGCCGGCCCCGGACGGCGAGTGCTGCCCCTGGCCGCGGCGCATCGGCCGCATCTGGCCGGACGTGGGTATAGACGTGCTGACCAAGTGGTTCAAGCGCTGCGCCCGGGCGGCCGGCCTGGAGGAGGCCCGGTTGCACGACCTGCGCCACACGGCCATCACCTACATGATCAGCCGGGGAGTGCCGGTGCGCATGGTCCAGGATGTCGCCGGCCACGCCAGCGTCACCACCACCGAGGGTTACGCCCGGGTGGTGCTGGCGGACCTGTACGAGGTCATGGCCCGGGGGTTGTGACGTGCCCAAAGTGGTCCCGGGGGTCGGCCAAGTGGGCGAAATCGCTAGGGAGCGGCCTGGACTCTTAATCCGTAGGTTCAGTGTTCGATCCACTGGCAGCCCACCAAAGACAGCAAGGGGTTAGGTCGCAAGGCCTAACCCCTTTCGCTTTTGTTGTCCCACTACTGTCCCACTATTTTTTTCCCAAAAGGAGCCAAAACGGAGCGTTTCTCCGCAATGTCCCACCCCCGAAGGGCCGTAAGCGGGCTTTCAGGGGCCTTGCCCGCGAAACCCGGACATGGGGAGAGGGTGGGGAGACAACCAAGAGTCAAACGCAAAAGGGGCATGACCGGGCCTCTGACCAAACCCCTGATGCCCCGGCCGTCCCACTACTGTCCCACCGTTTTTTCGTCCACAACGGCCCAAATGGGGCGATTCTCCCCAGCGCCTCACCCCGGCCGTGGTCATGTGGTCGGACGACGCGAGACGAGAACTATCATATTTATGTAGGTGATACTGATGATTAAGATTTCTGGAAGGTGTTGCGTGCGAACCGCCTTCTATTCATGTCACTGACCAAGCCGAGACTCCTATACATTCCCACAATAGTATGTTATCAAATGATTATCACTATTCTGGAGACCTTGCTACGGGGGGGTGAATTATGGGTGACGGTGATTGGTTAGGGTTTCGGGAACCTCTCGATAAGTTGGTCCAGTTGGTTTCAGCCAGTTGTGGAACAGTTATCGATCCTATTCGAAGTCGTCGTATGGCCAAGGCAAGTAGTTTTGCACTTCGTGAAATGTCATCTGCCGCGTGTGATGCCGGTCTGATTCCAAAAAAATTAATCTATCAGGGAGGAGGGCTAACTTTCCAAGCAGAGAGTGGACCCCAACATGCTAATTTGTCGGAAGAGGATGGCCTTTTTGTCAACCGAGCCCTGATGCGCCAACAATTCATGGAGCTAAAAAGGCAACAAAATCTAGAAAGAATCGTTGGAATTGCGGCCAACGAATTAGAAAATGAAGATGAGGTTACTGAGGAACCGATAGATGAGGATTGGGCTTCTAGATTTTTTGGGATAACACAAGATATTAGTACAGAGCAGATGCAGGACCTTTGGGGGAGGATTTTGGCTGGCGAAATCAAGCATCCAGGAGCTTACTCATTAAGAACTTTGGAAGCGCTAAAAAATATCACAAAGGAGGAAGCTGAAATATTTTCTAGGGTAGCTAGGATTTCTATCAGAAGCGGCTCTGGTTGTTCTATCGCTTCAGATATATATATGTCATATGGTGATTATGGTGTTTCGGATAGCGACATATTAACGCTTCAATCCATACATTTACTCTTTCCGCAATCCTTGCCATATGCCCTCGATAAAGATGTGGATTTTCTATGTGTTGTATATGGCGACAATGTCCTTATAGCAAGAAATATTCCCAAAAGATCTTTTGACTATATTTACTCAATACCCTATACGCAAACTGGGTATGAATTGCTAGGCCTTCTAGATATAGTTACCCACAATAATTTATTGCCTAAGTTAGCACAATGGCTTAGGATAACTAGCGACGTTAACGTGTCCGTCGCCACATTAAAATCGCTTGAGCCAAAATCTGGCGTAGTTGAGTTTGAGAACGAAGTTGCTTGGCGGTTTTAATGCTTGATCTCAAATTGACCCGTGCTTGGAAAACTTGATTATATCTTGCGTGATTCTTCATCTCGCCCGGTGGGTATCCACCACCTCCTAGGTGGAGGGCTGATCGTCGATCCTGGGTGATTTTACGAAGCCTCGGCAAGCTCCTTGAGGTTCAACACCTTCCCGTGCGAAACCATGCCGGTGATGTTGAGCTTGCCGTCCTTGAATAGCTCGAAGCGAGCCTTGCCCAATACGGAGCGCACAAAGGCGGGGTCACTGGCCAGCATCCGCCGCAACCAAGCGTCATATGAGACGTTGATCGGCATGGGCTCGGATGATTCCACGGTCCATTTTGTTGACGTGGAGCCGTCCCTATGGTGGACCGTGCGGCCGGAATGGATGGTGCCCGGCCGGTCCCCAAACGGGTGGCTCGCTTGATGCGCCAGATGGGCCTGGTGGCGGTATACCAGCGGCCGGGCAGCTCCAAGCCGCATCCGGAGCACAGGATTTTCCCCTACCTGCTGCGGGGGGTGGATATCACGGAGCCGGGTCATGTCTGGTGCGCGGACATCAGCTACATGCCGATGCGGCGTGGATTCCTCTATTGAGGCCATGAGCCTATCCGCATGGAACATGGCAACCGGGAGAATGTTAAGCTATACTA
>JAHLLK010000119.1 GCA_020444165.1 Deltaproteobacteria bacterium | reverse complement strand
CTCGTGGGCCACCCCGGCGCTCATCTCGCCCAGGGTGGCCATCTTGGCCGCCTGCACCAGTTGCTCCTCGGCCTTCAGGGTCTCGGAGATGTCCGCCGTGGCCGCGATCACCGCCGGGCGGCCCATGTGCTCGCCATATGAGGCCCGCAGGTTCACCAGGAACACCCGGCCGTCGGCGCACAGCATGTGCAGGCGGGGCAGGACGTTCACCCGCTCGGACAGGAACTCCCGCAGACGGGCCTGGTCCGCCGGGTCGGCCAGTTCGAGAAAGGTCAGGGCGAGCAGGGCCTCATAGGAGTAGCCGTAATCGCTCACCGCCCGCTGGTTGGCGTCCAGGATGCGCCAGTCCTCCTGAGCGAACACGAAGATGGCGTTGGGGTCGTTGTTGAAGAACAGGCGGTACTTCTCCTCCGAGACCCGGAGTTCCTCCTCCAGGCGCCGGAGCGGGGTCACGTCGGTAGCCATCTCCATCACGTGCACCACCTGGCCCCGGGCGTCGGTGATGGGGGCGGCCAGGTTCAGGAAGTGGCGCACCGTGCCGTCCTGGTCCTTGACCCGCTCCTCGGCCCAGTGCACCCCGCCGTCCTGGAAACACTGCTCCACCGCGCAACCCTCGCACTTTTGGTCGCGGCCCTTGTATAGAGAGAAGCAGTACTCGCCGATCTTGGCCCCGAAGTCCCGGTCGAACATACGGTTGGCCGCCACCAGGCGGAAGTCGCGGTCCTGCACCGAGATGTAGCAGGGCACCTGTTCAAACAGGGTCTGGAAGCGGCGGCGGCTTTCCTCCAGGGCCTCGGTCTTGTCCCGCACGCTCTGGCGCATGACCTCGAAGGCGCCGGCCAGCTCCCCGATCTCGTCATGGGAAGAGGCCTGCACCGGGTGGTCGTAATCGCCCTGGGTAATCTGGCGGGTGGCGTGGAGCAGCCGGGACAGGGGGCGGTTTAGGAATAGATAGGTGATGCCGAGCAACACCGTGGCGATGACCAGACACAAGACCACGGCGAACAGCACCACCCGGCGGGTGGAGGCCGCCACCTGGTGGTCGGCGTTTTCCAGGGAGAGCCCCACGTCCAGCACCCCCAACACGGTCTGGCCCGGGGGATGGGCGTGGCAGGGGTCGGTGTAGCAGGCCGGCTCGGAGTAGATGGGGGTGATCACGCCCAACACCCGGTGGGCCGAGCCGCCGTGGGCCGCGGCGGAGAAGATGCGGCTCCGCTGGGCCTGGGGCAGCTTGGACAGGGGCCGGTCCCGGAAGTGGCAGGCATAGCAGGCCTCGGCTTGCAGGTCCACCAGGTGGCCGGTTTCGGCCTTGCGGCTGCTGAACATGATGCGGCCCTGCTTGTTGAAAACCCGGATGACCTCCACCCCCTCCTGGCTGCCGATGGCCTCGATGGTGGCGTGGACGCTGTCGCGCTGGTCCTTGAGCATGGAAAACCGGGTGGCCCGCTTCACGGTGTCCGAGAACCAGTAGCCGGTTTGCAACATGCTGCGGATGGCCTCCCGCTCCAAAAGGTGGTAGGCCGTGAACACGGCCAGGGAAGTCAAGAGGATGAGGGCTCCCGCCACCCAGGCGGTGAGCTTGAAGGAAAGCCGCTGCCTCAGGCGGATAGTACGGTTTTTCCTATTTGTATACGGTATTTTCATGGCGCTTTATGAATAAGCAACGGACGTGCCAGGCGGGGAGAAAAAAATTAAGCGCGTTATTCTAATGTGTTAGGCGGGAGACTCGGCTGCTGCGACACGATTTGTTGCAGGTTGTTGCAACATTATGTGGGACTGTTTTAGGTAGAGTTAATTTTTTCGAGGTGTTAGACGTTGCATGTCTCTGCAACATAAGGTCGGAGTAGGTGCAACATGGCTGCCACACTTAGAGGCCACTGCACGTTGAAACACATAAATCATGTTGATATTATATCAAAACTGGCTGTGAAACATGATTACGGCAGGCAATGGCCGCTGCGGGCCAAGGATGGCCCGCCAAATTGCATGCTTCAAAAAGCTTGCAATTTGTGAGGCTTGGCAAAACCGCGCTTTTGCCAAGCCGACGTTGCATGGGGCAGGACGCCCCGTGCAATGCTCTCACTCGGGGGACTTGGCCCGGTTTAGGCAATAATTAGCGCGATTTGCCCACAAAGAGACGAGGGGGAGGCCCCCGGCCGGCTCAGGGAGCGGTGATGCCCCAGCGTTTCATGCGCCGCCACAGGGTGGTGCGGTCCAGGCCCAGGGCCCGGGCGGCCGCAGCCCGCTTCCAGCGGTGCTTCTCCAAGGCCGCCAACAAGAGGAGCTTCTCCTCGGGTTCTTCCTCCTCCAGCGGCGGGGCCGCCGCGGCGGGGCGGGCCGGCCGGGAGTCCTCCAGGAGGCTCCAGGGCAGATGGTCCTCCTTGATCACGTCGCCCTGACACAACAGGCAGGCGTGCTCCAGGATGTTCTCCAGCTCGCGCACGTTGCCGGGGTAGTCGTAGTTGAGCAAGAGTTCCAGGGCCGGCGGTGAGAAGCGGCAGATGTAGGTGCCCCGTTCCACGTTCTTGCGCTGGATGAAGCGGCGGATCAGGTCGGGCAGGTCCTGGCGGCGCTCCTTCAGGGGCGGCACGGCCAGTCGGATCACGTTGAGGCGGTAGAAGAGATCAGCCCGGAACAGCCCGGCCTCCACCTGCCGGTGCAGGGCCCGGTTGGTGGCGGCCAGGATGCGCACGTCCACCGTGGTGGTCTTGCGGGCGCCCAGGGGAAAGAACTCGCGGTCCTCCAGCACCCGGAGGAGCTTGGCCTGCAGGGCCAGGGGCAGTTCGCTGATCTCGTCCAGGAAGATGGTGCCGCCATCGGCCAGTTGGAAGCGGCCGGGCTTGTCGCGCTCCGCTCCGGTGAAAGCCCCCCGCACATAGCCGAACAGCTCCGACTCCAGGAGGTTTTCGGGCAGGGCCGCGCAGTTGACTTTGACCAGGGAGTTGTCGGCCCGGGGGCTGTTCTGGTGGATGATCTCGGCTAAAAGGTCCTTGCCGGTGCCGGTGGGGCCCTCGATGAGCACGGTGACCGGCGAGGGAGCCACCACCTTCAGCACCTCGAAGATGCGCAACACCGAGGGGCTCTCTCCCACGAAGTCGCTCCAGCGGCGGCCCTTTTCCCGGCCCAGCATCTGGTGCAGCTGATGGGTCCGCACCGCGATCACCCCGCCGCTGAGCCGGCCGCCGGCGCCTTCCAGGGGGGTCACCGAGATCTTCACCGGCACCACCGAGCGCCCCTGCTGGCGGATGAACACCACGTCGCGGTCCTGCTGCACTTCCCGGGTGCGGAGCGCCCGCTCCAGGGGGCAATCGATGTCGCAGGCCGAGGAGCCCAGCACCTCGCGGCAGGGCTGGCCCTGGGCGGTGAGCGCGCTGACCCCGCACAACCGCTCCCCCGCGCGGTTCAGGTAGGACACCAGGCCGTCGGTATCCACCACGATGATGCCCAAGGCCACCGCTTGCAGGATGTCCGCGGGGTCGGGGCGATGAATTGCGGAGGCAGGTAGGACCATGTTAGCGTACCATCCGAAGAATTATATATTAACCATAGTAGATTACGCCGTATGGCCTGTCAATGACCGTGTGACGGGACGCCTGGCGCGCCCGTGGCGGCGGAAGCGAAACCTGCCGGACCGGCGCGAACTGACCCGGGAATAAATACCAATAAAACGAGGTGATGCCTTTTAGCGCCGTTCTTGGAGCCCGGGAAATGCCGGCCAAACCTGTTTCGAGAGTGATGCACGGTGCGTCCTTCACCGTGCATCTTGGAAAATTGGCAAAAGCGTGGTTTTGCCAACATCCACAAATCACTTGCCTTTCAGGCTCGTGATTTGGCGGGCCATCCATGGCCCGCACGAGACCATTGCAACACAAAAACTACCAAAAAACGAGATAATTGGCTGTTATAATTGTTGTTTACCAGAAAATGCCGCGCAATGGCCTCTTATGGACGGTGCGCCGGCTGATCCCCAACTGACGTGCCACCTCGGACCCCTTTTCTCCTTCCCTGCAAACTCTTTGTACTATCAGGGCTCGACTAAAAACCGGGGTTCGGTCATTCTGATGAGGGTTGTTCACGGGGAACTCCAAAGCGAGACGGTTGACCTCAGCAATCACCAGTCTCTACTTCTGGAACCCTGTGAACAACCTCTTTAGCAACTCCACCTAGGCCGGAGCCAGCAAGGCCGCACCCAAGGCCCCCACGATCTGCGGTTCCGGAGCGATGCGGGCCGTAAGCCCCAGCTTTTGTTCCACCCGTCGCACCACCCCCAGGTTCTTGGCCACGCCGCCGCTGATGCACAGCTGCGGCGCCACCCCGACCCGCTCCAGCAGCTCCGCCATGCGCTCCACGAGGGCGTCCGTGGCTGCGGCCAGGATGTCGGTGGGGTTTTTGCCCTGGCGCTGCAGCCGGATGATGTCTCCCTCGGCAAAAACCACGCAGTTCTTGCCCACGGCAAGGACCTCGCCGCGCTCCCGCAAGGACAAGGGCCCGAGGTCCTCCAGGGCCAGCCCCAGGGAGGCGGCCACCCGTTCCAAGTAGCGGCCGGTGCCGGCGGCGCACTTGTCGTTCATGATGAAATTTTGCACCCGCCCGTGGACATCGCACCGGATGGCCTTGCAGTCTTGGCCACCCAGGTCCAGGATGGTCCGGACCTCGGGAAAGCTCCAGTGGCTGCCCGCCGCGTGACAGGATATCTCGGTTATGGCCCTGTCGGCAAAAGGCAGATTGGCCCGGCCGTAGCCGGTGGCCACGGTGTAGCCGAGGTCGGCGCGGGTCAGGCGGGCCTCGTCCAGCACCGCCGCCACCGCCCTTTGGGCCGACTCCACGGAATCCGGGCCCGTGGGCACAATGCGCCAGGCCTTCACGCGGCCGGCCTCCAACAAAAGGGCCTTGGTGCTCAGGGACCCGATGTCCACCCCACAGACGATCATCTCCTCAGCTCCCGCCTTTCTCCGCCGCGAGCAAGGCCGCGCCCAGGGCTCCCACCAGCAGGGGTTCTTCCGGCACCCGGACCTCGCACCCCAGCTCCGCCTGCAAAGCCTGGAGCAGGCCCTGATTGGCGGCCAGCCCGCCCACGAGGGCCAGGTCCTTTTCCAGGCCCACCTTGACCAGCAGGGCCTGGGCTCGGCGCGCCAAACCCCGGAACACGGCCCTGGCGATATCCTCGCGACGGTACCTCTGGTGTATCTTGGAGATGATCTCCGACTCGGCGAACACGGCGCAGGTGTGGTTGAGGCTGATCTCCTCCCGGGACAAGAGGGACAGCGCCCCCAGGCCCTCCAGGGAGACGTCCAGCATTTTGGCCGCCATTTTCAGGCTCCGGCCGGTGCCGGAGGCGCAGCGGTCGTTGCGCACGATGTTCAGGGGAACCCCCTTGCCGATCTTGAGGGCCAGGCAGGTTTCCGCCCCCAGGTCCAGGACAGTGCGCACCGAGGGCAGGAGCCGGGCCGTGCCGCGGGCGCAGCACTGCGCCACGCTGGCCTGCGCCCGGGCCTGGGTGGCGTGGGCCCGCCCGTCGCCGGTGGCCACGGCGCCAGCCAGAGCCCTGGCCGGAACGGCCGCCTGGGCCAAGGCCTCTTGCCAGGCCCTGGTTATGACCTCACTCAGCTCCTGCCGGCCGTTGGCCACCACCACCTGGGCCAGGATCTCGCCGTCTTGCAGGATCAGGGCCTTGGTATTGGCAAAGCCGACATCAATACCCGCGGTCAACATGCCTCTGGTCTCTCACTGGATCATCTCCACAAAGGCCTCCACCCGGGTGCTCAGCATGCCCAGGTGGGAGGGATGATACTCTCGGTTAAGGGTCAGATAAGGGATGCCGGCCTCTTTGAGGGCATGGCCCAGGAAAAAGGCGCGATAGTCCAGGGGCAGGGAATAGAGCTGCCGCAACTCCACCACGCCCTGCACCTGGTATTCCTTCACCCAGGAGATGATCTGCGCGGCCTGACCCTGCCAATCCCCCATGCGCGACAGGCCGGGGCGGTTCATATAGCGCTCGGCCAATTGGCCCAGGGTGTCGCCCTGGGAGGTGTCGACCAAGCCCATGAAATACTTGCTGCCCGTGTCCAACTCGTCCATGACCACCAGGGCGCCGCTGTCTTCCACCACCTGCACGTAGGCGGGGTTGTCCAGGTATTCACCGCACAGGAGCAGGCGGGGCGTGTGGTTTTTCCTTGCGGGCTGGCGGGTCTCCAGATAGGGCAAGAGAGACGCCAGCCGCTGGTTGAACTCGGGCTTGGGCATGATCCGGGCGGCGGTGGTCAGGGCCAACATCTCGGCCCCGGTCAGGGGCGGGGTCGGTTTTTTGCGCAACTGGTAAACGCGATACAACAGGCGGCGCATCTGGTTGTATATCGCGATCTGCGCCAGGAGGTCCTCCTCACCGATCTTCACGCCGGCGAATTTCTCCATGGCCGTGACCAAATCCCGAACTGACTGGTTCCACATGCCGAGGGTGGTGCGGGAAACGGTGTGGGGCAAATACATGATGTGGGCGAAAGGCGGCTTGCCCACGTAGTCGAGCACGTCCCAGAGGCGCTTGAAGTCGTCGTCCACCTGGGTGGTGGCAACTCCATCCAGGAAATCCAGCTCACCGGTCAACACCGACTCCAGCACGTGGGAACAGTACCGGCAGGTCATCTCCGGGCGGTAAAAGGAGGCCTGGGGCGTGGACTCTTCCCAAGAGCCGGTGATGCGCCAGGGGAGCACCCCCGCGGCGGAGACGATCTCTTCCGGTACGTATATGCACAAGAGACCCAGGACCTTTTGCCCTTGCTCCTTGGCAACGGCGGCCCACGCGGCGCGGTTTTCCGGCTGGTTGGCTTCCAACAGAACCCTGAGTTGATCTTCCATATGGCTATTGCTTTTCACGCTCGAATTCCCTTATGCGGATGAAGATGAATGCTGGACGAGCTCGGGGGACAGCCCTGTTCGTGCCGCCCCAGGGGCCTGGCAGGCTGTTGAAAAACAGCCTGCCAGGCGCGCCATGGATGGCGCGCCTAATTGCGCTGCTTTGAAAAAGCAAGCAATTTACCAAACTTGGCAAAACCATGCATTTGCCAAGTTTGGTTGAAAAAGGCCATGGATGGATTTTTTCAACATCCTGCTAGGAACGGTTCTCTTTCCAAGCTGTGCAGATGCCAAGGAAGTCTTCCAGTTTGCTGAAAAAGTCTTCCCGGTCGTAGATGCTGCTTTCGAGCATGCGGCCCTCCACCAGCAAGGTGGGGATGCCCAGCTGCTTTTCCGCCTCCATGGCCACCACCCGGCCCAGGTTGTTGCTCACCGGGCAACCCCATTGCAGGAAATAGATGATCCCGTCCAAGTGAAGGTCGCGGCACGAGTGGAGATGGGTGTTCACCCAATCGCCTCCCAGGCGCCCCCACACGAAGTCGAACTGGCGGGCTTCCTCTTCCAGGGGTGAAAGCTGCCGCCCGTTCCAGGGATCGCCCCAAATGGGCTCCCGGCCGGAAAACCAGCCGTTGTACACGGTCATCTCCGCCGCGGGAATGGCCACCCCCCTTTGCTCCAGCCAACTGAAGGGATCGTCGTAAAAGGGACCGGCCACGGACCACAGTAGGCGCAGCTTTTCCTCCGGCTGGGCGGCGCCCAGCCCCTTTTCCACCCGCTCTCCCACTTCGTCCACGTACAGGCGCATGTATTTGATTGCCTTGGCCGGATCGGGATACATGTTGGACAAGCGGATCTCCCGGAAGCTCTCCCGCCCGCTCAAGGGACAGGGAACGGCGGCCTTGAGCTTCCACAGCTCCTGGAAAATCTGGAGATACTGCCGGTCATACTCCAGCAGCTCGCTCATGCGCTCCTCGTCGTACCGGCACCCAGGAACCTTGGCCTCGATGTACTCCACCATCTCCTTGATCTGGTCGGTGACGTACTGGAGCCGCTGTTCGTCCATCTCTCCCTTGAAGTTGTTAAAGGGCCGGTCAATGTTGAACTTGGGAACCTGCAGATATTCGGCCAAAAGGTTGTGGGCCAAAAAGACCGGCAGGCATTCAAAGTTGGAGGTGAACAGGAAGCTCGGCTTGGGAAAATCTCCGTTGAGGATCATGGGCACCAGGATGGAACAGCGGTCGCAGGTGTGATCCGGCATGCCCAGCTTGCGGACTTGGGCGAAGTATTCCGTGGCCGTTTTGCCGTGGGTCCGGTCTGCGGCCATAATGGCGTCCCAGGGGGTCAGGCCCATGGCCCGGGTCAGGGGACCCAGTCCGGTGAGGCCCAACGGCGTGCCCCTTTCACAAGCCTCGATCTGTTCCCGGCGCAGGTCCCTTTCCAATTCATAAAGCAGGACGTTGGACTTGGGTTTGGACGGGTCCGGGTTCTCGTTTATCTTTTTGATACGGCGTTCGCACACCGCCATCTCATTTTTCAAATAGGCTAATCCAGGCTTGTCGGGTGATGACATTGCAAGCTCCTTCTGGGATTGGCTGATAGGCCGCAAAACGCCTAAAGCAATTTTGTTTGGTTAATGGCAGGTTTCATTTCTAAATTAGAGAGCATTGCGCGGGGCGTCCTGCCCCAGGCCATGTCGGCTTGGCAAAAACGTGACTCCACCCCAGCAAGCAGAGCTTGCCGGGGGCCCTGGTTTTGCCAAGCCTCACAAATTGCGAGCTTTTGGAAGCTCGCAATTTGGCGGGCCATCCTTGGCCCGCATCGGCCATCGCCTGCCGTAATCATGTTTCACAGCCAGTTTGTATATAATATCAACATGATTTATGTGTTTCACCATGCAATGGCCTCAAATAAATACGGTGATCAACCAAGGCATGATGATCATCAGCAACAACCCGATAAGGTTTAGCAGTACGAACCACCACACCGAAGCGAAGATGTCACTCAGGGATATTCCGGGTGGGGTTACTCCTTTCAGATAAAACAAGCTATAACCGAAAGGAGGGGTGATGTAACTCAATTGGAGGGCCACCACGTAGACCACTCCGAACCAAATGGGATCAACATTAAAGGCCTTGATAATCGGGGTGAAGATGGGCACGGTAATAACGATTATGGTCACGGGGTCCAGGAAAAACCCCATGGCGAAAACGGCCAGTAACATGGCGCCCAAAGTGGGATACAAACTCATGGAATTGGATAGTTGGCTGAATAATCCTTGCAGGAGATGCATTCCTCCGGAGGCGATAAGGGCCAAGGAATAGCATTTGGCCCCGAAAATGAGCCAAAGAATCATCCCGCTGATGCCCATGGTGCTCATGACTGACTTCTTCAACAGCGCCAAGCTGAGACGGCGGTTTATCGCGGCCGAAACCAGAGCCCCGATCACTCCCACGGAGGCAGCCTCAGATGGCGTGGCGATGCCGGTGAAGATCGATCCCAGCACAAACATGATCAGCAAGCCCGGCAGCACCAGGTTTTTCAACAGGGCGACCTTTTGCCGCAGGCTGGGGCGCTCCCCGGGGGGAACCACCGGACAAAGGCTCTTGTCGAGCGAGGCCCGCAGGAAAATGTAGACGATAAACAAGAAACCCAGGATAAGGCCGGCCGGGACCCCGCCCTTGAACAGGTCGCCGATGGATACACCGGCCTCCACCCCGTAGGCGATGAACAAGAGGCTGGGCGGAATCAGCTGGCCCAGGGTCCCGCCGGCCAAGATGGTTCCCATGGCTATGTTCTTGTCGTATTTGTACTTGAGCATGTTGGGCAGGGCGATGAGCCCGATAATGACGATGGAGGCCCCGGCCACGCCCACCATGGCCGCGAAGATGCAGCAGATCACCACGGTCCCCATGGCCAGCCCGCCGCGCACTCCTCCGAGCCAGGCATGGAGCGCGGCGTAGAGGTCTTCGGCAATGCCCGAGCTTTCCAGAATGGTCCCCATGAAAATGAAAACCGGCACCGCAGCGTAAAGTAGGTTGGAGCTGGTGCCCAATATGCTGGTGACCACGGAGATAAAGAAGCTGGGCCCGAACAGGAACAACAAAACCAGGGAGCCTATGCCTCCGGTCAAAAAGGCCAAAGGCAAGCCCAGAGCCAGCAACCCCAGGAGGCTCCCGATCATGACTATCAGTATGACTTCCGGGCTCACTGGGAAACCTCCTTACCGAGCAGGATGCGAATATTCTTGAAGAGATTGCTCAGCTCCTGCAGGGCCAGCAAAAGGGCGCCCAGAGGCAAAAACCAGGTAAAAGGCCAATAGGCAGGGTTCCACACGGTGCCGCTGGTCAAGAGGGACTGAGTGGCCTCCCAGGCCGAAGCCCCGCCCTGCCAGATGAGCATTATCAAGAAGAGGTAGGTGAACCCCGAGGTGACGATGTCCAGCCAGGCCTTGGGGGAAGTTCGCAAACCGCCGCGAAACAGATCCAGACGGATATGGAGGTTGTGGCGCAGGCAATAGGCCCCGCTCATGAAGGTCATGAGCCCGAACATATAGCCGATGATTTCGCTGCTCCAGATGGTGGGCGAGTTGAAGAAGTACCTCAGGATCATTTCCGCAAAGGTGATCAGGGAGATGGGCAGAATGAGCCAGGCAAATATTTTGCCCGACCAATCGCTCAGGGCTTCAATTGCGTAGATAATTTTCGCGGGCATCACCCAACCTATGACCTTTTCGGGGGGGGCCGCGCCGGGTAATTTCCGGCCCGGGCGCTGCCAATCTCCTTGCACCATGCTTTACGATCGCCGCTTAATTGACGAGTCCCCGCTCCCGAGCCATTTGGGTGTAAATTTCCATGGCCTTTTGGGTGACGGGCGAGACCGCGCCCATGTCGTTGATCCAGAAATCAACCGCCAACTTGCGGATCTTGGCCATGTCCTCGTCGGGCAGCCAGATGACCTCCATGTCGCCTTCCTTGATCATCTTTTTGACTGCTTCAGCGTCGTCCCGGAATATCTTTTGGGTGATTTGCAGCTCCGCCCGGTTGCAGCACAGGTCGAAGATCAGCTGGATGTCCTGGGGCAGGGCGTCATAGGCCTTTTGGTTGATGAGGAACTCGGTGGGACCGGCGCCCGAATACTGGGGCATGATCATGTACTTGGTAACCTTGTGCAGGCCCAGGGCGTAATCCACCGAGCCGCCCGAGAATTCGCAGGCGTCGATGGTGCCGTTGTTGAGGGCGGTGAACAGGTCGCCGGGGCCCAACATGATCACCGAAGCGCCCAGCTTTTCGGTGAAAAACTTGGCCGGGGCGCCGGACATGCGGATCTTCTTACCCTTGAAATCCTCGATGGACCGGATGGGCACCCGGCTCCAGATGGGTTCCGCGTTGCCGATGATACGCCCGCGGGTCAGCAAGCCGTTTTTCTCGTAAAAGGGAGCGGCCAACTCCTTGAGTCCCCGGTACTCCCAATAGGCGTAGAAATCCATGGCGTCGGTGGGGCCAAAGGGCGGGGTCAACACGATGCCGTCGGGCCATTCACCCTGGTAGAACACCGCGGAGGTGTGGGCCATCTGCACCACCCCGGCCTTCACGTTCTGGAATACTTTCAGAGTGGGGAAAAGAGAGTTTGCCGGGAACAAAGTGATTTTCATGCGGCCGCTGGTGGCCTTTTCCACCAGATCGCAAAACTCTTGCAAGTACTGGTGCAGGTTGGACGCAGCCGGCATGAAGCTCTGCATCTTCCATTGCACTTCGGCGCCGGCTTGGGCCGGGGAGGGCAGGGCTGTAAAGGCCAGTAACATGGCAATTGTGGCCAAATATATAATCCGTTTCATCGTTACTTCTCCTCTGGAAAGGTTTTTGGAACTTACCTTTGGATGGAAGCCATCGCCCTTTAGCCCAACAATCATGACAAACATGGGATCAGCTTATCGGTCTTTGTAGTTTCATTTGACCAATCGATAGCGCCAATTTAGCAGGCTGTTGAAAAACGGCCTGCTAGGCGCGCCGGGGACCACCCCAAACAAGCTACGGCTTGTTTGGGGACCCCGGGGATGGCGCGCC
>JAHLLK010000118.1 GCA_020444165.1 Deltaproteobacteria bacterium | reverse complement strand
CGGGTTTCACGCCGCCGAAGGCCATGGCCGCGCGGTTGGCGAAGCCCAGGGCGAACACGGCGCCGGCGATGTCCGGGGAGAAGGGCACCAACCGGGTGCCCCAGCCCACCTGCACTCCCGCCTGCACCAGCTGCTCGGAGAAAGTGGTGCCGTTCTGATTGGCGGCCATGAAGATGTACAGGTTGCGGCGCTGATACTCCTCGGCGATCATCTTGGCGGTCTCGGGATCGGGAGCCGCGCCCACGATGGCCGCGAAGCCCGGTGCCGAACCGTCCACGAACTCGACGCCGCGTTTACGCATGATGGTGTCGTCAGCCGCGCCCAGCCACAGCTTGCCGTTTTCCAGGTCGCAGTCCTCGCCCAACTGATAGAAGTCGGGGTCTTCCACGTAGCGGATGGCTTCGGAGATTTCCTCGGCGAACAGGGCGGCCATGCCCGCGTCCAGCAGGGGACCCAGGTAGGGCAGGTGATGGAAATTCTTCACGTGCGAGGGCAAGAGCTGGCGGGCGATTTCCAGGGGCCGTTTGGCCGTGGCCAGGTCGGAGACCGGAATGCCCAGCAGGGAGTAGATGATGGGGAGATAGTAAGCGGTGTTGGGGAATTCGAGCTTCTGCTCGGGTCCGTACTTCTCCACGGCTTGCTTATATTGACCTTCCACCTTGGATACGATGTTGTACGCACCCTGGATGGCGGCGAAAGCGACCATTTTAGACATTTTTTATTCCTTCCCCCTTGTCTAGAGAGGTTAGCCCCGCGATTAGGCCACGTCCAATTTCTGACGGGCGGCCATATCCATGAGCACGCGCTCCTTGCCCTTGTCCAGACCCAGGGCGGCGCGCTTCTTGTCGATGTGGGCGATCATCTTGCGGGCGTGCTCGTAGGGATCCACCACCAAGTCCCACATGCCACCGTAGATGTCTTCCAGCTCCTTGAAGAGGTAGTTCTGGAAGCGGGGGGCGCCGGTGATGGGCAGGCCCACGCCGAAGACGGTGTACACACCGCTGGCCACGAAGTAGTGACCGATGGAGATGGCTTTCTCGCTCATCCATTCGGGGGCGGAACCGGCCGCGGGCAGGTCGCTGATGTCCTTGCCCAGACCGCCGGCCTTCACCACTTCGGTGGCGGCTATCAGAATGCGGCTGTTGTCCACGCAGGAGCCCATGTGCAGAACCGGCGGGATGCCCACGGTCTCACAGACCTCGGCCAGGCCGGGGCCGCAGTAGACCTTGGCGGCTTCGGGGGTCAGGAGGCCGGCCTTGCCGCAGGCCATGGCGTTGCAGCCGGTGGTCAGCACGATGACGTCGTTCTTCAGAAGCTCCTTGACGATGATCAGGTGGCTTTCGTCCTGGGTGGTGCGGGCGTTGTTGCAGCCCACCACGCCGCCGATGCCCCGGATGCGCCCGTTGATGATGTTGTCGTTCAGCGGGAAGTAGGAGCCGCGGAAGGTGCCGCCCAGGTGATAGGTGATGGCTTCCGAGGAGAAGCCCGCCACCATCATTTCCTTGGCCTTGGGGATGATGACCTCGGCCCGGCGGTTGGTGAAGTTGTCGACGGCTTCCTTGACGATCCGCTTGGCGTCTTCCAGGGCGTGGTGCTCGTCGAACTCGATGTGGATGGTCTCACCGGATTCCACCATGGCCCGGGGGTTGGTGGTGATGAGCTTGGTGTGGTAGCACCCGGCCACGTTGGCCAAGTTCTCCATGATGCACTGCACGTCCACGACCATGGCGTCGACGGCGCCGGTGATCAGGGCCAGTTCCTGTTGCAGGAAGTTGCCGGCGATGGGCATGCCGTGGCGGACCAGGATCTCGTTGGCGGTGCAGCACATACCCGCCAGCACGATGCCCTTGGCGCCCTTCTGCTTGGCGTAGTTCAGCATCTCCTCGCTCTGGGAGGCCACCACGATCATCTCGGACAACAGCGGCTCGTGACCATGCACGATGATGTTGACGTGATCCTGCTTCAGGACGCCCAGGTTGATCTCGCCCTGCACCGGGTAAGGGGTGCCGAACATGATGTCCTGGAGGTCGGTGGCGATCATGGAGCCGCACCAGCCGTCGGCCAGGGCCGCGCGGGAGCACTGCTTTATGATGTTTTTGTAGTCCTGGTCCACGCCCATGTGGGTGCGGTGCATGATTTCCACGATCTCGCGGTCCACGCCGCGGGGAATCACGTCCAGGTCCTTCCACAGTTGGTAACGGGCCTCGGGAGCGCGCTTGGCGTAGATGATCTCGCCGTTCTGCTTGCCCCATTCGCCCAGGGCCAATTCGCCGACTTCCACGGCGATCTCGTAGATGTCGCGCTCTTCTTCGATCTTCTGGCCGTCCTTTTCCACCATGACGGTGGTGGGCACGCCAAAGACCTTGGCCACTTCCAACAGCTTCTCAGTGTCCTGAATCTTGTAGTCGTGGGTCTCCTGGCGAGCGGCGGCCAGGAAGGTTTCGGCCACCCCGCGGCCGTGGTCGCTGTGCGCGGCCGCGCCGGCGGCGACCATGCGGGCGAAGTTACGGGCCGCGATGGTCTCGGGAGTGGCGCCGCACAGACCCTTGCGCTCATCCTTGCCCTCGATGCCCTTCTTGGGCAAGGGCAGCCGGCAGGGACCCTGGGCGCACATCTTGCAGCAGGTGCCCTGGTTGCCGGTGGGGCAGGGTTTCATGGACACGGCACGGTCAAAAATGGTCTCGATACCCTCGGCTTGGGCCTTGGCCAGCATCTCTTGGGAGGCCACACATACGGTGACCTTCTTGGGATCGGCCTTCGATTCCTTGGGCTCGGCCTTGACTTTGATTTCGTCTGCCGACATCAGAGGTTCCTCCTCATCTTATTTTGGTTGGCAAAGCCCCCTATTAGGTTCCGCAGCAGAGGCGGCGACGCGGCTAGCGCTATTCGCCTCTTTTGTCGAGCCCGGGAAGCACGCTTCCCGATCTCCTCCCATCAGGGGGGCCGCCTGCGGGCGGGGCTGGCGCTTTGGGCCAGGCCTTGGGCAGCCCCGGTTTGTTCTTAATGTTTCAGGTAACCGTCGCCCCGGAGCTTCCAGCGCTGCAGGGACTTTTCAATGAACTGGGCCTGAGGCCCGGCCATACCGGCTTCACGACCCTGACCGTATTCCTTGGCGCTTCCAGGAGCGCACTTGGCCTGAATCGCCGTTTTCTTGCTGCCAGCGGCCATTTTAGAGTTCCCTCCTCCGGTGGGGGTTTATTTGCCATCCCGCCCCGGGGTGGAAAATCGGAGCTGCAGGGGGCCAGGATCAGCCCCGGCGCGGGGGAAGAGCCCGGCTGAAGCGCGGACCTGGGGCCCGGCTTCCAGGGCTCGCCCTATCCTAACGCTTCAGGTAACCGTCGCCGCGGAGGTGCCAACGAGCGAGAGACCGCTCGATGTACGATGCTTCGGGACCGGCCACGCCAGCGGCGCGGTACTCGCCGTACTCCACGTCCTCGGCCGCGGGGGCGCAAGCCTTGGCCTCGCGCTCGGCATCCAGCTTGGCCCGTTCGGCGGCGCGCTGGCGGCGGAGCTCGGCCACTTCGTCGCGCTGCTTCTGCACAGCGTCGCGACGGGCGGCTTCGGCGGCGGCTTCCTCGGCCTTGGCGTCGGCCGCGGCCTTGAGCTTGGCATCGGCCGCGGCTTTGGCCTTGGCTTCCTCGGCGGCCTTGACGGCGGCGGCGTCAGAGGCCTTGGCCTTGGCGGCGGCCTCGGCTTCGGCCTTGACCTTGGCGGCGGCTTCGGCCTTGGCCTTGGCATCGGCTTCCGCGGCGGCCTTCTCGGGCGCGGCGGCAGCCGGGGCGGCGGCGGCGGGCTTGGCAGCCGGGGCGGCGGCGGGCTTGGCCGCAGCCGGAGCGGCGGGCTTGGCGGCCGGAGCGGCGGCGGGTTTGGCGGCGGGCTTGGCGCCGGCCAGAGCGGCCACCTTGGGCCGGTCGACCGCGGTCTTGGCGGCGGCGGGGGCCCGCTCGGCCGAGAGCTTGTCGATGAAGGCGCGGATGTTTTTCAGGGTCTGGGGATGACGCAGGATGAGGATGTCGGTGCCGGCCAAGAGGTAAGCCACGGCCGCGGCGGTTTCCATCAAGATGCCGCGCTTCATGTTGTCGCCCAGGCTGGCATCTTCGGTGGTCACGGCTTCCTTGGACTTCCAAACCTCGTTGCCCACGTTGTTGATCATGGGCAGCACCAGCTTGTCATCTTCCTGCACCAGGGCGGCGGCGCGGATGCGCTCCATCACGGAGTAGCTGTACTCCATGCCATAGCCCAGACCGCCGGTGGTGGGATCGATCACCAGGCGCTCCAGGGGCACGCCCAGGTTGCCCAGGAGGATGTTCAACTGTTTGGCCAAGTTGACGTCGATGGGGCTGGAAGAAATCAGGGAATGTTTGTAAGCCAGGGCCGCGGCGCCGACGGACTTGTGGTTGTCTTCGTCCACCGGACCCAAGAGCAGGTTCTTGCCCTCGTAATCCTCGGCGATCTTCTTGAGAACCTCGGCGTCCTTGTTGGCGTTGGCGCAACCCCAGACGATGACCGGAACGCTCACCGCGCCCAGCACCTTGCCCACGCTGGCGCTGGCTTGGGCGGCCGGCGCGTCGTCGCCGTTGGGATCGGTGGACTTCAGCTGCACCACGATGGCTTGGGCGCCGAATTCTTCGACGCACTTCTTGGCCCACGCGGCGGGGTCGCCCAGCACGCCTTGGAAAGGCTCGGCACAAGCCGCCGGCCATTCGGTGGGCTCCATGTCCCACACTTCCATGGCCAGAAGCGGCTTGTTGGGCATTTTGCCCTCAAAGACATGGAAGGGGTAGCTGGACTCGCCGCCGACCGTGACGGTGGCGCCGGGCTGACCCACTTCTACTTCCTTGATGGCACCTGAGTATTTGATTTTAGGGACTTCGAAAGCCAATGCACTCCCTCCCGTGGTTGAACGGATGTGAGTTTAACTTGGTCCGCCGCCTCAACTTTTCCGTTCGCGGGCCGCGCCCCTGCCGGGGCTGCGAACGGAAGACGAACCTTGTGCATTTTTTAACAACCGATATTGAGAGCCCGTCCACGCTACGTGAACGCCCTTGATCTGTCAAGCAAAAAGCAAGGATGGAGCGGGATTGCACAACGCGCCGGGCGTGTTGTTCCATTCGCGTTTTTAGCCTTTGTTTTCAGCTACTTCCTTGGCCAGCAATTCATCGAAAATTGCAAAGGCCGCGGTTAAGGCCGGATTGTTTGCGGGCAATTCCGAAGTCGGCGCGCCCTTAAGGTCATAGCTCGCCAGCTCGGGGTCATCGGGGATGTAGCCGGCCAGCTCCAGCCCGAAGTCCTGGGCCACTTCCGCCAGGATGGGGTCCGGCTCGCCGCGGACCATGGAGAGGATCAACTTGGCCGGGCCGGTGAGGATCTTCATCTGCTCGGCCAGCTCGGCCACCCGGCGGGCGGCGTTGAGGCCCCGGCGGCTGGGGTCGCTGATCACCAGGAGGTAGTCCACCCGCTGGGTGGTCACCCGGCTGATGTGCTCCATGCCGGCTTCGTTGTCCACCACCAGGTACTTGTAGTTCTCGGCCAGCTTGTCCATGCAGTCGGTCAAGAGGTGGTTGGCCGCGCAGTAGCAGCCCGCGCCCTCGGGCCGGCCCATGGCGATGAGGTCATAGCCCTGGGACTCCACCAGGCATTGGTTCACCCGCATCCCTATGAAGAGATCCTTGGTCATGCCCTGGCTCTGGCCCTTTTTCATCTCCTCGCGGGCGTCGCCCAAGGTGCTGTCCAGGGGCAGGCCCATGACGTCGTTCAGGTTGGAGTTGGAATCGGCGTCCACCGCCAAGACGGGGGTGAGACCTTTTTCCACGAGATAACGAACCAACAGACCGGCCACCGTGGTTTTGCCCACTCCGCCCTTGCCGGCCACGGCGATGGTGAAAGCCAAATTCCTGCTCCTTTCCTCCTCGGGTCGGACCCCTGGGGGCCCCGCGGCTTCATGCCTACGCGATTTTCACAAGCTCTACGTGATTTGTATCACGTTGCGCTAAAAAATCCACCCATGTAACCATCAGTAACAGAGGCCCTCGGCTTTCCCTCCGGGGACACACCGCAGCAGGGGGCGCGCGTACCGGCGACGGAGCCCCGGAAAGGGGCGCGGGCCCGCGCGGCAAAAAGTGGAAAATGCGTTCCGGTTCGCTTACTTGCCCCTGGCGGGCCCTGGCGGGAAAAAATTTTTGGGCTTTATGACCCTTTCGCCAGCGCCACCCTAGAATCGTAAGTTAATTTCGTTTTTGCCAAAAAACCAGCCGTGTCGGGGGGCTCCGGCGGAAAAGCCCGCCGCCGCCCGGCTCCCGGGGCCGGCCAGCGGCCCTCCGGCGGGGAACGCGGCCGGCCTGAATTGCATACCTGCTGGAAATTTGTGGTATATTATGGATACGCAGGTCGGAGAAGCCCGGAGAATCCCGGGTTCTCCTATTCTGGCCCCTCCGGGCGGCGCCGGCTGTCTGGTCCGCCGCCGGGGAGGGATGGCAGAGTCAGTCGGCTTTTCCCCCCCGGGGGAGAGGACCGGCCGCCGCCGGCGCGGCGCGTGAGAACTCCAGATGCGAAGGTGCTGATTGCCCGCATCCGAATTGTGGCAGGGAGTCTCCGAACACCTCAGAGCGCAGCTCGGTATCCAAGAATACGAGACGTGGATAGCTCCGCTCGGCCTTCGACGGGAAGGCTCCCAAGCGGTCATTCTGGCCCCGAACCGGTTCTTCATAGACTGGATCCGGGAACACTACCTCAGTCATATCGCCCTGGCCCTGCACCGGGTCACGGGCCAGCAGATGGACGTAAGCTTCGAGGTGACCGACGGCGGCTTTGACGAATCATCGGTCATGGCCGCGGTGGAGACACTGGAATCGACGCCGCCCACCTTGCTCAATCCCCTATATACCTTTGCCAACTTTGTGGTGGGCACCTGCAACGAGCTGGCTCACGCCGCCTGTCAGGCCGTGTCCCAGCAGCCGGGCAAGCACTACAACCCGCTGTTCCTCTTTGGCGGGGCCGGCCTGGGCAAGACCCACCTGGTCACCGCAGTGGGCAACTACATTCTGCTGCACCACAAGAACAAGCGGGTGCACTACTGCACCTCCGAGGCCTTTACCAACGAGCTGATCCAGGCGGTCCGCTTCGACGGCATGAACCGCTTCCAAGAAAAATACCGCCAGATGGACTGCCTCATCATGGAGGACGTCCAGTTCCTGGCCGGCCGCGAGCGCACCCAGGAAGAGTTCTTCCATACCTTCAACACCCTCTACGAGACCGGACGCCAGATCATCATCACCAGCGACAAGGCGCCCCGGGACATCTCCGGCCTGGAGCAGCGGCTGTGCACCCGCTTTGAGAGCGGGCTCTTGTGCGACCTGCAGCCGCCGGACGAGGAGACCAAGGTAGCCATCCTGCAGCGCAAGTCCCGGGAAAAGGGCCTGGAGCTGTCCAGGCAGGTGGCCTTTTTCCTGGCCCGGCAGCCCGAGACCAACGTCCGGGTCCTGGAAGGCTACCTCACCCGCATCCTGGCGGTGAGCCGCTTCCAGGGGGTGGAGGTGACCCTGGACCTGGCCCGCCGGGTGGTGGGCCCCCTGGTGGGCGAGCGCCGGGTGGGGGTGGAGGAGGTCTTGAAAGCGGTCTCCTCGCGCTACGGGCTCAAGGTCAGCGACCTGAAATCCGGGCGCAAGACCCGGGACGTGACCCACCCCCGCCAGGTGGCCATGTACCTGGCCCGGCGGCTCACCCGCTCCAGCTTCCCGGAGATCGGCCGCGCCCTGGGCGGCAAGGACCACTCCACCGTGGTCAAAGGCGTCAAGAAAATCGAGGAGATGCTGGGCAAGGAGCCGAATCTGGCCGAGGACGTGCGCGACCTGGAGCGCGAGCTGTTGGGCGGGGGATACATGCCGGGAGCCGGGTTGAGGACTGGTGGAATGTAGGCCTCCGCGGCCGGGGCAGGGTGGACAAGCTGAGAACCGGTGGAAAACTGTTGATGTTCTTTCCTCAGCTTAATCAGCAACCTAGGTTAGTTTTCCACCATTCCTCCTTCCCTGCCTTGATTACTTCTTTAAAAAGAAAAGACTCTATCAATATATAAGAACACACCCGCGGCGGAGGAGATTTCGATCACCCCGCCGCGGTCGCTTTTTTGGGGATATGTTTCCGGGCGGAGGCACCTGGGCAGGGCGGGGCAGGGAGCCGGAACGTGGGGCCGCGGAAGGGGAAGAGGGTAGGGAAAGGGGAAGAGGGGTGGGCGCAGCGTCTCCTGATGAACCATTTGCTCAGGGAGAGGAGTAATCCCGGGGTGATCAAGAGCAATCCCGGCTCTTCCCTGGCAGGCTGTTTTGCAGCAGCCTGCTAGAGTACGCAGCTCTCCCCCGAGAGCGCAAAGCCTGCCCGAGCACTCCCCCGCGGTTTCGGCTCCAGGTGTCTTAGGCGGTCTCCTGCCGCGTGACGCAGGTAAGCGGGCAGGTAAACTGATTTCGTATGTTCCCAGCCTCCTCTTCAGGAGCTTGGGCTCCGGCAGCGTTCTCTCCTGATTTTCTCTTCCTCGTTCTCACTTCCAAACGTCCCGCGTCGCTTCCGGCCACCGGGGCTCTTTCCCGGGATCAGGCCGGCGGTCCGCCTTCTTCTTCTCGCAGACCAGCAGCCGGGCTTCCCGGCCAATCCCAGCTTGAGACTGTTGCACAAGGCTCCCTGCCTTGTGCAACGATCGGCTTGGCAAAGGCGTGACTCCACCCCATCAAACAGAGCTTGCCGGGGGCCCGGGTTTTGCCAAGCCTCACGAATAGAGGGTGATGCACGGTGCGTCCTGCACCGTGCATCTTAAGGTGGTTGGCAAAAGCGCGGTTTTGCCAACCAGCACAAATCACTAGCCTTTCAGGCTTGTGATTTGGCGGGCCGTCCATGGCCCGCAGGAGACCATCGCAACACAAAACTATCAATAGCCGAGATGATCGGCTGTTATAATTATTGTTTGCTAGAAAATACCGTGCAATGGTCTCAGCTTCCGGGTCTCCCGGGGGAAGCCACATGGCCGGCTCCCTCTCCTGCCTCGGGTCGCCCTTGTCCGGCGGCCAAGCGGAACCACTCTTCCAGAATTCCGCCTGCACTGCCTGCTCTGCCTCTGCCCGAGTGTTGGGGCGCTTCTCCCCGGTCTTGCCTTGCGGGGACGGTTGGGTTAAGGTAGGCGGAAGCAAGCAAGTTCCCTAACGATACGGAGAGAGGCTACATGGAACTGACGGTGCGCAAAGAAAACTTGGCCAAGGGCTTGGCCAAGCTGCAATCGGTCGTGGAGCGCCGCACCTCCATGCCGATTCTGAGCAATGTTCTGTTGGAAGCGGCGGACGGCAAGCTCTCCATCCGGGCCACGGACCTGGAAACCAGCTATCAGGGAACCTTCGAGGCGCACATCAACCGTGCCGGGAGTCTTACCGTGCCGGCTCGGAAGCTCTATGAGATCGTGAAGGAGCTGCCCAGCGAGGATATTTACCTCAAGGAGAAGGAGAACAGCTTTCTCCACGTCTCCGGGGGGCGCACCAATTATGACCTGGTGGGCTTGCCGGCCGACGATTTCCCCAAGCTGCCCGACATCGCCGACCAGAGCGAGATCACCATGGACGGCGAGCTGCTGGAGGAAATGATCGAGAAGACCATCTTCTCCATTTCCCAGGAGGACACCCGCTTCAATCTGGCGGGTCTCTACGTCCAGAAGCGCCAGCGGGACAATTCCTATTACCTGCGCTTTGTTTCCACCGATGGCCATCGCCTGTCCCTGGTGGACCGCGACCTGCCCGGGCTGGAGGGCCTGACCCTGGAAGACGGCGTGATCATCCCCCGCAAGGGGGTGGTGGAAATGCGCAAGATGGCCGAGGACGGCCAGGTGACCCTGGGCCTGGGCAAGCAGCTGGCCTCGCTCACCCAGTCCGAGGAGCGGCTGATCCTGCGCATGACCGAGGGCACCTTCCCCGACTATGAGGTGGTGATCCCCAAGAACATCAAGCGCCGGATCATGGTAGGCCGCCAGGCCTTTGCCGACGTGCTGCGCCGGGTCTCCATCCTGGCCACCGACCGCTACCAGGGTGTGCGCCTGGAGCTGCGGGACAGCCTCCTGGAGCTGATCAGCCAGAACCCGGAGTTGGGCGAGGCGCGGGAAACCCTGGAGGTGGAGTATGACGGCGACTCCTTCCAGGTGGGCTTCAACGCCCGCTATTTCCTGGATCTCTGCGGGGCCATGCGCTCGGAGATGATCAGCCTGGGGTTTGTGGACGAGAACAACCCCTGCCTCATCAAGGGCGAGGGTGACGAGGGCTTCCTGTCGGTGATCATGCCCATGCGGCTCTGAGAGCCGGGCGCGGGACATAGCCTCCTGGCTCCGGCGGGAGGCGTGGTACGGCAGGCGCGGGTGAGGCGCCTGCCGGTCTTTTTGGGGGAGGCGGGACCGGGACCAGCGGCGGCGAGGCGGCCCGGAGCATTGCGCATACTGGTGCAGGGCACCTTCGGGAGCGCGTGGGGCTGGTGCGGAGGATAGCCTGACCCGACACGATACGCCAGCCGCGGCGAGGCGGCCCGGGACGTTGCGTCTATCCGACAAGCCAGCTACGGGAGCGGGGGGGTTTGCTACGAAGGATGGCCCGGCTCGCATTGGGGGCGGCGGCAGGCCTCACGGGACGGGGCGAGACTGTTCGGGCTGCCTTCGGGAGCGCGCAAGTGTGGTTTAGAAGAGACCCTAACCCGACCCGCATCGCCAGCCGCGGCGAGGCGGCCCGGAGCATTGCGCATACTGGTGCACGCCGCCTTCGGGAGCGCGCGGGGCTGGTGCGGAGGAGAGCCTGACCCGACACGATACGCCAGCCGCGGCGACGCGGCCTGTTCAGGGCAGGTTCGGCGCGCTGCCGGAGAATTGCAAGCCGAGGAAATCTTCCCGGGAGATGCCTTTTTTCATGTGGTTGGGGAAGAAGCTGAGGCAGAGGGCGCCCACCTCGCCGCCGCTTTGGGCCACCGGGGAGCAGATCACGTAGATTTCCGGTCCGTCCGGATCACCGGGAGGCAGGTAGAGCACGCTCCGGCTGGTCCGGCGGTCCTTTATGGCCCCGGCCACCACCTTGTAGCTGATGAAGCGGGTGGCCGGTACCCAGACATCGCCATTGGCTATGCGCTGGTCGGGAAGGCGGCCGGTCATCATCACCCCGTCCTTGTTCAGCAAAAACACCCCGAACTTCACGTCGCGTTTGGCTTTATGCTCCGCCTGGTAGTAATGGCTCAAGGCGCGGTCGATGTTGACCACACTGCCGGTGGCCAGGGGCTGGCGCAGGACTTTGCGCAACTCCGCGAAACGGTGATCCACTTTTTCCTGAAAAGCCAGGACGGCGGGGCTGGGGGGAGGTGAGTTGTCGCAGGCAGCGGCCAGAAAGAGGCCCAGGGCCAAAGCGCAAAGCAAGTATTTCATGCAGATGAGCAAGGGTCTGTCCGAACTCCAAAAGCCAAAAAAACATAGGCCCCGGTGCGTGCCCCACTTTGGCGCGAGGAACACGGGGCTGCCTATTTGAAAACCTGGGTGCCACGTCAACTACGGGCCCCGCCCGGTGCGTCTCAGAGGCAAGCCAGCTGCGGTGGCTTCCCCCGCTATATCTTTTTTGATACTAACAAAATTGGCGGAGGTTTAAAACAGGCAAGGTTGGGCAGCCGCGGGCCCGGGGGTCACCCGCGGAACCCGGGCGGAAAAGCTGCGGGGTAAGATTGCGACATGGTCTTAGTTGGGAGGGATTACTTCGGGAGCGCGCAAGCTTGGTTCGGAGAGGAGCCTGGCCCGACCCGGCACGCCAGCCGCGGCGACGCGGCCCGGGGGGGTGCGCTTACTGGTGCAAGGTACCTTCGGGAGCGCGTTAGCTGGGAGCGGAGGAGGGCCTGCCCCGACTCGTTACGCCAGCCGCGGCGACGCGGCCCGGGGGGGTGCGCTTACTGGTGCAAGGTACCT
>JAHLLK010000117.1 GCA_020444165.1 Deltaproteobacteria bacterium | reverse complement strand
GCCGCACCCCGCGCTCCAACCCGGCCACCTACACCGGGGTGTTCACCCCCATCCGGGAGCTGTTCGCCCAGACCCAGGAATCCCGGGCCCGAGGCTACCGGCCGGGGCGCTTCTCCTTCAACGTGCGGGGCGGCCGCTGCCCGGCCTGCGACGGCGACGGCATCCTGAAGATCGAGATGCACTTTTTGCCCGACGTGTACGTGACCTGCGAGGTGTGCCACGGCCGGCGCTACAACCGCGACACCCTGGACATCACCTACAAGGGCAAGAACATTGCCGACGTGCTGGACCTGACCTGCACCCAGGCCCTGGAGTTCTTCGACCCGGTGCCGGCCATCCGCCAGAAATTGCAGACCCTGGTGGACGTGGGGCTCGGTTATCTCCGCCTGGGCCAGGCGGCCACCACGCTGTCGGGCGGCGAGGCCCAGCGCGTGAAGCTCTCCCGCGAGCTGGGGAAAAGGGCCACCGGGCGGACCATGTACATCCTGGACGAGCCCACCACCGGCCTGCACTTCGACGACATCCGCAAGCTGTTGGGGGTGTTGCAGCAGTTGGTGGACCTGGGCAACACCGTGGTGGTCATCGAGCACAACCTGGAGGTGATCAAGACCGCGGACTGGGTCATTGACCTGGGGCCCGAGGGAGGCGACCGCGGGGGGGAGATCATCGCGGCCGGCCCGCCCGAGGAGGTGGCCAAGGCCCCGGGGAGCTATACCGGGGAATATCTGGCCCGGATTTTGGGCGGCTGAGCACGGCGGCCGGGCTGGCTGAGCCGAGCTGCCTGGGCAACCCGGCCACCCAGCCGACCCGACCTGCCGAGCCGGACCCCCTCAGGGGAGGATGGCGAACACCCGGGCCGGGAAGCCCGAGCCGCCCAAGGGTTTGGGGAAAGTCACCACCACCAGGGCCCCCGCCTCGGGCGCCCGGTCCAGATGGGCCAGCAGCTCGATCTGATAGTGGTTGCTGCTGAGGATGTAGGTCTCCAGGGAATAGTCGTCCCGGAAAGTGGCCCGGCCCGGGTCGGTGTCCGTGGTCTCGTGGCCGGAAGCCGTGATCCCCCGCACCTCGTAGAGAAACTTCAGCACCGGGAGGCTCCAGCCGGGGTAGTGGGCCACCCCCTGGGCGTCCCGGTTCTCCATGGCCGCCATACTGGGCCAGCGCCGGGACCAGTCCGTGCGCAGGGCCACGAAGGCCCCGGCCGGGATGGGGCCGTGCCGCTTTTCCCAATCCTGGATGTCGCTCATCTGGATGGTGTAGTCGGGGTCGGCCGCCGCGGCCGCCGCACAATCGATCACCACCAACGGCAGGATCATCTCCTTCAGGCTGATCTGATCCAGGGTGCGGAGCCCCGGGGCGAAATGCGCCGGCGGGTCCACGTGGGTGCCCCACTAGCCCACGTGGGTGAAGGACTGGGCGTAAAAGCCGCTGCCCAGTTTGCCCTTGCCGGGGGTGTACCAGTACAAGGTCTCGCGCTGCTCATCGGGAAAGCCCGGCCAATGGGGAATCCCGGGGGCAAAGGCGTGGGTCAGGTCCACGAACTGCTTTGCCTGGAGCACCCGCCAGGCCTCGGCCAGGGTGAGCGGTTCCGCCGCCCGGGCGGGGGAGAGGAAGGCCAGAAGCAGCGCGGCCGCCAGGAGCAGCTGGCCGGCAAGTTTCGCACCGAATTTCATGAGGCCCCCGTTTGAGGCGGGTTAACCAGCCACCGCGGCAAAACACCCCGCGGCAAAATCTACACGAGCAAACCCTATTCCCCCCCCCCGCCCGCCACCGGCATCAGCTCCGAATTCTTGAACAGGAGTTGCCGGCCGGGAACGACCGTACGTTTTTCCGTGAGGGGCTGAAAGCCCTTGGCTTTGATGGTGAGCTCATATTCCCCGGCCGGCAAGCCGTAAAAAATGAAATACCCTCGCGCGCAGAAATCCCGCCGGGAAAAGATATATTCGTTGTTATTGACGTCGCCAATCTCGACGGGATGGAGAACCCGCGCGATATTTTGTCCCCTCAGGGTTACCGATTCCAGAACTATCTTTCCTTCTTCCAACATGTATTTATCGGCCGGCATGCCCATGGGCTTGTCTTCGCTTTTCAAGGCCGCGGTAACATAGCCCGTGACGACGCCATCCGGACTGAAAACGAAACTGACGTCTTCAGATTTGTTTTCGCTTATGGTCACAAGAATCATATCTTGGTCCGGCTTGACCGCGGCGGCGCCAAGGTGAACCCCATAGTCACCCGGCGGGAAGGGTCCCAATTGCTTGCCACTGTCCTCGCCGGACAGGTAAAGCAACATGGCGGACTTGCCTTTGTCCCGAGGGCGCAGCAAGAGATAAGGCGCGGGCCTCATTTCCTCCGAGGGATAGTCGAATTCGTAAGAAACCCGGAGATAGCCGCCGCGCACCACGGGAGAGCCCGCTTCCCGCGAACGCAACGAATCCAGAACAATGTTGTATTGGTCGGACACTTCCTTGCTGTACATGATGCTGTTGTGGTCTTCATTGAAGGCGTAATTCATCTTGGCTTCCGCCTGGGGACGGAAGTCCAGGGTGCTGGACAAGGCCAGGGTTCCGTCGTTGTTGGCCGCAAAGGGATTGCGGCTGCCCTTGAAGGCGGAAAACATGTAAAAAGCCAGGTCGCCCGGTATATTTTTGCGGTAAAGGGAATTGATGAATTCCCCGTTGGGCATCATATCTATCCAACTGGGGATCACGGCTGGGGATTGCGAGACGCCATACTCGGCCAGGGCATCCCCGCCCCACGGGGTGGCAAAGGCCACAAACAGCTTGATGCCCGAGATATATTCGCCATAATTTATTATGAACGATCTGACTACCAACCCTCCCATGCTGTGGGCCGTGATATAGAGCGTGTCGAACTTGTATTTTCTTTTCAGGTTGTACATTTTCCAGAACAACAGATAGGACATGCTCTCCAGGCGAGCCCCGGTCGGGTAATAAAAGAACCACGGCTGAAAACGCTTTTTATCCAAACGCTCCACCAGATAACTCCAGTTGCGGGGCGTTCCGGCCGTACCGTGTACAAACAAGATGGGTATCTTCTTGGGGTCATATTCTTCAAGAAAATAGATACTGCCCCCGATTTCCTTGAAGAACTTGACCGGGGTCCAGAACCCTTTCTCCCCATTGGCTTCCGAAAAAAGGTCGTCATTTAATTGGACAATGGTTCCGGCTTCGCGGTAATAGCATTTTACGGGTTTTACGGCGGCTACCGCTTGTCCGAGTGGAAAGTCGATTTTGGCTGGTGGGGCACGGAGGGCGAAGTAGATATCCAGGACGGTGCCTCCGGCGGGGGCGGTAATTTTTTTGGGTCCGCCGTACTGGCCGGCCGGCTCCTGGGGGTCGTAAACAAAGTTGCGGTTTTCGTCCCGGAAGGCAAAAAGGTAATATTCCCCGGCCTCGACCATGATCTCGAATTCGCCGGAATCACACAACGTCACGTAGCTGGCGACCCTGATTTCACCTTTTCGCTTGGTATAAGCGGCCACGATCACGGGCCCCTCACCGGGGACATCAGCGGAAACATAGCCAACCAGAACGGTTGACTCCAGACTTTGTTTAACTTCCTGGTTCAGCTCGACCAAGGCGCAGCCAGACCCCAGCGCGCCCCACAGCAGGAGGGCGGAAACCAAGGCCCCATAGAACAGGTTGCGCCTGGCGCCGGGCCCCCACCAACCAGCCCTGTGTAATCTCACCACCCTCCCCCAAGATACACAATTTTTTCAGATAGGCTTCGAGAATACGGCGCCCAGGGTCTCAGCCGGCCCGCGAGTCTGGCCAGGTGGTGGGTCCGCCGCCATAAATCGCGGTACCGCCGGGGCCGGGTTTTCGCTGCCCGGGGACCGGCCCTTCGGACACAGGCTGGGCGGCTTTCCCCCAGCCCCGGAATCCCCTCTCCGATTTCCGCCTGACCGCGCTTCCACACCATGCTACCATATCCCTATGACGCCTGGCCGTCCGCCCTGCCCCGGAGCGGCCGCACCTCCCAAACCGCGACAATTTGTCATGCAGCAAGGAACGCACAGCAAAGCCCGCCGGGGCTGGCACAGGGGAGCGGCCCGGACCCTGCTCCTGGGGGGACTTGCTTGTTTTTTTGGCCTCGCCGCCCCCGCCCTGGCCCAGGAAAAGCCCCTGGCCGTGCTGTACTTCCCCCGCCCGCCCCTGTACGTGGCCCGGCCGGACGGCACTCCCGGCGGCTTGGTCATGCGGGTGGCGGTCCAAGTCCTGGAGCGGGCCGGCATCCCCCACTATTTCCAGGAAATGCCGGCCAAGCGGATAGTCCAGAGCATCAAACACGGGGACTACGCCTGCGGGGTGGGGTGGTTCCGCACCCCAGAGCGGGAGGCCTTTGCCAACTTCTCCCGACCGTTGTTTCAAGACCAGCCCCTGGTGGCCGTGGTCCGGAAGGCCGCCGCGCCGCCGGAGGGCCGCTTTCCCAGCCTGGCCGCCCTGTTGACCAGCGCCAGGGTAATGGGGGTCATCGACGGCTTTTCCTACGGCCCCGCGGTGGACCCCCTCTTGGCGGTGCGCCGGGGCCCCCGCGAGGTGATCACCGGCCCCAACGAGCACCTCCTGGCCATGATCCTGGACCGGCGGGCGGACTACTGCCTGATCAATCCCTCCCAGGCCGGCTGGCTCCTGGCCGAAGAACCCCGCTTCCACCGCAGCCTGGCCATGGTGCCCATTGAGGACGCCGGCCCGGGCAACTATCGCTATCTCATGTGCTCCAAGGCCGTGCCGCCGGAGATCATGGAGCGGCTGAACCGGGCGGTGGCCCAGGTCACGGCCGGCTCCCGCCAGGGCGCTGCCCCGGCGAGACCGTGAGGCGCCCTTGTCGCCGCCGCCTCCCCGCTCCGCCTCCCTCGCCGCGCCGCGTTTTCTGGCGCGCATCCTGACCCTGGCCATCATCACCGTGGTCTTGATGGTGTCCTCGGTGGTCATCACGGTGAACTACGTCTACAACTCGGACCAGGCTTTGCGGGCGGTGCGGCAGCAGGCCGATCTTTACATCGCCTACCTGCAAAAGGGCCTGGAAGTCCCCCTGTGGACCATGAACGAGGAAGTCGCCCGGGCCATCGCCGCGGCGTTCAGCCAGAACCGCGGGGTCCTGTCGCTCCTGGTCACCGATTCCGAGGGCCGGGTGGTGTTCCACCTGGCCCGGTCCTCTCCCAAGTCTGGTTTGACCCGGGAAGCGGTCATCAGCCACCAAGGCCGGGTGCTGGGTCACGTGGTGCTCACCCTGTCCCTGTCCGAGTACGCCCGGGAGAACCACCTGCTCCTGGTGGGCAGCGTGATCACCGTGCTGGCCGTGGTGCTCACCCTCCTGGGCGCCACCGGCCTGTTGTTGGGCCGGCTTTTGAAAAGGCCCCTGGCCGCCCTGGTCCGCAGCATCGACGCCCTGGGCCGCGGCGACTACGCGGCCGTGCCCGAGGACGTGCGTTATCTGGAGCTGGAAGACATCCTGGCCCGCTTCAACCGCATGGCCCGCCAGGTCCAGCGGCGGGAGGAGTCCCTGCGCCAGGCCAACCAGCGCCTGCAGGAGCAGATCCAGGAACGCAGGAAGGCCCAGGCCGCCCGCCGGGAAAGCGAGGAGCGCTACCGCCGGCTGTTCGACAACATCACCGACCTGATTTATACCCACGACCTGGAGGGCCGCCTCCTGGCCGTCAACCGGGCCGCGGCCGAGCGCCTGGAGACCCCGGCCGAGGAACTGGCCGGGCGCTCCCTGGCCGATTTCATGCCGCCGGAGCTGCGGCCCACCTATTTCCAGGAGTACCTGCCCGGGGTGGCGCGGGAGGGCCATTACAGCGGGATGGGCAAGTACTTCACCGCCGGCGGCCGGGAACTCTATGTGGAGTACCACAGCGTCCTGGTGCGGGAGCAAGGGCGTCCGTCCTACGTCAGCGGCTCGGCCCGGGACGTGACCGAACGCTTCAAGGCCGAGAAGGCGCTGCGTAAGCTGGAGGAGGAGCTGCACCAGGCCCGCAAGATGGAGGCGGTGGGCACCCTGGCCAGCGGCATCGCCCACGACTTCAACAACGTGCTGCAACTGGTCCTGGCCAACGTGCAACTCTTGGAAAGCGGGGACCTGGGCGACGGCCCCGCGGCGGCCAAGCGCCTGGCCGACATCTCCGCGGCCCTGGAACGGGCCGCCGGCACCGTGGCCCGCCTCTTGACCTTCAGCCGAAAGTCCCTGCCCCACAAGCAGGCCGTGGACCTGAACCATCTGGTGCGGGAAACCGTGGGGCTCCTGTCCCACACCCTCCCGCCCATGATCGAGATCAAGACCCTGCTGACCCCGGACCTGCCGGCCATCATGGGCGATCCCAACCAGTTGGAGCAGGTGCTGCTGAACCTGGCCAGCAACGCCCGCGACGCCATGGGCCAGGTGGGCCGCCTGACCCTGGCCACCAGCCTGGTGGAGCCGGACCACGAGATCCTGCGGACCGCACCCGATCTGCGCCCGGGCTCCTATCTGCGGCTGACCGTGACCGACACCGGCACCGGCATGGACGCCGAGACCCGCCAGCACATCTTCGAGCCCTTCTTCACCACCAAGGAGGTGGGTTCGGGCACCGGCCTGGGGCTGGCCACGGTGTACGGCATCGTCAAGGAGCACGGCGGGCACATCATCTGCCACAGCCAGCCGGGCCAAGGCGCCAGCTTCGATATCCTGTTCCCGATGGAGCCGGAGGCCACGGCCACCGCGGCCGGCCCGGCCCCGGCCTTGACCGACGAGGCGCTGCAGGGGCGCGAGAAGATCATCCTGGTGGATGACGAACCCAGCATCCTGGCCACCAATCAGGACATTTTGAGCCAGTTCGGCTATGACACCGTGACCGCGGGCAGCGGCGAGGAGGCCCTGGCCATTTTCCGCCGTGAGCCGGGGGCCTTTGACCTGGCCATCCTGGACCTGGGCATGCCGGGCATGGGCGGCATGGCCTGCCTGGAAGAAATGCGCCGCCTGGCCCCGGGGCTGAAGGTGATCATCGCCAGCGGCTACGGCCTGGAGGCTGCGCCTTCCGACCTGGCCGCCCGCACCGGCGCGGCGCTCTTGCCCAAGCCCTACCCCCTGCTTCACTTGGTGCGCCTGGTGCGCCGGGTGCTGGAGAGCTAGCCCGGATAATTCAGGAAGACCGGGCGTCCGGCTGCGCCAGGTGTCCGCTAGCGACGCCCGGGATACCGTCCCGACCTCGACGTGATTCTACATTTTCGGCAGGAATTCCAGGCGGAAGATGGCTATCGCTCAAGCCATTGAAACATATGAAGTTTTTTTGGGGAAGGGGGGTGTGGGGGGAGACCCCTTTTTTTCCCAAAAAAAGGGGTCTCCCCCCACATCTTTCACATCTTCCCCCCTCTTAGCCGTCCTTGCGGGCCCAATCCAGGGGTATCTCGTTGTCGTGGGCGTCCAGGCGGTGTTCGTCGGGCTCCTTATAGTCATAGGGCCGGGTCACCGTGTTGACGATCAGGGCCTCTTCCAGGCTCACGCATTTCCAGCCATGCTGCACAAAGGGCGGCACCCGCACCAGCAGGGGCTTGTGGGCGCCCATATAGAACTCGTTCAACTGGCCGAAGGTGGGGGAGTCCTGGCGCCCGTCGTAGAGCCCCAGGCGGATCATGCCCAGGACGCAGCAGATCTGGTCGGTTTGCTTGTGGTGCAGATGCCAGGCCTTGACCACGCCGGGCAGGGTGGTGGTGAGGTAGACCTGGCCGAAGCCGGCGAAAATCGGGTCGTCGACCCGGAGGATCTCCATGAGCCGGCCCCGTTCATCGGGGATGACTTTGAGCTCCTTGATGGCCACCCCTTCGATCAATTGCATCGATGACTCCTTGTCAGTCCCGGGGAGGGGTAGGGGAAGATTCCAAAAGCTTCAGCAGATAGCCGCCATAGGCGCTCTTTTCGTAGCCCTTGATGGCCCTTAGCGCGCCCGCGGCGTCGATGAAGCCCATGCGCCAGGCGATTTCCTCCAAGCAGGCTATCTTCATGCCCTGGCGCTCTTCCATGGTGTAGACAAATTGCGAGGCCTGCAACAGGGACTCCGGCGTGCCGGTGTCCAGCCAGGCGTAGCCCCGGCCCAGGGTTTCGGCGCAGAGCTTGCCTTGGCGCAGGTAATGATTGTTGACGTCGGTGATCTCGTACTCCCCCCGCCAGGAGGGCTTCACGTTCTGGGCCACCTCCACCACCTGGGCGTCGTAGAAGTACAACCCGGTGACGCACCAGTTGGAGCGCGGCTTGGCGGGCTTCTCCTCGATGGACAGGACGTTGCCCCGCCCGTCCACCTCGGCCACCCCATAGCGTTCGGGGTCGTTCACCTGCTGCACGAAGATCACCGCCCCGTCGTGCAGCGCGGTGCAGCGTTGCAGGCGTTCGCTCATGCCGTGGCCGTAGAACAGGTTGTCGCCCAGGATCAGGCAGGCCGGCTGGCCGGCCAGGAACTTCTCGCCGATGATGAAGGCCTGGGCCAGGCCGTCGGGGCTGGGCTGCACCTCATAGCTGAGGTTCAGGCCCCAGGCCGAGCCGTCACCCAACAGGTCCTGGAACAGTTTCTGGTCCGGCGGGGTGGTGATGATCAGGATGTCCCGCAGCCCGGCCAGCATCAGGGTGGACAGGGGATAGTAGATCAGAGGTTTGTCGTAGACCTGTACCAGTTGTTTGCAAACCACCTTGGTGGTGGGGTAGAGGCGAGTGCCGCTGCCACCCGCCAAAATGATGCCTTTCATATAAATAACTCCCGTTGCGGCCGGCCGGGGACGGCCAGCCACGCTGCTGTCCCTGGAGCCGGCGGTGCGGCTACTGAACTACGATGGGGACCCGGACTTCGTCTTGTCCGTTGCTTTTCAGATCCTTGGCCCGGAGCACCACGAAATAGTCGCCCGGCCCCGGCTGGTTGAGGGTCAGAGTCACGCTGAGGTAGATCTCCTGGTTGAAACGCCAGGACTTGAAATCCTGCTTCAAGAAATTCTCCTGGCCGAACAATATCTTGCCATCCTTGTTGGCGATCATCAGGTCCAAGGCGACGCCGTAGTTGTAGACCCCGTCGGCGCTCTTGACCATCTTGTAGCCCACCGGCTCCAGATAGATGAGGATGACGGTTTTGGCCTCGGCCTTGAAAACATTGCTGGCCCGGGGTTTGTACATGCCGTAGCCGCCGGCCGGCCCGTCGGTCAGGACGGTTTTGACCACTTTGAAAGGCATTTTCTGCCAGATGTCTTCCGAGGCCCTCACCGCGGCCTGCCAGGCCTGCAAGGTATCGCCCGAGGCCAGGCTTTCCGCCGCCCCGGCGCTCGTCCCCCACAGCAGGATGGCCAGAGAGAGGACCCACGCGATGGTTTTGACCGACATGCTTTCCTCCGCTGTTTATCCGTGAAGGGCAGGGCGGCCGCTCCCCCCCCGGTGGCGGCGACGCCACGATTGTAAAGCCCGCACCGGGTTTTGTACACGATTTATCGCCCTTCGGGCCCCGGACGCGGGCGGGCAATCGCCTTTGGGCCCCGGGTCCCACCTTGACAAGATGACCCAGCCGTGAGGTAATTGGGGCCAGACCGCCGCCCGGCGGGGGCGTGCGGTCATTTTCCCATAATCAATCGGGCTTACGGCCATTTTATAGTAGAAAGGATCACCTGTGGAACGCACCCTCATTCTCATCAAACCCGATGCCCTCTCCCGCGGCCTGACCGGCCAGGTCTTGACCCGTTTCGAGCGTAAAGGCCTCAAGATAGCCGGCATGAAAATGCTCCAACTCACCGACCAGCTCCTCCGGGAGCACTACAGCCATCTGGCTGACAAGCCCTTCTTCCCCACCATCACCGAGTTCATGAGCCGCACCCCGGTGATCGCCCTGTGCCTGGAAGGCAAGGAGGCGGTGGACGTGTGCCGCAAGCTGTGCGGAGTCACCAACTCCCGCCAGGCCGACCCCGGCACCATCCGCGGCGACTGGGGCCTGTCGGTGCAGGCCAACCTGGTGCACGCCAGCGACTCGGTGGAGACCGCGGCTGCCGAGGTGGCCCGCTTCTTTACCCCCGAGGAGCTGTTCGACTATCAGCCCGCGCTGATCAATTACCAGTACGCCGCGGACGAGCGGTAGGCGGATGATGGTGACGAGTCCCCCAGAACAGGCCGCGTCTTTGAGCGAGGAGGAGATCATCCGGCTGGTGGCCTCCCTGACCCAGGACGCCTCGCCGGAGTTGGCCGTGGGTATTGGCGACGATGCCGCGGTCATGCTCCTGGGCGGGGAGCGGGTGGTGGTGACCACCGACCTGCTGGTCGAGGGGGTGCATTTCGACCTGACCTACTTCTCGGCCCAAGATCTGGGCTACAAGGCCATGGCCGCCAACCTCTCGGACCTGGCGGCCATGGGCGCCGTGCCCCGCTGGGGGTTTTTGTCCATGGGCCTGCCGCCCCGGCCCCAGCGGGAGTTCGTGGAGGGCCTTCTGCGGGGCCTGAGCGAGGCCGGCGCCGCCCAGGGCCTCAGCCTGGCCGGGGGCGACACCGTGCGCTCGCCCAAGCTGGTCCTGAACCTCTGCCTCATGGGCCTCACCGGCAAAGCCAAGCCGCTCCTGCGGCGGGGCGCCCGGGTGGGCGACGCGGTGTGCGTCACCGGCACCCTGGGCGGCTCGGCCGCCGGCCTGACCTGGCTCCAACAGGGCGGCGACCCGGCCGACCCCGGAGTGGCCGCGGCCTGCCAGGCCCATCTCCGGCCCCAGGCCCGGGTGGCCGCCGGACGGGCCCTGGCCGAAACCGGCAAGGTGCACGCCATGATGGACCTCTCCGACGGGCTGGCCAGCGATCTGGCCCGCCTCTGCCGGGCCAGCCAGGTGGGGGCCATCGTGAATGAGCCGCTGCTGCCGCTGGCCCCCGCCGCGGTGGAGGCGGCCGGCCGCCTGGAGAAGAGCGCCCTGGACTGGGCGCTGCGGGGCGGCGAAGACTTCGAACTCATGTTCGCCTGCGAACCCGGTGAGGTTCAGCTTATGGCCGAGATGGTCGCCGACGCCGAGGGCGGCCTGGCCACCGTGCGGGTGGGCACCATCACCAAAGGTCCCGGGGTGTTCCTCAAGCGGGCCGACGGCTCGCAGGAAGAGATCACCCTGCAAGGTTTCGATCATTTCAGAGAGGAGGAGACTTGAGGCCCCTGACCCATTTATTGGGACGGCTCTGTCTGGTATGCGCGCTCGTCCTGGCGAGCGCGCCCATCCCGCCGGCTTGGTCCGCCGATTCACCCATCTACCGAGCCCCTATTCGTTATCTCCCCGCAGCGCCTGACGAAATGACCCTCTGCGGCGAGAAGGTTCCCCTGGACGACCCCTTTGTCTACGAGGCGTTTGACCGGGAGTTCCAAATCGCCGTACACGACCAGGCCCAGGTGGTCATGTGGCTCAAACGGGCTCACCGCTACTTTCCCTACTTCGAGAAGCGCCTCAAGGAAAAAGGTCTGCCCGACGACCTCAAATACCTGGCCGTGGCCGAAAGCTCGCTCCTGCACCAGGTCTGCTCCGTGGCCGGCGCCGCCGGCACCTGGCAGTTCATGCCCCGCACCGGCAAGTCCTACGGCCTCCGGGTGGATGACTGGGTGGACGAACGCCGCAACCCCCACAAGTCCACCGACGCCGCCCTGGAATACCTCCAGAAGATTCACGACCAGTTCAACTCCTGGACCCTGGCCATGGCCGCCTACAACTGCGGGGAAAACCGGGTGGAAGACTCCATGGCCGAGCAGGGGACCAAGGATTACTACCAGCTTTGGCTGCCCCAGGAGACCATGCGCTACATCTACCGCATCCTGGCCGCCAAAGTGGTGCTGGCCAACCCGTCCAAGTACGGCTACGTGCTCTCGCCCCGCCAGCTCTATGAACCCCTGCAGGGCGATCTGGTCACCTTCCGCCTCGGCTCCTCCATGCACCTCAAGGTGGTGGCCCAGGCGGCAGGCGTGTCCTGGAAACGCCTCAGGGACATGAACCCCGAGATCATTGACTTCACCATCCCCCGCGGCGAATACACCCTCCTGGTGCCGGAGGGCACCGCCGGCCGGGTCAGGGCCGCCGTGGAACGCCGCAGCTACGCCGCCAACGTCGAACCCCCGCCGGCCCAGGCCCCCCGCGGCGTGGTCTGGAAAAAAGCCAAACCCGCGCCCAAAAACTCCTCCAAAAGCACCTGGGTGGTGAAAAAAGGCCAGACCCTCTCGGAAATCGCCCACCGCACCGGCGCCTCCGTCAAGGAAATCAAAAAGGCCAACCGCCTCTCCTCCAACAACATCCGCGCCGGCCAGACCTTGATTATTCCGAATTAGGAGGGGGGGGTGATAAGAGTAGTGGGGGAAACCCTTTCCTTTTGAAGCCAAAAGGAAAGGGTTTCCCCCACACCCCCTTCCCAAAGGAAAAGCAGTGGCAAGCGGCTGACGCCGTTTGCCGTGGGGGGTATAGGGAG
>JAHLLK010000116.1 GCA_020444165.1 Deltaproteobacteria bacterium | reverse complement strand
CAAGAGCAAACAGGCCAACACGGCCCAGCCCAGCATGAGGCTGAAACCGGCCTGAAAGGCGGCCAGTTCGTAGACTCGGATCCCGTCCACCAGGCCGCCGGTCCAGTGGCGGTCCAACACCCAGCCGATGCCCGGTTGCAACAGGGTGGCCCCCAGCATCACCCCCATGTTCACCGCGCCGGACACGGTGCCGGCCAGGCTGGGCGGGGCGGACTCCTTGGCAAAGGCGAAGCCGATGATCATGCCGCCGTTGGCCGCGCCCACCAAGCCCAGGACCACGGCGAAGAGCCACAGCGGCAGGCCGGGCAGGTAGATGAGGGCGACCCAGCCCAGGCAAGCCACCACGGCTCCCCCCAGGTACAGGGGCTTGCGCCGGCCCAGGCGCTCGGACCACAGGCCCAACAGCGGGCCGGCCACGGCCCAGGTGACCATGAGCAGCGAGCACATCCGGGCGCCCTCTTCCCGGCTGAGCCCGAAGCGCGCTTGCAGAAAGGGCACGCCCCACAGCCCGGCAAAGGCCAGGACCGGACCGGTCATGCCGCCGGGGGCCAGGCTCAGAATCCAGAGGTTCCGGTGGCGGAAGATGCGGCCCAGGCCGGTCCAGACCCCCACCCGGGGGGCCTGGGCGGCGCGGGGACGGCCGGGCTGGGCCGAGGGCGCGAAGCTGGCAAAGCCCCGGGCCGCGGGGTCGTCGCGCACGTGCAGCCAGGTGACCGCCGCGATGCCCAGGGTCAAAAGACCGCTGGCCAGGGTCACCGGCCGCCAGCCAAAGGCGTCGATCAAGCGCCGCAGCGGTTCGCCGGCGGTCACCGCGCCCAAAACGCCGAACAACACCGCCAGGCCGCTCAGCATGGCGAAGCGCCGGGCCGGGAACCAGTGCACGTTGAGCTTCAGGAGCACCACAAAGGCCACGGCCACCGAGCTGCCGATCAACAGCCGCCCCAGGGAAGCCCACCACAAATCCTGGGCCAGGGCGAAGATGACCGCGCCCAGGGCCGCGCCCAGGGCTCCGGCGGTGAGCAGCCGGCGGGGGCCCCAGGCGTCGGCCAGGAGGCCGGTGGGCACCTGCATGGCCACGTAGCCGTAGAAATAGAAGGCCGAGAGATTGCCCAGGGCGGCGGCGGAGATGCCGAAATCCCCCATCAGTTCCTGGGTCATCACCGCCGGAGCCACCCGCTGGTAAAAGCCGCTGAGGTAGAACAAGGCCCCCAAGCCCCACACCGACCAGGAAAGCCAGGCCGGGGGCAGCGGCGGCGCGTTCACGTCCGGGGCGGAACCGATTTCCTGGGACAAACCTTGCTCCTTGCTCCCGGGAGGGCGGCCGGGCGGGCCAGGCCCTCCGGGAGGGATGAGGGGTGGGCGTCCGGCGATTATAGCCCGGGGGGCGCGGGCCTGGGAAGGGGCGGAGGCCCGGGAGCTTGGTCGGAATGACCAGGCCGGCCAAGCTCCTGGCGGGCTCAGGATGGCTTTCGCCGACCCGCTCCGGCTCAGGGCCGGGGCTGGTAATTGGTCCAGTTCTCCACCTGGGAGCTGATGGAGAGCCAGCCGGCTTCCTGGGCCACCTCCAGGCCGGCCAGGACCAGGAAAGCGGCCAGGAGCGCCAAGCCCGCCACCCGGCCGGCCCGGAAGCCGGTCGCGGCCGAGGTCCGCCAGAGGATCAGGGCCGGGCAGATGCCGAACACCACGGCCACCCCCAGGCCGCCGGCCACGTTCAGGGCCGTGAGGAACAGGTCCGGCCAGAGGTAGACCACGGCCAGGGGCGGCAGAAAGGTGACCATTGCCCGCCAGAGCCGGCGGCGCTCGGGCCTGAGCGCCGGGGCCAGATCCCGCCAATAGCCCATGAGCCCCGTGCCCGCGGCCAGGTAGGAGGTGAAGATGGCCGCCACCGAGAACACCAGCCCGGCTATGGTGAGGTCGGGGGAGTCGAGCGCCTGGGCCAGGGGCACGGTGGCCGGCTGGTCGGCGTGGAAGGCGGCCAGGAGGCTGGGCTGGCCCTCCGGCGCGGTCAGCGGCAAGGCCCCCAGCACGGCCAGGGTCCACAACGCCCCCAGGAGCACCGGAATCACCAGGCCCAGAGTCAGGGCGCGGTCCGCTTCCCGGGGTTTGAGCCCCAGCTCCCGCACCACGGCCGGGATGATGTTGTGGAAGGACAGGCTGCACATGATCAAGGGCAGGCAGGAGGGCAACAGGGCCCACTCGGCGTGGGCCAGGCGGGAGGTATCCAGGTTCTGGCCGGCCCGGACCAGGAGATAGACCAGGCTCGCGCCCAGCACGGCCATGACCACGGCGTTGCCCCGGCGCACCCAGGCCAGGCCGAACAGGGTGAGCCCGGTGGCGACCACGAAAAAGCCCAGGAGGAGCCAGGGCTGGGCCTCGGGCAGGCCCAGAAGGGCCGAGAGCACCGCGGCCGCCCCGGCCAGATAGGCCACCAGGATGCCGTAGAAGTTCAGCAGGTAGCCGGCGGTGGCCAGCCATTTGCCGCCGTGGCCCAGGTCCTGGTGAAACACGCAGGCCAAGTCGTCGCAGCGCTCGGAGTGGCGGATCTGGGCCCGGGCCAGCACCAGGGCGGTGGCCAGCATGGCCAGGCCCAAAACCAGGAGCCCGACGAGGAAGGGGGTGAAGCCGGCCAAGCCCACCTGCACCGGCAGGCCCAGGATGCCGGCCCCCACCGCCGCGCCGCCCACCAACAGGGCGCAGGAAAAGACCGGGGGACGGGATGTCTCAGCCATGGCCCTGCCTTGCGCCTAGGCCCGCGGGAGGCGTCTGGCCGCCCCCGGCTCGTGGGCGCTGCCCTCGGAAGTTGCCATCATGCTGCCGCCAGCGCGGAAGCCGGCCCGGGCTCGGCCCCGCTCTAACAGGAGGCTGAAAAAGTCCATCCATGGCCTTTTTCAACCAAACTTGGCAAAAGCGCGGTTTTGCCAAGTTTGACAAATTGCTTGCTTTTTCAAAGCCGTGCATTTTGGCGCGCCATCCCTGGCGCGCCTAGCAGGCTGTTTTTCAACAGCCTGCTAGTCCGGAAGGCTGAAACTTTCCTCGGTGGCCTTGACCAACAGGGTGAGGTGGGCGTTGGCCGGGGCGGGCAGGCCCTTTTCCTGGGCCATGCGCCACACCGCGCCGTTGATGAAATCCACCTCGGTGCGGCGGCGGGCCGCCACGTCCTGGGCCATGGAGCTGCGGTTGGCCGCGGTGCGCCGGGCCACCTCCTGGGTGGCCAAAAGCATGTCGGAGTGCAGGAAATGCACCCCCAGGCTCTGGCCCACGGCCACGGTCTCGGCCACCGCCGCCTCCAGGAGCGCCCCGGCCGAGGGCAGGTCCAACAGCGCGCCGTTGGGCACCTGCAACAGGGCGGTCAGGGCGTTGATGCCGGCATTGATGGCCAGCTTGGTCCAGATGAGGTCCTGGACCCGGTCGAAGACCTCCACCGAAAAGCCGGCGGCAGCCAGGAGGTCGGCCACCTGGAAGGTGAATCCGTCCGGCGCGCCGGCGGCCTGGCCCAGGTGGGTCTGACCCCGGCCGGCGTGGCGCACGTGGCCGGGGCCCAGGAGGGTGGCCCCCTCGCTGGTGATGCCGGCCAACACCCGGCCGGCGCCCAGGTGCTTCACCAGGATCTCCAGGTTGCCCGCCCCGTTTTGCAGGGTGAGCGCCCGGGCCTCGGGCGGCAGGTGCTCGGCCAGGGTGGCGGCCACCGCCGCGGTGTCGTAGGCCTTCGTGCAGACCAGGGCCAGGTCCGTCTGGGCCAGAATGGCCGGGTCGGAACTCACCTCCACGTAGACCTGATCCGGGCCCTCCGGGCCCTCGAACAGAATGCCCTTTTGCGTCAGGGCCTTGGCCCGGCCCGGCCGGTGATCCAGAAGCCGGACGGTCACTCCGTCCGAGCCGGCGGCGGCCAGGCGGGCGGCGAACAACAGGCCCATGGCCCCGGGTCCGATGACTGTGGTTTTCATGCGGGGTTTCTCCCTGGGGGCCGGTGGCGGCCTCCCCCGGCGACGGAGCCAAAGGGCCCGCCAGGCGGGGGGACCGCCCGGCGGGCCGCAAGTTCCGGGAATTTAGAGTTTCAGGTGCTCCAGCACGGCGGGATCCATGGCAAAGCCGTGCTCCAGGGCCGGGAAGACGCCTTCCCGCACTTCACGGGCGTAGTGCTCCACCGCCTGTACGATCTCCGTGCGCAGGTTGACGTATTGCTTGGCCATCTTGGGCGTCTTGCGCTCGCCCAGGCCCAAAACGTCGTGAAACACCAAGACTTGGCCGTCGCACTCCGGCCCGGCGCCGATGCCGATGGTGACCATGGAGGTGTTTTGGGTGATGGCCGCGGCCAGGGGCGAGGGGATGCACTCGAACACGATGAGGGAGGCGCCGGCCTGTTCCAGGGCCTTGGCCCCGTCGATGAGCTTCTGGGCTCCGGCCAGATCCTTGCCTTGCACCTTGTAGCCGCCCAGCATGGCCACGCTTTGGGGGGTCAGGCCGATGTGGGCGCATACGGGAATGCCCACCTTGACCAGGGCCTCCACGGTGGGGGCCATTTCCGCCCCACCTTCCAATTTTACGCAGTCCACCCCGGCCTCCTTCATGAAGCGGCCGGAGTTTTCAATGGCCTGGGCGATGCTCACTTGGTAGCTCATGAAAGGCAGGTCGCCGATCAACAGCGCCCGGCTGAGCCCCCGGCGCACCGCCTTGAGGTGGTGGAGCATCTCCTCCATGGTCACGGGCACCGTGGAGTCATAGCCCAGGGCCACCATGCCCAAGCTGTCGCCCACCAAAACCACGTCCGCCCCGGCCTCTTCGGTGGCCCGGGCGCCGGGATAATCATAAGCGGTTAGGACAACTACCTTTTCCTGATTTTTTTTCATCCGGTAGAGGTCAGGAATCGTCACTTTCTTCTCTGGCATGATCCTCTCCATATGGGGGGGCCTGGGCCCCCTTTGGTGGTTGGGCGCTCCCGCGGCGCAGCCCCGGGGGGAAAAGCGGTCCCGGTTTCGTGGGCGCCGGACCGGCGAAGGCCGGCCGACGGCGAAATCCAGGCTGCTAGCGGGCCGGGGAGCGCATCCCCAAATAAAAATCGCGGCCCGAGACGCCGCTGAAGCCGTCCTGGGGAGTGGGACAGCGGCGGGCCGCCTCCCGGCCGGCCCCTAAAGGACCAGTTGCCGGGGAGATATGTTTCAATCACTAGACCACCGGGGCCCGGCTGTCAAGCCGGGTGGGCCATGGCCCGGCCAGGCCCGCGCGGATTGTGCGAAAAAAAGTTGACAGTCCCCCCCGGCTGTGTTGTTTTGTGAGCGCCGGCACAGCCGGCTTTTCCGGCGAAGAGCCCAAGCCATTAACAGCGCCCCGGCCGGGGTTCTGGATATTTTTATTTTATCTATCTAGGAAAGGAGTAGGGCATGGCTGCGGAGATGATCAAGGGTTTGCCCATTGCCAAAGTCATCCGCGAGGAGATCACCAAGGACGTGGAAGCCATCAAAGCCAAGGGCGTGGAGCCCAAGCTGGCCGTGCTTCTGGTGGGCGATGACGAGGCCAGCGTGGTCTACGCCCAGTCCAAGGAAAAAGTAGGCGCGGGCCTCGGCATCATCGTGGACCTGAAGGTGATGGCCGCGGACACCGGCGAAGAGACCATCCTGGAGCAGATCAAGGGCTGGAACATGGACCATCAGGTGCACGGCATCCTGGTGGAGCTGCCCCTGCCCAAGGGCATCAGCAAGGAAAAGGTCATGGAGGCCATCGATCCCAAGAAGGACGTGGACGGTGTGCATCCGGTGAACCGCGGTTACCTCTTGGGCGGCCAGGAGCATCTGGCCCTGGTGCCGGCCACCCCCCTTTCCTGCATCGCCCTCATGGAGCGCGCGGGCATCTCCCTGAAGGGCAAGAAGGTCACCCTGGTGGGCCGGGGCGACACCGTGGGCCGGCCCCTGGCCAGCCTCTTGATCAAGCGTGACGCCACCATCACCGTGTGCCACACCAAGACCGTGGACCTGCCCGGCGAGTGCCAGCGCGGCGAGATCGTGGTGGCGGCGGCCGGTTTCGCGGGCCTGGTGACCAAGGACATGATCGCCCCCGGCACCGTGGTGATCGACGCGGGCATCAACCCCACCCCCGACGGCAAGTCCATCTGCGGCGACGTGGCCGCGGACGTGGAAGAGGTGGCCAAGGCCATGACTCCGGTTCCCGGCGGCGTGGGCAGCCTCACCACCACCATCATCATGCAGAACCTGTTGAAGGCCGTTAAGCTGCAAGGCCTGGCCTAATTTCCGGTCGGAGAAAGCCATCCTGGGCTTTCTCCCCCTGGAACTTGCCAAATGTGAAATTTGGCAAGTTCACGAATTCGCGGTTATCTGCGATAACCGCGAATTTGGCGGGCCGTCCCTGGCCCGCCTGGGAACCAGGCCTTGGTTTCACACCGGCGGGCTCCCGGGCCACGTGCTACCTCCGCCTCTCCAGGAGGGGCGGAAGCCTCGTATCTTGAAGGAGATTGACATGGCGGAAGACAAAATCTACGGCATGACCCTCAATGATTTCATCGCCGTGGCGGCCAGCAAGAGCCACACCCCCGGCGGCGGCAACGTGTCCGCCGTGGTGGCCACCCTGGCGGCCAGCATGACGGCCATGGTGGGCAACCTCACCGTGTCCAACAAGAAATACGCCGACTTCCACGCCCAGGCCCAAGAGCAGGTGGACCGGCTCATGGCCCTGATCGAGAAGCTGAAAGAGCTGACCAACGCCGACATCGCGGCGTTCGATCACTACATGGGCTGCTTCAAGCTGCCCAAGGAGACCGACGCGGACAAGAAGGCCCGGGCCGCCGCCCTGGAAGACGCGGCCAAAAAGGCCACCCTGGTGCCTCTGGAGATCTGCAAGAGCTGCCTGCAGATCATCATCGAGGCCGACGAGCTGTCCAAGTACGGCAACCTCATGGCCATCAGCGACGTGGGCGTGGGGGCCATGGTGGCCGAGGCCGCGCTGCGGGCCTGCATGCTCAGCGTGGACATCAACGTGCCCTCCATCAAGGACCAGGCTTTCGTGGCCGAGGTCAAGGCCGAGCGGGCCCGCTTGTTCACCGAGGCCGAGCGGCTGAAAACCCTGGCCCTGGCCCGGGTCATCGAGAAGATGGGCTAACGCGATACGCCAGGCTTTACGCGGGGAGGGGCGCCGGTTCGCCCCTCCCCTTTTTTTTTTATGTGGCCCGCTTGGTGTCCGCCTTTTCCCGTCCCTGACTTTCTGATCTTTTCAAATATAAGCAGATATTGATATGATGGTTCCGCAGGGGGGCCGGGGCCGGCGCGTCCGGCCGGCGGTCCGCCTGTTGCTTAGAGGCCGCGGCGCGTTGCGGGAGGCTTGGTGCCGCGCGCTCGTTTGGGCCATTACCTGCAAGGGAGAGATGAAGGGAGGGATCATGGGCAACTTTGTTTTCATGCTTTCCAAAGGCGGGGCCGGACCGGCCACGCGTTGTTTCCAACTGGCCAAGGTGGCCCACGCCCAGGGGCACCAGGTCTACGTATTCCTGGTGGACGATGGGGTCTATTGGGCCGACTCCAGCAAGGACATGTCCGAGAAGAACCCCAACGGCGACTGCGTGGGCGACTACCTGCCCTACCTGGTGGAGAAGGAGGTGCCCATCGGCATCTGCCCGCCCTGCGGCCAGGCCCGCAAGCTGGACGAAGCCAAGTTCTACGCCAACATGATGTGGGACGGCGCGCCCCACCTCTTGGAGCTGGCCAGCCAAGGCACGGTGATCAACTTCTGAGCCGGCCCGGCGAGAATGGGCCAGGGCCGGCGCCCGGGGGCTTGCGCCCTCCGGAGCCGCCGGCCCGCAAAAAAGGAGCATAAGATGAGCGACCAGGAATTGGCCACGGTGGTGCTGGGCCTGCCGCAGATGGTTTGACTCACTTGAAAGGGCATAGTCTCAGTGGCCCTGGAAGGGTCAGCCGGCGTAAAGTCCTTTGAGTTGAATACCGCCATTCGCCAGGCTTCCATCACCTACGATCCCGGCGAAACCACGGTGGACACCATCATTACGAATATCAAGAAGAAGACCCGCTACACGACAATAGACATCAGGGAATCCTGACGACGCCCGCCGGGCCCGGCCCGGCGCCGTCCGGCTTGCGGCTCTCCGTCCCCCCGGGCGGGGAGCCCAGGCCCTCCTCCAGCGGCCGGGGCGGCCGTGCGGCGGAGATCCCCCGTGGGCCGTCCCCCGACCCTGTGCCCCAAAACTCCGCCCCGCCAATCTTATCGGCCCTAAACAACCAAAACGTCACTAGGCCGGCTCCGGCCCCCAAGTTGCGGCTCCCGGGGTGGTGTGCTAGTCTTACCGCCATGGGAAGGGGAATATTTTTTCGCTGGGTGGTGAGCGCCATAGGGCTCCTTTTCGTGAGCTGGCTCTTTGACGGCATCACCGTGGACGGAGTGGGCTGGGCGTTCATTGCCGCCTTTTTCCTGGGCATAATGAATGCCGTGGTCCGACCCGTATTGATATTCTTCACCCTTCCCTTGACCGTACTCACCCTGGGCCTATTCATCATCGTCATTAACGGTTTGACGCTTTGGTTGACCGGCTGGCTTTTGGCCGGTTTTCACGTGCATGGCTTCTGGACCGCCGTGGGCGGCTCGCTGGTGCTCAGTCTCTTCAGCCTCGCGGCCAACTCCCTGGTGGGAGACCGCGGGCAGATCGAAGTGGTGGAGATGCGGCGCGGCCCGGGCAATCGTTGGGAGATGTGAGGCTGGTGGTGGACTGCGAGAGCGTATCATTGGGCATGAGGGTGGACTCTTGCCTGCGGGTGATCCGGGACGTCAGCGAACTGCTGCACAAGGAAGACATACATCCCCGCATCGTGGAGCAGTTGGACAAGCTCAACCGCTTGCTGAGCTTGATCGACCACGGGGCCATGACCGAGTCCGATCTGGCCAAAATCGAAGGCTGCACCAACCAACTCATGGAGGAGCTGGGAGTGCTGTTCTCCTACAAGGGTCTGGGCAGCGTCTATCCGGAGCCGGTGCACTGACCGGCCGCCGGGGCGCCGCGCCCGGAGGCGGAAACCCGGCCCAGGTCGCGGACCCGGGCCAAGGGGACAGCCCCCGGGTCCCCGGCCACGCCGCGGCTGGGCGGTTCGGCCCCCTGGGGGCTCCCGCAACCGGGCCGACGCGGCCTAGCGTTCATACCCCGGCAGGGTGATGGTGGAGCAGCTCCCGGCATTGGCGCAGGAGCGGTTTTCCACGCTGGCGCCGCCACCGCCCGGCCCGCCGGACACCTTGGGCGACTCGGTCACCGCATTGGCCGCGCTCACCAGCCTGGCCAGGTCCTCACCCCCGCAATGCGGGCAACAAAGCTCCAGTTCCTCGCCCTTCTTCATGGCCAGAAACTCGAATACCTCCCCGCAAGCCGCGCAACGAAACTCGAATATGGGCATGGCGCTCTCTCCCGCGCTGTGGAAATTATCTTATGGCCGGGCAAGTTTAACCGCCGGCGGCTTTCCTGGCAAGGCCGACCGGCCCCCTGAGGCCCGGGTACGGAAAGGCTGACTATGTCCTGGACCCTGGCGACCTTCAACGTCAACGGAGTGCGGGCCCGCCTGGCCATCCTGCAGGATTGGCTGGCCCAGCACCGGCCCCAGGTGGCGTGCCTGCAGGAAACCAAGGTGCCGGACGACGCATTCCCGGCCGCCGCCTTCGAAGAACTGGGTTACACCGCCAGCTTCCAGGGGCAAAAGTCCTATAACGGGGTGGCCATCCTCACCACCGTGCCCCCCGAAGAGGTGCAGCGTGGCTTTCCCGACGGATGGAACGCCGCCGAGGCCCGGTTCATCAGCCTAAAGACCCAAGGGGTGCGGGTGGTGAACGTGTACGCGCCCCAGGGCAAGGACCCGGCCGACCCCGCCTATGAGCACAAGCTGGAGTTCTTTGGCCGGCTGACCGCCTGGCTCCGGGAAAACTTCTCCCCCGGCGACCCCCTGGTTTTGTGCGGCGACCTGAACGTGGCCCCCACCGACCTGGACCTCTTCGACCCGGCCGGCCTGGCCGGCTCGGTGGGCTGCCAGCCGGCCGAGCGCGCCGCCCTGGCCGAGCTGGCCGCTTGGGGGCTGGAGGACCTCTTCCGGCGCCACCACCCCGAGGACAAGCAGTTCAGCTTCTGGGATTACCGCCTGCCAAACGGCTTCAAGCGCAACCTGGGCTGGCGCATCGACCACATCCTGGCCACGCCCCCCCTGGCCGGCCTGAGCCTGGACTGCTGGGTGGACACCGGCCCCCGGGCCCTGCCCAAGCCCTCGGACCACACCCCGGTGCTGGCCGAGTTCGCGGACTGAAGAAGATGTGGGAGCCCCCCCCTTCCCCCAAAAAACTTCATATTTTTCAACAAATTTCGAAATATTAAATAGTAAACCGCGGGCCCTGCCGAAAGTGGGGGCGAGGCCAATAACAGCAAGGAAAAGAATACGCCGCCCCCTCCTGGGCCGGGCGGGTTCCTCTTTGTGCCTGGCCGCCGGCGGGTTATAATGCGGCGGATGGTGAAACCCCCTCTAGAGAAAGAAGAGGCGCTATGACTTGGGATTTCTTCGCGATCGTGGGCGGCAGCATCGTATTGGCGTTTCTGGTTTGGGGGCTGGGCCTCCGACAAGAAAAGCGAGATAAACCCAAGTCCTAGACTCTGAGGCTCCCCGGGCCGGGCCCGAGTGCACCCCTGACGCGGATGCCTCGTCCCGCCACTCCGGGCAGGGGCGAGTTTCCGCCCTCCCCGGCCACGCGATACCGGCGGTCCCCCCTCCCTGCCCCCGGCCCAACGTTCCCTCCCCCGCCCGGCTCCGGGGCTCCACCACCCGGTCCCACCGCCGCGGATGCCCCCGGGCGGCGCGGGCTTTTCTTGAACCGACAGGCGGGCTTGTGGTAGTAAACCCGTGGAAGGGTCCTGCGGGCAGATGATAAACAGCCCGCTGGTCCGGGTCGTCCGCGGCCCCCCGACGGCACGGGGTGACCGGGTCACCCCACGTGCCCATATTTCGGCAGCTTTCAACAGGTAGGCCCACATCCCGGCCGCAGCCCTTTTCCCGTCCGGCGGGCGCTAAGGAGACCCGAACCATCTGACGCGTTCGGCTTGACCAGGAGGGAAACCATGCAGACGAAAGATGGCTGGCTCCGGTACGTGGCTCGGCTGGCCTGCCTGCTCTTGGCCCTCGCCCTGGCGGCGCCGGGCCCGGCCCGGGCCGAGAGCAAGGCCACTCCGTCCCCGGCCGAGGAACCCGTGCGCATCGGGGTGGTGCTGCCCATGACCGGCTCGGTGGCTTCCTACGGCCAGATGTGCTGGATGGGCATGCTGTTGGCCCAGGAAATCGAGCCCAGGGTGTTGGGCCGGCCGGTGAAGCTCTTGCTCGTGGATGACAAGAGCGACAACGTGGAGGCGGCCAACGCCACCAACCGCCTGGTGCAGAAAGACCAGGTGGCGGCCATCCTGGGCCCGGCCACCAGCTCCCGCGCCCTGGCCGCCGCGCCCATCGCCGAGGCGGCCAAGGTGCCCATGGTGTTGCCCACGGCCACCAACCCCATCATCACCCAGGGCCGCAAATTCGTGTTCCGCAACTGCTTCATCGACCCCTACCAGGGTCAGGTGGCCGCGCGCTACGCCTATGAGCAGTTGGGGTCCCGGCGAGCGGCCATCATGATGGACGTCAGCCAGGACTACGCGGTGGCCTTGGCCAAATTCTTCCGCGAGGAGTTCCAGAAACTGGGCGGCAAGGTGGTGGCCATGGTGAAGTGCAACACCGGCGACCAGGACTTCAGCGCCCAGCTCGGCACCCTGCAAAGCTTCGATGCCGACCTTCTGTATCTGCCCATGTACTACTCAGAGGACGCCCTGGTGGCCCGCCAGGCCCAGGAGCTGGGGCTCAAACTGCCCATGCTTTCGGGTGACGGCGCTCAGGCCCCGGAGCTGGTGAAGATCGGCGGACCGGCGGTGGAGGGCTTCACTTTCACGGCGCATTTCCATCCCGACGCCATCTACACCGATCTGGGCCGGAAATTCCTGGCCAAGTTCCAGGAGGCCCAGGCCAACGGCAAGATCGGCGAGGGTCTGACCAGCTTCCACGCCCTGGGGGCGGAAAGTTACCTGCTGCTCCTGGACGCCATCAGCCGGGCGGGCAAGCTGGACGGCCAGGCCATCCGGGACGCCCTGGTGGCCACCAAGGACTTTGGGGGCATCACCGGCAAGATCTCGCTGGGCGAGGACGGCAACGCGGTCAAGGCCGCGGTGCTGCTCAAAGTCCAGAAGGGCGACTTCGTATATGTAACTTCAGTGGAACCTTGAACGGCAGCCACCTTGCCCCACGGCAACTGATTTCCCGGTCATTTCTCTAACACTTGGAGCGTTTTCCTCGATGAAGAAAATCGTCCTGCTTATGCTGGCCCTCCTCCTGGGCCTGGCTGGCGCGGCCCAGGCCGCTGACCCGATCAAAATTGGTGTGGTGTTCCCCATGACCGGACCGGCCGCGGTTTACGGCCAGAACGGCATCAAGGGCCTCAAGCTGGCCCAGGAGGCCAGGCCCACC
>JAHLLK010000115.1 GCA_020444165.1 Deltaproteobacteria bacterium | reverse complement strand
CGCCACAGGGCCGCGCCGCCGGCTTCCTGGCCGTAAATGGCGAAGGCCAGGCTCAGGGCGCCGTTCACCGGCCGGTCCTGGGTATCGGTGAGATAGCCCTGGTAGGTCAGGGTGCGGGGCGCGGCGGCCAGGGCCGGCGCGGCGAGCCCCAGGAGACAAACCAGGAGTATAGAGGCCCAGATAAGGGGAATATTTTGGTGGGGCATGCGGATCACTCCTTGGGTATCGATTCGCAAGGGGCGAGGATACGCCAATCGGCCGCGAGGTTCACACGCCGCGACCACCGCTCATAACTCGTTTCTAGGGCTGGCAATCGGTGCCCAGGGCCGTTAAGTTGCCGTCATAACAGCCGATGCAAACCACGCCGGGAACACCGACAAGGTTCGACGGGCCCGTCAATTTGGAGACCGCGGCTTTGATGGAGGCCGTCACGGTGGCGTCAAAATAATACGAATAATTCCCAACACTCCCTCCCTCCGCGGTTACGGCGCAGGCCTGCAAATCCACGCTGACGACGTTGCCCACCATAAGCCCCGATGCAGTCTCGCCACCGCTGGCGGTTGCAGTGGTGCTCAACAGGGTGAGCGCCGTGGTGTCTTCGCAATGGATCGCGACATTGTGACTGCTCCCCTGGGCCTCGATGATTCCCCCCGAAACCTCCACGGTGGAACTTCCCTTCAGCCACATCCCCACACATTTGTCTGGCCCCGTCGCAAGCAAACACAGGTTCGCCAAACGAACATAACCGACGTCTATACCGACAAGGGCAATGGAATAGTTTACGGACCCGGTGCTCTGCACGGTCAGATCCCTGATTTCCGTGTTCGAGGCCGCGATCACCGTGGCTTCGTAGTCGTTGCCCGAGCCGGGGCAGCTGAGCTTGGTGATGTCCCGGCCCGAGCCGGCCAAGTTCACATAGGGCTTCATGGTCACGCGCTCAGAAAAGGTGCCCGGCCCCACCCACACCAGGTAGCGCTTGTCCGCCGCCGCGTCGGTGATGGCATTGACGGCCGCCTGGATGGACTCGCCTTCGTTGACGATCACCACGCGGTCCGGGGCCGGCCCGGCCGGTCCCGTGGGCCCGGCGGCCCCGGCGGCCCCGGTGGCTCCGGTGGCTCCGGTGGCTCCGGTGAGGCCCGTGGCCCCCGTGGCTCCGGTGGCCCCCGTGGGTCCGGTGGCGCCCTGGTCGCCTTGCGGGCCTGGGGGCCCGGCGGGGCCGGTGGGACCCACGGGCCCGGCGGGACCGGCCGGCCCCGGCTCTAAGGCGTAGGCCGCGGCCGAGAGCGCTCGCCGGGGGCTCATCTCCGCGCCCCCGTTCACGGCCAGGGCCAGCCAATAGGCCTGGTCGAAGCCCAGGCCCAGGGAGGTGATGGCCCCCAGGGTCACGGTGAAGACCCCGCCGGTCACGCTCACCCCGGGGTGGGTCTCGCGCCACAGGGCCGCGCCGCCGGCTTCCTGGCCGTAAATGGCGAAGGCCAGGCTCAAGACGCCGTTCACCGGACGGTCCTGGGTATCGGTGAGAAAGCCCTGGTAGGTCAGGGTGCGGGGCGCGGCGGCCAGGGCCGGCGCGGCCAGCCCCAGCAGGCAGATGAGGAGCACGACAAGCTGGAGCGGTGGATGTTTGACCATGGGCAAGCCCCCCCCGAAATCCAGTTAGCAGTTAGCGGGCCCCCTTCGGGGGCGCGACGATTCCGGCCAGAATACCCTCCGCGTTCTGGGCCCGGGCCAGCCGGACCAGATCCTCCCAAGCAGCATCATCCCCTGGGACGCGAGGCTGCCCGGCCGCCCGGGTGGCCGCCGCGGCCCGGTAGGCCCAGCCGCGGCTCTGGTGCTGCCCCCAGCCCGGCAGGGTGGTGAGCACCAGGGCCACCTCGGCCGGATTGCTGGTGAACAAATGGCCGCCGGTGTTGCTGTTGTACAGGGCGTAGACCTCCACCGTGTCCGGCGGGGCCAGGGCAGCCGACCGGAACAGCCAGCCCTCCGGGTGTTCGGCCAGCCAACCCAGGGAAATCAGGATGTTGCGTTCCTGTTGGTTGGTGGTGAGGTAGTGCTGGCCGCCCCAGGGGTCGTAGAGCCGCAAGAGTTCCAGGGCGCCCGGAACCGTGCGGTCGGACATGTAGTACAAGCGGCCCGTGTAGCCCGTGGTTTCATCCAGGAAGCCGGCCGCCACCGCGTTGACGAACTCGCCGGAGCGGAGGGTGAAGAAATGGCCGCCCGCATAGGGGTCGTAGGCGCGGTACATCAGGCGCCGCTGGTTGGGCGCGAACACCACCTCGGCCACCCAGCCGCGGTCCTGGCCCACGGCGTCGGTCGCGGCCTTTTCATAGGACCAGACCAGGGTCTGGCTGCCGGCCGGCACGCTGAAGGCCCGGTATTGCCAGGTGGCGTCCAGGCCGGAGATGCCGGCCTGCAACACCCCGGAGCGGTAGAAGCGGAGATAATCGCGGTTTGCCGCCGAGGAGACCCGCCACTGGAAGCAGACCAACCCCGGGCCCTCCACCGTGGCCTGCACCCAGGAGGAGTTGCCAGGCGTGGTCGGGCCGCTCTCCGCCGCCGCGCCGCCGTTCGGCCCGCCGCTGGGGTCGCTTTGCCAGGCTTCGGAGTCGCCGCCCCCCCCGCTTTGGATAGGCAGGTCCCCATCTCCCAGGGATTCGGCCAAAGCAGTGTCTGTAGGCACCCAGAACCCGGCCGAAAGCTGGTAGCCGCCGCCCGTGGACTGGCCCACGCCGGCGCTCTGGCCCACGGTGCCGCTGATTTTATAGTCGCCGCTCTGCCCCTGCCCGCCCCCGGCGCTCAAGACGTCGCGGGTCACGGAATATTCCGTATCAGACATGACGGCCGCGGGGTAGGCGGTCCCTCCCCCGGCGAGCATCGCCGCCAGGAGCAAAACCACGGTCAGCCCTGTCTTGCCAAACACTTTTTCCCTCCTCCTTAACCAGGCGAGCATTCAGGATGAAATCATAGCATCGTCCCCAAAACTAACCGAGAAAAATGTCATTAACCCGTATCTTTCAGGTTGATTGGCGAAGAAATCACGCGACGGCCGGGCCGGGCCTGGTTTTCTCCCGCGCCGCGATTTCGTCGTGCTCTAAAGAATTACGCCCCGGATAAATTGTTGGCTGGCGATTTTTCCCCGGCCTAGGCGCCTCCGGCGGGAGCCAAGATGCCGAAGTCAGGCTGGCGGCGTCTGGGCGCCTGGGGCGGAAAAAGCGCCGCCCCGCAGCGGTTTGGCGCGCCCGGGGCGAAACTGCCTTCCGCAACCGGGCGGCAGGGAAATGGTTGTGGCGGCGAGGGTCGCGCGCCGTTTTCAAAGGGGATCGTAACCGGGTTTCTTGAACAACTTGTCGCCCTGGGGCAGGATGTCGGGCTTATACACCTTTTCCACCCAATCCTCGGGCGCCACGTCCTCGATGGTCACCGAGATCGAGTCCTCCGCGGCGCCCACGATTTCCACCAAGTCCCGGACCATGGCCTCGGCCAGGCGCGCTTTCTGCTCGGGCGTACGGCCGGGATACATCTTTACGCTGACGTGCGGCATGGGCTTCTCCTTTCTGGTTTCCCGGGCCCACTCCCGGGCGCGGCAGCCTGAGGCAGGATAACGCGCCCGGGCGTGGTTTGGCGCAAGCTTTGCTGCCCCGGCCGGGGAGGCGGCAACCGGGCCTTGGTGGTCTGGGGGGCCGCGCCCCGGGCTCAGCGGCCGGTCTTTTTGGCCTGGAACTCGGGATAACGGGCCCCTTGCACCGCGATCTGGGTCAGAGCCGCATTGAGCCGCTCCAACTCGGCGGGGGTCAGCGAGAGGGCGGCCGCGCCCAGGTTTTCCGCCAGCCGGCCCAGCTTCCGGGTGCCGGGGATGGGCACGATCCAGGGCTTCCGGGCCAACACCCAGGCCAGGGCGATCTGGGCCGGGGTGGCCTTTTTCGCCGCCGCCACCTCTTGGACCAGTTGCAAAAGCCCCTGATTGGCCGCCAGGTTCTCCGGGGTGAAGCGGGGGAGCTGGCTGCGGAAATCCGCGCGGTCAAAGGTGGCGTTCTGGTCGAAACGGCCGGCCAGAAAGCCCCGGCCCAAGGGGGCGAAGGGCACCAGGCCGATGCCCAGCTCTTCCAGGGTGGGCAACAGCTCCGCCTCGGGCTCCCGCCACCACATGGAGTACTCGCTCTGGATGGCGGTCAGGGGCAGCGCCGCGTGGGCCCGGCGGATGGTCTCGATGCCCGGCTCGGAAAGGCCCCAGTAGCGCACCTTGCCCTCGGCCATCAACTCCCGCACAGTCCCGGCCACCTCCTCGATGGGCACCTGGGGGTCCACCCGGTGTTGATAATAGAGGTCCAGGGTCTCCACCCGGAGCCGCTGCAGCGTGCCCTCCAGGCTTCGCCGGATGGTGGCGGGCCGGCTGTCCAAATGCACGTGGTAGGCGGCATCCAGCGAGATGCCGAACTTGCTGGCCAGGGCCACCTGCCCCCGGAAGGGGGCCAGGGCCTCGCCCACCAGTTCCTCGTTGGTGAGGGGGCCATAAGCCTCGGCCGTGTCGAAGAAGGTGACCCCCCGCTCCACCGCGGCGCGCAACAGCGCGATCATCTCTCCTTGGTCCGCGGGCGGCCCGTAGGCGTGGCTCATGCCCATGCAACCCAGACCCAGGGCCGAAACCTCCAGGCCCTGCTGGCCCAATTTGCGCTTTTGCATTTGCGTTCTCCTCTCGCGCCAGGATCGCCGGCCTAATCCCGGCCGGGTCGGTAGTCTTGTTCGCTCACCTGCTCCAGCCATGCCACCGCCTCGCCGGCCATCTGCTCCTGGATGGCGATGTGGCTCAGGGCCGTGGTGGCCGTGGCCCCGTGCCAGTGCTTCACTCCCGGCGGAATCCACACCACGTCGCCCGGGTTCAGCTCCCGCACCGGGCCGCCCTCCTGTTGAAGCCAGCCCTGGCCCGCGGTGACCACCAGGGTCTGGCCCAGGGGATGGGTGTGCCAAGCCGTGCGCGCCCCCGGCTGGAAGGTGACGTTGAAGCCGGTGACCCGGGCCGGGGCCTGGGCCGGGAACAGGTACTCCATCTCCACGGAGCCGGTGAAATAATCCGCCGGCCCGGGGCCGCTCTGGCGGTCTTCCCGCGGAGTGATACTGATAGTCCGCGCTCTCCCGCTTTCTGATACCGTTGGCTTCATGGCTCTGCTCCCTTTTTCGGCCGGCGCCTTGCCCCGCACTGGCGGCGGCTCGGGGCCGGGGGCCTTTGACTTGCCAACAGGTTACCGCCGTCGCCGGCGTCCGCATATCAAGATACTGTCAGTTTATTGCCTTATCCTCCGGGAGTCACCTTCCCTGGGTGGTTCCTCCCCGCCCGGTTCTGCTAGAATTCCCTCAACCAAGATTTGGGAGAGTTCTCATGAACCTGCAAGGCCTTGCCCCAGAGCATCCCGCCGGAGAGCCGGAGGCCATCCCCGCGGTGTTGGCCCAGAGAATTGCCCGATGGACCGAGGGGGTAAACCGGTACGACACCGCCATTTCCAGCCTGAGCCTGCACCGCTGGGAAACGCCCACCGAGCCTCACGCCGCGATCCTGGAGCAGAGCATCTGCCTCATCGCCCAAGGGGCCAAGCGGGTGATGCTGGGCGAGGAAACCTACCACTACGACCCCAACACCTTTTTGCTCACCTCCCTGGGCCTGCCGGTGGTGGCCAACGTCACCCGGGCGAGCCCGGCCGAGCCCTATCTGGGCCTGACCCTGCAGCTGGATCAGCGGGCCCTGGCCCAGCTTTTGGTGGACAGCAACCTGCCCCTGCCCCGGACCCGGCCCACCCGCCGGGGCATGGCCGTGGGCGAGGTCACCGGGCCGCTGCTCTCCGCCTTCCAACGGCTCCTCGATCTCTTGGAGCGGCCGGAGGACATCCCCATCCTGGCCCCGTTGGTGCAGCGCGAGATCATGTACTACCTCCTGGTGAGCGAGCTGGGCCCCCGCCTCCGGCAGACCGCGGCCGCGGGGAGCCAGGGGCACCAGGTGGCCCGGGCCATCGATTGGCTGAAGACCAACTTCAACCTGCGGCTCCGGGTGGACGACCTGGCCTCCCGGGTGGGCATGAGCCCCTCCACCTTCCACCACCATTTCCGGGCCCTCACCGCCATGAGCCCCTTGCAGTTCCAGAAACGGCTGCGGCTCAACGAGGCCCGCCGGCTGATGCTCACCGAGCGCCTGGACGCCGCCACCGCCGCCTTCCAGGTGGGCTACGAGAGCCCCTCACAATTCAGCCGCGAGTACAGCCGCATGTTCGGCTCGCCGCCCCTCCGGGACATCCAAAACCTGCGGCAGGTTTCGGTGGGCCTGCCCGGTTAGGCGGCCGGCGGCGAAACGGGAAGATGCGGGGGGAACCCCCTTTTTCTGGAAAAAGGGGATTGCACCCCAAAAAAGCACGCTTTTCCGGGGGCCCCGCGGTTTCCCCCCCAGCCCCCTTCCCCCAAAAAACTTCACATGGTTACCTGGTAGTCTGTAGGAGAAACCGCGCCGAAAGGCTGCCAGCCCTTCCCCTGGCCCCGGCGACCCCTTTCCCACCCGACCGCCGCCAACTCACGCGTTTACTAAAACGATTCACACAACCAACCGGCCCGCTTTTCCGTTTTCCGGGCCGTTTTTTAAGCCCTTACCCGCCCAGGAATGCCCTTGGCATCGGAATTTTGCCCGGCTTTACCGCCGGAAAGGCCGAGAACGCGAATAATCTGGTTGACTCGGTTCGGCACAGGGTGATATTAAACGATTCAGTAAATCGATTTAATTAAGCGTCTTATATTTAATAATATAACGAAAGCAGGCGGCGACGCCGGTCCCTCCGGAGCGGCTAGCATGTCAATATATTGTTACCACTAGCCAAAAGGTAGTTTGGGAAAATGCCGAAAACGCCAAAGCCGGTGACAATCAAGGACATCGCGCGCATCGCCGAGGTGTCCCCAACCACCGTCTCCCTGGTGCTGAACAACAAAAAAGGAATCGGCAAAGACACCAGATACCGCATCCTGCGCATCGCCAAAGAGCTGAACTACACCCCCAACCTGCTGGCCCGTTCTCTTGTAAAGAAGCATTCGGACATCATCGCCCTGACCATCCTGCAAACCAGCAACTCCCTGTTCATGGAGATCGCCGCCGGCGCGGAGGAAGTGCTCAAGGAGAACGGTTACGCCATCAACATGGTCTCCACCTATGACGACCCCGATCTGGAGACCAAGGAGTTGGGCGCGGCCCGGGCCCGGGGGGTGGATGGGTTTTTGGTGTCGTCGGCCCTGTGGGAAAGCCAAGGCATCCGCCACCTGGTGGAAGAGCAGGTGCCCCTGGTCTCGGTGCTCCGCGGGGTGGCGAATCTGGCCGAACTCAACTACGTGATGGAGGACAGCTTCAAGGGGAGCTACCTGGCGGCCGAGCACCTGATCAAGCTGGGCCACGAGCGCATCGCCATGGTCCGGGGCAACTCCTGGACCTCCACCGGCCGGGGGCGGCTGGAGGGGGCCTTGGCCGCCCTGCGGGAGCATCACATCCCCCTCAACGAAAAGCTGATCCTGGCAGGTTCTTTTGCCAAGGAGCCCTCTTACCTGGCCACCCTGGGCATGTTGCGCAACACCCCGGACCGGGAAATGCCCACCGCCATTTTCGGCTGCAACGACGACATGGCCATGGGCGCCTACGAGGCGGTCCTGGACTGCGGCCTCAGGATTCCCGAGGACATCGCCCTGGTGGGCTTCAACAATGCCGCCTACACCTCCCTGCAAACCGTGAGCCTGACCACCATCGACGTGCAGGCCCACCAAATGGGCCGGCGGGGAGCGGAGCGGTTGGTGGAGATGATGGCCAACCGCAAACGGGGCTTTGGCAAGCCATTGCAGGCGGTCATGGAGCCCAAACTCATCGTGCGCCGGAGTTGCGGTTCGCTGGCCCACGCCCGTACCGCGGTCCCCGAGCGCCGGCTTTCCAGACCCTAGCCGGCGGTCGGCGGGCGCGCCGCGGGGCGCGAGGCTAATAAAGCAAGCAATTTGCCAGGCTTGGCAAACCATGTTTTTACCAGACTTGGTTGCAAAGGCAGCGAGAGGCTTTGCAACATCCTGCTTGGTTCGGGGCCCTTTAAGAGGATAGGAAACATGGCAGTACCATTTGAAGAACTACATCTGTACAGCAAGCTGGCGGTGAGCGAGTACCTGGTGCCCGCCACCCTGCCAGAGGCGCTGGAGATGCTGGCCGCCCACGGGGGCAAGGCCCACGTCATCGCCGGCGGCACCGACGTCATCCCCCAACTCAGGACCCGCAAGCTCCAGGCCGCGGCCCTGGTGGACATCTCCCGCTTACCGGACATGGACGCCATCGAGACCGACGGCGAAGACATCGTCATCGGCGGCGGGGTCACCCACGCCCAGGCCGTGGCTTCGCCCCTTCTCAAGGAAAAAGCCGGCGTTCTGGCCACCGGCTGCGGCTGGGTCGGTTCGCCCCAGATCCGCAACGTGGCCACCCTGGCCGGCAACCTGGTCAGCGGCCAGCCCGCGGCCGACGCCGCGGTGCCGCTGTTGGCCCTGGACGCCGAGGTGACCATTGCCTCCCTGGGCGGCACCCGGGTGGTGCCCCTGTCCGAGTTCTTCCAGGGCGTGGGCCACACCGTGCTGGACTGCTCCCGGGAGATCCTCACCTCCATCCGCTTCCGGGCCCTGGGAGAGGGGCAAGGCTCGGCCTACCTCCGGCTGGGCAACCGCCGGGTCCTGACCCTGCCGATCCTGGTCTGCGCGGTGAAGGCCACGGCCAGTTCGGACCGCAAACACATCGCCTCGGCCGCCATCGCCCTGGGCCCGGTGGCTCCGGTGCCCTTCCGGGAGCGGGGCACCGAGGATTTCCTGGCCGGCAAGCCCGCCACCCTGGAAATCCTGCGCCACGCGGCGGAGTCGGCCTCGTCCTACTGCAACCCCCGCGACAGCCTGCTCCGCGGCTCCTGCGATTACCGCACCGAAATGGTCAAGGTCTTTGTGCGCCGGGGCCTGGTCGCCGCGCTGACCCAGGCCGGTTGCGTCTTGGAATAGGGGGATTCCCATGAGCAAACTCGAGCTTTCCTTCACTCTCAACGGACGGCCGCTCACGGTCGCCGTGAGTCCGGACACCCTGTTGATCGACCTGTTGCGCGAAGACCTGGGCCTCACCGGCACCAAGGCCGGCTGCCGCGAGGGCGAATGCGGCGCCTGCACCGTCCTGGTGGACGGCGTGCCCACCAACTCCTGCCTGATGCCGGCCCTGAAGGCCGCGGGGCGCGAGATCACCACCATCGAGGGCCTGGCCCAGGCAGACGGCGGCCTGAACCCCGTGCAGGAGGCCTTCATGGCTGAAGGCGCGGCCCAGTGCGGCTTCTGCACCCCGGGCATGATCCTCACCGCCACCGCCCTGTTGCAAGAAAACCCCGACCCCACGGAAGGCGAGATCCGCCAGGCTTTGTCCGGGGTGCTCTGCCGCTGCACCGGCTATCGCAAGATCGTGCAGGCGGTCCAGTCCGCGGCCAAGACCCGGGGCTAGGGCCCCCTCCACGCGCGCTAAGGGAAGGTCGTCATGTCAGACAAGACTCAGGAAGAAACCAAGAGCCAGGTCCTGCTCAAGGAGCGGACCGGCCTGGAGCATTTGATCAAGACCGCCGGCAAGACCCTGTCCGTGGCGGGCACCTCGATCAGGCGCCGGGACGATCCCCTGAAGATCACCGGCAAGCTGAAGTACGGGGCCGACTACCCGGCCGGGGAGTTCCTCTGCGGCAAGATCCTGCGGAGCCCCCACCCCCACGCCCTGATCAAATCCATCAACACGGAAAAGGCCAAGGCCCTGGAGGGCGTGGTGGCGGTGCTCACCGCCGCGGACGTGCCGGGCCGCAACGGCTTCGGGGCCATCATCCCGGACCAGCCGGTGATCTGCGGCGACAAGGTGCGCTTTGTCGGCGACGGCGTGGCCCTGGTGGCGGCCGAGAACGAGGCCGTGGCCCACCAGGCCCTCGCCCTCATCGAGGTGGAGTACGAGCCCCTGCGGGGTCTGTTCGACCCCCGCGACGCCCTGGCCGAGGACGCCCCCAAGATCCACGAGGGCGGCAACCTTTTGTCCCTGGACAAGCTCGCCAAAGGTGACGTGGAGGCCGGCTTTGCCGAGGCCGACCTGATCCTGGAGCGCACCTACCAGGTGCCGTTCCTGGAGCACGCCTATCTGGAGCCGGACATGGTCATGGCCATCCCCCAGAGGGACGGGGTGATGCTGGTGGAAGGGCCCATGCAGGCGCCCTTCACCACCCGCCGCAACGTGGCCGCGGTGTTGGGCGTGCCCATCAATCAGGTGCGGGTGCGCCAGATCCACATGGGCGGCGGCTTCGGGGGCAAGGAAGACTCGCCCATCGACATCGGCTGCCGGGCCGCGGTGTTGGCGGCCCACACCGGCCGCCCGGTCAAAATCTCCCTGGAGCGCGAGGAAGTCACCTTCCAGACGGCCAAGCGCCATCCCATGATCATGGAGCTGAAGGTCGGCGCCAAGAAGGACGGCACCCTGGTGGCCTTCCAGGGGGTGATCTACGACGAGCAGGGAGCCTACGCTTCCCTGGGTCCCAAGATCCCCCCGGCCGGCGGCAGCCACGTGCACGCCATGGTGATGATGCCCGGGCCCTACGAGATCCCCAACGTCAAGGTGGACGCCTACCTGGTCTACACCAACCATCCCTACGGCGGGGCCATGCGCGGCTTCGGCGCACCCCAGGTGCACATCGCCCACGAGCAGATGCTGGACGAGCTGGCCACCGAGCTGGGGCTCACCGCCGTGGAGATGCGGCGCAAGAACGCCTTCCGCGAGGGCTCGGCCACGGCCACCGGCCAGATCCTGAACCAGAGCATGGGCCTCCGGGAGACCCTGGAGACCTGCGCCGAACGCTTTGAATGGGACCGCCGCCTGGGCCTGTGCGGCTGGGTGGACCAGGAGAAGACCAGGCGGCGCGGCGTCGGGGTGGGCATGGGCTGGTACCGCACCAGCATCGGCACCCTGGGCGACGGTTGCGGCGCCTCGGTGCATGTGCACGAGGACGGCTCGGTGCTGTTGTACTCGGGCATCACCGAGATGGGCCAGGGCGCCTTCACCGTGCTGCCCCAGATCTGCGCCGAGGAACTGGGCGTGTTGCCCGAGGACGTGCGCATCGTGCAGCCGGACACCGACCTGGTGCCCGAGTCGGGCCCCACCGTGGGCAGCCGCTCCACCACCCTCATGGGCAACGCCATCATCCTGGCCGCCCGGCAGGTGAAGGAGTCCCTGCTGGACACCGCCTCCATGATGCTCATGGTGCCCACCGCGCGCCTGGAGGCCCGGGGCCGCAAGATCTTTGACCGCGACAATCCCGAGAAAAGCCTGGATTTCGCCGCGGTGGCCGCCCGCGCCATGGCCTGGGGCAAGCGCATGATCGGCCAGGGCTGGTGGACGCCGCCCCCGCCCACCCTGGACAGCCACACCTCCCAGGGCAACCCCTATCACGTGTACACCTACTCCACCCACATGGTGCAGCTGGTGGTGGACGTGGAGACCGGCGAGGTGGAGATCGAGCACTACGTGGCCGCCTTTGACGTGGGCAAGGCCATCAACCCCAAGGCCCTGGAAGGTCAGATCGAGGGCGGGGTGGCCATGGGCCTGGGCTACGCCCTGATGGAGGAGGTGGTATTGAAGGACGGGGTGATCCAAAACCCCAGCCTGCAGGGCTACCTCATTCCCACCATGCTGGACGTGCCCGACATCCAGCCGTTGATCTTGGAAGTGCCCAACGAGTTGGGCCCCTACGGCGCCAAGGGCATCGGCGAGATGCCCAACATCCCGGCCACTCCGGCCATCCTGAACGCCATCGCCCACGCCTCCGGGGGCCGGGTGCGCCGCCTGCCGGCCAACCCGGAGAAGGTGTTCTGGGCCATACGCGAGGCCGGGGGACCACCCCAGGACTGACCAGCGGGCTCTGGGAACCAACGGGCGGGTGATCGCCCGAGAACCAAAGGGAAGACCGAGTCGCAAACACAAAGGGGAGGATGACATGAGTCGAAAATCCATTTTCCTGATCACTTGCCTGGCTGCCCTGAGCCTGGCCCTGGCCGTACCCAGCGTGGGCTCGGCCGCTCCGGACCAGATCAAGATCGGTCTGATGTTCGGCCTCACCGGCCCCGCCTCGCCCATCGGCCCGGTGCAGTTGAAGGGCGCGCAGATGGCCATCGAGGAGATCAACGCGGCCGGTGGCGTGAACCTGGGCGGCAAGAAAATCCCCGTGGTGGGGGTGGTCAAGGACGATGAGACCAAGGGCGACGTGGCTGTGCGGCGCCTGAAGGAGCTCAAGGACGAGGACAAGGTGGTGGGCCTGGTGGGCTCCACCTTCGCCGGTATCGCCAAAGCCCTGAACAACCAACTCAAGAACGATCCTCTCCCCTACGTCAGCGGCTGCGTGGCTCCCATGGACATGTTCGAAAAGGGTGAGTTGGCCCCCACCACCTTTGGCATCCATGGCACCGCCTACTCCATCGGCTACTCCGGCGCGGCCTACATCGCCACCAAGCTGAAGCTGAAGAAGGT
>JAHLLK010000114.1 GCA_020444165.1 Deltaproteobacteria bacterium | reverse complement strand
AGGCGACGGCCGCGTCGCCGCGGCTGGCGTAGCGGGTCGTGTCAGGTTGCCCTCCAGACCTGGCCGCGTTCGCTCCCGTTGTTAGGCTGGGGAAAGCGCTTGGTGATCTTATTCCCGCTGATGTTTTACGCCCCGGAACCGGCATAGCCAGAGGTTTGCCGGCAAGGCGACGGCCGCGTCGCCGCGGCTGGCGTAGCGGGTCGTGTCAGGTTGCCCTCCGGGCGTGGCCGCGTTCGCTCCCGTAGTTAAGCTGGAGGAAGCGCTTGGTGACCTCAAACTCCCCCTGATGTTTTGCGCCCCGGACCGGCACAGCCAGATGTTTGCCGGCCAGGCGACGGACGAGCGACAACCGGAGGCGTAGCCAAAGCTACGTCGAGGTTGGAGCGAAGTCCGCAACGAAGCCGGCGGGCATCTGGCGAAGCCGCCCGCGTCATGAAATGGCCGACCCAAATCCTGGCTGCGAGGTCTCTTAATACTTAGAATAGAGGGGAACAGGCGCCGGGGGGCGTAAATTTCGGCCCCGGGAGGCGAGTTATTGATCAGCCGGAGGAGGTCCCCTTGCCGCTCCCAGATCCCCTGAGCCGTTTCCGCCAGTTGGCCGACCCCTTGGTGGTGGGCCACCGGGGTTTTCCCTCCCGCTATCCCGAGAACACCCTGCCCTCTTTCCGGGCCGCGGTGGCGGCCGGGGTGGGGATGCTGGAGATGGACCTGCAACTCTCGGCCGACGGCGAGGTGGTGGTGCTGCATGACGCCACCCTGGAGCGCACCACCGGGGTGCGGGCCCGGGCCGGGGAGCTGACCCTGGCCCAGCTCACCGCCCTGGACGCCGGGAGTTGGTTCTCTCCCCGCTTCGCCGGGACCACCCTGCCCAGCCTGGCCCAGGTGCTGGCCGAATTCGGGGGCCAGGTGCTGTTGAACCTGGAGCTGAAGCCCGGCCCGGAGCCCGGCGCCGCCCGGGACTTGGCCCGGCGGGTGTGGCGCGACGTGGCCTCCCAGGGCCTGGGTCACGCGGTGGTGGTGTCCAGCTTCCGGGAGGAGGCCTGCCGGGCCTGGCGCGAGGCCGGGCCGGGGCATCTGGCCGTGCTGGCCCCGGCCCAGGGCGGCGCCCGGGGCTTGTCCCTGGCCCGGGAGTTGGGGGCCTTGTGCCTCAACGCGCCGTGGCAGGCGGTGAGTGTCGAACTGGTCGCGGCGGCCCGCCGCACCGGGCTGGGCCTCTTGGCCTTTGCCTCCCGGCGCCAAAACGGCCCCACCCTGTTCCGCCGGCTGTTGGCCCAGGGGGTCACCGGGTTCTTTGCCGACAACCCCGCCCTGTGCCTGCGGGAGGCCGCGCGCTGGCGCAGCTCATCGGGCGGTGAGGGCCACGATCTCCTTTAGGAGGCTGGTGAGGGGATAGGGCTTCTTGAGAAAGCGCCGGGCCCCGGCGGCCAGGGTGTCCTTGGCCAGGGCGCCGTCGCCGTAGCCGCTGGTCATGATCACCTTGAGGCGCGGGTTCAGGGCCAACAGCTCCCCCAGGCACTGCTGTCCGCCCATGCCCGGCATGCCCACGTCCAGAATCACCACCTCCACCGCCTCGCCCGAGGCCCGGTACACCTCCAGGGCCTCCTCCCCGCTCCTGGCCGTGAAGACCCGCTGCCCCGCACCCTCCAGGAACTCCCGGCCCGCCTCCAGGATGGCGATTTCGTCATCCACCCACAACACCCCCACCGGGCGGGGCGGGGCCAAGAGCCCGGGCTCCCGGACCGGCGCCACCGGCCGCGCCTCCTCGGCCAGGGCCGGCAGGGTGAGGCGGAACACGGTGCCCAGCTCCGGCTGGCTCTGGCAGGTGATGGACCCGCCATGGGACACGGCGATGCCGTACACCGTGGAAAGCCCCAAACCGGTGCCCCGGCCCGGCTCCTTGGTGGTGAAGAAGGGGTCGAAGATCTGGGCCTGGGTGGCCTGGTCCATGCCCTTGCCGGTGTCGGCCACGGTGAGCCGCACCGCGCCGTGGCCGTGGTTTTCCCCCAGGGGGGCGGGGTCCAGGTGGGTGGCGATGCGGAGCACCCCTCCCTCCGGCATGGCGTCGCGGGCGTTGCTGGCCAGGTTCAACAGCACCTGCTTCAACTGGTTGGGGTCGGCGCTCACCAGGGGGAGCCCGGGCTCCAGGCTCGCCTCGATGGTGATCCTTTTGGGCAGGGTGTGCTCCAGGAAGCTCACCGTCTCGCGGATGACCTGGTTCAGGTCCACCGGCCGCAGGAAGGGCTCCACCTTGCGGCTGTAGGTCAAAAGCTGCTCCACCAGCTCCCGGGCCTGCATGGCGGCCTGCTCCACGGCCAACAGGTGGCTCCGCTCGGCCGGGCGGCCCGGCGGGGCGGCCAGCATCACCTGGAGGTAGGCGAAGATGGCTTGCAGGATGTTGTTGAAGTCATGGGCTATGCCGCTGACCAGGGTGCCCACCGCCTCCATCTTCTGGGCGTGGTGCAGCCGGGCTTCCAGGCGGGCCTGCTCCTCCTGCCCGTGCAGGCGCTCGGTCAGATCCCGGGAGATGCCCAACAGCCCCAGGGTTTCCCCGTCCGGCCCGCGGTAGGTGGTTTTCACCGTTTCCACCACGATCTGGACCCCATCGGCCCGGGTCAGGCGCTCCTCGGTCAACAGCGGCCGGCCCGCGCCCCAGGCCGCGCGGTCCTGGTGGCGGAACTCCGCGGCCTGCTCGGGCGGGAAAAGCTCATAGTCCGTGAGCCCCAGGATATCCTCGCCCCGGCGGCCCATCATCTCGGCAAAGGCCCGGTTGGCCAGTTGGTACACCCCCTGGGCGTCCTTCACGAAGATGATGTCCGGGATGGAGTCCAACAGGGCCCGCAACAGGGCGTGGGCCTTGGACAGCTCCTCCTCGGCTTCCCGCCGGAGCTGCACGTTGCGCCCCACCCCCAGATAGCCGGTCACCTCGCCGGCCGGGCTCCGCATGGCGGTCAAGACCCAGGCCAGCCAGCGGGCGCCGTCCACGGTCTGGGCCGGCCGCTCCAGGTGCACCGAGTAGGGCGGCTCGGCCAAGCCGCCCCGGCCGGCGGACTCGGGCTCGCCGTGGGTCAGGCTCACCAGGGGCTCGAAGGGTTGGTCCAGGGCCTGGTCCTGGGACAGGCCAAAGGCCCGGCAATAGGACGGCGAGACGAACTGGAGCCGGCCGTCCAGATCGGCCCGGATGATGAGGTCGGTCTGGTGGTCCACCAGGAGGCGGTATTTTTCCTCGGATTCCCGGAGCTGGGCCTCCCGGGCCGAGAGCCCGGCCACGGTGCGGTTCACCTTGCGCCGCAGCGTGTAGTTCCAGATCATCACCAGGATCAGGACCAGGCCCACCGCGGCCAGGGTGAGGCTGATCCAGGTCCAGGGGACTTGGCCCTCCCACTGGCGCCCTTTCCACTGCTCCTCCACCCGGGTCCGCGCGGCCGGATCCAGGCTGGCCAGCCCGCCCTGCAAGAGGTCCAACAGCTCCGGGTGCGCCACCGGCACGGCGGAATGCACCGGAGCCAGGTAGAGGGGGGACTGCATCTCCTTGAACAGCCCGGTCAGGCCCAGGCGGGCCAAGTGGAACAGGGCCACCGGCTGGTCGGCCACGAAGACCTTGACCCGGCTGTCGGCCGCGGCTTTGATCATGTGCTCAAAGGAGGGGAAACGGATGAGTTGCAGGGAGGGGGCGCGGGCCGCCAACCAGGACTCGGCGTAGTCCTCCTTCACCACCCCCACCCGAAAGCCGTGCAAGTCGGACAGGCCTTTCAAGCCGTAGATGCTCCGGTGAAAGAAGACGTGCACCGGGATCTGGAAGTAAGCCGGGGTGAACAACAGCTTCCGGCGGCGTTCCGGGCTGTCGAACACCCCGCCCAGCACGTCGGCGCGGCCTTCCTCCACCGCCCGCAAGGCCTCGGCCCAGGTCATGAGGCGGTACTCGATGGGCTGACCGGTCTTCACCGACCACAAGCGCCAGAAATCCACGAACATGCCCTGGGGCTGGCCATCCTGGTCCAGGAACTCGAAGGGAGGGTAGCTTTCGTCGCCCACGATGAGGAGTTTGTGCGGCGGGGCCGGGAAGCGCTCGGCCCCGGGCGGAGCGTCCGCCCCCGCCAGGGCCAGGCGCCCCGGAGCCCAGACCAGCGCCCCCAGCAGCAGACAGGCGGCCCAAATGAGGAACCAGGTTGAGAGACGGGAACGCATCATGAGCGGGCAGCACCCCTGTTGCGCAGCAAGTTGGACTTCCTGTCACGCCACGGCTTGGCGTGACCCACCCCCCTTCTGGGCCATCCGCCCACCAGCGGGCAGTGTAACACAAGCAATCGGTAAACCCAGCCGCAATGCGGGTCCGCGGCCGGCGGAGCCCGGCTCCAGGTTACAGCCGGGTGAAATTTTGCCAGGCCCTGCCGGGGCCAGGCCGCGGCGGGAGTTTTTCCCGTCTCAGGAATGAGCGCTAGGTGTTTGCGTAGCCAGGTTTCGTGTTATGCTTGGGGGTAAGGGTTTTGCCGCGCCCCACCATTGCAGATGTCACATATCCGTTTAGATTTTGCTGAACCAGGGATGTCCAGGGGGGATTCCGGCCGGCCGTGAGCCCGGGGTCAGCCGCTGTCGCTTCCTTGTTTGGGCCGTACCTTGCCTGCCTTAACCATGACTTGGGGCCTTGCATGCTTTTGCCGTCCTTACCGCGCACCCCGGTCGCCAAATTTCTCCTGGCGGCCCTGGCCCTGTTCCTGGGCTTGGCCCTGGCCGGACCGCCGGCCCAGGCTCAAGACAAAATCGGCGCCCGCCAGGAGCTGGCCGGCGCCCTGGCCCAAAACGGCCAGGCCCGGGTCCTTGTGCAGTTCAGCGCGCCCGGCCTGGAGAGCCTGACCAACACGTCCCGGTCCGCCCGGCAGGACTTCCAGGCCCGGGGGGCCAAGGCCCTGAACGAGGCCGCCCTGCTGGCGGACCAGGCCCTGACCAAGGCGGTGGCCGGCGGGGCGGACGCGGTGCTGAGCCGCCTGCCCCGGGGCGGGTACTCCGTGATCCGCCGCTTGGGCACCATTCCCTTCCTGGCCCTCTCGGTGACCCAGGACGGCCTGGACGCCCTGGAGTTCAACCCCGCGGTGGTCCGCGTGCGGCCGGACCGGACCCACCCCCTGCTCCCGCCGCCCGAGGACCGCGGGACCGAGGGCTCCCCGGGCGACGGCGCCAAACCGGAAACCGGGTCGCCGGCCGCCGGTTGGAGCCGGGTGGGCAACCACGCCACCGCCACGGCCCCACCAATTTTCACCAATCTGAACCAGTCCACCGCCGTCGTCGGGGCCCCCAACGCCTGGTCCCGTCACTACACCGGAGCCGGCTGGTACGTGGCGATTCTGGATAACGGCATCCGCAAGACCCATGAGATGTTCGCGGGCAAAACCATCTACGAGGCCTGCTTCGCCAGCGGCGAGAACCTTGGCGGCGACTGCCCCAACGGCGGCACCTCCATGGTGGGCTCGGGCGCCGCGGTTCATTATGCGAGCTTCTACCCCTCCTGGGACCACGGCACCCACGTCTCGGGCATCGCCGCCGGCCATTCCGACACCGTTAAAGGCATGGCTCCCGACGCCGATATCATAGCCATCCAGACCTACTCCAAATTTTATACCGCCCTCGATGGCAACTACCTGGCGTTCCGGGACAGCGACATGCTGGCCGCCCTGGACCAGGTGTACCAGTTGTCCAGCACCTACCAAATCGCCAGCGTCAACATCTCCGGCGGCGGCGGCAGCTATGCCGACCAAACCACCTGTGACGCGGACAACGCTTCCTATAAGGCGCTCATCGACAACCTCCGGAGCGTGGGCATCCCCACCTTCATCTCCTCGGGCAACGACGGGGTGTGCGACTACGTCGCCGCCCCCGCCTGTGTTTCCACGGCCGTGGCCGTGGGGGCCAGCACCCAGGACGACAAGGAGTGGCTGTACAACAATTGGCAGAGCACGCTCTTGGACGTGTTCGCGCCCGGCTACCAGATATACTCGTCCACCGGCGACACCGACATCAGTTACGAGTATTGGGACGGCACCTCCATGGCCGCGCCGCACTGGGCCGGGGCCTTCGCCCTAATGCGGCAGTTTTCCCCCACGGGCAACCTGGACACCCTGTTGAACACCATGCTGAGCCGGGGCGTACAGATTGCCACCCCCTGCGCCTCCGGTGGCTCCAAGCCGCGGCTCCAGGTGGACAAGTCCATGATAACCGAGGCGCCGGTAACCTCGGCGGACCGCATGGCCATGTACCGGTGTTACAATCCGACCCTTTACTATCACCTCTTCACCACCAACTATGCCGAGTTCCTGGACGCGGTGCTGAATGGATACAACGACGAGTCCCAGCCCATTCCGTTCTATGCCCTGAAGACCAAGCAGACCGGGTCCTACGGCCTCAACCTGCTCTACAATCCCGGCAAAGGGACGCGTTATTACACGGCCAATCAGACTGAGGCCAATTTCCTGGTTTCCCTGGGCTGGAACCTGCAGCAAGTGGAAGGCTACATCTATCTGACCCCCACGGCTGGCGCCAGCCAAATCCACAAACTGTACAACTCGGTCACGGGAACCCATCTCTACACGGCCAGCCCCGCGGAGTGGGCCTACATCCTGGCCTACCTGCCCACCTGGGAGGACAACGGGTTATTGGGTTACGCCTTCCGGACCGCCGGCAGCCTGCGGGTGGGCGTGGCCGCCGCGGCCGCCGGCGACGCCACCGGGGCGGCTGACGCGGCGGCGAAGACCAGCAGCGGCGGCGTTTTCCCCTCCGGGACGGGCGGGGCCGCGGGCGCGGCGGCTGGCGGCGCCGGCTGGGGCGCGGGCGGCCTTGGCGGCGTTGCCGCCAAGAGCGCGAGGGGCCGCGCGGTGCGCGACTTCAACGGCGACGGCGCCAGCGACCTGGTGTGGCTGGACGCCGCGGGCAAGGTGATCCTCTGGTACCTGAACGGGGAGAGCGTGGTGCGCACAGCCAAGCTGGCCCCCACGGCCCCGGCTGGCTGGCAGCTCAGCCAGGTGGGCGACTTCAACGGCGACAGCCACCCGGATTTGTTGTGGTATCACCCGGCCGACGGCCAGGCGGCCCTGTGGCTCCTCTCGGGCGAGACCGTGACCAGCCAGGTCGCCCTGGGCCAGGTGGCCGACCCGGCCTGGTCGCCGGTCTTGGCCGCCGACTTCAACGGCGACGGCACAGATGACCTCCTGTGGCGCCACCCCGCCACCGGCGGGGTGGCCGTGTGGCACCTGGCGGAGGGCAAGCTCGTGAAGGCCGTCACCCTGCCCGAAAACCTGAGCCCGGCCTGGCAAGGGCGCTAGGCTGTTTTCCCACGGCGCTTGACGCCGCGCGGCGCCTTCCAGGCGGAGGTCGCCACGCTCCGCCGGCGCCGCGGCCACCTATTCACCAATACCCTGGACTGGGGTTAACCGCACGCTTAACCATGACTGGGGGTTATGCATGTTTTTGCCATCTTTTTCCCGCAACCTGGCCACCAAACTTCTTCTGGCGGCCCTGGGGGTGCTCCTGATTTTGGGCCTCGGCGGCCTGCCGGTCCAAGCCCAAGAAAAAATCAGCGCGCGCCAAGAGCTGGCCGACACCCTGGCCCAGGACGGCCAAGTCCGGGTGATCGTGCAGTTCAAGGCGCCCGGCCTGGAGAACCTGACCAATGCCTCCCGGGGCGCCCGGCAGGACTTCCAGGCCCGGGGCGCCAAAGGCCTGAACGAAAACGCCTTGCACGCCGACCAGGCCCTGGCCAAGGCGGTGGCCGGTGGGGCTGACGCGGTGCTGAACCGCCTGCCCCGGGGCGGGTTCACCGTGCTCCGCCGGATGGGCACCATCCCCTTTGTGGCCCTCTCGGTGACCCAGGACGGCCTGGACGCCCTGGAGTTCAACAGCGAAGTGGTGCACGTGCGCCTCGACCGGGCCCACCCCCTGGTCCTGCCCCCGGAGGATGGGGGGGCCAAGGGCCCCGGGGGCGACGGGTCCAAAACCTGGTCCGAGAGCCCCCAGGGCGGCTGGAGCCAGGTGGGCGGGGGAACCACGGACACGGTGGGGCTCGGTTCTCCCGACCTGACCACTTCCACCAGCATCATCGGGGCGCCCAACGCCTGGTCCCGGCACTTCACCGGGTCCGGCTGGTACGTGGCCATCCTGGACACCGGCCTGTTGACCACCCACGAGATGTTCGCGGGCAAGAACATTTACGAGGCCTGCTTCTCCAGCGGCGATCCCTATGGGGTGGGCAACTGCCCCAACGGCGGCAGCACCATGGTGGGCGCCGGCGCGGCGGCCCTGCACCCGAGCTACTACGGCGGCTATGACCACGGCACCCACGTGGCGGGCATCGCCGCGGGTCAATCCAGCACCCTGAAGGGCGTGGCCTACGGCGCCAACGTCATGGCCATCCAGGCCTATTCCGAGTTCTACGACGCCACCAACGGCTACCGCCTGTTGTTCTATGACAGCGACATGGTGGCCGCCCTGGACCACGTGTACCAGATGTCGGGCACCTACAACATCGCCAGCGTGAACATCTCCGGCGGCGGCGGGCAGTATTTCGATCAAGCCACCTGCGACGCGCAGAACCCGGATTACAAGGCGGCCATCGACAACCTCCGGAGCGTGGGCATCCCCACCTTCATCTCTTCGGGCAACGACGGCTATTGCGACGCCACCGGCGCGCCCGGCTGCGTCTCCTCGGCCGTGGAGGTGGGCGCCACCACCAACAACGATGCGGAGGCCTACTTCAACAACTGGCAGATCGACCTCTTGGACGTGTTCGCCCCGGGCTATCAGATCTATTCCGCCATCGCCAGCAGCAACACCGCCTACGGCATCAAGAGCGGCACCTCCATGTCCTGCCCGCATTTGACCGGGGCTTTCGCCCTGCTGCGGCAGTACAGCCCCACCGGCAACGTCAACTCCATGTTGACCACCCTTTTGGACCGGGGCGTGCAGATCTACACGCCCTGCGCCAGCGGCGGCTCCAAGCCGCGCGTCCAGGTGGACAAGGCCATGGTCAGCGTGTCGCCCACCACCACGCCGGACCGCACGGCCATGTACCGGGCCTACAACCCCAACCTCTACTATCACTTCTTCACCACCCGCTACGCCGAGTTCCTGAACGCGGTGCTGGCCGGGTACAACGACGAGTCCACGCCCATCCCGTTCTACCCCCTGGTGAGCCAGCAGGCCGGCTCTTCCGGCATCAACCGGCTCTACAACCCCAACCAGGGCGTGCACTACTACACGGCCAAAGTCACCGAGGCCAACGCCCTGGTGGCCCTGGGCTGGAACCTGGAACGGGTGGAGGGCTACATCTACCTGTCGAACCCGCCGGCCGGCATGGGCCTGATCTACAAGCTCTACAACACGGCCACCGGCACCCACCTCTACACCTCCAGCGCCTCGGAGCGGGCCTACATCCTGGCCAACTTGCCCACCTGGGTGGATAACCAGCCCCTGGGCTACGCCTACCTCACCCCCACCACCGCCCGCCTGGCGGCGGACACCACCACCACCACGGGCAGCGATCCCTACGTGGCGGCTGACGCGGCGGCGGCGGCCACGGCGGTGGGCGGCGGCAGCGCGGCGACCGCCAGCCGCGGGAGGGCCGGCGCCACCAGCGGCCAGGGCGCGGCCTACGGCGCGCGGGCCAGCGGCAGCGCTTCCGGCGCGAGCGACCTCGGCAACACCGCCGTGGCCAGCGCGGCCGGGAGCGCGGTGCGCGACTTCAACGGCGATGGCACCAGCGACCTGGTGTGGCTGGACGGCGCGGGCAAGGTGAACCTCTGGTACATGAACGGGGAGAGCGTGGTGAGCGCGGCCAAGCTGGCCCCCACCGCCCCGGCCGGCTGGCAGCTCAACCAGGTGGGCGACTTCAACGGCGACAGCCGCCCGGATTTGTTGTGGTACAACCCGGCCGACGGCTCGGCGGCCCTGTGGCTGCTCAACGGCGAGACGGTCACCAGCCAGAATGCCTTGGGCCAGGTGGCCGACCCGGCCTGGGCCCCGGTATTGGCCGCCGACTTCAACGGCGACGGCACGGACGACCTGTTGTGGCGGAACCCCGCCACCGGCGGAGTGGCCGTGTGGTACCTGGCGGACGGCAAGCTCGTGAAAAGCATGACCCTGCCCGAGACCATGGGACCGGCCTGGCAAGTGCGTTAGGCGCCAGCCCCCTCGACTCCCGGATAACCACGGCGCTCCCCCCAGAAGGGGGGGCGCCTCTTTTTGTGGCCAGTGGCGGGCTAGGGGTTCGACGCGGCGGTTCAAAATATGTTAAGCTCGGCACAATATAATTCTATGGTCCAACACTACAGATATTGCTTAAAAGAAGGATGAAACCGTCACCGTTCGATCGGCCGAATCTAACGGCCGGACGAAGGGTGACGCCTAATCCGCACTGTCGGCTGCCCCACCATAAGTGCATCCCTAAGCTACTTGAACGAGGGGTTCCCATGACTCTGCCGTTCCAGACTCGTCGGCCCGCCGCCAAGCACCAACCTTTGTGCTTGGCTCTTTTTTTACTGCTGATCATCTGGTCCCTGCCGGCCCAGGCCGAGGATAAAATCAGCCGCCTGGGGGAGATCCAGGAAACCATCGCCCAAAACGGCCAAGCCCGGGTGGTCGTGCAGTTCCAGGTCGGCGACCTGACCGCGCTGACCAATGCCTCCCGGGCCGCCCGCCAAGATGGAGAGGCCCGGGGCGCCACGGGACTGAACCAGGCCGCGGTAGCCGCGGATGAGGCGCTGCGGAGCGCGGTGACCGCCGGGGCCGACGCGGTGCTCAACACCCTGCCCGCGGGCGCCTATCAGGTGGCCCGCCGCCTGGGCAGCGTGCCCTTCCTGGCCCTGTGGGTGAACCAGGACGGCCTGGCCGCCCTGGAGGCCTCTTCCGCGGTGGTGGGGGTGGTGCCCGATCAGGTCGATTCCCTGATCCTGCCCGAGGAGGACGGGTCCAAGGGAGCCACGGGCGACGGAGCCAAGGGCGGCTGGACCCAGGTGGGCGCCGGCGAGGCCGCCACGGTGGGCATCCATCCCCCCAACCTGAGCGAGTCCGCCGCGCTCATCGGGGCGAACAACGCCTGGTCCCGGCACTACACCGGAGCCGGCTGGTACGTGGCCGTCCTGGACACCGGCATCCGCAAGACCCACGAGATGTTCGCGGGCAAGACCATCTACGAGGCCTGCTTCGCCAGCGGCCAGGACGGCAGCTCCGGCGACTGCCCCAACGGCGGCACCAGCATGATAGGCGCCGGGGCGGCGGTCCACTATTCCAGCATTTATGGCAGCTATGACCACGGCACCCACGTCTCGGGCATCGCCGCCGGCCATTCCAGTTCCCTGAAGGGCGTGGCCTACGGCGCGGACATCATGGCCATCAAGACCTATTCCAGGTTCTATGACGCCAGCAACGGGTACCGGGTGCGCTTCTGGCGTTCCGACATGCTGGCCGGCTTGGATCACGTGTACCAGATTTCCAGCACCTACAACATCGCCAGCGCCAACATCTCCGGCGGCGGCGGGGCCTGCGGCACCGCGGCCGCCTGCTACGCGGAGTTCCCCGGCTATTTCGCCACCATCGACAACCTGCGCGCCGTGGGCATCCCCGTCTTCGCCTCCTCGGGCAACGACGGCTACTGCGACGCCATCGGCACGCCGGCCTGCGTCACCTCGGCCGTGGCCGTGGGCGCCACCACCAAAGCCGACGCCGAGGCCTCCTACAACAATTGGCAGATAGACCTGCTGGACCTTTTCGCGCCCGGCAGCCAGATATATTCCTCCACCGGCGGCAGTGACACCAGCTACGAGTCCTGGAACGGCACCTCCATGGCCTCGCCCCACGGCGCCGGGGCCTTCGCCCTGATGCGGCAATACAGCCCCACCGGCAACGTGGAAACCATGCTGTCCAACCTCGTGGGCCGGGGCGTGCAGATCTACACGCCCTGCGCCAGCGGCGGCTCCAAGCCGCGCCTCCGGGTGGACAAGGCCATGGTCAGCGTGTCACCCGCCACTGCGCCGGGCCGCACGGCCATGTACCGGGCCTACAACCCCAATCTCTCCTATCACTTCTTCACCACCCGCTACGCCGAGTTCCTGAACGCGGTGCTGGCCGGGTATAACGACGAGTCCACGCCCATTCCCTTCTATCCCCTGTCCAGCCAACTGGCCGGCTCCTCCGGCATCAACCGGCTTTACGACCCCAACCGTGGCGTGCACTATTACACGGCCAAGTCCGCGGAGGTCGCCACCCTGGTGGCCCTGGGCTGGAACCTGGAGCGGGTGGAGGGCTACATCTACCTGAGCACTCACCCGACCGGCACCAGCCTGATCTACAAGCTCTACAACAACGCCACCGGCACCCACCTTTACACTTCCAGCGCCTCGGAGCGGCAATACATCCTGACCAACCTGCCCACCTGGGATGACAACCAGCCCCTGGGCTACGCCTATCTCTCGGCCACCACCGCCCGCGAGGCGGCGGACGGCAACGCGGGCAGCGATCCCTACGTGGCGGCTGACGCCGCGGCGGCGGCCACGGCCACGGGCGGCAGCGCGGCGACCGCCAGCCGCGGAAGCGCCGGCGCCACCAGCGGCCAGGGCGCGGCCAGCGGCGCGCTGGCCAGCGGCAGCGCTTCCGGCGCGAGCGACCTCGGCAACACCGCCGTGGCCAGC
>JAHLLK010000113.1 GCA_020444165.1 Deltaproteobacteria bacterium | reverse complement strand
TGCGGGTCGGGGCAGGCTGCCCCCCGCACGTGAGCGCGTTCGCTCCCGAAGCTGGCTTGGGGTATCCGTATACGTGTCGGGGCAGCATGCTGCTGCTCCCAGTGCGGGTCGGGGCAGGCTGCCCCCCGCACGTGAGCGCGTTCGCTCCCGAAGCTGGGTTGTGGGGTATTCACCTAAACAAGGAAGGGCCGCGTCGCCGCGGCTGGCGGCCGCGTCGCCGCGGCTGGCGTAGCGGGTCGGGGCAGGCTGCCCCCCGCACGTGAGCGCGTTCGCTCCCGAAGCTGGCTTGGGGTATTCACCTAAACAAGGAAAGGCCGCGTCGCCTCGGGTTCAGACCTGGGTGCGCCAAGCTGGCCGGGGGCCGGGGGGGCTCAGTTCTGGGCGAAGCCGGGCGGCGGGGCGAAACGCCGGAAGATGGAGCCGTCCCTGAGGCGGCGCAGGAACTCATCGGAGGTGACCGGGCGGCCGAAATGGAAGCCCTGCATGCCGTGGCAGCCGTGCTGCCGCAGGAAGCTGATCTGGTCCCAGTTCTCCACTCCCTCGGCCACCGCTTCCAGGCGGAGCGAGTAGGCCATGAAGATCACCGTTTTGACGATGGCGGCGGCGTCAGCGTCCACGGCCAAATCGCGGACAAAGGAGTGGTCTATCTTCAGGCGGTCGATGGGGAAGTGCTTGAGATAGTACAAGGACGAGTAGCCGGTGCCGAAGTCGTCCACGCTGAGCACCACGCCCAGAGCGGCCAGGGCCTTGAGCACCCGGGTGGCCTCCTGCACATCGTTCATCAGGGTGGTCTCGGTCAGCTCCAGCTCCAAAAAGCGCGGCTCCAGCCCGGTCTGGGCCAGCACTTTTTCCACGCTCGCCACCAAGTCCGGGCTAGAGAGCTGGCGGGCCGAGAGGTTCACCGATACCTTGAGGTGGTCCAGGCCCCGGGCGTGCCAGGCCTTGGTCTGGCGGCAGGCCTCCTTCAGCACCCAGAGGCCGATGGGCACGATGAGCCCGGTGTCCTCGGCCAGGGGGATGAACTCCGAGGGGGGCACCAGGCCCTCGGCCCCGGGCCGCTGCCAGCGCACCAGGGCCTCGGCCCCGGTCACGGTCTTCTGCTCCAGGTCCACCTGGGGCTGGTAGAGCACCACCAGCTCCTGCCGGTCCAGGGCGCGCCGCAGCGCGTTCTCCAGGTCCAGGCGCCGGGCGGCCCCGCGGAAAAGGGCCGGGGTGAAGAACTGGTGCCCGTCCCGGCCCAGGTTCTTGGCCTGGTACATGGCCATTTCCGCGTTCTTCATCAGGGTGTCCGGGTCGGTGCCGTCGTCGGGGAACCGGGCGATGCCCAGGCTGTGGGTGAGGAACAACTCGCGGCCCTGGTGGCGGAAGGGCTGTTGGAAGGCCTGGGTGAGGGCGGTGAGGGCCTGGCCCAGCCCGGCCGGGCCGGCCGCGGCGCCTTCCAGCACGATGATGAACTCATCACCGCCCAGGCGGGACACCGGGGTCAGGGGACCCATGGTGCGCACCAGGCGGTTGGCCACCTGGGCCAGGATGCTGTCGCCCACCCCGTGGCCCAGGGTCTCGTTGATGTGCTTGAAGCGGTCCAGGTCCAGGTAGATCATGGCCAGGTCCGCGGCCTGGCGGGAGGAGCGCTCCACCAGGGCCCGCATCTTCTCGGCCAGGGCGGCCCGGTTCAACAAGCCGGTCAGGGAGTCGTGCTGGGCCTGGTAGCTGATCTCCTCCTGGGACTGCTTCTCCCCGCTGAGGTCGTGGAACAGGGCCACGTAGTTCACCACCGCGCCGGCCTGGTCCTTGACCGCGGTGATGGTGGTGTCCAGGGGCCGGGGCATGCCGTCCTTGGAGCGGTTCCAGATCTCGCCGTGCCACTTGCCTTCCCGGGCCAGGCTCTCCCGGATGCGCCGGTAGAACTCCCGGGAGTGCAGGCCGAACTTCAAGAGGGTGGGCGAGACCCCCAGCACCTCCTCGGCCGCGTAGCCGGTGAGGTCGGAAAAGGCCCGGTTGACCATCTGGATGCGGTCCTGGGCGTCGGTGACCATCACCGCCTCGGAGCTTTTCTCCAGGATCTGGTGGGTCAACAGCAGCTCGGTCTCCTGGCGCTTCTTGTCGGTGATGTCCAGGATGGTGCCCAGGATGCGCTGGGCGCCGCCCAGGGAGTCCTCAAAGAGCTTGGCCCGCAAGAGCACCTGGCGGTGCTCGCCGCCGGGCTGCACGATCTCCAGCTCCAGATTGCCGCTGACTCCCCGCTCCCGGGTGGTGGCCATGGCCCGGGCCAGGGCCTCCCGGTGCAGGGAGTGCACCACCCGGGTCAGGCTCTCCAGGCCGGCCTCCACCTGGCGCGGGTCCAGCCCCAGGATGCGGTAGGTCTGGTGGCTCCAGTATTCCTCGCCGGTGGCCAGGTCCCAACTGAAGCTGCCCAGGCCGGCCACCTCCTGGGCCAGGAGGTGGTGCTCCTCGTTGCTGGCCAAGGCCTGGTGGGCGCTCCGTAGCGAGGTGACGTCACGGCCCATGACCAACAGGCCCTTGGCCCGGCCATCGGGCCAATACAGGGGGATCTTGAAGATGTCATAGTAGCGGTGGTCGCCGGGAGCTGCCTCCACGGTCTGGCGGCTGCGGGCCGGCTGCTCTCCCTGCCAGACCTCCACATCGGAGCGGGCGCACAGAGGTTGCAGGCTGGCCAGGGCCGGGGAAACACGGGCCAACTCCAGGTCGGTGCGGCCGTGGTAAGCCACGTTCTCCAGGCCGAAAAGTTTGAGCGCGGCGGGGTTGGCCAGTTGCCAGGAGCCGGTGGGGTCTTTCAGGATCACGGCGTCGGGGGTGGCTTCCAACAGGCCGCGCATCAACTCGGGGCTCTCCAGCGATAGCTCGGCCAAGCCCTGAACGGGAAGCGTGAGCCGCTCCCGCACGGGGAGGCTGTCCTCCGCCGGGCGGTTGGCCGCGCCCTCTCTGGGCAAAGCCGCTATGCGGGATAAGGTCACCCCAAACTCCTTCCCTCTCGCCCCGCTGCCGCGCCGGCCGTGGCGCGGCCCCGCTACGTACCTGCTCGCCGCCGCTCTGGCAGGCTGGGGGCAGACAGCCTGTTTGGCGCGCCTTGGCTGGCTAATCGCAACACCCGACGAGGGGGGCTTCCGAGTGGCCCCCTGGGTCGTATTCCCTGCCTGGCAGCTCCCCCTGCCGGGCAGGGGGTGGCCCCGGCCCTCCCGGGACCGGCGCGGCCCTGCGGACAACCAAAAAATCTTCCCCCCGGTCGGACCGAGCGGTTGCCCGGCCCTGGGACGTTATCCCTCTCTGGGGCCGGCCGGGAAAACCCTCCGCTCTCCCGGTTCCGTGCCCCTCCGCCGGGCCGGGGCCCGCGGCGCGAGGGTCAAAGGTTGGGCGATCCTTGGGCCCAGCCTGGCCCTGGCGGCCCCTCCGGTGAAGACACCCGCACCTTCCCGGCGGCTCGCCGAGCCAAGCTCCAGCCCAAGCATGATGGTCCTTTGGACTTTATCGGCAAGTAGGGGCGAAAACTGAATCGAGCCGGGGCAAACGCCCGCTGGCGGCGGCGCCAGGGCCCTGGGGCTGGAGCAAAAAGAATTTCGCTGGCGACAATCTCGGGCATCTATCCCTGGACTCCCGGGGGCGGGGGCATAGGTTTCACCACGCGGCTGCCCCCCACCTCGTCCTATGGGTCAGAATCCCTGAAGCTGCAAGTTGTTCGATAGACTTAACTATACGACATTACGGCCGCCCTGTCGTAAAAACTTTGCGCCAATGTTGAGAAATTCTTAGTTGCCCGATCGCGGCGGAGGCTTGGCCGGCGAGAAAATTCGCCCGGCGGAGCGTTGGGCGGAGGCGGATTTTTTATTCCTGGTTGGGCGCCGAGCCTCAATTACCCGTCTGGGCCTGGAGCACCATCCCGGTGGCGCTGCCGCTGGCGTCCAGCTCCACCTGCACCCGCTGGCCGCCGGAGTCCCCGGCCACGGCCACCTCGTAGCCCCCTTCGGGCAGGCCCGGCCGGTCCAGCACGTAGTAGCCCTGGTGGTCGCTGAGCGTGCTGCCCACCACCACCCCATCCTGGCTGAGGTCCACCTGAGCGCCGGCCACCGGGTTCCCCGCCGGGTCCACCACCCGGCCGGCCACCGCGGCCACCGCGGAAAGCAGGGACTCCAAGGCCGAGAAACCATAGGGATTATAGGTGTAGCCCTGGGTGTAGAGATCGCCCGAACCGCTGATATCCCGGCGGGTGGCCCGGGCGCCCTTTACCGGCTCCAGGCTGGTGTCCTCGTTCCACTCGTTCCAGGAAGTCACGGTGAACATGTTCAGGTCCGGGTCCAGGTAGGGCTGGGCCAGGCGGGAGAAGGACTCGGACAGGTAGGAGCCCTCGGCCGCGCCTTCCTCCCACTGGCGGGGGATCACGTAGTGGTCCTCCCGGGGGCGGGTGCCCCGGTCGTTGTACCCGGGCAGGATGTTGGGCACGAAATCCACCGCCTCCCCGGCCGCCGCGCGATAGGAGTCGTACACCGCGGCCACGTCGCTCATGTAGGAGGATTGGGCGCCGTAGCCGGCGTGCTGGGTGTATTGGGAGTGATACATGTTGTAATCGGTGATGGCGTCGAACAGGTTGATGCGCTGGGTCTGGGGCGCGGCCACGTAGTTGCCGGCCGGGTCGGCCGCGGCCCAGTACACCTCGTCGGCGATGAAGTAGGGGTCTTCGCCCCGGTCCAAGAGCGCCTGGCGCAGGTTCTGGAAGGCGGTGGCGTAGTCGCCGGTGAGGGTGCGGGTCAGGTAGAAGAACACCACCGGCCGGCCGTTGATGCGCAAATAGTCGGGGTGGTCGAAATAGCGGTCGGCCAGGTCCAGCACGTCGTCCACCAGGCGCTGGCCGGTGGCGGCGCTGAAGTTCGTGGTCTGGGTCTGGTTGTCAAAGCCCAGGTTCCAGGTCTCGTAGAAGATGCACCAGTCGATGTCCGAGAGGTTGTCGGCCTGGAGGAGCCCCTGGTCCAGGGCCGCGTTTTGCTCCGGCCGGTTGGGCCAGTAATCCACCATGAAGAAGTCCAGGCCGTACTGGGAGGCCCAGGCCACGTGCTGCTCGGCCACCCCGGGGTCCCGGGAGTCGTACTGCCCCAACAGCGGGGTCTGGGCCGGATCCAGCTTGTTGCGGAGATAGCCCTGCCGGAAGTTGTCGGGGTACCAGAGGTAGTAGGGCGAGCCCACCAGATAGCCGTCGCCCGCCCCCCCGCGCAAGGCGGCCGGGACCTCGTTTCCGGCGGCAAGGGCCGTGGCCAGGGGATCGGCCGCCTCCGCGGGGGCAGCCAGGGCCGCGAGCAAAAGGCCAAGGAGCGTGAAGCAGGACCACGGGCGGCGGAACATGAGGAACTCCTTTTTGAGAACCGTTCTGGCGGTGGGGGCCTGGGAGCGGGCGGCCGGAGACCTTGGACCGGAGGGTGAGCCGGGTTGCGCCAGGCCGACCGGCCCACCATGCCTGATCCCGCCCCAGGGGTCAAGCCTCCCTTGGCCAGTCGGCCATTCGGCGGGCATGGATCACGCGGCCCCTGGCGGCCCGGAACTCTCGTAATGCTTTTTACCGCCTCGGCAATATATACTTAGGCCAGGTCTCCTCCCCCGGGGCTCGCCGCTTGGGCCGCGCCGGGGCGGTCGACCAGGGGCCGCCCGGGGGCCCGCGGCCGGCGGGGGCTGTTATCGGTTTTGTGGTCTGTCGTTCGCGGGCCGCCCGGGGGCCCGCGGCCGGCGGAAGACCATCGCCTGCACCCCAACCCTCCCTTGACACGGCGTTCCGCACGGGGCCGGGCGCCGTTCCGGCGGCGGGGGAAAACCCGCGCGCTTTTTCGGTGACGCCCCAGCCCAAAGGGTGTGGACCATGAAAGTCAAGAACTGGATGACCCAGAACCCCATCACCGTCAAACCGTCCACCCTGGTGATGGAAGCCGCCAAGCTGATGAAAGAGAACAAGATCCGCCGCCTGCCGGTGGTGGACCGCGGCCGGGTGGTGGGCATCGTCACCCACCGCAACATCCTGGAGGCCTCGCCCTCCGCCGCCACCAGCCTGAGCGTGCACGAGCTGAACTACATCCTGGCCAACCTGAAGGTCGAGGAAGTGATGCGCCGGAACCCCATCTGCGTGCATCCCGACGACCTGGTGATGGACGTGGTCAGAATGGGCGAGGAAAAGGGGATCGGGGCCTTTCCCGTGGTGGATGAACGGGGGGTCTTGGTGGGCATCGCCACCGAGACCGAGATGTACCGGGCCTTTGTCCAGCTCTTCGGCACCAGGGAGACCGACACCCTCATCGAGCTGGAGAACGTGCGCCTCCGGGAGAACATCGGGGCCATGAGCCAGATGGCCAAACTGGCCGAGGAACTGAACGTGCCGGTGGTGGGCATCTTTTCCCTGCCCCACCGCCGCCGCCCCGGCAACCGGGTATACATGCGGGTGCAGACCAAGGAACCCGGACCCGTGGTGGCCGCGCTGAAGGAGGCCGGCTTCCAGGTGGCCGAGTAAGACCAGGGGGCGGCCGGGCTGCTGATTCCCGGCCGCCTGGGCCAAATCTCGCGCCGGGTCTTGCGCCAGATCTTGGGCCGGGTCTTGCGCCAGCTATTGAGCCGGAGCCTCCCCCGGCCGGCCGGGCGGCGCCGGCCTTTTCCCCAACCGCCGAGCAGGGGGGCGGGTTCCCTTGGCCGGGGGCCGCCCGCCGTCGGATCAAGGCAGACTAGACGTGGACACCCCTCCCTCCGATCCCCTCGCTGGTCCGTTTCGGCCCCAGGGCAACCTGGACGAGCGGACCATCATGGAGAACGTCATCAACTCCATGAGCGACGGGGTGCTCCTCTTGGACGCCCAGGGGGAGATCACTTTGGTCAATCCCGCCCTTTCCCGGGTGCTGGGCCTGCCGCCCGAGGCCATCCAGGGCCGGAGTTGGGCCGAGCTTTTCCTCCTGGAGCCCCGCAACCAGGACTTCAACCAGCTCCTGGTGGACGTGGTGCAGAACCGGGCCTCCCATTACAACCGCCAGGTCAGCTATCTGGACCCCCAGGGCCGCCACAAGGACCTCATCGCCACCACCACCCTGATGACCGCCGGAGGGGAAGAGGGCGGCGAGCTGGCCGGGGTCTTGATCGTGTTCAACGACATCAGCCGGCTCATGGAGCTGCACCGCCGGGAGAACGAGCTGCTGAACCACAGCCGCCGCCTGGTGCAGGAGAAGATGGAAGGCCTGGACCGCCTGGCCCGGGCGGTGGCCCACGAGATAAGGAACCCGGTCATGACCATCGGCGGCCTGACCCTGCGGCTGTTGCACAAGGAGGGGGCCGACAGCCCCCTGGCCCCCTATCTGGAGCGCATCCTGGCCGATTCCCGCCGCCTGGAGCAGGTGGTGACCGAGGTGCGGGACTACGCCGACCTGCCCGCCCCCCATCTGGCCGAGACCGACCTGGTGGGGCTGTTGTACGCCGTGGCCGCCTCTTGGTGGGAGCCCCTGGCCCGGGCCGGCGTCCTCTTGCGTATCGAGGGTATCGCCTCCCTGGCCACCACCCAGGTCTTTGTCCAAGCCGACGGGGCGCAGCTCTACCACCTTTTGGACATCCTGGTGCAGAACGCGGTGGACGCCATGCCCCAGGGCGGGGAGGTGGGCCTGGGGCTATATGGCGCCGGCGCGCACCTGTTGGTGGAGGTGCGGGACCAGGGCCGGGGCATCGACCCCGAGGACCTGAAGTTCCTGTTCGACCCCTTCTTCTCCACCAAGGCCGACGCGGTGGGCATGAGCCTGGCCGTGGCCAAACGCATCGCCCTGGAGCATGGGGGGGACCTGGTGGCCGAGAGCAGCCCGGAGGGGGGCACCCGCTTCCGCCTCACCCTGCCCGCGGAGCCCCTGGATATGGGCCTCAGCCCGCTCAGCATGCAGGTCCGGCCGCCGGAGCTGAAGTAGCCCATGGCCGGTTTACCGCCCGCCGCTCCCCTGGTGAGCCTGGTGATGATCGCCCGGGACGAGGAGTCCTGCCTGCCCCGGGCCCTGGCCAGCGCCCGGGACTGGGTGGACGAGATCGTCCTGGTGGACACCGGCTCGGCGGACCGCACCCGGGAGATCGCCCGGGCCTACGGGGCCCGGGTGTATGAGCACCCCTGGCGGAACGACTTCTCCCTGCACCGCAACCAAGCCCTGGGTTACGCCACCGGGGCCTGGTGCCTGCAGCTCGACGCCGACGAGGAGTTGGACCAGAGCACCGGGCCGCTGCTCCGCCGCCTGGCCGGGGAATCCCGGGCCGCGGCCCACCGGGTGGAGATCGTGAACCTGCACCCCGGCGGGCGGCAGATGCGCTTCGCCTGGCCCCGCTTCTTCCGCCGCCAGCCCGGGGTCTATTACCACCGCCCGGTGCACAACCTCCTGGAGGTGCCCGGCCCGGTGGCCGACAGCGGGCTTCGGCTGTTCCACCACGGCTATGCCGGCGACCCCGCCACCCTGGAGAAAAAGCACGCCCGCCGCCTGGCCATGATGCGCCGCTGGGTGGCCGAGGAGCCCGGGGATTGGGCCGCCCACCGCTACCTTTCCCAGGCGCTGCTGTTTGCCCCGGCCGGCTGGGAGGAGGCGGTGGCCGAAGGGCGGCGGGCCGGCGAACTGGCGCGGGCGGCCGGGGCGCCTCCCGGAGCCCTGGCCCTGGTGGAGGGCCAGGTGGTGCAGGGGCTGATCCTCCTGGGCCGCTATGCCGAGGCCGCGCAGCGCTGCCCGGCCTGGGCCGCCCTGGTCCCGGCCAGCCCTGATCCCCATTATTGCCGGGGCCAGAGCCTCTACGCCCTGGGCCGGGATGCGGAGGCGGCCCGATCCCTGGAGGAATACGCCCGGCTGTGCCACTTGGCCGCGGCCGACGCCAGCCGCCTGGCCGGCTTGGAAGTGTTCTCCCTGGGGCACCTGCCCATGGGGCTCACCATGTGGCTGGCCACGGAGCTGCGCCTGGGCCGCCAGCCCCGGGCTCGCCAGGTGCAGGCCCACCTGGCCGCGCAACCGGTGGCGCCGGACTTGGCCCGCCAACTCACCGGCCACCTGGCCGGTCGGGGGCTCGCCGCCGCGGCCCGGGATCTGGCCGCGGCCTGGGGGATCGCCACCGGCTCCCCCGGGCCCGGGGCGCCGGACGAAAAAAATTTGTAACTCCTGCCTGCTCCCCCTCGACTTCCTGGCAGAGAGCGGGGAATGGCCCCCGCAAGACGCCACGGGAGGCAAACATGAAAAGGATCATGACGATTTTGGCGGGGCTGGCCCTGGTGGCCGGGGTGACCGCCGCCCTGGCCTGGGAAGGTGGGCCGGCCCCCGGGCCGGGCATCCTGGCCGCCTTGGTGGAGATGCAGGTCACCGCTCCCCAGAAACGGGAGCTGGCCGGCATCCTGGCCTCGCACCAGGAGGAGCTGTTCGCGGACCTGGACCAACTGGCCGCCGCGCGGGGCCGGCTGGGCCGGGTGCTCATCGCCGACCAGCCCTCGGCCGAGGAGGCCCGCGCCGCGGTGGCCGACCTTTCCCTGGCCGGCGAGCAGTTGACCGGGTTATTGTGCACCCTCCTGCCCCAGCTGCGAGCCGTCTTGACCCCGGCCCAGCGGGAAATCCTGGTCCGTCACCGGGATCAGCTCCTGGACGGGTTGGCCGCCCGGGGCCAGAAGCGCCGCCAGCTTCTGCAGAGCTGGATCGCCCAGAATCAACCTTGAGCCAGCGCCCGGCCCCGCCGAGGGGCCGGGCTCCCCAGCTTCATCCCCAGGTAAAGGAGCAAACAGCATGAAAAAGAGCCTCATTTGGACCCTGGCCCTCCTGGCCTCCCTGGCCCTGGCCGCCCCGGAAATGGCCCAGGCCCGGAGCCGCAGCACCACCGCCACCGGCCCCGGCGGCAACTCGGGCACCCGCGCGGTGAACCGGGACGCCACCTCCGAGGGCTACCAGAAGAGCGTGACCACCACCGGCCCCGGGGGGAACAGCGCCACCCACGGCTCCACCACCACCCGCACCGGCAATGGCGACACCCAGACCACCTACACCGGGCCGGGCGGCAACTCGGGCACCCGCGCGGTGAACCGGGACGCCACCTCCGAGGGCTACCAGAAGAGCGTGACCACCACCGGCCCCGGGGGGAACAGCGCCACCCACGGCTCCACCACCACCCGCACCGGCAATGGCGACACCCAGACCACCTACACCGGGCCGGGCGGCAACTCGGGCACCCGGGCGGTGAACCGGGACGCCACGGAAAGTGGCTACCAGAAGAGCGTGACCAAGACCGGGCCGGGCGGCAACAGCGGCTCCCGGTCCACCACCTTCCAGCGCTGAGCAGGTAGGTGCGGGCAACCCGGCCGGGCCGCCACACGGCGGCCGCGGCCCGGCCCAAGCCGCCCGGAGGCCCCCGGCCTTGACCGACCAGGAAGCCATAGACCGGGTGCTGGCCGGCGAGACCGATGCCTTTCAGCATTTGCTGGAAGCTCACCAGGGGCGGGTGGCCCGCATCGTGGGCCGGCGGGTGCCGCCCGACGCGGTGGAGGAAGTGGCCCAGGACGCTTTTGTGCGGGCCTTTCAGGGTTTGGCCGGTTTTCGTGGCGAGGCCCCCTTTGAGCACTGGCTCTCACGTTTGGCCGTGCTGGCCTGTCACGACTACTGGCGGGCCAGCCACCGCCGCCACGAGATCCCGGAGTCCGGGCTCAGCGAGGCGGCCCAGCATTGGCTGGCCGGCTGGGCGGCCCAGGAGGCGGCCACGGCCGAGCCCACCCGGGCGTTGGAGGTGCGGGAGCTGCTGCATTGGGCCCTGGCCCGGCTTACCCCGGCCGAGCGCAGTGTGGTGACCCTGGTATACCTGGAAGAGATGAGCGTGAAGGAGGCGGCGGCCACCCTGGGCTGGTCCCAGGTGAACGTGAAGGTGCGGAGCCACCGGGCCCGCAAGAAGCTCAAGAAGCTGTTGGACGAGGTGGTGGATCACCCCTAAGGATAGGGAGGAGTTATGCCGCTCAGCGGGGAAAAGTTCCGGCGTCTGACCAGGCTTTGGGCCCGGGAGCACCAGGCCCAGGACGCGCCGCCCTTGCCCGCGGCCTGGGAACGCGGGGTGATGGCCCGGGTGCGCGGGCTCGCCCCGTCCCCGCCGGAGCCGGGCTGGCTGTCCTTCCTGACCGCTCCCCGGCCGGTGTGGCGGGTGGCCTGGGGGGCCAGCCTGGTGGCGACGGGGCTTTTGGTGTACGCGGTGGCCAGCGGCGACTGGGCCTCCCTGGACCCGGGGCGCTGGCTCCTGGCCGATCCCAGCGGCCTGGTGACCCTGGCCCTGGCCAGCTTGTAGAGGCGCCGGCCCGGGGGGCCGGCCGGCAGGAGAGAGGCGAGATGCGGGGAGCCAACTGGAAGACCTATACCGGTTTGGGAGTCATCTTTCTGGCCGGGGTGCTGGTGGGGATGCTGGCCACCGGGATGTACGTGCGCCATCAGGTGAAGGTGCGGGCCAACGCCCTGATCCAGGGAGACCGCGAGGCGGCCACCGACATGGCCATGGGCCAGCTCACCCGCGCCCTGGACCTGACCCCGGCCCAGGAAAAGGCGCTCCGGCCCCTGGTGGCCCAGGGCGCCGACGACCTCCGGACGCTCCGGGCCCGCCTGCGGCCCCAGTTCCGGGCGGTGTTCTCGCGGACGGCCGGCCGCATGCTGCCGCTCCTCACCCCGGCGCAGCAGGCCAAGCTCCAGAGCATCCTGGCCCGGGTGGACCGGGGCCTCACCGCGCCGCCGCCCACCCCGCCGGCCTCCCCTTCCCCTGCCGCCGCTCCCGTCCCGGCCGCGCCGACTCCGGCCTCCTGAAAGGCCCGGCCGCCCAGAATTTTCGCAAAAACCCTCAGCCCCCCTCGCCAATTGCTTGGCCCCCGGGGGGCGGGTCTGCTACCATCCTGGCGTGGCCGCCGCTAAAGAGCTATGATAGTACCCTGGCAAGGCGGTCCATCCTGGGCCGCGACAGCACGAGGAGAAGGTGATGGAGGTTACCGGAACTAGGGATGGGGATGTGGTGGTGTGCGTCTTGAAGGGCCGCTTGGACGCCAGCACCAGCCCGGAGGTGGACACCAACCTGAAAAACCTCCTGGGCGGCGACGCCAAGTACCTCCTGGGCGACTTGGCCCAACTGGACTACATCTCCAGCGCAGGGCTCAGGATCCTCCTGATGCGGGCCAAGGAACTGAGCGGACGGGGCGGCAAGCTGGTCCTCTACAGCCTGAAGCCCGAAGTGCGCCAGGTCTTCGACATCGCCGGCTTCTCCAAAATCATCCCCATCTTCGACGGCAAGGAAAAAGCCCTGGCCGGCCTGGGGCTGTAGAAGACTGCCGGAGCCTTTCGGAGAAAGAGGAAGATGTGGGGGGAAGGACCCTTTTTTGAAAAAAAGGGTCCTTCCCCCCACACCCCCCTTCCCCCAAAAAACTTCAGTGGGTTTAGGGCGGAGCTTGGCGGGGAAATCGCGAATAGAGTCTTTTACGCCTGTCCCGGAGCTGATTCTAAACCCAACGCCTTGATTCGGTCTGATCCTTCAAAAGAATTCCACACGTGGCCGCGTTCGCTCCCGTTGTTAGGCTGGGGAAAGCGCTTGGTGATCTTATTCCCGCTGATGTTTTACGCCCCGGACCGGCACAGCCAGATGTTTGCCGGCAAGGCGTCGGCCGCGTCGCCGCGGCTGGCGTAGCGGGTCGTGTCAGGTTGCCCTCCAGACCT
>JAHLLK010000112.1 GCA_020444165.1 Deltaproteobacteria bacterium | reverse complement strand
CTCACGCGGGGTCGTCCGCGACCGGCACCGCCCCCGCGCGAATTTTGCAGACCGGGCGCCTTCGGTGCCGGCCGGCTCACGCGGGGTCGTCCGCGACCGGCACCGCCCCTTTTAAACTTTAGGAGGTTTAGGGGGAAATGGCTACTGATTTTTGCGGAGCGGTCCTTCGCGGCCGGGCCAAACCCCGGCCCCCCCTTGGGCTCCCCGGCAGGCCGCCGCACGGAGGCGCGGCGGCCCGGACAGGAACGGCGTTCAGCTTAATGACCCTGCCGCGACAGCCTCCGGCTCCAGCTCCCCCGACGCCTCGCCCAGAGCCGGCCGGGCCGCGTCCCCCCGCTTTCACCGCCCAACATTCGGGGTTTCTCTGGGTGGGCAGGGGGCCTGGATTGGCCGGACCCGATCGGGGCCCGTCTTTGCGTAACTTTTCACATCTTCCACTACTTTTAATAGGTTGCCCCGTTTTGGGGGTTGACAATAATGAACCCGGTTGGCTATCCCTGTTTAGGAGGGAAGCGGGAACAAGCCAAAAACATCTCAATTTATGTCTCCGGTGTTTTTTATAAATCTCTTGCCCCTGTGAGAGGTCGCGCTAGCGGCGCGGCTGCCAAAGGCCCATGCCCAGGTGCGGGCCAGGGAGGAAGCATGTCCCAAGCCGGTGCGTCGAGCCCCACAAGAGCCACCTCCGCCGCCACCTCCGATCCCATCCTGCTGGTGGAAGATTTGCATCTGCGGTTCGGTGGGCTGAACGCCCTGAGTGGAGTTTCCTTCAACGTTCAGCGGGGGCACATCCAGGCCATCATCGGTCCCAACGGCGCGGGCAAGACCTGCATCCTCAACTGCATCTGCCGCTTCTACCACCCCTACCGCGGCCGGATCGTCTTCGAGGGCCGGGACATCTCCAAGCTCCCCACCCACGGGGTAGCTGCCCTGGGCATTGCCCGCAGTTTCCAGAACATCGAGCTTTTCCGCGGCATGACCGTGCTGGACAACATCAAGTTGGGCCATCACGTGCACATGCACTCGGGCTTTTTGTCCGGCGGCATCTACCTGGGCAAGGCCAAGCGCGAGGAGATCCGCCTGCGGACCGAAATCGAGGAGCGGATCATTGATCTCCTGGAGATCGAGGCCATCCGCAAGAAGGTGGTGGGCACCCTGCCCTATGGCCTGCAAAAGCGGGTGGAACTGGCCCGCGCCCTGGCCATGAAGCCCAAAATCCTTCTCTTGGACGAACCCATGGCCGGCATGAACCTCGAGGAAACCGAGGACATGGCCCGCTTCATTCTGGACATCAACGAAGAGTGGGGCGTGACCGTGGTGCTGATCGAGCACGACATGGGCGTGGTCATGGACATCAGCGACAGCGTGGTGGTGTTGGACTTCGGCACCAAGATCGCCCAGGGGCCGCCCTTGGAGGTCAGCCGTAACGCGCACGTTATCGAGGCTTATCTGGGCGCGGAAAACGCGGCCCACTCCAAGCTGGGGCTGTAGCAGGCGGTTGGGCAACTGCTTGCCGGGCGCGCCGGGGATTTTCCCCTGCAGACCGCGCGCCAAGTTGCGCAGCCCCGGGAGAGCAGGCGGTTGGGGTAATTTGGCCAAACAACTGAGTTGCCAAATTACCTGCCAAAGGCTCCCGGCCTTGGACAGCGCCGCCAGCCGGCGGCTTGCCAGCCCGGCAGGGGGGCGGGCCCCAGCCCCCTCCCCCGGGCAAAGCCACGCCACCACGGGCGCCGGCTTCCGGAGACCAGGCGGTAAAAACTCCCGGGAGCGGAGTTTTTCGAACCTTTGCCAGCGGGACAAACGGGAGAGATAGTGGCCAAGACTTATCTAAAAGCACCTGAGCCAGGCATCGATATCCAGGGAGCCACCCTCCCGGCCCTTCTCAAACGCAACGCCGAAAAGTATGGGGACTCCAAGACGGCCATCCGGGAAAAGGAGTATGGCATCTGGCAGTCCTTTACCTGGCGGCATTACTACGAAAACGTGAAATACCTGGCCCTGGGCCTGGCTGCGTTGGGCTTCGAGGCCGGCGACGCCCTGGCCATCATCGGCGACAACCGGCCGGAGTGGCTTTACTCCGAGCTGGCCGCCCAGTCGCTGAAGGGCCGGCCCCTGGGCATCTACCAGGACTCCATCCTCACCGAAGTGGCCTACGTCATCAACCACAGCGACGCCCACTTTGTGGTGGCCGAGGACCAGGAGCAGACCGACAAAGTCCTGGACATGAGTGACGAGCTGCCTCACGTCAAAAGGATCATCTACACTGATCCCAAGGGCATGCGCGCCTATGACGACCCCCGGCTGATCTTTTTCCCGGAGGTCTTGGAGCTGGGCCACGAGTTCGAGAAGAAAAACCCCGGTTTTTATGAAAAAACCGTGGACAGCCTGGTGCCCTCCGATCTGGCCCTGATCGCCTATACCTCGGGCACCACCGGCTTCCCCAAGGGCTCGCTCTTGTCCCACTCCAACATGCTGAAGATGGCCCTGAACCTGCACCAGGTGGATCCCAAGACCGAGAACGACCAGATCGTCTCCTTCCTGCCCCTGCCCTGGATAGGCGAGCAGATGATCGCGGTGTCCAGCGCCCTGGCGCTGGGCTTCACGGTGAACTTCCCCGAGGAGCCCGAGACGGCCATGGCCGACCTCTACGACATCGGGCCCAACGTGGTGTTCTCGCCCCCCCGGGTCTGGGAGCAGCTTTCCCGCTCGGTCATCGTCAAGCACCTGGACGCCTCGCCGCTGAAGCAGCTCATCTACCGCATGTGCATGCCCATCGGCTATCAGATGGCTGACTTCCATTTCGAGCGCCGGACGCCGCCCTTCCTGTGGAAGGTGCTGTATCGCCTGAGCTATATCTTTTTATTCCGAGCCCTGAAGGACCGGCTGGGCTTTTCCAACATCCGCTCCGCCACCACCGGCGGCGCGGCCCTGGGCCCGGATGTGTTCCGCTTTTTCCACGCCTGCGGCGTGAACCTGAAGCAGATCTACGGCCAGACCGAGATCAGCGGTATCAGCTGTATCCACCGCGAGGGCCGGGTGGATTTCTCCAGCGTGGGCGAGCCGATCCCCGAGACCGAGGTCAAAATCGCCGATCCCGATCCCCAGGGAGTGGGCGAGATCGTGTCCCGCTCCCCGGCCCTGTTCGAAGGCTACCTGAAGAACGACGACGCCACCAAAGAGACCATCATCGAAGGCTGGCTGCACTCGGGCGACGCCGGTTACCTCACCGACGACGGCCAACTGGTGTGCATCGACCGGGTCAAGGACCTGATGAAGCTCACCAGCAAAGCCCGGTTCTCGCCCATGTTCATCGAAAACAAGCTGAAATTCTGCCCCTATATCATTGAGACCTGCGTGCTGGGTCATGAGCGGGACTACGTGACCGCCATGATCTGCATCGACTACAAGCACACCGGCAAGTGGGCCGAGGAGCATCGCCTCGGCTACACCACCTATCAGGACTTGGCCGGCAAGCCGGAGGTGTACGACCTGATCGAGCGCGAGGTGGTGCGGGTTAACCGCACCCTGCCCGAGGCCGCGCGCATCGAGCGGTTCCTCCTGCTCTACAAGGAGTTCGATCCCGACGACGGCGAACTGACCCGTACCAGGAAGCTCCGCCGCCGCTTCATCGCCGAGCGCTACGCCAAGGAGATCGAGGCCCTTTACCAGGAGTTGGACCAGGTGCACGTGGAGAGCGAGATCAAGTACCAGGACGGCAAGACCGCCACCATCATCACCGACCTGGCCATCCGCCGCATGCGGGGCCTGGACCAATACGCCCTGGAGGCGGAGCGCAAGTGGTGGCAGTTCTGGAAGCCGGTGCATTAGGAGGCGGTGGCCCCACCACCTCCAGGGCGCCGCAGCCGGCCGGGACTGGCCCCGGTTCCGGCCTCGCGGGCCCACCCCGCGGGAGGGAGCCGGGCCAGCGCCCGCTCCCGCCGAGAGTATGCGGCAGGCAAGCGGGTCCGGCCCCGGATTTGAACCACCCGGGGCTGCCGGGCCGGGAAACTAGGCCTAATTCAACCGCCGGTTAGGGAGCCATATGGAAGTTCTGCAACTTATAACCACCGGCCTGGTCATCGGCTCGGTCTACGCCATGGTGGCCATGGGCTTTGCCCTCATCTACAAGTCCACCAGCATCATCAACTTCGCCCAGGGCGAGTTCGTGCTGGTGGGCGGGTACATCTGCTGGTGGTTCTACACCGGCCTGGGCATCCCCATCGTACCGGCTTTCGTCTTGACCATGGTCATGGCCGTGTTGATGGGCATCGTTTTGGAGCGGCTCATCCTGCGGCCCATGATCGGCGAGCCGATCATCAGCGTGATCATGATCACCATCGCCCTGGCCACGGTGATCAAGTCCTTCATCACCGTGGCCTGGGGCACCCAGATCCAGGTGTTCAAGCCCGAGGTCTTCAGCCAGGTCGCGGTCAACCTGGGCCCGGTCCGGGTGTCCGAGGTCTACATATGGACCATGGGCTTTGCCTTTGTCTTCCTGTTGATTTTCGCCCTGTTCTTCAAGTTCACCCGGGTGGGCATCAGCATGCGGGCGGTGGCCAATGACCAGCAGGTGGCCCAGTCCATGGGCATCAGCGTCAAACGGGTCTTTGCCATAAGCTGGTCCATCGGGGCCCTGGTCTCGGCGGTGGGCGGCATTTTGGTGGGCAACATCAACGGCATCAACATAGCCCTGGCCGGCTTCGGGCTCAAGGTCTTCCCCGCCGTGATCCTGGGCGGGCTGGACTCCATCGGCGGGGCCATCATCGGCGGCATCACCATCGGGGTGTTGGAAAACCTCATGGGCGCCTACCTGGACGTGTACCTGGGCGGCGGCGTCAAGGAGATCTCGCCCTTTATCGTGTTGATCGTGATTTTGATGATCAAGCCCTACGGTTTGTTCGGCATCAAGGAGATCGAGCGGGTCTAGGCTTATTCCCGCCAACCACGGCAACGGCCGGCCGTTGCCCAAACCGACCGGGAGAACCAGTTCATGCCTTGCGGTTTGTATTTCACCAACTACGCCAAGGACGAAGCCGTCTTCCCCACCGTGTGGCTTAAGGCCTGGATGACGGTTTTATTCGTCTGTCTCCTGGTATTCCCCTATTTCGCCCAGCCCATCAGCGATTTCATGGGCTTGAACGTCCTGAACCTCTGTAACCTGGTGTTCATTTACGTGGTGGGCGCTCACGGCCTGAACCTGTTGACCGGCTACACCGGCCAGATCTCCTTGGGGCACGGCGCCTTCATGGGGGTGGGGGCCTACACCGCGGGCATCCTGGCCAACGCGGGCGTGCCTTTCTACCTGGCCCTGCCGGCGGCCGGGGTCATGGCCGCGGCGGCGGGCATGATCTTCGGCATCCCGTCGCTCCGGCTCCGGGGCCTCTATCTGGCCATCGCCACCATGGCCGCCCAGTTCATCCTGGACTATGCCATGCGCAACTGGAGCTCCCTGACCGGCGGCTCCAGCGGCCTGGTGGTGGCCCAGGCTTCCCTGGGCGAATGGTTCGTGTTCGACACCGACTTCAAATTTTACTATCTGGCCCTGGCTTTCGCGGCCTTGGCCACTCTATATTTGAAGAACATCACCCGCACCCGCACCGGCCGGGCCTTTGTGGCCGTGCGCGACCGCTACCTGGCCGCCGAGGTGATCGGGGTCAACCTTTTCAAGTACCGCATCATGTCTTTTGGCATCAGCTCCTTCATGGTGGGCATCGCCGGAGGGCTGTGGGCCTATTACATCACCATCATCAGCGACGAACATTTCACCATGTGGCTTTCGGTGCAGTACCTGGCCATGATCATCGTGGGCGGCATGGGCCACGTGTTGGGCTCCATCTTCGGCACGGTGTTCATGGTGGTGCTGCCGGAACTCCTGCGAATTCCGGCCCAGTGGCTGACCGACATCTACCCGGACATCTTCGGCATCTTCAGCAGCCTCCGGGAGATGGTCTTCGGCCTTATCGTGATCCTGTTTTTGATCTTCGAGCCGGACGGCCTGGCCGCCCGTTGGCACACCATCCGCTCCTATTGGAAACTGTGGCCTTTCAGTTATTGATGAAAGGCACCTTGAGGGAGGGAGAACGGTTTTGCATGGGAAGAGAGGCTCCGCGGTCCGGCGGGGCCGCCCGGCTCAAGTTTCCGTAACTTCAGGAAGGGAGGGATTATGAAAAAGTTCGTGTTTATGGCGGTGATGGCCCTGACGGTGGCTTTGGCCCTGGGCGGCCTGGCCCAGGCCGGCGAGATCAAGGTCGGCGGCATTTTCGACATCACCGGGGCCACCTCGGCCGTGGGCAAGGACTACGCCTCGGGGGCCGTGGCCTATGCGAAATTCCTGAACGCCAAGGGCGGCATCGACGGCGATGACATCAAATTGATTTCCAATGACTATGCCTACAAGATCCCCGAAGCCGTGAACCTGTACAAGCAGTACAAGGACGTGGACCGGGTGTTTGTGATCCAGGGCTGGGGCACCGGCGACACCAACGCCCTCCGGCCCCTGATCAACCGCGACAAGATCGTTTTCTTCAGCGCCAGTTATGACGGCAACCTGACCGACCCCAAGAAGACCCCCTACAACTTCTTCATCGGCACCTCGTACTCCACCATGATCCGCCTGGCAGTGAAGTTCGCCAAGGATCAAGGCGCCAAGAAGTTCGTGTTCATTTATCCCGACCACCCCTACGGCAAGAACCCCATCCCGGCCGGCAAGGACTACGCCAAGGAGCTGGGCCTGGAGATCGGCCCGGATGAGATCGTGGATCTGCGGGCCATCGACGCCACCAGCCAGCTGCTCAACATGAAGAAGTTCGAGCCCGAGTTCGCCTGGATCGGCGGCACCACCCCCAGCACCGCGGTCATCCTGAAGGACGCCGCCAAGCAGGGGATCAAGACCAAGTTCATGATCAACTGCTGGGGCATCGACGAGAACCTGCCCAAGCTGGCCGGCGAGGCCGCCGAGGGCCGGGCTTTCGGTATGCTGCCCGTGGTGCCCTTTGGCTATGACGTGCCCGGTATGAAGGACGCCGTGGCCGCGGCCGACGGCAAGAGCTACACCCTGCATTACATCAAGTCCTGGGTCTCCATGATGGTCATGGAAGAGGGCATGAAGCGGGCCAAGAAGGCCGGCAAGCTGAACGGCCCCGGCCTCAAGGCCGCCCTGGAAACCCTGAAGGACTTCCCCACCGGCGGGCTGACCGCCCCCATCACCTATACCGACAAGGACCACCGCCCCAACACCACCTGCATGATCGGCACGGTGAAGGGCGGCAAGCTGACGGTGCTGGAAGAGGTCTCCTTCCCCCGTCAAGACAAGTACATCGGCTGGTAAGAACCACTGGCAGGGGAGCGGGGGGCGCCCCCGCTCCCCTGCTTTCCCCCAAAAGGACCCGCCACATGCCGCTTTTGTCGGTGAATAACATAGAAGTCATCTACAACGACGTCATCCTGGTGCTGAAGGGCCTCTCGCTCTCGGTGGAACAGGGCCAGATCGTGGCCCTTTTGGGGGCCAACGGCGCCGGCAAGACCACCACCCTCAAAGCGATAAGCGGACTCTTGAAGACCGAGGAGGGCGAGGTCACCGACGGCACCATCGAGTTCGATGGCGTCAAGATCAACGGCATGGAGCCGGAGAGCATCGTGAAAAAGGGCGTCTTCCAGGTCATGGAGGGACGCCGGGTGTTCGAGGACCTGACCGTGCGGGAAAACCTGGTGGCCGCGGCCCACACCCAGAAATGCAATCGCGGCGAGTTGGACCGCCGCATCGACCAGGTCTACAGCTACTTCCCCCGGCTGAAGGAGCGGGAACCCGGCCTGGCCGGCTATCTCTCCGGCGGGGAGCAGCAGATGCTGGTCATCGGCCGCGGCATGATGGCCAAGCCCAAGCTCATGATGCTTGACGAGCCCAGCCTGGGGCTTTCGCCCTTGTTGGTGGGGGAGATTTTCGAGATCATCGTCAAGCTTAACAAGGACTTGGGCACCACCATCCTGTTGGTGGAGCAGAACGCCCGCATGGCGTTGAACATCGCTGACCACGGCTTCATCATGGAAAACGGCAAGATCGTCCTGGACGACACCACGGAAAAGCTGAAAAGCAACGAGGACGTGAAGCGGTTCTACCTGGGCATGACCGACGGCGGCACCAAACGCTCCTACCGTGACGTCAAGCACTACAAACGCCGCAAGCGTTGGCTGACCTGAGGGAGAGAAATGACGACCAAAGACCGCACCAGCGGCTACTGGCGGCCCGAGCTGGAGACCGCCGAGCCGGACGAGCGCCGGCGGCACCTGGACGCCCGGGTGGCCGAAATCGTGGCCCACGCCTATGCCAACGCGCCCGCCTTCCGGGCCAAGATGGACTCCGTGGGGGCCCAGCCCGGCGACGTCGCCACCGTGGCCGGCTTGTCCCGCCTGCCGCTGACCGAAAAGGCCGACCTGGTGCGCCTGCAACGGGAAAACCTCCCCTTTGGCGGGCTGATCGGCGAATCGCCCGAGGAGTTCCGGCGCATCTACGTCTCGCCCGGGCCCATCTATGAGCCCGGCGAGAAGCGCTTTGCGGACGACCGCTGGACCCAGGCCTTTTACGCCGCGGGCTTCCGTCCCGGTGACATCGGCCAGGTGACCTTCAATTTCAATATGGTGCCCTTTGCCTTCTGGCTGGATTCCTGCCTGCACCAAATGGGCTGCCGCTCGGTGCCGGCCGGGGTGGGCAACACCGAGTTGCAGGTGCAGATTCTGAAAGAGCTGCGGGTGGAGGCTTATCTGGGCACCCCCAGCTTCCTGGCCGCCCTGGCCGAGAAGGCTGAAGGCATGGGCCTGGATCTGCAAAAGGACCTGAACCTCCAGGTGGGCTTCGTGGCCGCCGAGATGTTGCCCGAGAGCCTCCGGGCCGACCTGGAATCCCGGCTGGGCATGATGATCCGCCAGAGCTATGGCACCGCCGACGTGGGCTGCCTGTCCTATGAGTGCTTCCACCACGACGGCATGCACTTTGCCCAGGACTGCGTGGTGGAGGTGGTGGACCCCGAAACCGGCCAACCCATGGGCGAGGGCGAGCCCGGCGAGGTGGTGGCCACGGTGTTCGACAAGGCCTATCCCCTGATCCGCTTCGGCACCGGCGACCTCTCGGCCTACGTCACCGGGACCTGCGCCTGCGGCCGCACCTCCCCCCGCCTGACCCGCATCATGGGCCGGGTGGACCAGGTGACCAAGGTCAAGGGCATGTTCATCCATCCCGGCGGGGTGGGCCAAGTGGCCCAGAAATTCCCCCAGGTGGCCGCCTACCAACTGGTGGTGGACCGCGAGGGGCACAAGGACGTGATGACCCTGGTCTGCGAGCTGGCCGACGCCTCCGCGGCCGGCGACGCCGAGCTGCTGGCCCGCATGCAGGCGGCTCTGAAGGAGATACTCCGGGTTTCCGGCGAAGTGAGTTTCGTGGCCCGGGGCACCTTGCCCGAAGGGTGTAAAGTAATAGACGATCGTCGGGTATGGGATTAGACCTTCGCGCTGGGCGGCTCCCCGCCCCCGAGTTGGAAACCGCCGGCCGCGGCCCCACCGCGTCCGGCGGTTTTGCGCGTCCCGGCGTGGAGGCCCGCGAAACCGGGGCCGACCGTGGGGGGGCGCGTCCGTGAGATCTGACCCCGGGACGGGCGCTTGCTCCAGCCCCGCACCAGACTCCGCGGCGCCTTCCCGCCCCCCCCGGGTTTTGCTCCTGGACCCGCCCCAGATGCCCTACGACGCGGCCCTGGCCCTCATGCGGGGGGTGGCTCCCCGGGTGCGCACGGGCGAGCACCCACCGCTCCTGATCCTCACCGAACACCCCCCTACCCTCACCCTGGGCCGCCGGGCCGGGGAGGAGGAGTTGGCCGCGACGCCAGGGGAATTGGCCGCCCGGGGCCTGGCCGTGCACCGCATCGAGCGGGGCGGCCTGGCCACGGCCCACGGCCCGGGGCAGTTGGTGGCCTATCCGGTCCTGCATTTGCCCAGCCTGGGCCTGGGGGTGCGCACCCTGGTGGAGCGCCTGGAGGCGGCGGTGATCGCCGTGGCCGGGGATTACGGCCTCCCGGCCGGCCGCCGGGAGGGTCACCCCGGGGTGTGGGTGGGGGAGCGGAAGCTCGCCTCCCTGGGCCTGGCGGTGAAGCGTGGAGTGAGCCTGCACGGCCTGGCCCTGAACTACGGCCCGGACCTGTGGTACTTCGACGCCATCCGCCCCTGCGGTTTGGACCGGGAGGCCATCACCAGCCTGGCGTTGCTCCTGGGCCGGGAAATGGCGGCGGCAGAGGTCAAGGCCAAGCTGGCGCAGAGGCTGGGGGAGGCGTTGGGGGTGGTTTGGCGCCGAGAGGCCGCGCGGTGAGTAATCTCAATAAGAGGCCATTGCATGGTGAAACACATAAAACGTGTTGATATTATGTCAAATTTGGCTGTGAAACATGATTGCGGCAGGCAATGACCGATGCGGGCCAAGGATGGCCCGCCAAATTGCAAGCTTCAAAAAGCTTGCAATTTGTGAGGCTTGGCAAAACCCGGGCCCCCGGCAAGCTCTGCTTGCTGGGGTGGAGTCACGTTTTTGCCAACCCGACATTGCACGGGGCAGGACGCCCCGTGCAATGCTCTCGATTTGTGGGTTTTGGCAAAACCACGCTTTTGCCAAAACTTCAAGATGCATGGTGCAGAACGCGCCGTGCCCCGCTCTCGTCACGGGAACCTAGCGATTCTTCAAGCTCGCTGGCAGGGAAATACAGGAACCTATCACCCCAATTTCATACCACCTTAAGTTTGTACAATTGCCGATTTCGAGGGGTAATGGAGTCGATTACATTATAATAAAAATCCCAGTCGGTTAGCTGAGAGTTGGCTTCTCGAAACGCATCTACCATTTTTGAGGTTTGATAGTCGGTAGAAAACTCTATGGTTGCCTTATGTCCCAGTTTGAACTGATCTAAACTCTGCTTGAATTTGCCAGCTGCCCATGAGATATAATCGTAAGAAACCTCCAGTGGGTCAGGCAATCTTGGGTTTCGAATATTAATTCTTTCCCGTCTGGAAAGTTCCAGCAACTCTTGCGCAATGGTTGGGTTGTAAGATTCGCAGCTTTGGTGAGCCATTTCACTAACAAGTTTTTCGATGGCTTCTCCAGCCCAATCACTCATATATATCAACTTGGCCCCCCAATATATCGCCAGGCGACTGGGTGCGGCCACGTTGAAGCGATTGTCAGTGAAAACCTTCCGCATATGCAACTCAAGTTCTTCCCGGGAAGAATGAAGCTCCTGCCGAAAATCTTCCTCCATTCCAGTAAAAAATGCCTTGCACGCGCTGTCCGCTGTGGCAGTGGTTAGGGTGTGCAATCTCTCAAAGACACTCACCAGTGAGAGCCCCATATCTTTTAATCCGTTAAAATATGATTTAAAAAATCCCAGGCTATATACTGTATAAAAAAAGAAATTCAACCAACGAATTATCATGTAGTCATCAAAATTAAATGTGCTATTTTCAACTACGACCTCTTCGCTCTCCACGACGAATTTGCCAAAATATTCACCGTAGTTTGGGCCAACGATACGATGTTTGGTCTGCATTCCGTACTTTTGGCGCATTTCCTCTCTATTCAGCTCCATGCCGGGCAATAGAAATAGATTGTGACACAAGACAAAATCAAATCCTCGGTCGACCGCTTTCTGGAGCTGCTGCGCAAAGGACGATTTTGTTTCCAATGGCAGGCCAAATATCAACTCGGTGGTAATTTGAATATTATTTTCCGAAGCCCAATCTACCGCCGTTTGTATCACAGATTCCGAAACATTTCTTCTTCCTACAGCGGTAAGGGTGTCTTCATTTTCAGACTGAAGGGCCAGGGTAAGCCCGATGGAGTTCAATTTTCCTGTGGCCAACAATACCTTTTTGGTCGTTTCCGAGAAACGTTTATCAGTATAATAGTAAAGACTTCGAGGGTAACCGCTTTCCGCGTTTTTCTTTGCAATATATTCTGATATATATGCGTCTTGCTCAAAGCGGCCGAAATTTTCGTCCACTATGAACATACTGGCCAAGGGACGGTCTGCATATCGGTCACAGATCAAATCAATTTCTTGAATTATTTGCTCCAAGGGAAAGCTGCGCAACTTCAAACTGTATTTACCCGAGGAGCAATATTTGCAAGTATAAGGGCATCCTCTAGAAGTTTGTAGCGTCGGCCTATACGGCCCATCAAGAAAACTGTCCAGCAAGCCAGTTAGATATGGTGAAGGCAAGTCTGTCAGGTCGCTCAGGTAATTGCGCGGATTTCCAGCAACGATCTCACCTTTTTTATGATAGATGATTCCATCCATGGGGGATGTCCCTACGGCACGACCAGTCGCCAGTACATTGCGTACTATATCCGCGAGAGCAAGTTCACCCTCTCCACAGGCTAAAGCGTCGACGCTGGGATATTTATTAAATATTTTTAACTGTTCGGAAGGGTCAAGGTCTATGGAAGGACCTCCCAACACGATCACACATTCATTACCCAGGTTTTTTCGGGTATAGTCAACCGCAACCCGGACAAGATCAGCGTTCCAGGCGTATAAGGAAAAGCCTACTATATTTGGCTTGAAATCCAACATATCAGATTGAAACTTATTGGGGAGCCTATACAATCTAATATCAACAGTTGGCCCGAATATTTTCTGAAGGTATGCCGCTAAATATCCGATATTGAGGGGAGTGAAAGACGTGTTTTGGGTGAACTGATTGAAATAGGAAAAGTCTGCAAGCGCCACTCGTATGTCTGACATCCAAGGACCTCCGATTTCACCCCTATACTTTGGCCACCTTGATGAAGTCTAGCAGGGTGTTGGAAAAGACCATCCATGGCCTTTTTCAACCCATCTTGGCAAAAGCGTCGTTTTGCCAAGATGGACAAATTGCTTGCCTTTTCAAGGCCGCGCCATTTGGCGCGCCCTCCCCGGGGTCCCCAAACAAGCCGTAGCTT
>JAHLLK010000111.1 GCA_020444165.1 Deltaproteobacteria bacterium | reverse complement strand
GGAGATGTCAAAGGTGCCGCCGCCGAAGTCGAACACCGCGATGGTCTCGTTGGTCTTCTTGTCCAGGCCGTAAGCCAGGGCCGCGGCGGTGGGCTCATTGATGATGCGCTTGACCTCCAACCCGGCGATCTTGCCGGCGTCCTTGGTGGCCTGACGTTGGGAGTCGTTGAAGTAAGCCGGCACGGTGATGACCGCGGAGGTGACCTTCTCGCCCAGGTAGTCCTCGGCAGCCTTCTTGAGCTTGCCCAGCACCATGGCGCTGATCTCGGGCGGCGAGTACTGCTTGCCGCGCACTTCCACCTTGACCTGGTCCTGACCGCTGTCCACAACCTTATAAGGAACCTGCTTCAGTTCCTCACCCACCTCCCGCATGCGCCGACCCATGAAGCGCTTGATGGAGTAGACGGTGTTGGTGGGGTTGGTCACGGCCTGGCGCTTGGCGCTGGCCCCGACCAGGCGCTCGCCCTTGTCGGTAAACGCCACTACGCTGGGGGTGGTGCGGCTGCCTTCCTCATTGGTGATGACTTTGGCCTCGCCCCCCTCCATGACGGCCACCACGGAGTTGGTGGTGCCCAGGTCAATGCCGATGATTTTCTCATTGCTAGCCATTTTGAGTAGCCTCCTCGTTTCCACTTGCCGCCCGGCATAACAGGGAGCGGCTCTATTTTGATTCCCTTACGGGATACGATATGCCATCTCATAACCGGGGCATGGCCCGCGGTATAGGCAGAAAGTAAGATCGGATAGGAACAAGTCAAGTCCGGGCCGGGCCGGGGCCCAAAAAAACGGAACCCCGGAGGCTGTGCTCCTTTTGGGCGGGATGCTGTCCCGCCAACTCCCCGCCAACTCCCCGCCAAGCGGCCCCGGCCATCCCGGCCGGAGCCGTCCGGCGCTTGACCAAGGGCTATTCTGGCCAAATAGTACTTTTTCTAGTTATTTTTTCCCTCCTCTCCCCGCAGCGAAGCCGGCGCCTCCGTCCCCGGCTGGGGCGGGAGAGCCGGCCTCACCCTTTTGTTTTTGCGCTACGCACGGTTCGGCTTGCCTTGCATACCGGCTTTCAGGCTTTAATTTAGTATGAGGTGTGGCCCGGCCCTGAGGCCGCGGCCCCCAACATCAGCCAGCAACTCGGCAAGGAGACAACGGGTCATGAGCCGAAAATACATTCCAGAATTTGAATTCAGCGCCCAGTTCAGCCGTTTCGCCGACCGGCTCAGCCGCTATGGGCGGAGCGAGGGCTCGGAAGGTTGGACCCCGGCCATGGACATCTATGAGACCGCCGACGCGGTGGTCATCGTGGCGGAAGTGGCCGGCGTGGGCGCCCAACAGGTCAAGGTTATCGTGGACGGCGACGTGGTGCGCATCTATGGCCAACGGCCCCCCATCTGCCGGGAGCCCGGAGCCATCTATCACCGGATGGAGATCGAAACCGGCGCCTTTGTGCGCTCCTTCCGCATATCCGTACCGGTGGAGGCGGATAAAGCCCGGGCCAACTCGGCCGATGGACTCCTCTATGTGGTGCTTCCCCGGCGAAAGGCGCCCCAGGAAACCAAAATCGAAGTGCAACCGGCCTGAGAAGGCATCAGATATACAGAAATGGAACGTCAGCCATGAGCGAACGTGAATTGCAGCCCAACGGGCCCGTGGACGTGGCGGTGAAAACCGGCTCTCCCCCCGAGGGCGACGGCGCGCAGACCGCCCGGTTGCCCGAGATTCTGCCGCTCTTACCGGTCAAAGATATGAGCATGTTCCCCCGGCTGGTCCTGCCCCTGTTGGTGGGCGACAGCCGCAATGCCCAGCTGGTGGACGAGGCCGTCACCGGCGAACGGGTGGTGGGCCTGGTGGCCATGAAGGCGCCCATCTCCTCCACCGAAGTCACCAGCCTCGAAGAACTGCATCAGGTGGGCGTGGCCGCCCTGATCCTCAAAATGGCCAAGAGCGAGGGCGAAGGCATCCGCCTCATCGCCCAGGGACTCACCCGCTTCCGCGTTCTGGAGCTGGTGCAGGTGGAACCCTATATCAAGGCCCGGGTGGCCCTGGCCCCGGACATCCCCACCGACAGCCTGGAGGCCAAGGCGCTCCTGTCCAACCTCCGGACCCAGTTCCGGCGCTTCCTGGAGCTGTCTTCCGGCCTGCCCGAGGAACTGGCCTCCCTCTCCCTCACCGTGGAGGAGCCCGGCGCCTACTGCGACCTGGTGGCCAGCACCCTGAACCTGACGCCCGAAGACCGCCAGAGCGTGGTGGAAGCCCTGGACCTCGTGGAACGCCTCCGCCGGGTCACCACCCTCATCAACCGCGAAATCCAGGTCCTGGAGCTGGGCAGCAAGATCCAGAGCCAGGTCAAGGAAGGCCTGGACAAGACCCAGCGGGAGTACTATCTCCGCCAGCAGATGAAGGCCATCCAAAAGGAGCTGGGCGAGGAAGACGAGGGCGGCAACTCCGAGGTGGCCGAATATCGCAAGAAGCTGGAGGAAATGGAACTGCCCGAGGAAGCGGCCAAGGAAGCCGCCCGCGAGCTGGAGCGCCTGGCCAAGATGCACCCCTCCTCCAGCGAGTATCACGTCATCACCACCTACCTGGATTGGATCGTGGCCCTGCCCTGGCACGAGTCCACCACCGACCACCTGGATATCGCCCAGGCCCGGGAAATCCTGGAGGCCGACCACTACGGCCTGGAAAAGGTCAAGCGCCGCATCCTGGAATACCTGGCGGTGCGCAAACTGAACCCCAACATGAAGGGCCCCATCCTCTGCTTCGTGGGCCCCCCCGGCGTGGGCAAGACCTCCCTGGGCCGCTCCATCGCCCGCTCCCTGGGCCGCAAGTTCGCGCGGCTCTCCCTGGGCGGCGTGCGCGACGAGGCCGAGATCCGCGGCCACCGCCGCACCTACGTGGGCGCCCTGCCCGGCCGCATCCTCCAGTCCCTCAGGCGGGCCGGCACCAATAACCCGGTGTTTATCCTGGACGAGATCGACAAGCTGGGCGCGGATTTCCGCGGCGACCCGGCCAGCGCCCTCTTGGAGGTGCTGGACCCCGAGCAGAACAACACCTTCAGCGACCACTACCTGGATCTGCCCTTCGACCTCTCCAAGGTCATGTTCATCACCACCGCCAACGTGCTGGACACCATCCCCGGCCCCCTCCGGGACCGCATGGAAGTGCTGGAGCTGCCCGGCTATACCCACGAGGAAAAGCTCAAGATCGCCAAGCGCTACCTGGTGCCCCGCCAGCGCAAGGAACACGGCCTGGACACCAAGCAGCTCGCCATCGCCGATGGCGCCCTGCGCGAACTCATCACCGGCTACACCCGCGAAGCCGGACTCCGGAACCTGGAACGCGAAATCGGCTCCCTGTGCCGCTGGGCCGCCCGCCGCATCGCCGAAGGCGAAGCCGAAAAGGTCAAGATCCTGCAAAAGGACGTGGCCGAAATCCTGGGGCCCCCGCGCTTCACCGCCGAAGTCGCCCTGCGCACCGCCGTGCCCGGCGTGGCCACCGGCATGGCCTGGACCCCCACCGGGGGCGATATCCTGTTCATCGAAGCCACCTCCATGCCCGGCAAGGGAGGCCTCATCCTCACCGGCCAACTGGGCGACGTCATGAAGGAATCGGCCCAGGCCGCCTTGTCCTACGTGCGGGCCAACGCCGAAAAGCTCAAGGTCCCCGTGGACTTCAAGGAAGACCGCGATATCCACGTGCACGTCCCCGCCGGCGCCATCCCCAAGGACGGCCCCAGCGCCGGCGTCACCATGTTCACCGCCCTGGTCTCCCTCTTGACCGACCGGCCCGTGCGCCACGACCTTTCCATGACCGGAGAGATCACCCTCCGGGGCCTCGTCCTGCCCGTGGGAGGCATCAAGGAAAAGGTGCTCGCCGCCCACCGCGCCGGCATCAAAACCATCATCCTGCCCGCCCAAAACAAGCGCGACCTGGTGGACGTGCCCGATAGCGTCAAAAATGACCTCGAATTCCTCTTCGCCGAACGCGTCGACCAAGTCGCGCGCTGGGCCTTCGCCACGTCGAAGAAGAAGGAGAAGTAAGCGGAAGAAGTCAAGATTCGCGGGGGGAACCCTTTCCATTTGAGTCCAAAAGGAAAGGGTTCCCCCCGCACCCCCCTCCTTTAAGGAAAAGCATAAAGGCCCCACCGCTACGCGGTGGGGCCTTGGTGTTTGGTATTTAAGATGAGGGACCAAGTCAGGCGGGGCGACTCACCCCCCAACCCTTCCGTGTCTCATCTGGGAATAGCGCCTTCCGCTGGCTTCCGGCCCCGGAACCAGCCTGACTCGCCGGACCAAGCGCCCCCCCCGGAGTCACACAGCCCGGCCACCGAGCGGGCCCCGGCGTGAGCCACAACCTGACGGTCGGGCGGTATCAGCCTCTATCTACTTACTAACCTCGTCCACGTCGACCTTGGTCTCGTTGCAGTCGTTGTCCACGCAGTCCAGGCCCCGGGAAGTGTACACCAGCTTGCCGTCCATGAAGTAGATCCAATGCGGCATGGCCTTGAGGTGGCTCACCCCAATCTCGCTGACGCCCAGGGTGGCCACCGCGGCGAAGCTGCGGGCCAGGCCCTCGCTGGGGCACACCGGCGTGGTGGGCACCATGAGGTACTCCCAAACCAGGTAGTCGGTGTCGTTGCCGTTGAAATGCACCAGCTTGATGTTCTCGGGCTTGCCGATTTCGGTTTCCACCTGCTGGTAGTTCATGCCCACCTGCAGTTTGGGCATTTCGTACTCGGCCTTGGGCACGCAGGCGCCCGCCAATCCCAGGGCGAGAGCCAAGCCAACGAGGGCGCAGAGGCGACCGGCGCCAACGGCTTTTTTCATTTCCGAAACCTCCCCGGTAACGAGAATTTTTCCAAAAACTCCACTCATTATGCCCTCTGACCGAAGCAAGTCAAGTGCCGCGTGCCATTTCCCACCCGCTGACCTGGAATGTCACGCGGGAGCCGGGCTCAGGGCACCGGGGCCTTGGTCAACAGGAACTTGATGTCGTCGTCGTAAAAGGAGAAGCCGCCGCCCAGGAAGAAGGTGGCGCCGTCCTCCTCGTCCAAAAAGTCGTCGTACCCGGCCGTGATGGTGAAGTAGTTGAGGAAGTGGTAGTCGGCCGCGAATTTCAAATGGGGGTTGTAGTCGCTGGAGAAGTCAAAAGCCTCCAGGCTCAGGGTCAAGCGGTCGTCCAAAAGGTGGTAGTCCACGCCCACCCCGCCGGTGGACTGGAACACGCCCGCCCGGAAGGTGGCGTCGTAGATGCGCTTGCCGAACTGGGCGTTGAACAGGATCTGGTCCTTGTCCCGCTTGACCTGCTTCACGGTCTTGGTGCTCACCACCCCGTCCTCGTTGGTGGTGGTGGTGGTGACCATCTCCTCCCGGAGCCCCACCGGGTCGCTGACCACGCCCAGGAGGTAGAACTTGTCCGCCCGGGGCTGGAAGCGCAGGTTGACGTAGCTCCGGAGTCCCCCGGGCTCGAAGAGATACTCGCCCCGGTAGTCCATGTAGACCTTCCAGGCGTCGCCCCGGGCCAGGAAGTCGTTGATGCTGGTCAGGGCCTCGTCGATCTTGGTCACCGTGGTGTCGTCGTTCACCAGTTTGCCCAGGCTGCCCTGGCCCTGGTTGATCTTGGCGCTCACCTGGTTCAGGTTGGTCAAGGCCTGGTTGAGCTGGTCCACGGTCCCCCGCTCGTTCAGCAGAGCCCCCAGGGTGCCATCCCCGGAGTTGATCTTGCCCAGCACCTGGTTCAGGGAGACCATGGTGGTCTGCATCTGCTTGCTGATGTTGCGGAAATTGACAATGGTGTCGTCAATGGCCTGGCGGTTGTCGCTGGAGAACTCCTTCAGGGTGCCGGTGAAATCCTCCAGGTTGACCACGATCTGGTTCAGACGCTGCTGGTTGTCCCCCACCACGGTCTTGAGGCTGGCGGTGAGTTCCTTGAGATTGCCCAGGGACTCGTGGATGTTGGCCTGGCTCTCCGGCGAGGCGATGGAGACCTTGAGCGAGTCGGTGATCTCCTTGATGTTGTCAGCCACCTCCCCGATGCGGGCCATGACCGCGTCCAGGTCGGTGGGGTTCTCGGCCAGCCTGAGCCGGCCCCCCGGGGCCAGGGGCGGCGCCGCCTCCTGGCCCGGCTGGAGGGCCAGGTACTTGTCGCCCAGAATGCCCCGGGTGCGGATGGCGGCCCGGGCGTCCTGGGTCAGCTTCACCCCCGGGTTGATGAGGAGGTTCACCCGGGCCCGGCCCTCATATAGCTCCACCCCGGTCACCTTGCCGATCTGGATGCCGGCCATCTCCACCGGGGAGTCCTTTTGCAGGCCGCCGGCTTGGTCAAACACCGCCCACACCGGGTAGCCCGCCTCCTTGGCGAAATCGAACTTGCCCAGGCGCAGGGTAAAGTAGGCCAGCACGGCCAGCGCCGCCAGCACGAACACCCCGACCTTGGCTTCCGTGGATATGCCCGCCATGTCGTATCGATCCTTTGACGAGGGCCGGACGAAACTTTCGTTCGCCGGCCCGGTAACTAGCAGAGTGTTGAAAAAGTCCATCCATGGCCTTTTTCAACCCATCTTGGCAAAAGCGTCGTTTTGCCAAGATAGTCAAATTGCTTGCCTTTTCAAGGCCGCACAATTTGGCGCGCCATCCATGGCGCCCCTGGCAGGCTGTTTTTCAACAGCCTGCCAGGGGCTATATCACCTCTATCGGCCCGTCCACCCGGCCCTGGATGAACTGCTGCACCACCGGGTCCGGGCTCGCCTGGATGTCCGCCGGCCCGCCGCTGGCGATGATCACCCCGTCGTAGAGCATGGAGATTTTCTCCCCGATGCCGAAAGCGCCCTTCAGGTCGTGGCTGATGATCACGCTGGTGGCCCCCAGCCGGCGGCCGGTGTCGGCGATGAGGCGGTTGATGGCCTCGGTCATCAGGGGGTCCAGGCCGGTGGTGGGCTCGTCGTAGAGGATGATCTCCGGCTCCAGGGCGATGGCCCGGGCCAGGCCCACCCGCTTTTTCATGCCGCCCGAGAGCTGGCTGGGCATCTTGCCCTCCGCCCCGGGCAGGCCCACCAGGGCCAGCTTCTCGGCCACCACCTGGCGGATCTTCTCCGCGGCGAGGCGGGTGTGCTCCCGGAGGGGAAAGGCCACGTTGTCGAACACGCTCATGGAGTCGAACAGCGCCGCCTCCTGGAACAGCATGCCGAAGCGCTTCCGGATGTCGTTGAGCCCCCGCTCGCCCAGGCCGGCCAGATCCACCCCGTCCACCAGGATGCGGCCCCGGTCGGGCTGGAGAAGCCCGATCATGTGCTTCAGGATCACGCTCTTGCCGCCGCCGGAACGGCCGATGATTACGTTGACCCGCCCCCGCTCCACCGTGAGGTCCAGGCCCCTGAGCACCGCCTGGGCGCCAAAGGACTTGTGCACCTGACGAAGCTCCAAGATGGGCTCCACGCTGGGCTCTATGCTGGTTTCCGGGGGCATGGGTGAGGGAGATTTACCTTAGCTTAGAACATGATGGCGGTGAGCATGTAGTCGGCGCCCAGGACCAGGATGCTGCCCAGGACCACCGCCTCGGTGGTGGCCCGGCCCACGCCCTCGGCCCCGCCCCTGGTGAAGAAGCCCTTGTAGCAGCCCACCAGGGAGAGGATGGCCCCGAACAGGGCCGCCTTCCCCATGCCGCCCAGCACGTCGCCGATGGCCAGGTACTGGATGATCTTGTTGACGAAGATGCCGCCGTTGATGCCCAGCATGCCCACGCCCACCAGATAGCCGGCCACGATGCCGGTGAGGTCGCAGAGCACGGTCAAGAGCGGGAGCATGAGGGTGCCGGCCACCACCCGGGGGGTGATCAAGTATTGCACCGGGTTCACGGCCATCACCGCCAGGGCGTCGATCTGTTCGGTGACCCGCATGGTGCCCAGCTCGGCCGCCATGGCGCTGCCGGCCCGGCCGGTGACCATGAGCCCGGTGAGCACCGGGCCCAGCTCCCGGGTGATGGCCAGGGCCACGGTGGAGCCCACCAGGGTCTCGGCCCCGAACATGGAGAAGCCGTAATAGGTTTGCAGGGCAAAGACCCCGCCGGTGAAGGCCCCGGTCAACAGCACGGTGTTCAGGGAGCGCACCCCCACGAACTCCATCTGTTTGAAGATGAGCCGCGCCCGGAAAGGCGGCCGGCCGAGCCACACGAGCGCCTGCCAGAACAACAGCACCAGCTCGCCAGCCCCCTGGGCCAGCCGGAGCGGTACGCGGCCGATTTTTTCCAGCCAGGCCACCGGGTTCATGCCCTAACCTTTGCCTTGGCGGCGGCTACCCTGGGGTGCCGTCCAGACCTTTGAAGCCAAGCCGCCCGGCGTCGAGGGGGGAGGGAGCACCAGCGCCCCCTCCTCCCCACCGGCCCCGGGCGATCCGGGCCATGATAGGCCCCTGGAGCGCCACCGTCAAGGCAAGCGGCGCGCGCGGCCGGCCGGCGCCCCCCCGGGCCCCGGGTACTGCTGGCCATAACGTGGGCTTGGCTCGCTGGCCGAAAATCCCCGGCCCCGGCCGCGCTGAGGGTCGTTCCCTTGTTACAGCGGGTTGACGGGCGGGCTACTGGTTGTTACGCTGAGGGCTACAGGCCGGGGGGCGCCCATACGGCTGAGAGTCCCGCCAAGCGGGGGGACGACCCCTAGAACCTGAACCGGGTAATACCGGCGTAGGGAACGGCTGGCCAGGCTGTTGTTTCCCGGGGGCCGCGCGCCCCCAGCCAGGGCGGGCCGCCACCAGGGGCCGGCCCTTGTCTTTTGGGGGGCCGCTCCCCGCCGCGTGGGTAAGAGATATGGATTTCCGGCGGCGCGGACCTCCGCGGCGCTGCACCGGCCCGAGGAGGAGCCATGTCCCTGGCGCGCATTTTGATCCTGGCCGGGTCGGACTCCGGTGGCGGCGCGGGCATTCAGGCCGACCTCAAGGCCGTGGCGGCCCTGGGGGGCCACGGCATGACCGTGGTCACCGCTTTGACCGCCCAGAACACCCTGGGGGTGCAGGGAGTGCACCCGGTGCCCCTGGACTTCGTGCGCCAGCAGTTCACCAGCGTGATGAGCGACCTGGGCGCCGATGCCGTGAAGACCGGCATGCTGCACGATGCCCCCCTGGTGGAGCTGGCCAGCGAGCTTTTGGGCGGAGTGCGGGTCCCGGTGGTGGTGGACCCGGTGATGGTGGCCAAGGGCGGCGACCGGCTCCTGGCCCCGGCGGCGGTGGAAGCGGTGCGAAAGCTGCTCCTGCCCCGGGCCTTTTTGGTCACCCCCAATCTGGACGAGGCCGCCGCCCTGGTGGGCCGGCCGGTCACCGACCGGGCCCAGATGGCGGACGCGGCCCGGGCCCTGGTGGACCTGGGCGCCACCGCCGCCTTGGTCAAGGGCGGGCATCTGCCCGGCGAGCCGGGCGATTTGTTGTTCGACGGCCAGGAGGTGCATTTCTTTTCCGCCCCCCGGCTGGACACCCCGCACACCCACGGCACCGGCTGCACCCTGGCCTCCTCCCTGGCCACCCTGCTGGGCCAGGGCTGGGACTTGGTCCCGGCGGTGCAGCGGGCCCGGCTGTTGGTGCGGCGGGCCATTGCCGGGGGCCTGGCCCTGGGCCAGGGCCACGGCCCGGTGCACGCCCTGGCCGATCTGGTGCCCCGCCTGGCCCTGGGCCCCTGCCTGGCCGAGATGGACGCCGCGGTGCTCCGCCTGGAGTCCACCCCCGGCCTGGGGCGCCTGATCCCCGAGGTGCGGGGGCAGTTGGGCTACGCCCTGCCGGGCGCGGCCTCCTATGAAGAGGTGTTGGCCGTGGCCGGGCGGATCACCAACCTGGGCGAACGCCTCAAGGCCGCCGGGCCGGTGCGCCCCGGGGCCAGCCGCCACGTGGCCCGCATCATCCTGGCCGCCACCGCCTGGGACCCCACCCGGCGGGCGGTCATGGCCCTGCGTTTTTCCCAGGATCTTCTGGCCCGGGCCCGCGGCCTGGGGCTCACGGTGGGGGAGTTCTCCCGCGCGGACGAGCCTCCGGAGGTCAAGGCTGCCGAGGGCTCCACCCTGGAATGGGGCACCACCCAGGTCATCGCGAGCCTGGGCTGCGTGCCCGATCTCATCTTCGACCGCGGCGAAACGGGCAAGGAGCCGGTGATCCGCCTGTTGGCGACGGACCCCGCCGCCGTGGTGGACCGGGTTTTGGCCCTGGCCGGAAAGGAAGTCTGACATGCCCACCCAAATGGAAGCGGCCCGCAACGGCCGCCTCACGCCGGAACTGGAGGCCGTGGCCCGCCAGGAAGGCCAGGACCCCGCCTCCCTCCGGGACCGCGTGGCCGCCGGCCGGGTGGCCATTCCGGCCAACCCGGCCCACCAGGGCCTCCAGCCCTGCGGCGTGGGCGAGGGCCTCCGGGTGAAGATCAACGCCAACCTGGGCACCAGCCCGGACCTGGCCGATCCGGCGCGGGAAAAGGAAAAGCTCCAGGCTGCGCTCGCGGCCGGGGCCGACGCGGTGATGGACCTCTCCACCGGCGGCGACCTCATGGCGCTCCGCCAGCAGATGCTGGACCACTGCCCGGTGCCGGTGGGCACGGTGCCCATCTATCAGGCCGCGGTGGACAAGACCGCCAGCGGGGCCGGCATCGTGGACCTCACCGCCGAGGACCTGTTCGCCGCGGTGGAGGCCCAGGCCGTGCAAGGGGTGGACTTCATGACCATCCACGCCGGGCTCACCCGCGCGGCCCTGGAGCTGGTCCGCAGCGAGGGCCGGGTCACCGGCATCGTGAGCCGGGGCGGCAGCTTTTTGGCCTGCTGGATGGTGGCCAACCAGGCCGAGAACCCCTTTTTCACGCAGTATGACCGGCTGTTGGAGATCTGCCGGGCCCACGACGTGACCCTTTCCCTGGGCGACGGGCTCCGGCCCGGCTGCCTGGCCGACGCCACCGACGCGCCCCAGGTGCACGAGCTGGTGACCCTGGGTCAACTCACCCGCCGGGCCTGGGCGGCCGGGGTGCAGGTGATGGTGGAGGGTCCGGGCCACGTGCCCCTGCACCAGGTGCGGGCCAACATCGAGCTGCAAAAGGCCCTGTGCCACGGCGCGCCGTTCTACGTGCTGGGGCCCCTGGTCACCGACGTGGCCGCCGGGTGGGACCATCTGGCCTCGGCCATCGGCGGGGCCCTGGCCGCCTGGGCCGGGGCGGACTTCCTGTGCTACGTCACCCCTTCGGAGCACCTGGCCCTGCCCGGGCCCAAGGAGGTGTACGAAGGGGTCATGGCCTCCAAGATCGCGGCCCACGCCGCGGACCTGGCCCGGGGCAACCCCGCCGCCATCGCCCGCGACCGGGCCATGGCCGAGGCCCGGGCCAAGATGGACTGGGAGACCATGCTGACCCTGTGCCTGGACCCCCAGACCGCCCGAGCCATCCGCGAGGCCAGCCCGCCCGGCGAGGCGGAAGTCTGCACCATGTGCGGCCATTTCTGCGCGGTGCGGCTCATGAAGGAATACCTGAACCCCGGCGGGGATACGGCCTGAGCCATGGACTTGGTGGTTTTCAGCGACCTGGACGGGACGCTCTTGGATCACCACACCTACGCCTGGACCGCCGCGGCCCCGGCGCTGGCCCGCCTGCAGGCCCAGTGCGCCACCCTGGTCATGTGCTCCAGCAAGACCCGGGCCGAGATGATTCCCCTGCACCGGGAGCTGGGCCTCACGGGTCCCTTCATCGCCGAAAACGGGGGCGGGGTGTACGCCCCGGCCGGCCACGCGGTGACCAGCCTAAGCCCGGAACGTTGGCGCGCGGCCGGGCCCGATTGGCAAGTGTTGCCCTTGGGCTTGGGAATAGGCATACTTAGGCAGCGGTTCGCGGAGTTCCGCGAGGAATTCGGGGCGCGGGGTTTTGCCCAGCTCACCGCTGACGAGGTGGCCCGGCTCACCGGGCTCAGTCCGGCCGCGGCCGCTTTGGCCCGCCAGCGGGAGTTCAACGAACCGGTGGTGTTGCCCCGCCCGGACCAGCAGGAGGCCGCTTTCCGCGCGGCGGCCCAGGCCCGGGGTCTGGCCGTGACCCGGGGCGGGCGCTTCTTCCATCTCTTGGGTGGCGGCGACAAGGGCGCGGCGGCCCGCCGGGCCCTGGAGCTGTTCCGTGGCCTGGGCTGGCGTCCCCTCTCCCTGGCCCTGGGCGACGCCGAGAACGACCTGCCGCTCTTGGCCGCGGCCGACCACGCCGTCCTGGTGGCCCGCCCGGACGGCTCCCACGCCGCGGGCGATCTGCCCGGCCTGGTGCGGGAGCCCGGGGCCGGGCCGGTGGGCTGGAACCGGGCCGTCAACTCTTTCCTGGACCAGGTGGCTTGATGTACGCTCCCTCCTTGGCCGGCCGCGTGTTGCGGCTGTTGTTGGAATCAACCGGTCCCCGCTCCGGACAGGAAATGGCCGGCAAGCTCGGCGTCAGCCGGGCCGCGGTGGGCAAGGCCGTGACCTCGCTCCGGGAGCAGGGGCTCCGGGTGGAAGCCCGGCCCCGCCTGGGCTATCAACTCCAGGAGGAGCCGCCCGATCCCCTGCCGGTGCGTCTGGAGGCCCGGCTCCGGCCCGGCTCCCTGGGCCTGCCCCTGTACCACTACGCCGAGCTGGACAGCACCAACCTGGAGGCCCGCCGCCAGGCCGAGGCCGGGGCGGTGCACGGGGCCTGTTTCGTGGCCGAAAGCCAGACCGCGGGCCGGGGCCGCCTGGGCCGGGCCTGGCTGGCCCCGCCGGGCTCCTCGCTCCTGTTCTCCCTGCTGCTGCGCCCCGGCTGGCCCCTGAAGCGGGTTTTCCTCCTGAACAACGTCATCAGCCTGGCCGTGTGCCGGGCGGTGGAGAACCTCACCGGGCTGTGCCCCCTGGTGAAATGGCCCAACGACGTGTTTTTGCGGGGAGGCAAGCTGGCCGGCGTGCTCACCGAGTTCATGGGCCGCAGCGAGATGGCCGAACACGTGGTGGTGGGCGTGGGCCTGAACGTGAACCAGGACGAGGACTACCTGGCCAGCCTGGAAAGCCCGGCCGCCAGCCTGTTCTCGGCCACCGGGCAGCTCTGGGACCGGGGCCTGGTGCTGGCCGCCGTGCTTGCGCAGGCCACCACCCTGTGGCTCCAGCTGGCCGAGGGCCGCGAGGACCGGGTCCTGGCCGAATATCAGGAGCGCTCCATGATCCTGGGCCGCGAAATCACCGTGAAGGATGGGGACGAACTCCGCAAGGGCCGGGTGGAAGGCTTCACCCCCGAAGGCAACATGCTCCTGGTCACCGAACGCGGCACCCTCACCATCTCCCACGGCGACGTGACCCTGGCCAAACACGATCTGGAAAAGATTATTTAAGAATTTTTTGAAGAAGCAGGAGATGTGGGGGAAAACCCCTTTTTGTGGACAAAAAGGGGTTTTCCCCCACG
>JAHLLK010000110.1 GCA_020444165.1 Deltaproteobacteria bacterium | reverse complement strand
GGTGGAGATGTAGAAGTTGCCGGTGCGGGTGTCCACCTCGTCCATGCGCTCCCAACCCGCCACCAGGCAGCAGTTGGCGTAACCGCTGGCAATGGCCTGGGCGCCCATCAGCACCGAGGTACCGCCAGTGGCGCCGCCGGTCTTGATACCCACGTTGAACAGCGGGTCCAGACCCAGGTAATCGTGCACCTTGGCTTCACACAAGAGCTGATCTTGGAAATGGTCGGCAAATTGCCCGTATACCGCGAAATTTATGCTTTCCTTGATTTCCCGCGGAGAGAGCTTCAGCTGGTTGTCCTCCAGCATCATTTTAAAGGCGATCATTACCAGCTCTTCCAGCTTGTACTCGGGGAAGTACTTGCGGAAAGGGGTGCAACCGCCGGCCACCATGAACACCCTCTTGGACCATTTGGGGATGCGTAGGTTACCTTTGCCAAATGTGATCATTCCCTTCGCCCTCCTACTTCGGAAATGGAACGCCGCGGCAGGGCCCTGGCCGCCTAGGTTGGCCGGGCGGCGCGGCGCTCCCATTGGTTGGCGCGCTTGGGCGGGCCTCTTGGGGCCCGCGATGCAAGTGGAGGCAATTAAGCAAGCAGAAACCACAAGTTGCCATAATTCTTATCCGGCGCCTCCGGGCCGGTACAAGGCCGCAAGCAAGATCTCTGACTAAATTCTAGCTAAAATACAGCTATCAATTTTTGGAGGATAGCATTAGGTGCAAGGGCCTGTAAACCCGCTTGGGGGAGTGGAGCGGGGCGAAAAGCCGCGGCGAACCCTCGGGAGCCCCGGAAACGGTACCTTTTTCGGGGAGAAGAGCTTTTTCGCAGGGAGGATAAGGCCCGGCCACGGCCCGGTCCGGGGCGTCACGGCGGGAAAACAAACCGTCAGCTGCCTGATTTGGGGCCGATGCACGGCAAATACAAATATATTGTATTTAAAACAGTGGCATATGTCTTATTTCGGCGGTTAGTTGTGCGCCTTCGGCCCCTAGCAGGATGTTGAAAAAGTCCCTCCATGGCCTTTTTCAACCAAACTTGACAAAAGCGTGGTTTTGTCAAGTTTTTCAAATTGCTTGCTTTTTCAAAGCCGCGCAATTTGGCGCGCCATCCTTGGCCCGCCAAATCACGATCCTAAAAGGAGAGTGATTTGTGCTGGTTGGCCAAACCACGCCTTTGCCAACCAGCTTAAGATGCACGGTTCAGGACGCACCGTGCATCACCCTCGATTTGGCGAGATTTATGACCCCGCGCCCCTCAGGAGGACCGGCCCCGCCCCGGCCGGGGGCTCGCGGGGAGGAAGCCCCGGGGAGGCGGGGACGCTCCTGGCAGCAAAAAAAATTCTCGCGCCTGCCCGGAGCCGCATAATAATTATGCACCGTTCCGGCTCCTCCCACAGCGGCTCTGAAAAAACTCAATTGCTAAACAATTAAAATAAATAGATAAAACTCGCCCAAACCTCGCCAGGTTCCGCTTGGCACGACCCCTGCTATAGCAAAGGGCACGAATGATGACGCGACTACCCTAACGACCAAAACGAACAAAGAGGAGATTTATAATGGTGACGAGAAAGGTTCTGGCGAGTTTGGCGGCCCTCAGCCTGGTGGCCGTGCTGGTGATTCCGGCCCTGGCGGACGATACCACCCCCAACGGTCCAGGCCAGGGTTATTACGGCCGGCAGCTGACCCCGGAACAGGTGCAGAAGCTGGACAAGGCTCGCTCGGCTTTCTTGAACGAGACCCTGGACCTCCGCAAGCAGATCGCTACCAAGAACATCGAGCTCCGGGCCCTGGAGTCTCAGGAGAACGCTGATCCGGCCAAGGTCAAGACCCTGCAGAACGAGCTGGTGGATCTGCGCTCCCAGATGGCCAAGAAGGCCAATGACTTCGCCGCCGCCAACCCTGATTTCCGCGGCATGGGCCGGGGCTACGGCATGGGCTTCGGCCGCGGTGGCCGCGGTGGTTACGGTCCGGGCGCCTGCAACGGCAACGGCCCCAACGACTGCCCGGGCTACGGTGCCGGTTACGGCCGCGGTGGCAACGGTCGCGGCGGCTACGGCCCCGGGAGCTGCTGGCGCTAGGCCGGGATTATGAGCTAGGATAGGGGGTCCGGGCCGCGCCCGGACCCCTTTTTTAACCCCACCCACGGAAGGCGGGAACCCATGACGGCCACGGGTCAGAACACCCCCCCCAAGAGCACCTGGAGCGGGCTTTTGCTGGCCGGGGTCATGGTCCTGCTCCTGGCGGTCCTGGGCATCACCACCTACAGCCGCCTGCAGCGCACCGAGGAGCTGATGCGCCATGCCCTGTCCATCCAGGGCTCCCTCATCGTACAGACCCTGGAGGGGGCCTTGCGGGCGGGGCTCCGGCACCACATGCCCCGGGAACAGATCCTGCCCAGTCTGGTGGAGGAGGTCAGCCTCCAGCCCCATCTGAAGGACATCACCATCATCAGCCCCCGGGGCCGCGTTGTGGCTTTTGGCTGTGGCGAGGCCGTGGGCGGCGCGGACGCCGGTGGCCAACTCCTGAAAAAGCTGCCACAGGCTGCCCGCACGGCCGTGGACCGCCTGGAGCCCCTGGATTTGTTCCTGGACGGCCGCTATGTGGTGGGCCGGGCCTTTGAGCCGCTGCGCGGAGGGGGCATGGGCCTGGGTCTGGGACGGGGCCGGGGGGGCCGCTGGATGGGCGGCCGTGGCATGGGCCCCGGCGCGGGGGTGGCCACCCCGGAACCAAGCGCGCCGGCCGGCCAGGCCACGTCCGGCGGCATGATGCCCTACTGCGCGCCGGGCGGCACCCAGGCCCTGCCCGCGGAGGAGGGCCAGAACGGCGCGGACGCGGCGGTGGAGACGCAGCCCAAGGCCTACGCCCTGGTGACCCTTTCCACCGCGGCCTATGAAGAGGCCCGGACGAACGATTTGTGGCAGGCCTACACCCTGGCCCTGGTGATCTTCGTGGTGGGCGGCGGAGCCGGCCTGTTCCTGGTGCTCTATGCTCGGCGCCGGGAGCGGGAAGTGGATCGGCTGCGCGATGAAGTGGCGGCCCAGGGCCATTTGGCCGCGGTGGGACGCCTGGCGGCCAGCGTGGCCCACGAGGTGCGCAACCCCCTGTCCGCCCTGCGGGGCCTGGTGCAGTTCCTGGCCAAGGGCCAGGAGGCGGGCTCCCGCCAGGCCGAGATGGCCCAGGTGGCGGTGGAGGAGGTGGACCGCCTGGAACGGGTGGTGAGCGGGCTGTTGGAGTACACCCGGCCCCGCGAGCCCCAGCGCCTGCCCCTGGACCTGGAGGAGTCGGCCCGGGCGGCGGTGGATTTCCTGGCCGGCGACCCCCTGCGCGCTGGGGTGGAGGTGGATCTCACGGTGGAGCCGAACCTGCCCGTGGTGCAGGCCGACCCCGACCAGGTGCGCCAGATCATCCTGAACCTGGTGATGAACGCCCTGGAGGCCATGAACGGCCAGGGCAAGCTCGGCCTGGCCTTGCGCCGCGCCGGCGCCCAGGTCATCATGGAAGTCAGCGATTCCGGGCCCGGCCTGCCGCCGGGCGAGCCGGAGCAGCTTTTCGACCTCTTCTACAGCACCAAGGAGCGGGGCACCGGCCTGGGCCTGGCCCTGGCCCGGCGCATGGCCCGGGCCCACGGCGGCGACCTGACCGCCACGGCCGGGCCACGAGGTGGGGCCAAGTTCGTTTTCAGCCTGCTGGTGGCGGAGAGTTAGATGGAACCCCAGGGCACGGTTTTGGTGGTGGATGACGAGCGGGCGCACCGCCTGATGCTCCGGGCCCACCTGGAGGACGCCGGCTTCCAGGTGCGGGAGGCGGTGGACGGCCAGGCCGCGGTGGACGAGGTGGGCTCCCAGCCGGTGGACCTGGTGCTCCTGGACCTCATTATGCCCCGCCTGGACGGCCAGGCCGCCCTGGACCGCATCAAGACCCTGCGCCCCGAGCTGCCGGTGATCATGATGACCGCTTTCGGCAGCATCGACGGGGCGGTAAAGGCCTTGAAGGCCGGGGCCGAGGACTACCTCACCAAGCCCCTGGACGTGGAAGAAGTGCTGATCAAGGTGCAGCGCCACTTGAAGGCCGCGGGCCTGGCCCGGCTGGTGGAGGAGCAGGCCGAACGCCTGGGCGAGCGCTTCGATCTTTCGGCCCTGCTGGGCGATTCGTCGCCCATGCTGCAGCTCAAGGAGACCATCACCCTGGTGGCCCCCAGCGAGGCCACGGTGCTCATCACCGGCGAGAGCGGCACCGGCAAGGAGGTGGTGGCCCAGATCGTGCATCAGAACTCGCCCCGCAAAAAGGGGCCGCTGGTCAAGGTCAACTGCGCGGCCCTGGCCGAGAATCTCCTGGAATCCGAGCTGTTCGGGCACGAGAAGGGCGCCTTCACCGGGGCCATCAACCGCCGGGATGGGCGCTTCAAGGCTGCGGACAAGGGCAGCCTGTTCCTGGACGAGGTGGCCGAAATGTCCCCGGCCACCCAGGCCAAGTTCCTCCGGGCCCTGCAAGAGGGCGAGTACAACCCCGTGGGCTCGGACAAGACCCTGCACTCCGACGTGCGGGTCATCGCGGCCACCAACAAGGACTTGTCCGAGGAGGTGGCGGGCAACCGCTTCCGGGAAGACCTGTTCTACCGCCTGAACGTGGTGCATCTGGCCGTGCCGCCGCTCAGGGCCCGCGGCGAGGATATCTTGCGCCTGGCCGAGGTGTTCCTGGCCCGCTTCAACCAAAAGAACAAACGGGATATCAAGGGCTTCAGTCCCGAGGCCCGCCGCGCCCTCATGGCCTATCACTGGCCTGGCAACGTGCGTGAGCTTTTGAACGCGGTGGAGCGGGCGGTGATCCTCTGCCGGGACGAGCTGGTGGAGCCGGGGGACTTTCCCCTGGCCCTGCAAAACGTCGAGCCGTGCCAGGAAAACCTCATCCGCCCGGGGCTCAGCCTCAAGGACATGGAACGCATCCTCATCACCACCACCCTGGAGGCCACGGGTCAGAACCGCACCCAGGCCGCGGCCATGTTGGGGGTGACCCGCAAGACCCTGCAAAACAAGATCAAGGAGTACGGTCTGCCCCCGGTGGATTAGGCTCCGCTACTGCCTGTAATAAAACCGGCCCAGGGCAACAGCCTGGGCCGGTTTTCCTTTTTGGCTGGCGCCGCCCGGGCGCTTATCAGCGTTCCGGGGGGAAGAACCTTTTGGGCACCACGGTGATGCCCCGGTTGGTGACCGTGAAGCGGTGGCGGTCCTCCTTGGGGTTGAGGCCGATCTTGGTGCCTTCGGGGAGGGAATTCTGCTTGTCGATGATGGCCTTTTTCACAATGCAGTTGCGGCCGATCACCACGTCGTCCATGACCACCGACTCGTCCACCTCGGAGTAGGAGCGCACCACCACGTTGTTGAACAGGACCGAGTTGCGCACCAGGGAGCTGATGATGCAGCCCTGGCCCACCAGGCTGTCCAGGGCCCGGCCCACTCGGGGCGGCACGGCCCGTTCCTCCTGGAAGATGAACTTGGCCGGGGGGAACTGGCGCCGGAAAGTGCGCAGGGGCCACAATTCGCCGTACAGGTTGAAGTAGGGGTCCACCCCGCAGAGATCCATGTTGGAGTTCCAGTAGGCGTCCAGGCCGCCCACGTCGCGCCAATAGCCGCTGTCCTTGGTGGCCTCGCAGAACACCCGCTCCCGCCGGCCGTCCTCGTGGGTGATATAGGTGAAGTCCTTGACCCGGTTGAAGCGGCGGTAGGGGTAGGCCTTGACCCGGTAGCGGCCCAACAGGGAGGGGATGATGTCGTGGCCGAAGTCCATGCCCTCCATGCCATCCAATGCCTGCAAGAGCACCTCTTTCTTGAAGATGTAGATGCCCATGCTGGCCAGGGCGTGCTCCGGATCGCCGGGGATGGAGACCGGGTCCTGGGGCTTTTCGTGGAACCCCATGATGTTGAACTCCGGGTCCACCTCCACCACCCCGAAAGAGCGGGCCGCCACGCGGTCCACCTCGATGACCGAGATGCTCACATCGGCGTCGTGCTCGTCGTGGTAATCCCGGAATAGGCTGTAGTCCATCTTGTACACGTGGTCGCCCGACAGAATGATCACGTGGTTCAGGGAGGGGTCGCGCTCCAACAGGTAGGCGTTCTGGCGCACCGAGTCGGCCGTGCCCTGGTACCAGCGCTCGCCCAGGCGCATCTGGGGCGGGACCACTTTCAGGTAATGGCCCAGGTCAAAGGAGAAGATGTTCCACCCCGCCTCCAGGTGATCCATGAGGGACTGGCTCTTGTACTGGGGCAGCACCATGATTTTGTAGATGCCGCTGTTGACCGCGTTGCTCAGGGTGATGTCGATGAGGCGGTAGGCGCCGCCAAAAGGCACCGCGGGTTTGGAACGGTCATTGGTCAGGGGCGCCAGTCTTTCGCCCTTGCCTCCGGCCATGATCACGGCCAGAACGTCCTTCATGAGTCATCCTCCGGGAGGGCGGCGGCAACTCCGCCCATATATGCAATATAAACCGCTGCTTGATTATTTTTGCTGAGGTTTTGTCTAAGGTTTTTAGGGCGGCCCAGGGCCGCTATCTCCATCATGGCTGGTTTCCAGGGCCATGCAAAGCGGGGCGGGGCTTAAAAAATGTTTTTCATAGATGCCCAACAGCGACAACAAAATGGCCAGCACCATGGGGCCCAGAATCAGGCCGGTGAGGCCGAAGAAGCCCAAGCCACCCAAGACGCTGAAGAAGGTGGCCAGGGGGTGGATGTTGGTCGCGCCGCCCAGGAAGCGGGGGCGCAAGATGTTGTCGCACACCAGGCCCACCACCAGGCACCACACTCCCACCCCGATGGCGGCGCCGGTTTGGCTCTGCACCAGGAGATAGATGACCGTGGGCACCCAGATCAGGCCCGTGCCGATCAAGGGCACCACCGAGGCCATGACCATGGTGACTCCCCAGAACACGGCTTTGGGCACCCCGAAAAGGCCGAAGCCCACGCCGCAGATACCTCCGTTGATCAGGGCCAGCATCACCGTGGCCCGCAGGGTGGCCTTCAGGGTGCTCAGCATCTCGGCCCGGATCTGCTGGTTGGTGTCGCCCGGCAGGGGGGACAGGGACATGAGCCGCTTGGCCAGTTCCTCGCCGTCCATCAGAAGATAGAAGGTGATGAACATCACCAGGGCGAAACCGATGAGGAAGTTGGTCACCCCGGCCAGGATCTCGGTGAACTGCACGTAGACCAGGTTGCTCACCCGGCGCACCAGCTCGCCCAGTTCCCGGTAGATGTCGGCCCGGCTGACGCCCACCGCTTCCCGGAGGCGCTCGAACAGGGGGTCCAGATCGCCCAGGTGGAAGTTGAACATCTTGGGCAGGTCACCCTGGCTGAGCTGGTGGCTCACCGAGGTGTACAGCTCCAGGGCCTGGGCGGTAAGCACGCCTCCCAACAGGAAGAACGGCAGGAGGATCATGCCCATCAACACCAGGCAGGTGAGGGCCGAGGCCAGGTAACGCCGGCCCCGGACCAGCCTCAAGAGCCCTTGGTACATGGGCCCCCCCACCACCACCAGGGTCATGCTGAGGAAGATGGGCAAGAGGAAGGGGGAGATGATCTGGTAGCTCAGATAGAGCACCAGGACGATCAGCACCAAGAAGAACCAGCGGCTGAACGAGTTGGCGAAGAGACTGGGCGGCGGAGGGGTCATGGATTGGTTCTGCCGCGCCAGGCGGCGGGTAAGAGCCGGGCCTGGGGCGTGGAGTCCAGCCGCTCGCGGCTGGCCGCCACCCGGCCGGGGTCCACCTCGGCCAGGGCCAGGCCCGTGCCGGGAGGGCACTCGGCCAGAATCTCGCCCCAGGGGTTCACGATCATGGCCCGCCCATAGCTGGCCCGCCCCGGGGCGTGACTGCCCCATTGGGCCGCGGCCAGCATGAAGGCCGCATTCTCCACCGCCCGGGCCCGCAACAGAAGCTCCCAATGGGCCTGGCCGGTGACCTTGGTGAAGGCGCTGGGCGCGACCAGCACTTCGGCTCCTTTGAGCCGCAGGCAGCGGTACAGCTCGGGAAAGCGCAGATCGTAGCAGATGCTGAGGCCCAGGGCGCCGCAAGGCGTGTCCACCACGCGGAGGCGCCGCCCCGGCCGGCAGAACCGGGCCTCGTCCAGGGGCTCCGTCCCCGGCAGGGCCAGCCGGAAAAGGTGCACCTTGCGGTAAAAGGCCCGGAGCCGGCCCTGGGGGTCCAGGACCGGGCAGGTGTTGTAGAGGCCCCCGCCCCGGACTTTCTCCGGAAAGGAGCCGCCCACCAACCAGAGGTCCAGCTCCCGGGCCAGGCCGGCCAGGAAGGCCAGGAGGGGACCCTGGAGCGGCTGGGCATTGGCCGGCTCCTGGCCTTCGGGCACCAGGAGCGAGAAATGCTCGGGCAACACCGCCAGGCCCGCGCCCTTGGCCGCGGCCAGGCGCAATAACTCCTCGGCCTGGGCCAGGTTCCTGGCCAGGTCGGAGCCGGAGTTCATCTGGATCACCGCCGCAAGCATGTCCGCATTATAGGCTTTATCCACGCCGGAGCAGAAGGGAAATGCACGCCCGCCGCCCCGGAGCGGACGCCCGGGCCGGTTGCCCCATCTGGGAGGTTATGCTAGCATGGGCGCCGCTTGAGGAGTTCCCGGCTGCCTCCGGCGGGTCCGCTCCGCCGGTGACGGCGAACGGACCGGGAGCCGGGGAACGGCGCCAGGGGGTCGGCGGGTGCCGCTTTGCCCCGGTGGGCTACCCGACCGGTCGTAAACCCGGGGCCAAGGTCGCCAGGGGGAAGAGAGCCCGGCATGCCTTCCAAGGATCTCAAAGAGGTTTGGCGGCAGGCGGTCCGCAACGAACAGATCCTGGTGAAGCTGGAGATGGTGGAGGACTTCCTCCTGGGCCTGCCTGGCCGTCAAGAGCTTTTGGAAGGCGTCTGCGACCGGGTGGCCCAGATATACGGTCTGGAGGTGGTTACCCTGGGCCTGGCCGCGGATCACGGCGGTCTGGCCGCGCCGGCCGGACCGGGAGAGCCGTTGCCTCCCTTGCCCCCAGGCTGCTTCTGGCTGGAGCGCCAGGAGCTGCGGCTCCTGTTGGGGGATCTGGCGAGCCCGTATTTGGACAATCGTCTGGACCGGGAACTGACCCAGCGGTTGTTTCCCGGCGCGCCGGTTCCGGCCTCGGCCGCCATCCTGCCCCTGTGGAGCCGGGGGCAGTGGCTGGGCAGCCTCAACCTGGGCTCCCGGGACTTCCGGCGCTACACCCCGGACCTGGGCACGGATTTCACCCGCCGTCTGGCGGCCAAGCTGGCCCGGGCCCTGGACGCCTCCCTCTTGCTGGAGGAAAACCGCCGTCTGGAGCAGGGGCGGGCCGCCATGGAAACCGCCGGGGCGGTGTGCCACGAAATGGCGCAACCTTTGACTGCCCTGTCGCTTAAACTGGAAAAGATGCGGCGCCTTTTGCCGGCCGGCGATCCCCTGTTGGCCGAGCTGGCCGACCTGCAAACCGAGCTGGACCGCCTGGGCGGTCAAGTGGCGCGGCTCCGGCAGGTCAAAGATTACGTAACCAAGCCCTACGCCAGAGGCACCCGGATTGTTGACCTCACCGCGGCCGGGGAGGACGCGTCCCTCCGGCCCCATCCCCAGGGGGAAAAACAATGAGCACGGAAACTTGCATATTTTGCGATATCGTGGCCGGTAAAGTGCCGGCTTTCAAGGTTTACGAGGACGAGCGCTCCTTGGCCTTTGCCGACATCAACCCCGTGACCCCCGGCCACACCCTGGTCATCCCCAAGAACCACACCGCAAACCTCTGGGAGATCACCCCCGGCGATCTGGCCGGGGTGCACCAGGCGGCCCAGAAGGTGGCCCGGGCCATGAAAGCGGCCTTGAAACCAGCCGGCATCTTCCTGGCCCAACTGAACGGCGAGGCCGCCGGGCAGATCATCATGCACTACCACGTGCACCTGATCCCCCGTAACCCGGGCGACCCCCTGGCCGCCATGCACTGGGAGGCCAAACCCGGCGACATGGGGGAGATTCAGAAGCTGGCCATCAAGATCGCCGAAGCGATCTGACCCGCCGGCCGAGGTCCGCCCAGACCAGGCCAAAAAGCCGCCCCTTCCCTGGGGGGAGGGGCGACTTTTTCCGTGTTAAAAAGGTTACTTCTCGGCGGCCAGGCGCTCGCCCACCATCTGGGCGGCCTTCTGGCCCGAGAGGAGCATGCCGCCGAAGATGGGGCCCATGCGATAGGAGCCAAACACCGCATTGGCGCACATGCCCGCGGTGTACACCCCGGGGAAGGCCTCACGGGTGTTGTCCAGGGTGTTGTTCTCGGCCACCTCGGCCCACAAAGAGCGCTCACCCAGCACCTTGCCGGTCTTGGTGTACAGTTCGGCGTCCACCTTGCGGGAGATGACGTTCAGCACATCGGCGTCGTGGCCGGTGGAGTCGATGGTGTAGCGGCAGCGGAAGCACAGGGGATCCACGTGCAGGCCGGCCATCTCCACCGCGGTCCAGTTGACCACCAGGCCCACCACCCGGGCGTCGCGGACCATCACGTCCTCCACGCTGATCAGGTTGAAGACCCGGAGCCCGGCCAGCATGGCCTGGGAGCAGAGGGTGGTCGTGGTGAGCACCGAGTCCGCGGTGTAGTAGCCCGGCGCGAATTCCCGGGTCGGCACCCCGAATTCGTCCAAAATGGGCTTGGCCTCGGCCTGCACCACGATCTCGTTCATCATCATGCCGCCGCCCCACATGCCGCCGCCCACGCTGAGCTTCCGCTCGAACAGGGCCACCTTGTGGCCAGCCCGGGCCAGCTTGTAGCCAGCCACCAGCCCGGCCGGGCCACCGCCCACGATGGCCGCGTCCAACTCCAGGCTGTCTTGCAACTTCTCGAAATAGCGGGTGGTAATGGCTCTGGTCACCAAGATCTCATCCAGCATGCTTCTTTCCCTTTCCACCGGCCCGGGAAAAAACGGGGGCCGGTCTCCGCAAGGAAAACCGGCCCAGACCATCCAGTCCGGAATGCTTCCCTGCGCTGGCATTACCCAACAGGTTCCAAGGGTCTACGCCTCAAAGGGCGTACTCTCAGCCGCTAGGCGGCTCCCCCAGCATCCTCGTATATCCGCCATCTTCCTACTCCCGCCCAGGGAAGGTGTCAACTCGTTTGATGGAACGGGGGGCAGGGTCGGGCCAGGCAAGAGTTCGCGCCAGGCGCCTTGATGAGTCTTGACAAAGCCTGGTTTTTGCCAAAACATATTTAAGATATGTTTAGCAAGAACCCTTGGGGCGGCTATTTCATTTTCATTGCCAACCGCCCGAAAAAAGGCTATTGCTGGCAGGGAAAGCCGCCTCGCCCTCAACCTCAACCATGACGGGCCGCATGTCTGAGAATCGCCGCCGGCGCACCAGGATCAACCTACGGACCAAAGTGGACCTCTCCACCATGGGGGCGAAGCTCTGCGACGTGCAAAGCCGCGACCTCAGCCACAAAGGCGTGTATCTGGAGGGCAACCTGCCGCTCAGCGAGGGGCAATCCTGCTATCTGACCATCCACCTCTTCGGAGAAGGGGTGGAGGTGCCTGATCTGCACATGGAAGGCAAGGTCATCCGGGTCACCCCCCAGGGGTGCGCGGTGGATTTCGTTTCCATGGACCCGGACACCTACATGCACCTGCGGAATCTGGTATTGTTCCATGCCGAGGACCCGGAGTCGGCGGAACGGGAGTTCGCCACCCCGGCGTTTGACTACAAATCCGAGACTGATTAATTACCTGCTTGACATATTGGTTTCCGCCCGTTATTCAACTTGGCCGGCGCGGACACCGCCCGCCTGCCCTGTGCCTGGATTCCCGAAATCCTAGCCAAATGGGTGGGCTGCCCGGCCCGGACCACGCGGAGAACTCGCGGCATTTTGCCGCGGGGTCGGCCGCCTTAGCGTTGACCTTTGGACCGCAGCATTTAACCTTGGGAGACTAGAGTCATGGAATTAGCCCGACGTGTGACCAGTATTCAGCCCTCGCCCACCCTCGCCTTGGACGCCAAGGCCAATAAAATGCGGGGCGAAGGGGTGGACGTGATCAACTTCGGCGTAGGCCAACCCGATTTCAACACCCCGGCCCACATTTGCCAGGCCGCCATTCAGGCCATCAATGAGGGCTTCACCCGCTACACTCCGGCCGCGGGCATGCCCGAGCTTAAACAGGCGGTGGTGGAGAAATTCCAACGGGACAACGGCCTGATCTATTCTCCCGAGCAGGTCATCATCAACGTGGGCGGCAAGCATTCGAGCTACCTTTTGATGCAGGCCTTGTTGAACGAAGGGGACGAGGTCATCGTGCCGGCGCCCTACTGGGTCAGCTATCCGCCCATGGTGATCCTGGCCGGCGGCAAGCCGGTGATCGTGCCCACCCGGGAAGAGGATGGCTTCAAGCTCAGGCTGGAGGATTTGAAGGCCGCGCTCACCCCGCGGACCAAGGCCATCTTCATCAACTCGCCCAGCAACCCCACCGGCGGGGTGTACAGCCCGGAAGAGCTGCTGCCCCTGGCCGAGGCCTGCGCCGCGGCGGGCGTGCTCATGGTCAGCGACGAGATATACGAGTCCATCCTGTTCGACCACCGCAAGTTCACCGCCACCGCGGCCCTGGGGAGCAAGATCTTCGAATACACCGCGACCTTGAACGGGGTGTCCAAGGCCTACGCCATGACCGGCTGGCGCATCGGCTACATGGCCGGGCCCCGGGACCTGATCAAGGCTTGCGCCAAGATCCAGAGCCAGTCCACCTCCAACCCCACCTCCATCTCCCAGAAGGCGGCCATCGCGGCCCTGAACGGGCCCCAGACCGAGGTGGAGAAAATGTGCGCCGTGTTCGAGAAGCGCCGCAACCTCATCATGGATCTCATCGCGGAGATCCCCGGGGCCAAGTGCTTCCGGCCCGAGGGCGCCTTCTACGCCTTCCCCAACTTCTCGGCCTACTTCGGCCGCAAGCACGGGGACCAGGTGATCGCCGGCTCCCAGGACCTGGCTGACTATCTCCTGGACGTGGCCCACGTGGCGGCGGTGCCCGGGGTGGCTTTTGGCGATGACAACTGCATCCGATTCAGCTTCGCCACCAGCGAGGAGATCATCGAGCAGGGCGTGCGCCGTACCAACGAGGCATTACAGAAGCTTAGCTAGCTTTCTGAAACCAAAACATCAAAGGGACGGCCGGGTGACCGGCTGCCCCTTTTTCTTTTGGCCGGGGTGGTGGTGAGCCCGGGCGATTCCCGGCTCGGCCCAAGAGAGGCCAATGCACGGCAAATACAAATATGTAGTTAAAACATTGAGGCCGTTGCATGGTGAAACACATATAACGTGATGATATTATGTAAAAAATGGCTGCGAAACATGATTACGGCAGGCAATGGCCGATGCGGGCCAAGGATGGCCCGCCAAA
>JAHLLK010000109.1 GCA_020444165.1 Deltaproteobacteria bacterium | reverse complement strand
TGCAATTTGGCGGGCCATCCTTGGCCCGCATCGGCCATTGCCTGCCGTAATCATGCTTCACAGCCATTTTTGATATAATATCAACATGTTTTATGTGTTTCACCACGCAATGGCCTCAAAGCCTGAAGCTCCGCTTAACGTGGAAAAAAGGCCCGCGACACGGAGCCCTCCCCTCACCCTCGGTCCTCACAGCCCCATGAACTTCGCCGCTATCCCCCTCATTATTGACTAATCCAGGTCGGAAAAAGCCGTCCTTGGCTTTTTCCGCTTGGATTTGCCTGGAGTGAATCCAGGCAAATCCTCGCCGGCCCGGCTCACTTCGTTCGCCTGCCGGCGGCGGGCCGTCCTGGCCCGCGTGACCGGGTCGAACCTCCCCGCCCGGTCCTCACAGCCCCATGAACTTCGCCGCTATCCCCCTCATTATCTCATTGGTGCCCGCGAAAATGGACAACACCCGCATGTCGCGCCAGGCGCGGGCCACGGGGTACTCCTCGCAGTAGCCATAGCCGCCGTGCAACTGCACGCAGCCGTCCACCACCCGGTTGGCCATCTCCGTGGTCCAGAATTTCAACATGGAGACCTCCACCGGAATCTTAAGGCCCTCCATGTGGTCCGCGATGCACTTGTCCAAAAAGGCCCGGCCCACCTTCACCTCGGCGGCCATGTCCACGATCTTGAACTGGTTGTGCTGGAACTTGCTCAAGGGCTTGCCAAAGGCGGTCCGCCCCCGGCAGTACTCGATGGTCAAACCCAAAATGAACTCCGCCCCGGCCACCGCGATCACCGAGCACATCAAGCGTTCCTGCTGGAGCTTGTCCATGAGCATCAAGAAGCCGCTGCCCTCCTCGCCCAAACGGTTGCCCTTGGGCACCCGGCAGTCGCCGAAGAAAAGCTCGGCCGTGTCCTGACTCCGCCAGCCCACCTTGTCCAGCTTGCGCCCCTTCTCAAAGCCCGGGGTGCCCGCCTCCACCACATACAGGTTGATGGCCGCATGCGGGTTGGCCTCCGCCGGGTTGCGGCAGGCCAAGACCACCAGATCACAGTTGATCCCATTGCTGATGAAGGTCTTCTGCCCGTTGATCACCACGTGATCCCCATCATCCCTGGCCGTGGTGCGCATGGCCGCCAAATCACTGCCGGCCCCAGGCTCGGTCATGGCCACCGCGGTGATCAATTCCCCGCTCACACACCCCGGCAAATACCTCTGCTTCACCTCCTCGCTGCCAAAGGAGCTGATATACGGCACCACCACGTCCGAATGCAACGGCGCGGCCAAACCACTGTGATTGGTGCGCACCAACTCCTCGGCCATGATCACCGAATACAAAAAGTCGGCCCCCGCACCCCCATACTCCTCCCCCACGTCCATGCACAAAAATCCCTGCTCACCCATGCGCCGCCATACCTCCCGCGGCACAATCCCGGCCCGCTCCCACTCGTCCACAAAAGGCGTCACCTCCCGGGCAAAAAACTTCCGCACCGCCTCCCGAAAAATCCTGTGCTCCTCGCCATACTGCAAAATTTCCATTTGGCTGGTCTCCATCGGGAGATATCGGGGGGAAACTTTTTTGAAAAAAAGTTTCCCCCCGTACCCCCTTTCAAAAAACTTTAAAGTGTCTCTTCCCCGTACTCCCGCCTCAAATACTTTGGCGTGGCGATTTTCCTGGCCGCGCGCGGCGCGGCCAGGAAAATCGCCACGCCCTAAAGTTTTTTGGGGGAGGGGGGTCCGGGGGGAGGCTCCGTTTTTTCAAAAAAGGGCCCTCCCCCCGGAAACTCTTTCACTCTTCCAATCTTCCCACGATAGCGATGGAGCAGACGGATTGGAAGGGGACGCCGCCGAGGTTATGGGTTAGGCCGAGTTTGGGGTTGGGGAGTTGGCGTTCGGCGGCTCGGCCCAGGAGTTGGAGGTACATTTCGTAGAGCATGCGGAGGCCGGAGGCGCCGATGGGGTGTCCGAAGCATTTGAGGCCGCCGTCGATTTGGGCGGGGATTTGGCCGTCGGCGTTATAGAAGCCGTCGAGGGTTTCTTTCCAGGCCTGGCCGCGGGGGGAGATGTGCAGGTCTTCGTAGGTGACCATTTCGGTGATGGAGAAGCAGTCGTGCAGTTCCATCATGGAGATTTCCTCCCGGGGGTTGGTGACGCCGGCTTCGGCGTAGGCCCGGGTGGAGGCTTGGGAGGTGGTGGGGAAGTAGGTGCCGTCCCATTCGTTGAAGCCGTGTTCGTAGCCATTGGACAGGGCGACTTGCAGAGCTTTGACGGTGACGGGGTTTTTGACGCCCATCTCGCGGGCGCGTTCCACGGTGGTGACGATGGCGCAGGCGGAGCCGTCGGACACGCCGCAGCAATCGTAGAGGCCCAGGGGGTAGGCGATGATGGGCGAATTGATGACTTGGTCGAGGCTCACTTTCTTGCGGAGGTGGGCCTTGGGGTTGATGGCGCCGTTGGCGTGTGATTTGACGGAAACTTGGCCAATGGCGCGTTTCAGGTCTTCGGCCGGGACCTTGTATTTGGCGGTGTAGGCGGTGGCCAGTTGGGCGAAGGCGCCGGGGGCGGTGACGTTGGGGAACCACAGCCAGTTCAGGGCGCCCAGATTGGAGCCGGGGTCGGGCAGGCCGCCGTAGCCGGTGTCTTTGAGCTTTTCGACGCCGAGGGCGAGGCAGACGTCATAGGCGCCGGAGGCCACGGCGTAGACGGCGCCGCGGAAGGCTTCGGTGCCGGAGGCGCAGTAGTTTTCGACCCGGGTGACGGGAACGAAGGGGAGGCGGAGGGTGGTGGAGACTCCGAGGGCGGATTTGCCCAGGCTGACTTCCTCGAAGCAGGTGCCTTGCCACACGGCTTCGATTTCGTCGGGGGCGATGCCGGCGTCGGCGACGCATTCGGTGAAGGCTTCGACCATGAGGTCTTCGGCGCCGGCGTCCCAGCGTTCGCCGAAGCGGGTGCAGCCCATGCCGATGATCGCCACCTTGTCCCTGATTCCGGTAGCCATGTCTTCTATCCTCCTCGCTAGGTGCTAGCGGAGCGCTTTCTCGGATACCCCCACCCCACCCCCGCAAACCGCGCAGCGGTTTGCGGTAAAGTTTTTCGGAGGGGGGTTTGGGGGGAACCCTTTTTTCAAAAAGGGTTCCCCCCAATCTTAAAATTTAAACAACTTCCCAATTAGCTGGGACTTCATGATATCGCCTTCGATTTTGAGTTTGCCGGAGGTAAAGGCGGTCATGGGGTTGAGTTTGCCTTTGATGAGGTCGACGAAGTCCTGGTCGGCCATTTTGATGGTGGTGGTGGCTTTGGCGGCCGGGCCGGGGGTGACGGTAATTTTTTGATCGGCGATGACGGCGTGCCACGAGCCGCCGTCGGGGCCGGAGATATCGAAGCCGAAGGTGAGGTCGAGGCCGGCGGCCGCGGCGGGTTGGAAGGCCCCCGGCAGGCCGGCGAAGATCTGGGCCACGACGGAGGTTGGCGCGGGGGCCGGGGCCGGGGCCGGGGTGGTATCGCCGCCGGGGGGCGGCGGGCTTAGGGCGGTGAGCATGGGGGTCAGCGCCGCGGTGGCGGAGTCGAACAGCTCAGCGCCTTCCAGGGAGTCGATTTGGGTGAAAGCCGCGTGGACTTGTTCCAGGGTGGGCGGGGTCTGGCCGTCGCCCACCAGGACGGAGGGTCCGGTGGCGATGGCGGCCCGGTTGATATAGCCCAGGCCGGCGTTGAGGATGAGCCCGGTGTCGGTGCATTGGTCCGAGGCCAGGTAGAGCACCAGGGGGGCTACGAACTCGGGCTTGAGTTTGGCGTAGATCTCGGGCGGCATGACGTCTTCGGTGAGGCGGGTGCCGGCCAGGGGGGCGATGGTGTTGACCAGGACGCCGTAGCGCTCGCCTTCCAGCCGCAGGGTGTTCATGAAACCCACCAGGCCCAGTTTGGCGGCGGAGTAGTTGGTCTGGCCGAAGTTGCCGTAGAGCCCGGCGGCGGAGGTGGTGAAGATGACGCGGCCGTAGCCCTGGTCCTTCATGAGGCGGAAGGCCGGGCGGGTGACGTTATAGGCGCCGGCCAGGTGCACGTCCAGGACGGCGTTCCACAGGGCTGGCTCCATTTTGGCCAGGGTCTTGTCCCGCAGGATGCCGGCGTTGTTGACCACGATATCCACCCGGCCGAAGGCGGCCAGGGCGGCGTCCACCAGGGCGGCGCCGCCTTCCGGAGTCGAGACGTCGGAGTAGTCGGGGAGGGCCTGGCCGCCGGCGGCCTTGATCTCGGCGGCCACCTGATCGGCGGCCTTGGTGCTCTGGCCCATGCCGTCCTTGCCGCCGCCCAGGTCGTTGACCACCACCATGGCCCCGCGGCCGGCCAGGGCCAGGGCGTAGGCCCGGCCCAGGCCGGCGCCGGCCCCGGTGACGATGGCCACCCGGCCGTCAAAGCGGATGTCCTCCGCGGAGGCGGCAGCGGCGGCGGGATTGGCCCTGGGCAGGGGGATGGCCTTCCAGAAGTAGCCCGAGAAGCCGCGGCCCTGATCGGTGTAGCGCCGGCGGAAGGCCATCCGCACCTCTTGGCCCACGGCCACGTCGTCCATGGTGCAGTCGGTGAAATCGGCCATGAAGCGGCCGCCGCCCGCGAACTGCACCATGCCGTAGATGGCCGGCGGGTCCACGGACACGGCCAGGAGGTCGCCGGTGAAGGACATGACGCTGGCCGGCACGTCGCGGAAGGAGTAGGGCTCCTGGGTGCCGGTGGCGTGGCAGGCCGGGTTCACGCAGATGGGCATCTTGGGGAACTGGGGCGTGCCGCAGGCGGTGCACCTGCCGCCCACCAGGCCCAGGAGCATGTCCCGGTTGCGCCACAGGGCGGTCATGGCCGTCTGGGTGGGCTTCTCGGCCCGGATGCCCATCTCGGTGGACAAGAGGTTGCGGAACTTCAGGAACTTGGCGTAGTTGGTGGTGGTCTGCCCGGCGGCCAGGCAGCCTTTGACGCCTTGGCGGGGAGCCAGGTCGGCGATGGCCCCGGTGACCCGGAAGGCCAGGGCGTCGGCCCCCTGGCCGAAACCGGCCACCACGATGATCTGGCCCGGCGCGGCTTCCTGCAGGGTCTTCACCAGCATGACCAGGGGGTGGGCCGCCCCGGTCTCGCCGCAGGGCTCGTGCAGGTTGTCCACCAGGCGCTCGCCGGTGAGGCCCAAGAGTGAGCCGATCTTCCGATGCTCGGCCTGGAAGAAGCAGGGGAACACCAGGCGGTCCACCTCGTCGGCCTTCATGGCCAGCTTGGCCAGGAGGCCTTCCACGGCCCGGGGGATGAGGCGGGAATAGCCCTGGTCCCGCACCCAGCGCTCCTCCCACATGTAGTCGTAGGTGTGGCCCAGGCCGCGGTAGTGGTCCACGAAGTCCTCGTTGAGGCTAAAGGAGCCCAGGAACTGGGCCACCACGTTTTCGCGGCCCACGGTGAGCGCGGCCGCGCCGTCGCCGAACCACATCTCGTAAAAGTAGGCCGCCTTGGAGAGCCGCTGGTCGCTGGCCGTGACCAGGATCTCCCGCCGCTCCGCCCCGGCCACGGCGGCCAGGGCCTCGCCCAGGGCCGTGGTGCCGGATTTAAGGCAGGCGGTGAAGTCGGCGCAGGTGATCTCGTCCTTCAGCCCCAGGGCGGTTTTCAGCACCCCGGAGTTCAGCCGGTCCTGGAAGGGCAGGGTGGTGGAGGCCAGGTACACCGCGTCCAGGCCGCCGGGGTCCCGCCCCTGGAGGCAGTCGGCCGCCGCGGCCACCGCCATGGTGAGCGCGTCCTCGTCCCAGTTGCCAAAGGCGCGCTCGCCCTGGGCCACCGCCATGATGGCCGGGGCGAACCAGCCCATTTGCTCCACGATCGCCGCGCGGCTCAGCCGCAGACGGGGGATGTAACCCCCGAAGGAAGTGATGCCTATCATTATTGAGTCCTCCCGCCGTGACTCGTTGCCGTTTTCCCGCTGGGCCCGGGGCGCGTCTGCCGCCGCCCCAGGGTCCGTATGGTTCCCCCTAAGATCCTGTCGGATCGATGGTGCCAAGATTGTTTTTTCGCCAGTTTCCTCATTTTGGTCGGAAATTACCGATCGTTAACTCCCATGGCACAACCCATTTAAAACCTTAAAGTTTTTTTGGGGAAAGGGGGAGTGGGGGAAAACCCCTTTTTGCTCACAAAAAGGGGTTTTCCCCCACATCTTAAAACTTGAACAGCTTGGTAATAAGCTGGGACTTCATGAGGTCGCCCCCGATTTTGAGTTTGCCGCTGGTGTAGGCGGTCATGGGGTTCAGGCGTCCGGCGATCATTTCCAGGAAGTCCGGCGCGGCCATCTTGATGGTGGTGGTGGGGCTGGGGTGGGCGCCTTCGCTCACCTGGCAGACGCCGTCGGCGATGTCGGCGTACCAGTTGCCGCCGCCCTCGCCGGTCAGCTCGAACTGGAACACCACCTTGACCCCGCCGGCCCGGTCGGCCTGGAAGGCCCGGGGCATCTGGGCGAACACGGCGGCCGCGCCCGGGCCGCCGGCATTGGCCGGGGACGGACCCGCGGCAGCAGGGGCTGGGGCCGGGGCGCCGCCGCCCTCCAGGGCCGCCAAAATGGGGGACAGCGCCGCGTTGGCGTTGTCGAACAGCTCCGCCCCGTCCAGGGAGGTCACCCGGCTCCAGGCCGCGGCCACCTCCTCCGGGGTGGGCGGGTTCTCGCCGTCGCCCAGCACCGCCCCGGGCCCGGTCACCACCGCCGCCCGGTTCATCACCCCCAGGCCGGCGTTGTACACGTGGCCGGTCACCGGGCACTGCTCCGAGGCCAGGTACAACACCAACGGGGTCACGAACTCGGGCTTCAGCTTGTCGTAAAGCTCCGGCGGCAGCACGTCCTCGGTGAGCCGGGTGCCGGCCAGGGGCGCCACCGCGTTCACCAGGACCCCCGCGCTCTCGCCCTCCAGCTTCAGGGTGTGCAGGAAGCCCACCAGGCCCAGCTTGGCCGCCCCATAGTTGGTCTGGCCGAAGTTGCCGTAAAGGCCCGCCGCGCTGGTGGTGAAGATGATGCGGCCGTAACCTTGCTCTTTCATCTGCAAAAACGCCGGCCGGGTCACGTTGTAGGCCCCGGTCAGGTGCACGTCCTGCACCGCCCGCCAGTCCTCCGGGGCCATCTTGAGCAGCGTCTTGTCGCGCAAAATGCCCGCGTTGTTGATCACCACGTCCAGGCGGCCGAAATTCTCCATTGCCGCCGCCACCATGGCTTCGCCGCCCGCGGGCTCGGCCACGTTGTGGCAGTCGGCCACGGCCTCGCCGCCCGCTGCCCGGATCTCGGCCACCACCTGGTCCGCCGCCCGGCTGCCGCCGCCCTGGCCGTCCCGGGCCACCCCCAGGTCGTTCACCACCACCTTGGCCCCGCGCCGGGCCAGCTGCAGGGCATAGGCCCGGCCCAAGCCGGCCCCCGCCCCGGTCACCAGGGCCACCCGGCCCGCGAAGTCGATGTCCCCCCGCGCCGCCCGCGCCGCCGCCTCCTCCGCACTGGCCCAGGTCACCAGGCCCTGGTCCAGCACCACCTCGCCCGTGGCCGCGTTCACCGTCTGGAACACCGCCTCCTGCTCGCCGGTCTGCCAAATTTTCGTGGCGATGGGCTGGCCCGGGTACAGGGGCTTGGCGAAACGCACCTTGAACCGCCGCATCAATTCCGGCCGCCCCGGCATCAAGCTGGCGATCACGTGCCGGCAGGCATAACCGTGCGTGCACAGCCCGTGCATGATCGGCATGTCGAACCCGGCCGCCTTGGCGAATTCCGGGTCCACGTGCAGCGTGAAGATGTCCCCGGACAGGCGGTACAACAGCGGCTGATCCGTGGCCGGCTGGTCCTCCACCGTGTAATCCGGCTCCCGACCCGGAATCTCCACCGCCTCCGCCGTGCCCGGCTCTCCGCCAAACCCGCCGTCCTTCTTGCAGAACAACGTGAACACGTTGGTGAACAGCTTGGCCCCGCCGCCGGCAAAAGTGTCCGCCTGGGCCACCACCAAGGCCCCCTTGCCCGGGCCCTTATCCCAAATGTGGGTGATGGCTCCCTCGGTCACCAATCGCCCCTCCGCCGGGATCGGCCGGTGGAACACGATGTCCTGCTCCCCATGCAAAATCCCCGTGAGATCCACCTCCGCCGCCGCCGCCACCTGCGCCAAAAACTCAAATACGCTGGCGATCGAAAAACTCGGCAACACCTTCAAGCGGTTCTCATACACATAGTCCAGCTCCTCAAAACCTGCCCCCACCCCCAAGGCGTACAACACCACGTCCCGCCAGGTGTACTCCCGGGTCAAAGGGCCGATCCGCCGGCCTATGGCATCCAGATTCAGGGCCATACTTCCTCCGTTTTTGCTTTAGGACGGGGGGAAACCTTTTTTGCAAAACCTGGCCATTGCCCGCAATGGCCAGGTGCGGGCCAGGGACGGCCCGCCAGATTGCCAGCCGCCCCGGGCTGGCAATCTGTGAGATTTGGCAAAACCACGCTTTTGCCAAATCTCCCTATCCACGGGGCAAGGAGCCCCGTGGATAGGTCTGCAAATAGTTTTCCCTCCGGACCCCCTTTCCAAAAAACTTTCCGGGAAACGGCTGCGCCGTTTCCCGGGGGTTGGTTCAAGTCAGGTTAGGGGGAGTTTCTTGCTCCCGTTGGGTTGGGCAGGTTTGGGACAGGAAGGGGGGGATCAGCATGAAGCGGAGGGTTTGCTTGACCAGGGGGATGTACTCCTCCCGCTCCAAGCCCAGGCTGTGGCTGATGAACTCCCCCCCGGACACGAAGTTGTAGATCGCCAGCATGATGGCGAACACCTGCATCTTCGCCCGCTTCTCCACCTGCCCCCGCATGGGCGCCAAACCCATGGACCGCGCGATGTCGTTCACGAACACCGGCAGATGATTGTCCCAAGTCATCTCGTGCCGCGTTTGGCCGAAGTAACGCCGCAAAGTCAGGTTGGAAACCTCCGGGTGCGCGAACAAATAGTCCGTCATCTGGTCGATGGCGATGTCCAGGCGCTCCGCCAAGGGTTTCCCATGGATCATCCGCTCCACCTCCACCAGCTTCTGGCGGAGATCCTCCGTGATGTCCAACACCGCCGCCTCGAAAAGGTCCCCCTTGTCCCCCCAGTGGTAGTGCAAGGTGCTGATGTCCACCCCCACCAGCCCCGCGATGTGCCGGGTGGTGGCCCCGTGGAAGCCCAGCTCGCCAAAGGCCTGGCGGGCCGCCGCCAAGATGCGGGCCTTCATGGACTCGGGATGGGCGCGGGCCTTCTTGAGGGCTGAGTTGTTCACAAACTCTTCCAGCAATTGGTTCCATCGTTTGATGGAGAATATCATGGCCCGCCGCGCGGGCGTTTGTCAAGGGGGTTCGTGGGGGGATGAATGGGGGAAGCGACCGGTCCGCCGCTTGCCGCAGGCAGGCGGGGCTTGCCCCGGGCCCGCGGTCCCCGGGTTGGTCTGCCATGGCGGCATCTTGCTGTATAATCATGAAATGATTACGAGCCTGGCGGGGTGTCGCGCCTGGGCGATTTTCCGCCCTACACCCCCCTTCGGCAGGATTCCTGCCTGGGGAATAGGCTCTTAGCTTACTCCTTGAAAACTATAAAGTTTTTTGGGGGAAGGGGGGTGTGGGGGGAAGGGGCCCTTTTTTCCAAAAAAGGGCCCCTTCCCCCCACATCTTCTCATTCCTCCGAAACCGCCGGGAGCGCACCATGCCCTTTGAGACCCCCGACACCTCCCAGTATTACCGCACCGCCCCCAGCGCGGCCGAGTTCGAGCTGGTGAGCGATTTCGTGCCCCAGGGCGACCAGCCCGCGGCCATCGAGGCCCTGGCCACCGGCCTGGCCCAGGGCCTGAAGCACCAGGTGCTGTTGGGGGTCACCGGCTCGGGCAAGACCTTCACCATGGCCAACGTCATCGCGAGGACCGGCAAGCCCGCCCTGGTCCTGGCCCCCAACAAGACCCTGGCCGCCCAGCTCTACGGCGAGATGAAATCCCTGTTCCCCCACAATGCCGTGGAGTACTTCGTCAGCTATTACGATTACTACCAGCCCGAGGCCTACATCCCGGCCTCGGACACCTACATCGAGAAGGACTCCTCCATCAACGAGCGCATCGACAAGATGCGCCACAGCGCCACCTTCGCCCTCTTGACCCGGCAGGACGTGATCATCGTGGCCAGCGTGTCCTGCATCTACGGCCTGGGCTCGCCCGAGGCCTACGCCGGCATGCTGGTCTACGCCGAAAAGGGCCAGGAGCTGCCCCGCGACGAGATGCTGCGGCGGCTGGTGGACATGCTCTACGAGAGGAACGAGTTCAGCTTCCACCGCGGCACCTTCCGGGTGCGCGGCGACAGCGTGGAGATCTTCCCGGCCTACGAGGAGGACCGCGCGGTGCGCATCGGCTTTTTCGGCGACGAGGTGGAGGATATCTCCTTCATCGACCCGCTCAGGGGCGTGGTGCTGGAGCGCGCCCCCCGGGTCACCATTTTCCCGGCCAGCCACTACGTCACCACCGAGCGGGTGCGGGAGCACGCCATGGAGGCCATCCGCACCGAATTGGGCGAACGCATCCAATACTTTGACCAGGGCGGCAAGTTCATCGAGTCCCAGCGCGTCCGCGAGCGCACCATGTTCGATTTGGAGATGATGAAGGAGCTGGGCTACTGCCACGGCATCGAGAACTACTCCCGGCACCTCACCGGCCGCGCCCCGGGCGATCCGCCCCCCACCCTGCTGGATTACTTCCCCCGGGAGTGGCTGTTGATCGTGGACGAGAGCCACATCACCATCCCCCAGGTGGGCGGCATGTACCGCGGCGACCGCTCCCGTAAATCCACCCTGGTGGAGTACGGCTTCCGCCTGCCCTCGGCCCTGGACAACCGCCCCCTGAACTTCGAGGAGTTCAACGCGCTCCTGGACCAGGTGGTCTACGTCTCGGCCACCCCGGCCGCCTACGAGCTGGAGAAAAGCGGCGGCCTGGTGGTGGAACAGATCATCCGCCCCACCGGGCTCATGGACCCGGAGATGGAGGTGCGCCCCGCCGCCGGCCAGGTGGACGACCTGTTGGGGGTGCTGCACGAGGTCATCGCCCGGGGCGAGCGGGCCCTGGTCACCACCCTCACCAAGCGCATGGCCGAGGAACTGACCGAATACTACGGCGAGATGGGCCTCAAGGTGCGCTATCTGCACAGTGATATTCACACCATAGAGCGGGTGCAGATCCTCCAGGACCTCCGCCGGGGGGTGTTCGACGTGCTGGTGGGCATCAACCTCCTGCGGGAGGGCCTGGACCTGCCGGAAGTGAGCCTGGTGGCCGTGTTGGACGCCGACCGCGAAGGCTTCCTCCGCTCCGCCCGCAGCCTCATCCAGACCGCGGGCCGCGCCGCCCGCAACGTGGGCGGCCGGGTGATCCTTTACGCCGACCGCGTTACCGATTCCATGGCCCGCACCATGGAGGAAACCGGCCGCCGCCGCCAGGCCCAATCGGAGTACAACACCGCCCACGGCATCACCCCGGAAACCATCAAGAAATCCATCGGGGACATGCTGCCCCACGAGCTGGAGTCCGACTACAGCACCGCCCCCCTGGCCGCGGCCGGCCCCGAAGTTCCCCTGGAGGACATCCCCAAGCTGGTGGACAAGCTCACCACCCAGATGCTGGCCGCCGCCGGCGAGCTGAACTTCGAGGAGGCGGCCGTACTCCGCGACCGCATCAAGGAGCTGGAAGCCTTGGAGCTCACTTGGCGAGGCAAGGGCTGACTGGCCGGTCTCCCCTGCCCCTTGGCTGGACAAGGGAGACCGTGCCGCGTTAGTATGCCTTATTTCCCCGTGCATCTTTTCCGGCCCAAAACGGTCCAGCTTGCCCCGCATTTGTCCATCTGCGGTTGACTGCCCCTAACTCTTGGGGGGGGAGGGACCAAGCAAATCGCGTGGTCAGGACGGAGCCCACATCCTCCGCAGCCGCCGCTTGGCAAACCGGCCTCCGCAAGGGCCTGCCGGTTTTGGCCTTGGCCGGGGCCTATGCCTTGGCTTTCCCCTGGCTGGAGCCCCAGTTCGGCGCCATGACCCGGGTATTCAGCCTGCCTTTCGTCCTCCTGGCCGCCTGGTGGGGTGGCCTGTGGTGGGGTTTCGCGGCCGGTATCCTGAACCTGCCCCTGAATCTCTTCCTGCACAACTATTACGGCGTGCCCTTTGTGGGCGGCGCGGCCGGGGTGTTGGCCGGGGCCGCCATGGGCGGTCTGTTGGGCCGGGCCCGCGACCTGTCGCGCCGCTGGCGGGATGAGGCCCTGGCCCGGCAGCAGACCGAAGGCGAACTGGCCGAGGCCCAAAGCCTGTTGGAGAGCCGGGTGGCCCAGCGGACCGCGGCGCTTTCCCGCGAAGTGGCCGAGCGGCAGAAGGTGGAGGAGGCCCTGCGGCAGAGTGAGGGCCGGCTGGCGGCCATCTACCACAGCAGCCAGGACGCCATCGTCACCGTGGACCTCACCCGGTGCATCACTTCCGTGAACCTGGCCTTCACCCGCCTGTTCGGCTACCTTCCGGCGGAGGTCTTGGGCCGCTCCGCGGAGTTCCTGCACCCCTCGCGGGAAAAGTTCGAGGAGTTCGGCCGGCTGGTCCTGCCCGTGGTGCAGGGGCGGGGCCACTGGCGCGGCGAATGGGAGTTCCTCCGCAAGGACGGCCGCCTGGTGCCCACGGAGATGGCCTTCTCCCCTCTCCGCCTGCCCGGGGGCGAGGTCATCGGCTACGTGACCCTGCACCGGGACATCAGCCTCCGCCGCGCCGCCGAAACCAGCCTGCGGTCCAGCGAGAGCGAGCTGTCGGCCATCTACCAGGCCGCGCCGGTGATGATGATCCTCCTGGATGAGGACCGCCGGGTGATCAAGGCCAACCAGGCCGCCCTGGACGCCGCCCACCGCTCCGCGGCTGAGGCCTTGGGCCTCCGGGGCGGCGAGATGCTGCATTGCGTGCGGTCCGTCGACTCCCCCCTGGGCTGCGGCTTTGGGGTGGATTGCGCCTCCTGCCAGGTGCGGGCCACGGTGCAGGACACCCTGGACACCGGCCAGGCCCACCACCGGGTGGAAGCCCCCCTGCTCCTGGACCGGGAGGGGGCGCGGGTGGAGGTGTGGGCCCTGGTTTCCACCTCGCGCCTGGAGCTGGCGGGCCGCCGCACCGTGCTGGTCTGCCTGGAGGACATCACCGCCCTGAAAACGGCTTTGGCCGAACGGAAGCAACTGCAAGAGAAGTTCACCAGGGCCTTCCGCTCCAGCCCGGTGTGGGTCTCCATCGCCACCCAGCACGAAGGCCGCTTCCTGGAGGTGAACGACGCCTTCACCGCCCTGACCGGCTACACCCGGGAGGAGGCCTTGGGCCGGACCTCCCGCGATTTGGGCTTGTGGACCGAAGCGCCCTTCCCGCGGCAAAAGATTGTGGAGGCCTTTGACCGGGACGGCTGTATCCGGAATCTGGAGATGCCCATGCGGTTCAAGGACGGCAAGGTGCATCACATGCTGTGGTCGGCGGACCCCTTTATATTTGACGGCCAGGATTGCGTGATCAGCGTCCAGGTGGATATCACCGCCCTGAAGGAGGCCGAGGCGGCCAAGGCCGTGTTGGAAGGCCAGCTCTTGCAGGCCCAGAAGATGGAGGCCATCGGCACCCTGGCCGGGGGCATCGCCCACGACTTCAACAACATCC
>JAHLLK010000108.1 GCA_020444165.1 Deltaproteobacteria bacterium | reverse complement strand
TTTGCCAAGATGGGTTGAAAAAGGCCATGGATGGACTTTTTCAACATCCTGCTAGGTTGTGCAATAGCCATTCTCCATCAGAATTTGCCCCCGAATGAGGGAAATTGGCTAACCACAGGCAAGACCTCGTTGGGCCGGCAAAGTCCTAGCAGATCTTCTCCGGGAAACGGTCCGGGTGGAGCTTGGCGGCCAGCATCTCCACGTACTTGCCCACCCGGGCCCCGGGGCGGCAGGCCAGGCCGCAGGGCAGGCTGTAGATGCGCCCGGTCTTGGCCGCCCGGGTCTGGTTCCAGCCGGGCAACACGTGCACCGCCTCCAGCAGGTCCGGCTCCCAGCCGCAGACGTACACCACCTCGGGGTCGATGGCCGCGATCTCCTCCTCGGTGGTGCGCACGTAGGGCTCGGTGTAGGCCAGCTCGGGATTGCGGCCCCCGGCGTGGCGGATCACGTCGGTCATGAAGGAGGCCGGCCCGGCGATGATGGGGGGATTGGCCTCCAGCATGCGCACGGTCAGGGGCCTCTCCTCCTCCGGGAGGTCGGCCAGGGCCCGATGCACCCGGTCCAGGGTGTCCTTGAGTTCCTGCACCCGCAACCGGGCGGCCTCGCCGGCCCCGGAGTAGAGCCCCAGCCGCTGGAAGGTCTCCATGACTTCTTCCACGTTACGGGGGTCCACCAGCTCCACCTTGAGCCCCCGGCGCATCAGCTCCCCGGCAAAAGGCGCCATGCCCGCGCCGTGGGCCACCACCAGATCCGGCTTCAGCTCCTCTATGCGGGCGTAATCCGGCTGGAACACCGGGCCGATCTTGTTGATGTACTCCACTTCCGGGGGATAGTCGCAGGCGGTGGTGACCCCTACCAGGTTGGGGCCCAGCCCCAGAGCGCAGATTATTTCCGTGGTGGTGGGCGCCAGGGAGACAATGCGGAATTTATGACCGGCGGACATGGCAACTCCTTCGTAACCGCTTGAACAACCGTAACTTCAGCTAAAGCGTGTCCTTTTACCACTCCGCGCCGGAGGGGCACCCGCAGGTCCGGGCCGGCGGAACCGGGCTGGGCCGGGGCTAGGCCAGGGTCTTGCCCATGGAGTGGGAGCGGCCCAGCTCCCGGCCCAGAGCGTAATACTTGCGCACGCCGGAGGCGAACACCAGCGGCAAAAGCTTGGCCGGGTCCAGGTCTCCGGCCTGGTCCAGCACCGCCGGATCGGCCTTCACGTCCTTGATCTCCCCCACGAACATGGTGTGCAGGCCCAGCTCGAAGCTGTGCACCAGCTGGCACTCCAAGACCAGGGCGAACTCGGCCGCGTAGGGGGCGTCCACCAGCTCGCTTTTCACCAGGGTCAGCCCCGTGTCGGCGAACTTGTCGTGGTCCCGGCCGGAGTACAGGCCCAGGTAATCCACCATGCGGGCCTGGGACTCGTGGGGCACGGCCAGGGTGTAGGCCTTGTGGGCCATGATGCCGTGATAGCTGTGGGTGGCCGGCCTGAGGCTCACCGTGGCGCAGGGGGGTTTGGAGCAGGCCATGCCGCCCCAGGCCGCGGTCATGAGGTTGGGGCGTCCCTCGGTGTCATAGGAGCCCACCACCAGCACCGGGGTGGGGCAGAGGATGTTCTTGGCTCCCAGGGATCTCTTCATCGCCTTTCCTCCCATCTATGGTTGGCTGGCCCCCGGGCGGAAGGGGGCCCCTGGTTGTTCAAAGCATAACATTGTCCGGGAAAACCCGCGCCAGCAGAATGCCTCCGGGGCGCCCGGCGACCCCTGGCTCCGCCCTGCTCCGGGAGTGGTTGCATCCGCGCTTTTTTTGTACTAAGTGATGGTAAAACCAATTAGAGGCCATTGCATGGTGAAACATGATTACGGCGGGCAATGGCCGATGCGGGCCAAGGATGGCCCGCCAAATTGCAAGCTTCAAAAAGCTTGCAATTTGTGAGGCTTGGCAAAACCCGGGCCCCCGGCAAGCTCTGCTTGCTGGGGTGGAGTCACGTTTTTGCCAACCCGACATTGCTCGGGGCAGGACGCTCCGGGCAATGATCTCAATTAGCCGCGGCCGGGGCAAGGCTCCGGTTCGGGTTCTAGGGAGGTGCGGTATGAAGAAAGTCTTAGTGGTGGCCCTGGGTTGCTTGGTGGCCTTGTCCCTGGCCGCCGGCGCCTGGGCCGGGGACTACAAGCCCGAGTACAAGCTCTCCATCGTGGTGGGCCCCACCTCGCCCTGGGGGCAGCTGGGTCAGAAGTTCGCCGACGAGGTGGCCCAGGCCTCCGGCGGCAAGATCAAGATCAAATGCTACTTCGCGGGCAAGCTGTTCGCGGGCAAGCAGACCAACGAGTTCATGCTGCTGCGCCAAGGCGTGGCCGACTTCGCGGTGGGCTCCACCATCAACTGGTCACCCCAGGTGCGTGAGCTGAACATCTTCTCCCTGCCCTTCCTGTTCCCGGATTACAAGGCCGTGGACGCGGTAAAGAGCGGCAAGGTTGGCAAGATGCTCCTGGATAAGGTGGCCGAGGGCGGCGTGATCAGCCTGGGCTGGGGTGAGAACGGCTTCCGGGAGATCACCAACCGGGAGCGGCCCATCGTCAAGCCCGAGGACTTGGCCGGGCTCAAGATCCGCGCCGTGGGTTCGCCCATCTTCAAGGACACCTTCCAGGCCCTGGGGGCCAACCCCGTGCTGATGAACTGGGGCGACGCCCAGACCGCCTTCCAGCAGGGCACGGTGGACGGCCAGGAGAACCCCATCAACGTGGTGATCATTCCCTACAAGCTTTGGCAGTACCATAAGTACATTACCGTTTGGCACTACACCATCGACCCGTTGATCCTGGGCATCTCCAAGCTGACTTGGGACACCTTCTCTCCCGGGGATCAGAAGCTGTTGCAGGCAGCGGCGGACAAGGTCTGCGCCTGGGAGATGACCGAGGCCCGCAAAGGCCTGACCGGCGACGAGTCCGCCCTGCAGTTGCTGCGGGACCACGGCATGGAGGTCACCGTGCTGGACCAAGCCCAGCGCCAGGCCTTCCGGGACAAGGTCCAGCCGGTTTGGGACGCCTGGACCCCCAAGATCGGCCCCGAGGTGGTTAACGCCGCCGTGGCCGAGGTGGAAGCCAGCCAGAAGTAAGTTGAGACCATTGCACGGTATGTTCTGACTAACAAAAATAATAACAACCTGTTATCTAATTTTTTGATAGTTTTTGGGTGCAATGGTCTCGTGAGGCTTGGCAAAACCCGGGCCCCCGGCAAGCTCTGCTGGCTGGGGTGGAGTCACGCTTTTGCCAAGCCGATCGTTGCACAAGGCATGGAGCCTTGTGCAACAGTCTCAAGTTATAGTTCCATCTGACTCCGCCAACGGCTCCGGCCCCCGTCCGGGGGCCGGAGCCTGGCCTTTTTGGGATGGCAGCATGTCCGACACCCCCGTCCCCGCCTCCCCCACCGGCCTCCGCTGGCTCTTGGCCAATCTGGAGGAAGTGGCCTGCGTGGCCATGATGAGCTTCATGGCGCTCTTGGGCTTCGCCAACGTGGTCACCCGCTACCTGGGCTTTGCCCTGGCTTACACCGAGGAGATCCTGGTGGCCCTCATGGTGTGGATCACCCTGTTGGGCGCGGCGGTGGGCTTCAAGCGGGGCGCCCACCTGGGGCTCACCTTCCTGCGCGAGCGCCTGGGCCGCTTCTGGCGGCGCGCGGTGGAGGCCCTGTCCCTGGCGCTCACCGTGGGGGTCATCGGCCTGGTGAGCTACCTCTGCGTGCGCTACCACCTCGCCGATGAGATCGCCATGGACACCCGCTCCCAGGCCCTGGACATCCCCCAGTTCTACTACACCCTGGCCCTGCCGGTGGGCGGCGTGGCCATCATCATCCGGGCTATCCAGGCCACCCTGGCCCAGTGGCGCCGCGAGGGGGAGGCCTGAGCATGGAACCGGGACTGGTTCTGTTCGGGGGCTTCCTGCTCCTCCTCCTGGTGGGCGTGCCCATCGCCATCGCCCTGGGCTCCGTGGCCTGCCTGGTCTTGTGGGCCTTTGACCTGGGGTTGTTGGGCATCTCGCCCACCTTCTACTCCAACATCGCCAAGGTGCCGCTGTTGGCCATCCCCTTCTTCATCCTGGCCGGCTTCATCCTGGAGCGCTGCGGCATCTCCAAACGCCTGGTCCACTTGGCCAGCCTCTTGGTGGGGCCCATCCCCGGCGGCCTGGCCATCGTGGCCGTGTTGGTCTGCGTGTTCTTCGGCGGGGTCTCCGGCTCCGGGCCGGCCGACGCCGCGGCCATGGGCGCGGTGCTGATCCCTTCCATGATGTCCCGAGGCTACGACCGGGCCTTCACCGCCGGCCTGGTGGCCAGCGCCGGCTCCACGGCCATTATCGTGCCGCCTTCCATCGCGCTGATCATCTACGGGGTCATCACCGAGACCTCGGTGCCGGCGCTCTTCGCCGGCGGCATCTTCCCTGGCCTCATCGCCGGGCTGTGCCTCATCGCCCCGGCCTATCTCATCTCCCGACGCCGGGGCTACGGCGGGGAGCGCTGGGGCGCCCCCCGCGAAATCTGGCGGGCCTTCCGGGACGCCTTCTGGGGTCTGTTGGCCCCGGCCGTGATCCTGGGCGGGCTCTATACCGGCCTGTTCACCCCCACCGAGGCGGCCATCGTGGCCGTGTTCTACGGCCTGCTGGTGGGCATGCTCATCTACCGCACCGTAAGCTGGCGCGACCTGTACCACCTCATGCTGGACGCGGCCGTGGCCTCGGCCGTGGTGATGCTCATCGTCGCCTTTGCCGGGCTCTTCGCCTGGACCGCCGACATCATGGGCAGCATCGACCGCCTGGCCCAGGTGGTGCTCCACCTCTCCGATGACCCCGTGGTGATGATCTTCCTGGTGAACATCTTCCTGCTCCTGGCCGGCATGCTCCTGGACGCCATCTCCATCTTCTACGTGTTCCTGCCCATCCTCATGCCCCTCATGACCCATTTCAATTGGGACCCCCTCTGGTTCGGCGTGGTCATGTGCTTCAACCTGGCCATCGGCCAGTTCACCCCCCCCGTGGCCGTCAACCTCTACATCACCACCTCCCTGGCCGGCACCAGCCTCGAAAAAGTCGCCGCCGCCGTCATCCCCTTCTTCCTGGCCATGACCCTGGGCCTGGTCGTAGTGATCCTCTGGCCCGAACTGGCCCTGGCCCCCGCCCGCTGGTTTGGGCTTTATTGAGGAGATTGGAAGAGGTGGGGGGAAGGGGTCCTTTTTTGAAAAAATGGACCCCTTCCCCCCACACCCCCCATCCCCCCAAAAAACTTTAGTGAATTAGTAGCAAGGCTGGCGGAGAAATCGCTGCCATAGCCTTTTAGGCGAAGCTCTTTCTGAGGCGAAGTTTCGCCTCGGACCGGCACAGCCAGGTGTTCGCCGGCAAGGCGACGGACAAGCGACAACCGGAGGCGTAGCCTTAGCTACGTCGAGGTTGGAGCGCAGGCCGCAACGCCGCCGGCGGGCATCTGGCGCAGCCGCCCCCGTCCTGAAATGACAGACCCCAAAGACGAGGTTGGAGCGCCGGCCCGGGACGCAGCCGGCGGGCATCTGGCGCAGCCGCCCCCGTCCTGAAATGACAGACCCCAAAGACGAGGTTGGAGCGCAGGCCCGCAACGCAGCCGGCGGGCATCTGGCGCAGCCGGCCCCCCGGAACCAACTAAGCACGCAATTTCTTCCAGTAGTTGATCAGCCCATTGGTGGAGGAGTCGTGGGCCGTCACCTCCCCGGGACTCTCCAACTCCGGCAGGATGGACTTGGCCAGCTCCTTGCCCAGTTCCACCCCCATCTGGTCAAAGGAGTTGATCCGCCAGATCACCCCCTGGGTGAAAATCTTGTGCTCGTACAGGGTGATCAGGGAGCCCAGGGTGCGGGGGGTCAGCCTCTGGAACAGGATGGAGTTGGTGGGCCGGTTGCCCGGGAAGGTCTTGGCCCGGGCCAACAGCTCCAGGGCCGGGCCGGCGACCCCCTGGGCGGCCAGGGCCGTCCGGGCTTCGTCGGTGGTCTTGCCCTTCATCAGGGCCTCGGTCTGGGCGAAGAAGTTGGACAACAGCATCTGGTGGTGGCGGCCCAGGGGGTTCAAGGTCTGGGCCGGGGCCAGGAAGTCGCAGGGCACCGCCTGGGTGCCCTGGTGGATGAGCTGGTAAAAGGCGTGCTGGCCGTTGGTGCCCGGCTCGCCCCAGATCACCGGCCCGGTGGTGTGGTCCACCTCCTCGCCCTCCCAGGTCACCCTTTTCCCGTTGCTCTCCATGTCGCCCTGCTGGAAATAGGCCGGGAAGCGGCTCAGGTACTGGTCATAGGGCAGGATGGCGTGGGTCTTGGCCCCCAGGAAGTTGCTGTTCCAGATGCCCACCAAGCCCAGGATCGCCGGCAGGTTCTCCTCCAGGGGCGCGGTGCGGAAATGCTCGTCCACCACATGGGCGCCGTCCAACAGCTCCTCGAAATGGTCCATGCCCACGGCCAGGGCGATGGAGAGCCCGATGGCCGACCACAAGGAGTAGCGCCCGCCCACCCAGTCCCAGAACTCGAACATGTTGGCCGGGTCGATGCCGAACTCCCGCACCCCCTTCTCGTTGGTGGACAGGGCCACGAAATGCTTGGCCACCGCGGCGGCGTCGCCGGCCGCGGCCAGGAGCCACTCCCGGGCACTGGCCGCGTTGGCCATGGTCTCCTGGGTGGTGAAGGTCTTGGAGGCGATGATGAACAGGGTGGTGGCCGGGTCCAGGGGCTTCAGGGTCTCCACCAGATGGGTGCCGTCCACGTTGGACACGAAGTGGCAGGCCGGGCCCTCCCCGGCGTAGTGGGTCAGGGCCTGGGTGACCATCAGGGGCCCCAGGTCCGAGCCGCCGATGCCCACGTTGACCACGTCGGTCAAGGGCCGGCCGTCAAAGCCCCGCCAGGCGCCGGAGCGCACCGCGCCGCTGAACTCGCGCATCTGGGCCAGCACCCGGTTCACCCCGGGCATTACGTCCGCGCCGTCCACCAATATCGGCCGGTTGGAGCGGTTCCTTAGCGCCACGTGCAACACGGCCCGCTGCTCGGTGGGGTTGATCTTCTCCCCGGCGAACATGGCGGCGATGCGCTGGGGCAGGCCGGCGGCCCGGGCCAGGTCCAGGAGGAGCCCCATGGTTTCTCCGGTGAGGAGGTTCTTGGAATAGTCCAGCAGGATGTCTTCCAGGGTGAGGGAGAAGCGGGCAAAGCGCCCGGGGTCGGCGGAGAAGAGCTCACGCATATGGGTTCCGGCCAAAGTCTCCCGGTGCTGGACCAGGGCTTGCCAGGGAGCGGTCGCCGCGATGCCGGCCATGGGTTCACCTCCAGAGCTAGGGGTGGCGCCCGGGGGGCCGCGGGTTCCGCGTCCCGGGCGGGTTCAGCCGAGTTTAGATTGATGATGAACCTTGGCGGCACGGAAGGCAAGCGCCGGGCCGGCAGCCCGGGCCGGCGGGAGGGGGCTGGAAAAGGGGGGCGCGCCAGCCTGGGGCAAAGGTCCCGCGCCGGGGGAAGGGGCCAGAGGCCGGCCCGGGAAAGACCATGGGGGGAGAGGGACGGCCCGGAACTCAGGGAATCAAATCCTGGTCCTGGCCCAGGGGCAGGGTCACCCGGAACAGGGATCCCCGGCCGGGCACGCTTTCCACCCCGATGCGCCCGCCGTGCCCCTCCACCACGGCCTTGACCCCAGCCAGGCCCAGGCCATAGCCCCGGCCCCCCTGGCTGCCCCGGAAGAACGGCTCGAAGATGTGCGGCAGTTCGGCGGAGGAGATGCCCACACCCTGATCGGCCACCTCCAAAATGGCCTCGTAGGGCCCGTGCACCAAGGCCAGCCGCACCGCGCCACCAGCGGGGGAGTAGGTGAGCGCGTTGTCCAGGAGGTTGGTGATGGCTCGGTGGAGCCGGGGCAGATCGGCCCAGATCAAGCAGGGCTCCGGAGGGAGGTCCAGCTCCAGGCCGAGTTTTTTCTCCCGGTAGCTGTTTTGGAACTTGGCCGCCAGGGCCCGCAGCTCCGGGCGCAAATCGGCGAGCGAGAGGTTCAGGCGCAAACCGCCCCGGTTTTGCCGCGAGAATTCCAGGAAATCCTTGACCAGAGCCTCCAGGTTCTGGGCTTCCCGGGTGATGACCTCCACCGAGCTTTTGGCCGGGTCGTTCTGCAGCTCCGGCGCCTGCTGGGGCAGGAGCTTGGCAAAGCCCTTGATGCAGACCAACGGGGTTTTCATGTCGTGAATCAGGGTGGAGAGCATGCTGGACCGCTCTTCCTCCAGGGCCTTCAGGTCGCTGACGTCCTGAAACAGCTCCACCCCGCCCAACAGCTTGCCCTGGGGGCTCACCACCCCGGCGGACATGAGGCTGATGGGGATCACCTGGCCTTTGCGGTTGTACAGGATGCTGCTGGTGGGCCCCACCGTGTCCCGGCTGCGCATGGCCTTTTCCATGGGGCAGCCGGCCCCGCACACGTCGCACCTGAGAATCTCCTCGCAGGCCTCGCCCACGCAGTCGGCCTCCGCGAAGCCGGTCATTTCCAGGGCGGTGCGGTTGATCTCGGTAATGCGCTTTTTGGCGTCCAGGGCGATGATGCCCACCGGCAGGCTGTCCAGGAGCTTCTTGCGCTGCTCCGCGGCCAGGCAGAGTTGGTCCTGGTGCAGGGATTGCTGGCGCCGGTCCTGGTGCTCGCCGATGATGCGGGGCATCAGGCTGGGCAGGCTGGTCAGATAGGCCTGGCTGAGGTCCTTGACGATGTAGTCGGCCACCCCGGCCTTGAGGGCTTCCACGGCCAGGACTTCCGAGCCCTTGCCGGTGAGGATCACCAGGGGGAAAGGCACCTCCCGGGCCAAGAGCTCCTTGCACAGCTCCAGGCCGGACATGCGCGGCAAATGGTGATCCGCCACCACGGCGTCGAAATCCTCCGGGTTGGCGCTCAGGATGTCCAAGGCCTGCTCCGCGGTGGCGGCCTCCACCACCTCGCAGTGCAAGGGTCCCAGCGCCCGCCGAAAGGCCACTCGGTCGTCGTGATTGTCTTCTACCAGCAAAATTTTCAAGGGATATAACAAATTAGAAGAATCATCCGCTCCCCTGCCACCCGCAGGAACTTCTGTGCGCCGCCCCAAGGGATCCTCCACCCTGCTAACTTCTCAAAGTAATATAACAAATAACCACTTCCAAGAAAAAAGCCAACCAGCTTTCATAATTTTTTAGTGGTACTCAGGTGCAGGCCACCAGCCAGCCCTGGGCCCCCGGTTGGGCGGGGCTGGCCCAAAGGAAGCGGTCAGGGGGGGGCACCTCAGCGCCGGTAGGGGTGGGGTCGGACCCTGGGCAGCGCAAGCCGGGGGGCCGGTTGGTCGCCAGGGGAACGGAAGCCTCCCCGGTCCTTCGCAACCTTTAGCGGGACGACAACTCCCCTCATGGGCAGAGCCAATGTCATGTAAGCATTTTTATCGGGGTCTTCTAATATTTTTTATTAGAAGGTGAGGTAAAAGCAAGGCTCAAACGCTGGGGGGTGGCGCGGCGGGGCGCTTGGCACTCTCTTCGAGGCCCTTGACCAGGAAGCCGTAGAACTCGTGCACCAACTGGCGGTCGAACTCCCAGAATTTCTCCAGCATTGCGTCCTTTTCCGCCCGGTTGAAATACTCCATGACCGGGTAGAAGAAGTGCTGGTCTTCCTTGATGATGTGAGCCGGATAAAAAACGGTAAGCTCCTCCAGGCAGGCCAGCACCGTGGGCAGGGCCGCGGCGTCGCCGGCTTCCCAGGCCCGGTTGGCCTGGTCCAGACGGCCCACCAGGGCGCGCCCCTGGCGGTGTTCGTTCAAGAGCTCGGCCATGACCCGGGAGTGCTCCGGCGCCAGGTCCCGGCGGGAAAGGGTCTCGAAAAGGATTTCCTCCTCTTTGCCGTGGTGGCAGCGGTCGGCGTAGTTGCGGAAGAATTCCACGGCCTTGTAGATCAAGGCGGGGTCGCCGGCTTGGCCGGCCCGCCAGCGCCCGGCCTCCGAGGCCAACAGGCGCACCAGGCGCTCGATGAGGCGGTGTTCCCACATCAGGGGTCCGATGGGCCACATGGGGCTTCTCCTTTTCGGCCGGAAGGCGGCAGGCGAGCGGTGGAGCGACGATGATAATTAAATTGTGCTACAGGTGCCGGCCGGGAGCCAGGACAAATGTCCCGCGGGGGGCGGGGGGCCGGGGGGGGCTAGCCCAGCATCTCCCGCACCCGCTCGGCCAGGGCCAGGCAGGAGGTGAGGGCCGGGCTGTCCAGGCCCAGGAGGTGCAAGCAGGCCGGGCAGGTGGGCTCCGGGGTCAGCACCCAGTCCTGGGCCCCGGCCAGGCGGGCCTGCACCCCGGCCTGGTAGGGCTTCAGGTCCTCCTCCCGGAGCGAGGGGCAAAAGGCCGCCACCTCGGCCAGGAACTCGGCTGCCGGACGCAGGTCGCCGCCGAAGTCCTCCTTGTGCCGGGCGCTGAAGTTCAAGGGCCCCACGGTGACGGTGTCGGAAAGACGGGTTTCGCCGGCGGGCGTGGTCTCCAGGGTGGGGGTGAGGTGCACGCCCACGGTCCAGTACACCCCGCCGGCCAGCCGCACCTGGCGGGGGGTGGGGTAGACGTTGCAGCCGGCCAGGGCCAGCTCCGGCCGGAGCCCCCGCTGGAAGCAGCGGGCCTCGCCGCGCATGGGGTCCACCCGCCAGGGGGAGGCGGGGTTCAGGAGGAGGGCCACCTCGTCGGCCGCCAAACCGGCCGCATTCACCACCCGCGCGGCCAGGAAGCGGTCCTGGGCCCCGTCCCGGTAGGTGATGGTCACCTCCACCCCCTCGGGATGCCGGGCCAGGCCGGTCACCCGGGTGCCCGGGAGGAACTGGGCCCCGTCCCGCTCGGCCAGGGTGCAGAGCCGGTGCACCAGGGCGGTGGGGTCCACGATGCCCGAGGTGGGGCACCAGAGCGCCCCCACGGAGCGCACCAGGGGCTCCCGGTCCCGGGCCGCCGCGGCGTCCAGGAGCTCCACCGGCACCCCGTATTCCCGGGCCCGGGCGGCGTACAGCTCCAACACGGCCAGCTCCGGCGGGGCCACCGCCACCACCAGCTTGCCGCAGGCCAGGTGGGGCACCGCGTGGGCCCGGCAGAAATCGTAAAGGAGCTGGTTGCCCCGGGGGCAGAGCCGGGCTTTCAGGGGCCGGGTCGCCCGGTCGTAGTACAGCCCGGCGTGGATCACCCCCGAGTTGCGGGACGACTGATTCTCCCCCCGGGCGATCCCGGGGTTCTGCTCCAGGACAAAGACCTCGCGGCCCTGGGCGGCCAGCAGATGGGCCACGGCCGCGCCCACCACCCCGGCCCCGACCACGGCCACCTCGACTTTATAGGACAATGCGCCCTCTCCCGCGAATCATGCGCCGCAACTTCGGCCCCGGGCCGCGCGCTCCAGCCCCGGCCCGCGCTCAGAACCGGAAGCTGAGGCCCGCCTGATAAATGGGGCCGTTGGCCAGATCCAGCCGGTTCAAGTCGTTGTCATCGTAGCTCTCGCCCTCGAAGATTTCCCGGTCAAAGGCCCAGGCCACCCCCAAGGTGAGGCGCAAGCCGGGCGCCACCCGCCAGGCCAGGTCGGCAAAAAGGCGCTTTTGGTAGAAAAACAGACGGTTCTGCGCGTGGGTCCGTTCGGCGCGGAAATAGGCCACATACTTCCACGAGAATCCCCCGCTGAGCTGCCAGCCGGGCAGGAAGCGCCAATCCGCCGCGGCGCGCACCGAGCGGGGGAAGAAATACTGCAAGCTGAAGCCCAAGGGCCGCCAAGGGCGGTAGGTGACCTCCAGGAAGGGAAGGCCCGCCACCACCACAAGCTTCTCCGAGGGCCGGTACCAATAGGCCGCCCCGGGGATGGGCGCACCGCTCAGGAAGTCGCGGCGGTTGTTGTAGTTCACAAAGAAAATCCAGGCCGCGTCCTCACCGGAGGGTATGCGCACCAGGGCGTTGGCCCCCAGGCTGATCTCCTCCTCGCCTTGGAAAGGCTCGTCGCTGGCCGAACCCACCTGGAGGTTGCCCCCCCAGATCCAGCCGCGGGAATCCCGCCAGCGGTAGGAGCCGGAGAGCCGGAGGTCCCACCAGGAATCCGGAAACTCCGTGCCTGAGTCGGGCAGCACGGCGCTGGTGTCCACCTGGGTGGAGGCCGCCAGGAATTGCACCGACATTTCCTGGTCCGGGTCCTGCCACAGGGGGGTCACCGCGGAAAAGCGGTGCCCGCTGTAGCGGAAATCGCCGCCCTGGCCCGCCACCGCCGCTTCGGGCGAGTACTCCCCCTGGTAATGCAGCAGGGTGGGGACTTGGCCCAATTCCGGCCCCATCCAGCGGGTCATCTCGCTCTGCGCCAGGGCTGGCCAGGCCGCCAGGAACAGCCAAACGGCCGCCGCGGCCGGCAGCCAGCGTAAAAAACCTCGTACCGCCCGGGATTTCTGCATGTTTACCTCCGCTTTCTCCGGCGATATTAGAAAGACCTCGCCACCGGGTCAACGCATTTCCCACCCCGCCCGGCGGGGGCCCCGGTTTCCCGCGGCCCTTGAGAACCCCGGCCGCCTGTGGCATATATTATTTTTCTCGCCGCACCCGGCCCCGCGGGCCGTGAAGGAAGGCATAGCCATGCAGTTCATAGATCTGGCCACCCAGCAGAAACGCATCCGTGAGGACCTGGAAAAGCGCCTGGGAGCGGTCCTGGACCACGGCCGCTACATCATGGGGCCGGAAATCGAGGAGTTGGAGGCCAAGCTCGCCGCGTTCACCGGGGTGCCCCACGCCGTGGGCTGCGGCTCGGGCACCGACGCCCTGCTCCTGGCCCTCATGGCCCTGGGGGTGGGGCCCGGGGACGCGGTGCTCACCACGCCGTTCACCTTCGTGGCCACGGCCGAGGCGGTGGCCCTGTTGGGCGCCACCCCGGTGTTCGTGGACATCGAGCCCGGCACCTGGAACCTGGACCCGGCCAGCGTGGCCCGGGCGCTGGCCGCCCTGGCCGAGGGCGGCGACGGGCATCCCCTGCCGCGGCCGGCCCGGGAGGGCGGGCTCACTCCCCGGGTGCTCCTGACCGTGGATATCTTCGGCCTGCCCGCCGATTTCGACCGCTTGGCGCCCTTGGCCCGGGAGCACGGCCTCGTCGTGGTGGAAGACGCGGCCCAGTCCTTCGGCGCCCGGTACCACGGGCGGCGGGCCGGGTCCCTGGGCCGCCTGGGCTGCACTTCGTTCTTCCCGGCCAAGCCGCTGGGCGGCTACGGCGACGGCGGCATGTGCTTCTGCTCGGAACCCGAGCTGGCCGAGATCCTGACCAGCCTGCGGGTGCACGGCCAGGGGGCGGACAAGTACCAGAACGTGCGGGTGGGCCTCAACGCCCGGCTGGACACCTTCCAGGCCGCGGTGCTCCTGGCCAAGTTCACCCTGTTCGAGGAAGAGCTGGAGCTGCGGGAGGCCGCGGCCGCCCGCTACGACCGGCTTTTCGCCGCGGCCGGCCTGCCCCTGGCCCCCCAGGCCCGGGTGCCCGGCCTGGTGTCGGCCTGGGCCCAGTATTCCATTCTGGCCCCGGACGCGGCCGGGCGGGAGCGCTGCCTGGCCGCGCTCAAGGAAGCCGGCGTCCCCGCGGCGGTGTACTACCCCATCCCCCTGCACCTGCAAAAGGTCTTCGCCGAATTGGGCCACGCCCCGGGCGATTTCCCGGTAGCCGAGGACGCCTCCCGCCGCATCTTCAGCCTGCCCATGCACCCCTACCTGACCGAGGAGGCGCAGGAGAGCATCGCGGC
>JAHLLK010000107.1 GCA_020444165.1 Deltaproteobacteria bacterium | reverse complement strand
GGCCCAGGGAGAGGATCAGGGCGAACATGGTCACCCGGTTGATGGTGTAGCCGAAGAGGTAGTTGACGAACAGGGCCATGGCAAAGGACAGGGGCACGGCGATGGCCACCACCAGGGCCTCGCGCCAGCCCAGGGTGAAGGCCAACAGGGCCACCACGGTGACCACCGCGAAGCCCAGGTTCTGGATCAGCTCGTCGGACTTCACCTTGGCGGTTTCGCCGTAGTTGCGGGTGACCGTGACCTCCACCCCGGCCGGGAGCACCTTGCCCTTCAGCTCCTCCAACAAGGACAGCACGTTGGCGGCCATGGTCACCGCATTGGTGCCCCGCTTCTTGGCCAGGCCCACGGTCACGGCCGGGCGGGTCTGGGCCGGGCCCTCCTGGCCGTGATCCTGGCGCCAGCGCTCGGAGAAGCCCAGACGGGTGTAGGTATGCACCTCGGCCGGGCCGTCGTAGACCCGGGCCACCTCGCTCAGGTACACCGGACGGGCCTGGTGCACCCCCACCACCAGGTTCCTCACCTCGGCGGCGTTTTGCAAATAGGCGTCGCTGGTGACCGTGAAGCTCTGGTTGTCCCGGTCAAAGGCGCCCACGGTGAGGGAGGCGTCGGCTCCGGCCAGGGCCTGGGACACGGCCAGGGGGGTGAGGCCGCGGCCGGCCAGGATCTCGGGGTCCAATTCCACCCGGATCACCTGGGGCCGGCCGCCATAGAGGGAGGTGCGGGACACCTCGGGCACCACGGCCAGGCGCGCCAGGAGTTCTTCGGCCATGCGCCGCAGCATGTGGTCGTCGTAGCGGTCCGAGGAGAGGGTCAGGGCCAGGATCGGCACGTCGTCGATCTCCACCGGCTTGATGACCCAGCCGCGCACCAGAGGCGGCACCTCATCCTCGTTCATGCTGATCTTGTTGTGCAGCTTGACCAGGGAGCGCTCCCGGTCCTCGCCCACGTAGAAGCGCACCGTGACCACGGCCATACCCGGAGCCGAGCGGGAATACACGTGCTCCACCCCGTCGATCTGCCACAACAGGCGCTCCAGGGGGGTGGCCACCAGGCGCTCCACCTCGCGGGCGGTGACCCCGGGGGCGGAGACGAACACGTCAGCCAAGGGCACCACGATCTGGGGGTCTTCCTCGCGGGGGGTGATGGCGATGGCCATGGCGCCCAGAGCCACGGCCACGATCACCAACAAGACCGCCAGGTGCGACTCCAGGAAGGGCCGGACAAAGCCGGCCAGGCCGCCGGTTACCCGCTCCGTGCTGGGCGGAGCCTTGCCCTCAGACATGGGGTTCCGCCATCAGGGCCACGGTTTCACCGCCGGCCAGGCCGGAGAGGATCTCCACCCGTCCCCGGCGCACCCGGCCGGTGGTGACGTGCACCCGCTGCCAGCCCTGGGGGGTCTTGACGTACACCACCTCCAATTGGCCGATGTGCACCAGCGCGGCCACCGGGGCCAGGATCACCTCGCTCTGGCCCACCGGCACCAACAGCCGCCCGAACATGCCGGGGTACAGGCCGGGGGGCGGGTCGTTCAGGGCGGCCTTCACCAGGAAGGTGCGGGTCTGGGGATCGGCCAGGGGCACGATCTCCTCCACCGTGCCCACCACCTCGCGGTTCAGGGCGGGCAGGGACACGGCCATGGCTTCCTGGAGGTGCAGGCGGTTCACCAGGCCTTCCCGCACCAGGGCCTCCAAGCGGAGGCTTTGGCCGGCTTGCATCTGCACCAGGGGTTGGCCGGGCATGACCAGATCGCCGGGCTCCACCAGGCGGCGCACCACCTGGCCGTCCTCGGGAGACTTGACCTGGGTGTAGCCCAGGGCGATGTCCACCTCCTCCACGCTCTGGGCCGCCTGGCGCACCCGGGACTCGGCGGTCAGGAGCATCTCCCGGGCCTTTTCCAGGTCCTGCTCCGTGGCCGCCTGACCGGCCAGGTAGGTCTGGATCCGCTTGAACTCGGTGCGGGCCCGGTCCTGGGCGGCCCGGGCCCCGGCCAGGCCGGCCTGGGCCTGGGCCTTCTGGGCCTTGACCTGGCGGTCGTCCAACACCACCAGGAGCTGGCCGCGTTTGACCTGCTGGCCGGCGTTGACCTTGACCTCCAAAACCCGGGCGCTGAGTTGCGCGCCCACCCGGGACTCGGTGCGTGGCCGCACGGTGCCCACGGCCTCGTAGTAGTCGTTGAGCTGGGCCAGCTCGGCGTGGCCCTCGCCCTTGGTTTCCAAGGGCGGCAGGGGCGGGGGCTCGGTCTTCCCGCCGGGTCCTATCTTGCCCGTGGTGAGAAAGCCGCCGCTGTAGAGGATCAACAGGACCAGGACCAACACGCCGGCCGGTATGGTGAGCTTTTTCCAAGTGCTAGTTTTCATGAGCTTCTCGCGCCTGTTGGGCGTGCGCCGCCCACAGGCCCAGGGCCCGGGCCACGTCCGCCCGCGCCTTTTGGGCGTCATAGCGCGCCGCGCTGGCGCTCTGCCGGGCCTGGTTCAGGGCCAACTCCGCTTCCAGATAGCGGGTGATGTTGGCCGAGCCTCCTTCGTATTCCTTTTTCACCAGGTCCAGGGACTCCGCGGCCTGGCGGACGCTGGCCCGGGTCACCTCCAGGCGGGCCTGGGCTCCCCGCAGGATCAGGTACATGGACTTGACGTCCAGCTGCACGCCCAGGGTGGCCTTGCGGTCGGCGGCCAGCATCTCGTCCAGCATGGCCCGGGTCTCGGCTTGGCGGTTCACCGTGGACAGCCCGGTGAAGATGTCCCAGTTCACCAACAGGCCGGCCATCCAGTTGGCCTTCTCGGCGTCAAAGCCCAGGTCCGGGGCGTCCCAGTAGTAGGAGGCCTGGGCGCCCACCGTGGGCAGATACTCGGCCCGGGCCTGGTCCATGCCCAACCGGGCCCGTACCACTCCCTGGCGCACCTTCAACAACTCCGGCCGCTGCGCCAGGGCCAGGGTCACGCCGGCGGGGTAGGCGTCGGGCACGGCCAGGCCTGGCAGCTCCGCGGGCTGGGGCGTGAAGTCGGCGTCCACGTCGCCGCCCAGGAGGTTGGCCATGGCCGCCAGGCAGAGGCGCCGGGCGTTGTCAGCCCGCACCAGGGCCTCTTTGGCCTGGGCCAGGCGCACCTCCAGGGAGAGCACGTCGGAGCGCAGCACTCCGCCGGCCCGGTAGCGGACTTCCATGATCTGGAGCTGGCGGCTCACGGTGTCCACCGACTCCTGGGCGATGGTGGTGAGGTCCGCTGCGGCCAGGCAGTCGAAGTGGGCCTTGATGGTGGAGGCCACCAGGGCGTTGTCCAGGATGTGGCGGTCCTCGCGGCTCATGGCCACCCCGGTGGCGGCCATATGGCGGGCCAGGAGATCGCGGCCGCCGCGGAAGAGGCTCCAACCCACCTTCACCCCGGTTTCGAAGTTCTGGATGCGGCCGGGCTGGTTGAAGTCGGTGTTGCTCTGGAAGTTCCGCTGGTCGATGGTCTTGAACAGGAAGACCGAAGGGGCGTCGGCCCGGGTGTACTCCCCGTAAAGGGAGATCTGGGGCAGGAAGGCGGCCAGGGACTGGTCCAACAAGGCTTCGGATTGCCGGATGCGGGCCAGGGCCGCGTCCTGGTCCGGGTTCTGGGTCAGGGCCAGAATAAGGGCCTGGTCCAGGGTGAGGGGCCCGGCCAAGTGCGGCGGGGCGGGCTGGGAGGCCGGGGACGGGGCCGGGGCGGCGGTTTCGGCGGCCAGGCGCTCGGCCCGGATGTTCTCGTAGGTGTGCGAGGGGCCGGCCAGGCAGCCGGTCAAAAGGAGCCCGGCCAGGGCCAACAGGGCAACCGCCACCGGGAAGGGGCTGCGGGAGATTTTGGGCGGAGAGGTCATGGTTGCTCGCAACGCGGGTTAAGCCGGAAAAGACCTCGGGGCGGCTCGGCGGGAGGACGCCCCCGCCCGAAGCCGGTCGACGGGGGCAGGGGCAAAACGCCGGGCGCCGGCCGGCAACCCCAAACCCGTTGTAATGATTCTTGCCTTTATGGCCACTGCCTGGCAAGGGCGCATTTGAACAAAGGACCGTTTTTACAGGTTGTTAATCATAGCACCCGGGTGGTGGATAATGTGTAGATTTGACAAATTGCCCAAACGACATTACTCTTGCGGCCCTTTGTAGGGTAGGCTTCCTGCCATAATTCACCATAAGGAGAAAAACGGATGTTCGCCCGTTGGCGTGAGCCTCAGGGCTATCGCGACGTATTGCGGATCAGCCTGCCCCTGGTGGTCAGCATGGCCTCCAGCACGGTGATGCAGTTCACCGACCGGGTTTTTCTGAGCAACTACTCCCTGGAAGCCATCGCCGCCGCCCTGCCGGCCGGGGTGGCCTGCTTTCTGCTCATCGCCTTGTTCATGGGCGTGGCCGCCTACGTCAACGTCTTCGTGGCCCAGTACCAGGGAGCCGGGGCGTACCGCCGGGTGGGCGCTTCCTTGTGGCAGGGCATCCACTTCGCGCTCATGGCCTGGCTGGTGCTGGCCAGCTTCTATTTCCTGGCCGACGGCCTGTTTGCCTGGGTGGCCCATCCGCCGCGGGTGAGGGTGCTGGAGACGGTCTATTTCAAGATTTGCATCCTGGGCGCGGGCTTTGTGGTGCTCTCCACGGCCCTGTCCTGCTTCTTCTCGGGACGGGGGCTCACCCGGCCGGTGATGGTGGTCCATCTCTCGGCCGCCGCGCTGAACATTCCCTTGGACTACGCGCTCATCTTCGGGGCGGGGCCGTTTCCCGAGCTGGGGGTGGCCGGCGCGGCCATCGCCACGGTGGCGGCCGAAGCCTTGATCGTGGTCCTTTTGGCGGCCCTGATCTTCAACCGCCGCAATGAGCAAGAGTTCGGGGTCCTGTCGGGCTGGCGCTGGCACCCGGAGATCTTCCGGCGCCTGGTGCGTTTCGGCTTTCCCGGCGGGGGTCATTTCTTCCTGGACGTGTTCGCCTTCACGGTGTTCGTGCTCATGGTGGGCCGTTTGGGCACGGTGGAGCTGGCGGCCAGCAACGTGGTGCTGGCCCTGAACATGGTGGCTTTTCTGCCCATGATCGGGTTTTCCATCGGGGTGTCCACCCTGGTGGGACAGGCCATTGGGGCGGGACGGCCGGAAGAGGGGGCCCGGGCCACGGCCAGCACCCTGCACATAACTCTATGCTACATGGGCCTGGTGGGGACGGCGTTTGTGCTGGCGCCCCACCCGCTGTTGGCCCTTTTCGGAGCCAGCAGCCAAAATCCCGCCGAGTTCGCGGAGATCACCGCGGTGGGGGTGGTGGTGCTGCGCTTCGTGGCCCTGTACACCCTGTTCGACGGCCTGGCGATCATCTACTCCGGCGCCCTCAAGGGGGCCGGCGACATCTGGTTCGTGCTCTTGGCCCAAGGCGCCTGTTCCCTGGGGGTCATGGCGCTGCCCCTCTATCTGACCTTGGAGGTGTGGCACGGGGGGCTCTATGCCGCTTGGGCCTGCCTCACCGGCTACGTGGCCGTTTTGGGCACGGTATTCTGGTACCGCTTCCACACCGGCAAATGGCGACGCATGCGGGTCATCGAGAGCGCCGAGAAGCTGGCCCGGACGGGGCAGGAGGGTTGAGCCGGGCCGGGGACCCGGCCCGGGGAGGGAGCCCGTCCGGGGGGACGGGCCGGGTGTTGGGCAGCTAGGCTTTGGCCTCGTTCTTCAGCTTTTCCAGGATGAACTGGGCCCCGGCCACGGACAGGCCCAAGTCGTCGGCCAGGGTGAGGGGAGTGTGGTCGGGCTTGGCCGCCAGACGCTCCAAAGCCTCCAGCTCCAGCTCTTCCATCCAATCCTCGAACAGAACGAGGATCTCCGGCACGGTGACCGCTTTCAACTGGCGCGATTGGGCCAGCTTGCTCACCAGGCTTTGACACATGCTTTCAGGGTCGACACCTTCGCCCAGGCATTCGGCCAGTCAATAGTGCACCATGCTGGAGACCTCGTCATGGCCGGCCGGGCCAAAGAGGGACAGGATCAGCTTCTCCTTTTCCTCGTCCTCCAGCCCGTGCAGCACGGAGCCCAAAGCCTCGCGCAGGACCTCGATGGCCCGTTCTGGCGCCAGGGCGCTCAGGGCGCGCACGATATCTTTTTCCAACATGGTCGCTATCCTTTGTCGGCCTTGCGGGTTTCCGGCCTCCCCAGCTCCAAGAGGGTGGCCAGCACCTCCAACAGTTGAGGGCCGGCCATTTCGTAGTAAATAAACGGCCCCCGCCGTTCCACCTGCACCAAGCCGGCCCGCCTCAGCTCCTTCAAATGGTGGGACACCAGGGGCTGGCTGAGGCCGATCTCCTCCACCACCCGCGACACCGCCTTGGGCCCGCCGGCGAGGCTGAGGAGGATGCGCAGACGGTTCTCATCGGCCAAACCCTTGGCCATGGAGGCCAATTCTGCCGCGTGGGACCGGAGCTTGTCTGCGGGAGGGGGAGAGTTCACCTGTTCTTCCGGAGAGAGGGGCCGGTTAACCCGGATATTTCAGGCAGACCGGACGTGTCCGCCTGCGTCAGATGCCCGCCGGCCGCACCCGGGCCGGCGCTCCAACCCCGCCGCAGCTTGGACTACGCCTCGCGGTTGTCGCTGGTCCGTCGCCTTGCCGGCCGCCATCTGGCGGAGAGTGCCGTCCCGGACCGAGCCGGGAAGGGACGGCTCTTCCCAATATACCACAAAGCTGGGTGGACCAAGGGGGGGCAGGGACGCCAAGAGGCTGTGGTAGCGGGATTATTGGCAAGAGGGAGGGGCTGCCCAGGCCAGCAGGCTCTTCAGAGCGGCCATCTGGTCAGCCAATTGGTCCATCACCTCGCTATCGGCGCCCAATCGCCGGGCCTGGTGCAGCCAGGCAGGCCACAGGCATTCGAAATCCCAGACCAACATGGCCAAGGCCCGGGTCAGGTCTGCCGTGAGGCCCTCGGCGGAGGACTCGTTCTCCAGGTGACGGGAGGTATGGGCGAGATTGCGCTGGAGACGCCCCAGCTGAAACAGGAGATCGTCCAGGGTTTCGCCGGGAGGCGGAGTGGCGGCATGGCTGTTCAAAACATTACGTCCGAGAAAAGGGATGGGCCCCTTTCCGGGCAAACACTCGGGGGGTCACAAAGTTGCGGTTGCCCGGAAAAGGGCCCGGTTGCCGAACCTGGGCCAGGGATGGAGGCTCGGAGTCGGAAAGATTCGGGCCACCCTCCGGGCGTCGCCAGTTGAGGGTTCCGGGTGTATGCGCCCGGAGGGGGACCAAAATCCTTCTTTTTTCGAGATGCGGCGAAGCTGGAGCCTCCCCCTTCACCTCACGACCTCAGTCAAGCAGGATGTGCGAGCAAGTTGCCTAATCTGCTGATGACTCTAGTTGCCGATCACGTTGTACGAGCAAGATGACTAAGCTGGTTGTTCCTTCAAGTTGTGCGATCACGTTGTGCGAGCATGATGACTAAGCTGGTTGTTCCTTCACGCTGTCGATCACGTTGTGGACCCTGGCTGTCGAAGCTAGTTGTGGCTGCCTGTTGATGCCGCCGGTTGTACGAGCAAGATGCGAAATCCCGATGCAAAGTCACACTGAAGATTCAAGATGCCGATACTTGATGATAAAGCTTAGGTGTCGTTACCAGTTGTGCGAGCAAGTTGATGATGCCGTTGTTGAGCCGGGGTCGCCGAGCAAGCTGTGAAATCTGGCTGATTATCCTGTGCCCAGGTCTTGCCATGCTATAAAGCAAGGCTGGTGCCAAACCATGATCTTTGTTGATAAATAAGCTGAAAAACGGCAAGTGCCTAAAAATGTATGACTAAAAAGCATACTGGGGCGCAGGTGATGGCCGGTGGCCCTGGTGGGAAACAGGGGGGCTGTCCAAATTATCAGGACGTTCGTCCGAAAAAACCGGAATAGAACGCCACCATCCGGAAAACCCGGACAGATCAGTTCAGGCGGCGGAGTCCGTGCTGGCGAAGCTTTTCATAAAGAACACTGCGACATAAGCCCGATACCCGGCAACACTCCTCCAGGCTGCCGCCTACTCTTTCCAAAAGTTCCTTCAGGTACCACAGCTCCAAACGCTGGGTCTCCGCCTTGACCAACTCCTTCAAGGGCGGCAAGGTGACGGGAGTAGCCGCCTCCGAGGGCAGGGGCTCGGGTTTGCGGGTGGTGGTGCTCACCGCGGAGCGGGCCAGGTCGATGCGCATCTTTTCCGGCAGATGGCAGCGGAACAAGGTGGGCGAGGCGCCGGCCGCGGCGATGGCGTGCTCGATCACCGCGATCAGCTCCCGTACATTACCCGGCCAGGAATAGGGCAAGAGCCCCTGCAGGAAATCGGGCGTGAAGCCCTTGACCTCGGTGCCGTAGCGTTCGCAGAGCCGGGCCAGTTGGAACAGGGCCATCTCCTTGATGTCTTCGCGGCGCTCCCGCAGGGGGGGCAGGTCGATCTGCAGGGCCCGCAAGCGGAACAGGAGGTCCGAGCGGAAGCCGCCCTGGGCGGCCATGAGGTCCAGATCGCGGTTGGTAGCGGCCACCAAGCGGAAATCGCTGTGGATTTCGGTCTGCCCGCCCACCGGCCGAAAACGACGTTCTTGCAGCACCCGGAGAAAACTCTTCTGCATGCTGAGGGGCAGCTCGCCCACCTCGTCCAGGAACAGGGTCCCGCCGTGGGCCTGGGCCACCAAGCCCTGGCGGGTCTGATCCGCCCCGGTAAAGGAGCCCTTCTCGTGCCCAAAGAGCAGGCTCTCCACCAGGGTCTCCGGCAAGGCCGCGCAGTCCACCACCACGAATTTGCGGCCGGTCCGGGCGCTGTTCTGGTGCAGGGCCATGGCGAACAGCTCCTTGCCCGTGCCGGTCTCGCCCGAGATGAGCACGTTGGCGTCACAGGCCGCTGCCTGGGCCAGGAGATCCAGGCAGGCCTGCATGGAGGCGCTGTTGCCCACGATGCCCTCCCGCTTGAGGGCCACCAGGGGGCGCGAGGCCAGCTTTTCCTGGCGGTATTGCAGGGCCCGGGTCAGGGGCAGCACCAGGTCCTCCAGGGAGGCCCCTTTTTCCACGTAGTCCCAGGCCCCGCTTTTGATGGCCTTTTCCGCCCCGTCGGGGTCGCCCATGCCGGTGATGATGATGACCTCGGGCTCCGAAGGGCAGTTGCGCAGGGCGGCCAACATCTCCAGCCCATTGCCGTCGGGCATGAACACATCCATGAAGGCCACGTCCGGCAAAACTTGTTCCGCGGCGGGCAGCACCTGCCCCAGGGTCATCACATACTCGGCCTCATGCCCCATACGGTTGATTTTTTTGGCCAAGAGGCGGCACATCTGCTCGTCGTCATCAACTATTAAAACCCGCGCCATGCTACTCCCGCGTGCTCAGGCCTGGCTGCCGGCGAGTTTCCGAGGCCGTGAGGGCCCGCCGGACCACCTGGGCCAGATCGGCCCGCTCCAAAGGTTTGACCACACATTCCTCCACCCCCAGCCTGGCGGCCCTATCGTAAAAGGCCTGGTCCGGATACCCGGTCATCAGCACCACCGGAAAGGTGGGGTCCAGACCCAAGATCTCCTCCGCCAGTTCCAGGCCGGTGATGTGCGGCATGGTCTGATCCGCCAGCACCAAGTCGAACTCCTGTCCCTTGCGCCAAAAGGCCCGCAGAGCCTCGGCCGAGTCATTCACAGCCCGCACCTGATAACCCAGGGAGCTTAACATGGCTTGGCAGGCCGCCAAAAGCTGGGCGTCGTCATCCACCAGGAGAATCCGGCCCTCTCCCTTGGGGATTTCCGTTCTCTCGGCCGGTTCCGGCAGCTCACCGTGCCCGAACACCGGCAGGTACACCTCGAAAATGGTACCGGCTCCCGGGGTGCTGTGCACTTTGATGCTGCCGCCGTGACTTTTGGCGATGCCGTGGGCCACGGACAAACCCAGGCCAGTACCCTCGCCCCGCTTCTTGGTGCTGAAAAAGGGATCGAATATTTTGTCCAACAACTCCGGAGGGATGCCGCTGCCGGTGTCCATGATGGTGAGCAGCAGGTACTCCCGCGCCTCGGCTTCCAGGGCCTCCGCGGCGCTGGTTTGGGGCAGCGTCACCGGCTCCAGGGTCAAGGTAAGTTCGCCGCCGCCAAGTTGCATGGCGTGCACCGCATTGGCCCCCAAGTTCATGACCAGTTGCTGGAGCTGGCCCGGGTCGCCCAGGACCAGCCGGTCGGACGCCCCCAGCCGTTGGCGGAACTCGATGGTGCTGGGCGAGGAGGCCCGCAGGAACTTCATGGTCTCCTGCACCACCCGCCGGAGCGGCACCAACACCTTCTTCTGCTTGGACCGGCGGCTGAAGGTGAGAATCTGGTTGATGAGGTCGCGGGCCCGCCGGCCCGCGGCCAGCACCTCGGCCAGATTCTCCAGGGCGCCGCTCGGGTCGTCGTGGCGCACGTCATCCTGGGCCATCTCGGTGAAGCCGATCATGCTGCCCAGGAGATTATTGAAGTCGTGGGCGATGCTGCCGGCCAAGGTGCCCAAGGCCTCCATCTTCTGCGCGTGGCGGTTCTCCGCTTCCTCCTCCGGCGAGTCCGGGCAGGGTGGCGGGGGCTTGCGGGAACTCGGGGTGCAGGTGGTGAGGTGGACCAGGATGAGCTGGCCTTGTCGCAGCCGCGAGAAGCTCAGGGCCAATTGCCTGACGCGGTTGTCCAGGGTCCGCCCCGGGAGCTCCAGGCGTAGGCTTTCGGTGAGGCCTTGCAGCCGCCGGTAAACCTGGGCGATCTGCCGCCGCTGATTGGCGGGGAAAAGAGCATCCAGTTTGCGGCCCACCACCTGGTCCGCGGGATATCCCAACAGGCGGCCGACCCCGCCGCCCCAGGCCGTGATTACTCCGTCCCCGTCGGTGACCAACAGAGGGCTGCCAGGGTCTTCCAGCACCGCGGGCCACAGCCAGGCCGCTTCCTGGCCCTCCTGCCAGGCGGTGGACTCCGGGCCCATTTCCGTCGCCGGGGACGCGGCCCCCAGGTCAGAGGCCGGGGGCAGGCGGACCTCTCTCCCCGCCCACACCCCACCGCCGGGCTGGGCCGCCCGGTCCTCCCGTAAGACGGGCCGCCCGTGCCGTGGAGCGTCGGGCAGGAGGCTGGGGCCTGACGCACGTTCCGCCAAGAGCCCTGCCTCGCCAAAGCCGCCGGGCCCCGCGTCCAGCTCCCCGGGGGAGTCCTCCCAAAACCGGTCCAGCCCGGAGGAAAAACGCTCCACTTCCGGCTTCAAGGGCGAGGCCTGGCTATACGCCTGGCCCAAGCCGTCGGCCAAAAGGCTCCACACCTGCTCGCCAAAACCTGCTTCGTCGGCGAAGCGGCCGGGGGAACCGGCGGGGAAGTCGGCCGCCCCTGCCCCTCCGGCGGCTTGGTGTACCAGAACCAGCCAGCCCGGCTCCCGGCCCAGCCGCCAAGGGCGGCGGTGCACCACCATGGGCCGGAGCGCTCCATCGGCCAACCGGTGAATGACCAGTTCCGTGGTGGGGCCGGCGGGGCGGGCGTCCGCTGAGCCCGGTTGGTGCGAGGCCAGCTGGGTCCAGGAGAGCCGGGTCAGCTCACCGCGGGGGCGGCCATAGAGCCGGCAAGCTGCGGGATTGGCATCCCTGATGCGTTCGGTTTCGGAAGCCAGCAGGAAGGCCGCTATGGGCAAGGATGATAAAAGATTGTGAAAGAGGCGGCGGCAACCTGCCGGGACCGGGGGAGAACGCCGGGGGCCGGGCAAGGCGAACCTTGCGCGAGGGGCACTGGAACGGCGGAACAGCATACGGCCTCGGTAAGACTCAATACAGCTTTAGCTATTAATAGACAACTGCGGCGGAGCGGACCGCGCCCGGGAGCGAGCCGGAGCGGGTTGGGGGGACAGAGTTGGCCGGTTTGGTCCCGGTGATACAGGAGAAGTGTACCAAGAGGCGCCCGGCCTGGGTGGATTTTTTTTCCAAAAGCAACATCGGCCCAACACTTCCAAATGATGCCTGAAATGAGCCTGGCGGGCCTGGGAATCCGGTTTCCGCGCACGGGAGGACTGGGGCGGCCCGTCTGCCGCTCCCCCGGGCCGGGATGGGGGCGCGGCCGGGCTGACTTCGCCGTCCCCCTCTGGGAGCGGTGATCTCCTCCTTATCACCAGCCGCCGGGCTCTCCCAAAACCGCCGGGGCGGCCGCAACCGCCCCGGCGGGGCTAAACAAGGATTGGGCCGGGCTCCGGCCCGGGAGCCCGAGCCTGGCCGGGAACCGTTTAACTCAACTTGTACTTCGCCATGATGAGGTCGTAGTAGGCCTTCTCGGAGACCTCGCCCCACCTGCCGACTTGCACCTTGAAGGCCTTGAAGTCTTCGTTGACCTTCTTGGCCATGGGGCTCTTGGCCGCCTCTTCTTCCAGCACCTCGGCCGAAAGTTTGCTCAGGGAGTCCATCACCGTTTCCGGGAAACGCACCAGCTTCACCCCGTGCTTGGTGATCAGCTCCTCCAGGGCCGCGCCGTTGTCGGCCTCGAAGCCCGAGAGCATCCAGGGCCAAGTCTCATAGGTGGCCACGTCCAGGACGGTCTGGTACTCCTTGGGCAGCGCCTCATAGGCCTTCTTGTTGAAAATGTTCTCCAAAACCGTGCCGGGCTCGTGCCAGCCGGGGTAGTAATAATACTTGGCGACCTTGTAGAAGCCCTTGAGGCTGTCCAAGAGCGGGCCTACCCACTCAGTGGCGTCGATGACGCCACGTTCCAGGCTGGTGAAGATCTCCGCGCCGGCCAAGAGCACCACCGTGCCGCCGGCTTTGGCCACGACCTTGCCGCCCAGGCCGGGGATGCGCATCTTCAGGCCCTTGAAGTCATCGATGCTGTTGATCTCCTTGTTGAACCAGCCGCCCATCTGCACGCCGGTGTTGCCGCAGGGCCGCGGGATCACGCCAAAGGGAGCATAGGTCTCTTCCCAAAGCTTCAGGCCGTTGCCCGCCCACAGCCAGGCGCCCATGCCCTGGGCGTTCAAGCCGAAAGGTACGGCCGCGAACCACTGCGCCGCCGGCTCCTTGCCCGCCTGATAATAGGAGGCGCCGGACCCCGCCTCCACCTGCCCGGTGGAAACCGCCTGGAAGGTCTCCAAGTTGGGCACCAGCTCGCCGCCGGCATAGACGCGGATCTCGAATTTGCCGCCCGTTAGCTCCTTGACCCGGTCGGCGAAACGCTCGGCGCCGGTTTGCAGGTATGGAGCCTTGGGCGCCCAGGTGGTCACCATTTTCCACTTGATCTTCTTTTCCTTGGCGGCATGCACGAACGGTGCATTCACCACAGTGGCCGCCGTGGCCACCGCGGCGGTGGTGCCGGCCTTCTTCAGGAAATCACGTCTTTTCATGCCTTAACCTCCCTTGGGTTGCAAAGCGACAAGGGCCGGAACCCAGGCTCACGCCGGCTCCGGCCCTTGACCAGACAAAACCCCCTGCCACCCGGCGGCCCCGCGCGCCAACCCCTGGGCCCGCGCGGCAATGCCGGGAATGGAAGTCCATTTAGCTAAGAGACCGATGTTCCAACCTCTCCGGTTAGCGGCTATGCGCCGGTTAGTTGGTGTAGACCACCTTGGGCAGGTAGGTGGCCAGCTCGGGCCATAGGGCCACGATCAACAGCCCCAACAATTGGAAGGCCACAAACGGGATGATGCCCCGGTAGATGTGCCCGGTTTGCACCTCTGGGGGCGTTACGGCCTTGAGATAGAACAGGGAAAATCCAAAGGGTGGGGTCATGAACGAGGTTTGGAGGTTCACCGCCAAGAGGATGCAGACCCATACCGGGTCGAAATGGAAGTCCTGGATCAGGATGGGCACCAGTACCGGTACGTGGATGAAGGTGATCTCGATGAAGTCCAGCACGAAGCCCACCAGGAAGATCA
>JAHLLK010000009.1 GCA_020444165.1 Deltaproteobacteria bacterium | reverse complement strand
GGACCCCGGGGATGGCGCGCCAAATTGCGTGGCTTTGAAAAAGCAAGCAATTTGGTAAACTTGACAAAACCACGCTTTTGTCAAGTTTGGTTGAAAAAGACCATGGAGGGACTTTTTCAACATCCTGCTAGGGTTCGAAGGCAAAGACCTTGCGGAAGTCGTTTTTCATGCTCACCACGGACCAGCCCCGTTCCCGCGCCGTGTCCAGGGCCTTTTCCGCCCCCTTTTGGTAGGCGTACTCCCTGGCGGCGTCGTCATGCAAAAGCAGCAGGCTGAGTGAGGGACCCTTTCGACCCGCGGTGTAGGCCAGCATCTCCAGGTCGCCGTCGGAATTGCCAAAAGCCAGCACCGGCCGCTGGCCGATGAAGAGCTGGATATTGGCCGGCTTGGCCGCCTCCACGTTGAAGGAGACCAAGCCGCCCCGCACGATTTGGCCGCCGTCCGTCTCCTGGTACTGGTAGGCCACGTAGCTGCCCGCCACCCGGTCCACGGGGATGCCGTAGATTTGCGGGGAAACCGCGCGCACGAAATCCACCTCGCCGCCGGTCACGATGTACACCTGGAACTCGTGGGCCGTGAGAAAGCTCAGAAGCTCCACCATGGGCAGGTAGGTAAGGTCCAGGTAGGACCGCTTGTAGCGGGGATGCCGGGCCGTGCGGAAGAACTGGTCCACTTCCTGTTCATAAGCGGCCTGGGTTTGGCCGTCATGGGTGGCATAGAACATCTTGACGATGTCCAGCACCGGACGGTGCAACAGGGATTTGAAGTCGTGGTTGAGCACCGCCCGGTAGGGCTCCTGCTCCCGCAGGGCGGGCTCGGCGGCGGCCCGACGGAGGATGTGGTCAAATTCGAACAGGGTGGGGATGTACTGCGGCTTTTCGATCCACAGGGTGCCGTCGTTGTCGAACACGGCCACCCGCGCGGCCGGCGGCAGATAGGTCGGCGAGCCCGGCCGGCTCACTTGCTCCACCAGTTTACGGATAGCTTCCTTGGCCGGGCCGTCCTGCCAGGAGCTGAGAGTGGGGGGCGCGGGCTCCGGCCCGGTGGGGGTGGGACCGGCGCAGCCGGCCCAGGCCAGGGCCCCGAGGAGCCAGAGCACGACCAAGAGCCACCCCAGGCGGGGGGCGGCAAAGCGGGAGCGGGTGAAGGTGCGGGCCATGGTCAATTCCTCGTGTGAATCGGGGGCAACAGAAACCAAGTTCCGGGGTGGGGCCAAGGGCCGCGGCCGCTACCAGCCGCCCCCGCCGCCACCCCCGCCGCCGCCGCCGCCCCCTCCGCCGCCGCCACTGCCCCCGCCCGAGGAACTGGGCGCCGCGCTGGACGCGGCGGCCGAGGCCCCCAGGGAGCGGGTGAGGCTGCGGGTGAAGTCCGTGGGGCCGTGGAAGCCGCCATCGCCGTAGTACCACGAGGGGCTATAGCCCCGTTCGGCCTGGCTGGCAGCGGCCAAAACCGCGCTGAAGCGCTCGGCCCAGGTGTTTTCCACCTCCAGGGCCAGGGCATAGGGGAGATAGCGCTCGAACAGCTCGGGGGTCTCCTCTGGGGCGTTCAACAGCTCCAGGCGCTCCTTTTCCGCCACGGAGAGGTACCTCTTGAAGCCCTCCAGTTGATCGCGAATCTGGCCGCCCTTCAGGGTGGGGGCCTTGATCAGATGAAAGAACAACACGTTCAGGACCACGATCCCCAGAATGAAAAAGCAGAACACCGGGGACATGTAGCCCAAGAGTTCAGGCAGGCCGCCGAAGATGACGTAGGAAAAAGCTATGATGCCCAGGGTCCAAACCGCAATGGGCAGCGTGCGCCACACCCTGCCCGCCTTAACGCTACGAATGAGCGCGTAAAGGACGCTGAACACCAAGCCCAAGAAACCCGCCCCCATGATGGTGAGCACGATCTGGGCCTGGTAATCCTCGTTCTGGGCGAACACCCAGATCAGGCCGGCCAAAAGCAACACGGTGAGGAACAGCCCGCCCACGAAGTAACGGCTGTTGAGCTTGAAATAGGCTCCCTCATACTCGTGGCTCAGGGCGGATTTCAGGGCCTCGTTGCCGTCCCGCACTTTTTTGTTGGTGGTCTTGCCCAGGGTTACGCTCCGCGAAGAGCCGAACATCTTGCCCACCAGGGCCAACTCCCCGGCCGAGAGAGATTTTTGGGCCCGGCCAGTCTTCTCCAGCACATAGGTGCCCTTCTTCGGCACGGACATGGTCAGGTAGCCCTTGACCGCCAGGCTCACCAGGGCGGCGGAAAGGGCCTTGTCGTCATAGGCCATCTGGCTCAGGTAGCGGGCCGCCGCCGGCGAAAGTCCGGAAGGCGGGGTGTACAGGGGAATGACCACCCCCTTGGCCGGGTCCCGGCCCACCTTGAACCAGGCCCACAGGAAGTAGGCCAGGAGCAGGAAAAAGGCCAGGGAAGCGGGCATCCAAGGGGAAAGCCCCGCCAGCCAGGCTGCGAAGCGCTGATAGGCGCCGGGGCCGGCCACCACCCCCTTGGGCCAGCCCACGGCCACGGTCAGGCCTTGACCGGGGATCAGGGCCTTGGTGGTGGTGAACACCACCTGTCCGGGCTGGCTGGCGTCCACCTGGAAGTTCTGGCCCTTGTCGCCATGGAAGCCGGTGTAGGCCGCGTACTGGGTCCAATGCACGCCAGGCGGCAGGACCACCACCGCCCGGGCCCATTCGATGGGAAAGGCCCACTGGTCGCCGGTGGCGTTCCAATAGATCTCGTCCTGTTTGTCGAAGTAGCCCAGCGCCCCTTCCACCCGATAGACCAGGGTGTACTCGTAGATCCCGGCCGGGAGGAAAACATCCTTGTGGCCGATGTAGATGCGGATGCCGTCCCCGTGGCTCTCCTCGTGATACGGTTCCTTTGCGCCGTTTTTCAGCACCTCCTCCACGGACAAGTCGATCTTGCTCCGGTGGCCCGCCTGGTCGGCAAAAGAGGTTTTGGGGATGTCACGATAGATTCCCCTTTTGATCTCCCGGCCCAGGGCTGCCACCTTGATCACCTCGGTGACCGTGAGGCTGGCGTCGGCATGCACGGCAATGCGGGTGTCAAAGGAGAGGATGCGTTCGTTCTCGGCCCGGGCCGGCGCGGCCGCCCCCAGGGAGGCCACGGCCCAGAACGCGGCCAAACACCAAAACAAGCTGGCTTTCTTCATGGCGGGCCTCAAGAGAACTTGAGGGTGGGCACGGCCTTGTCGGCCGGGTTTTCCAGCTCGAAGAACTCCCGGGTCTGAAAGCCGAAGTAGTCCGCGATGATTTTGCTGGGAAAGGACTCCACCAGGATGTTCATCTCGCGCACCGCGCCGTTGTAGTAGCGCCGGGAGAGTTGGATCTGGTCCTCCACCTCGGCCAGGGCCTGCTGCACCTCCAGGAAGTTTTGGCTGGCCTTGAGGTCGGGGTAGTTCTCGGCCAGGGCCATGATGTTCCCCAGGGCCCCGGACAGGGCTTGCTCCGCCTTCTGGCGGTCGGCCGGTTCGCGGGCGGCCAGGCTCTCGCCCCGGAGCCGGGTGAGGTCTTCCAGCACCCCCCGCTCGTGGGCCATGTAGCCCTTGACCGTGTCCACCAGGTTGGGGATGAGGTCCGCGCGGCGCTTCAATTGCACGTCGATGCCGCTCCAGCCCTCGGCCACCAGGTTTTTGTTGCGGACCAACCGGTTATAGATCAGGACGGCCCACGCCGCCGCGCCCAGGGCCAAGGCCAGGAGAACATAGATCACCATCATGGGAGACCTCTCGCTATTTTGGCGTGGTTGGGAGACTGGGGGCAGTCCTCCGCCATTGTCAATTTGCGGGGTTGGGCCAGTCAAGCTGATTCTGCGCGAGGTTACGGCGGCTGGCCGGGAGGCGCGAAGGCCCACCGCGGCAAATTCCGCGGCGGGCCGAACTGGGTCGGGAGCGGGAGCCGGTGGCCGGGGGCCTACGGCAGGCCCCGGGGCCCGGGGGACTACGGCAGATCCGGGGGCAGGGAGCAGGCCCGGCCCCGGGTGCTGAAGAAAAGCTGCAAGCCTTTTTTCACCGTGGAGGAGAACAGCTTGGCCGCCAGGGGTCCGCCGGCCGTCTTCTTGCTGATTTCGCCCAGGGTGGGGTAGGGGTGCATGGCCCCGGCCAGGGTGGAGAGCTTCACGCCGCCCTGCACCACGGCCACCCACTCGTTCAACAGCTCCCCGGCGTGGGGGCCCAGGATCTGCACCCCGATGATCCGCTCCTTGTCATCCAACAGCATCTTCAAGCGGCCTTCGCGGAAGCCCTCGGTGAGGCTGCGGTCGTTGTGGGCAAAATCCTCGCTCCACACGGTGTAGGGCACCCCCGCTTCCCGGGCCCGCTTCTCGTTCATCCCGAGGGAGGCCAGCTCCGGTTCGCAGTAGGTGCACCAGGGGAGCCAGGTGTAGTCGGTTTTGCGAGGCAGGTGGAAGATGGCGTTGGCCACCACCACCCCGCCCTCGTATCCCGCGGCATGGGTGAAGAGGTAAGCCCCGATGCAGTCACCGGCCGCGTAGATGTGCTTCTGGCTCGTGCGGAGCCGCTCATCCACCTTGATCCCCCGGGGGCTGAACTCCACTCCCGCCTTTTCCAGGTCCAGGCCGGCCACGTTGGGCGCGTGGCCCAAGGCCACGAGGATCTGTTCGGCGGTCAGGACTTCGCGGGTCCCGTCCTGGCGAACCACGGTAAGCTGTTTTTGCCCGTCGGCCTCCACCACGCTCTCGGCCTTGGTGTTCATAAGGAACCCCACGCCCTCCCGGGCCAGGATTTCCTGGGCCACCCCGGCCAAGTCCGCGTCCTCCTTGGAGAGGATCTGCCCACTCCGCTGCACCACGGTGACCTTGGCGCCCAGGCGGTTGAAGGCCTGGGCCATCTCGATGGCGATGGGACCGGCCCCCAGCACCAGAAGCGAGGCGGGCAGGCGGTCCAGGTAGAAGATCTCCCGGTTGGTCAGGGGAGCGATGCCGTGCAGGCCCGGCACCGGCGGCAGGGAAGGGCTGGAGCCGGTGGCCAGCACCCATTGCCTGGCGCTGACGGTCCGGCCGCCCAGGTCCACCGCGTGGTCATCCACAAAGCGCGGGCTGCCGAACTCCACCTGGGCCCCCAGGGAGCAGAAGCGCTGCACCGAGTCACCCGCCTGGATGGCGCCGATGACCTCCTTGATGCGGCCCGACACCAAGCGGAAGTCCACCGGCGGCAGCTCCACCGCGGGCAGGCCCTGATCTCCCGCGGTCTGCATGAGATGGCGCACCCGGGCGATGTGGATCAGGGTCTTGCTGGGCACGCAGCCATAGTGCAGGCAATCGCCGCCCAGGTGTTTCTCCTTCTCGATCAACAGGGTCTTGGCCCCCAGCTGGGCGGCCCCGGCGGCCACGGTGAGGCCGGCCGAGCCAGCCCCGATGATGGCCAGGTCGTAGTCGTATTTAGCCATGGTTATCCTCGTTTTTCCGGATCACCGCCGGCCGGTTGGTGCGCCGGCGGTACCAGGCCAGGGTTTTTTTCACCCCCAGGGGGAACAGGCCCAGGATGGCGAAGGAGATCAACAGGCCGGGGGACAGGATGCCCGCCGGGGACTCGATCTCCCCCAGGGCCCGGCCGGCGTTGACGTACACCATGGTGCCGGGCAGCATGCCCAACTGGGAGACCCAGTAATAGGTCAAGAGCGGCAGGCGGGTGAGGCCCATCAGCAGGTTGATCACGAAAAAGGGGAACAAGGGCACCAGCCGCAGGGTGAACAGGTAAAAGGCCCCCTCGTTCTCCACTCCCCGGTTGATGGCGGCCAGTTTGGCGCCGAAACGGTTCTGCACCCAGTCCCGCAGGATGAAGCGCGCGAAAAAGCAGGCCAGGGTGGCGCCCAGGGTGCTGGCAAAGGAGATGACCAGGGTGCCCACCCAGAAGCCGAACAGGGCCCCGCCGGCCAGGGTCATGACCACGGCGCCGGGCAGGGAAAGGGCGGTCACGGTCACGTAGATCAGGAAGTAGGCTCCCACCACCAGGAAAGGGTGGGCCGCATACAGGGCGGCGAACTGTTCCCGGGACGCTTTCAAATAGTCCAGGCTCAGATAGCGGTGCAGACCCAAGGCCCAGAAAACCGCGATGACCGCCAGCACCGCCCCGATTAGTAGCAATTTTTTGGTCATGCGATTCCTTGTCCGTGCGGGTGGGACGGAGCGGGGAGCCGGGAGCTACTTCCCATTCAACGACCAATCGTAGTCCAGATAAGCGATTTCCAACTCACCCTTGGGGGCGGCCAGCCGCTCTTTCAGTTCACCCTGGGCGTAGCGCTGGATGAAACCCAGGGGATCGTCGCGGAAGTCACCGCCGTACCATTTGAAAATGGAACTGACGTACAGGACGTTGCCCTCCAGGCGGACGTTCTGGGGATCGTTCAGAAAACGCCGCACCTGGTCATCGAGCTGTTGGTCCAGCTTGGCCCCCTGGTAGGGCTCGGAGCGCAGGGGAGGGCAGCTGCGGGAGGCGCAGTTGATGGCGAAATGCACCCGGGGGTCGGCGAACTGGGGCCGCAGGATGTCGTGCTCCAGGTGATCCAGGCTCATGATCTGGCCGTCCAGGTGGACGAACTCCTTTTTCCAGGGGCTGGAGAACAGGCTGCCCAGGTCCTTGATGGAGCTGACCCCGGGGTAGGCGGTGAGGATCAGCTTGATGGTCCAGGCGTTGTAGGCGTTGATGTAAAAGGCGAAGCGCTCCGCGCGGCTCAACTGGGAGGCGTCCAGGCCGGCCAGTTGGGCCAGGAAGCGGTCCAGCAGGGGTTCCTCTTTCTTGAAACCGGCATAATCCACCACCCCGTCCTGTACGTGGCGGGCCAGGAGCCCGGCGTAAATCCGGTAGTCCACCGGGGGCGGAGCGGCGGGGGTCGACCCGGCGGCGGCCGCGGCCAAAGCCCAGAGCAAGCCGAGGACCAGCACGGCTCCGGCCAGGCGCCGTGCTGCGGGGCCACGGCCGGGCGGGCGGAGCCGGGTCCTCAGCACCACACCCCCCCCTCCTCGTCGTTTTGCATGCGCATGATGCCCTGGCCGCCGGCCACCACCACCAGGTCGGTGAGGCCCAGGAACAGGCCGTGCTCCAGGATGCCGCCCCGGGCGTCCAGCCGGTGGGCCAGGTTCCCGGGATCGTCCAGGGGGCCGAAGGTGCAGTCCAGGATGTAGTTGTAGTTGTCGGTCTGGTACCAGCGGCCCTGGGCGGTTTGGCGGGGCATGACCTGGGCGCCCAAGCTCTCCAGGAACAAGGCCTGGCTGCGCCAGCCAAAGGGCGCCACCTCCACCGGCACGGCCCAGCGCTCCCCCAGACGGGAGGAGAGCTTGGACTCGTCCACGATGATGATCTCCCGGCGGGAAGCCTGGGCCACGATCTTTTCCCGCAACAGCGCCCCGCCGTGGCCCTTGATGAGGTTCAGACGGGGGTCCACCTCATCGGCGCCGTCGATGGTCAGGTCCAACCAGGGATGCAGTTCCAGGCTGGTGAGAGGCACTCCCAACTCCCGGGCCGCCTCCTCCACCTCGCGGGAACTGGGCACTCCCTGCACCCCCACCAGGCGGCCGTCCGCCAGCCGCTGGGCCAAGCCCTCCAACATGAACAGGGAAGTGGAACCGGAACCCAAACCCACCACCATGCCGGATTCCACGTAATCCAATGCCGCCTCGGCGGCCTGACGCTTGAATTCATCGCTGCGCGATGCCATGGCTGAGGCTCCCTGTTCTGGCGTGGGGGAGAAGGGCTGGCCTGGTCCAGCCTGTCTCCGTCAGGCGAAAGAAGGCCTGAACTCAGGCCGAAATGGCTCCGCCTCAAGTGAAACCGGCTCCCGCGGTGCAACTGTAGCAATGCTCGGAGATCGCGATGCGCGCGCCCGCGGCCGGCGGGCCGGCCATCTCGCGCACATGCTGGCGGCGGCCCCCCAGGGGCAGGCCCGCGGCCAGGTTGAAATCGCAGTCATACAGGTGGCCTTCCCAGTTGATCGAGACCAGGCTGCGGCACATCACGCCGGCCAGAGCGCAGGGGTTGAAGGCCCCGGCCAGCTTGCCCAGGTAGGCCTCATAACCTCCCTTGGCCACCAACCAGGCGCGGAAGCGGCCCAGCGGCACGTTGGCAAAGGTGTAGAGGTTGTTGAAGGCCAGGCCCCATTTGCGGGCCAACTCGCGGCGGAAGCGCTCCTGGGTGGCGGCCTGCCCCGGGGGCATGAAGGCGCCCGCGGGATTGGAGATGAGGTTCAATTCCAGACCGCTGCCTTCCTGGCCATACCCCAGGTCGTTCAAGAGGCGCAGGGTCTGTACCGAGCGGTCATAAACCCCCGCGCCCCGCTGGGCCTCGGTCTGACCCTGGTTCAGGGAGGGGAACGAGGCCATGATCACCACCCGGCGGGCCACCAGGAGCTCCAACAGCTCCCCGTAGCGGCCGCTAGCCAGCTCGGTGAGGTTGGCCCGGAACAGGGTGCGCCGCCCCCCGCGACTCACCGCCTCCACCAACTCCAGGGTATGGGGATTCAACTCCGGCGCGCCGCCGGTGATGTCCACCGAGGTGAACCCGCCGCGTTCGGCATAGGCCGCCACTTCCCGCGCGGTGGCCTGGTCCATCATCTCCCGGCGGAAGGGGCCGGCTTCCAGGTGGCAGTGCCGGCAGGCCTGGTTGCAGGCCAGGCCCACGTTGACCTGCAAAATCTCGGTCCGGTCCCGGGTTAGCTCCAAGCCGTTATGAGCTAAGGTTTGAGCGAAAGATTGCACAGGGCAGCTCGCGATCCAGCTCCGACAAGTGGTGGCGCCGGGCCTCCCGGTCTGTTTTCCATGATAAGCGGTCACCAACCGGTTGGGCCGAGAATCTGGGCCCGTCGTTTCATTTTTTGCCGAGCAGGCTGGTAGGGCATTGCCGGGGAGCCTTTCCCGGCGCGCCCGAGCCGATGAGCCGGCCGGCCAGCCCGGGCTACAGGGACATCTTCTCCGCCAGCTTGCGCATCTGCATGCCGTGCACCAGGGAGGCCCCTCCCCGGATGGCCACAGCAACGTGCACCGCCTCGGTCATCTCGCCCAGACTGGAGCCCTTTTCCAGGCAGGCGGTGGTGTAGGCTTCTATGCAATAAGGGCACTGCACCACATGGGCCACGGCCAGCGCGATCAGGGACTTTTCCCGCTCGGTCAGTTCTCCCTCGGCGAAAACCGCCTGGTAGTAGGAGAAAAATTTATCCGCCAACTCCGGAGCATCCTTGCCGATTTCTGCGAAACGCGGCAGGTCTTGCCGCTCGTAGTATTCACTCATTATCCCATCCTTAAGCGTAACTGTGTTCCCCTCACCAGGTGGGTCCCCGCTGGGGGGCGTCGCCCCCGCGCCGCGCCGGTCCGCGGCTGCCCGGCCGGGGGGATCGCAAGTTACCCCCCGAGCGCACCAGGGGCCGGCTCCCCGCGGGCACCGACCTCATTCTAGTGTAACCCAGAGGCTGTCCGGAGCAAGAAAATTTACGCCGGGAGCGGGGTGTGCCCCCCCAGCTAACCCACGGGAAACCAAGGATAATGAGGTGGGGTAAACCGGCCGGGATCGGGGGAGCGGCCCCCACGGTGGGGGCGGTGGCTCTGCTCAGAGGTAGCGGTCCACCAGGTGCACTTCCTTGATGACCGGCAGGGGCCGGGGGGGATGGGGCACCGGCGGGCCCAGGGTCTCCGTGAGCCTCAGGTCCAGCTCCCGCTCAAAGGTCTGGCCCACGCTGGCGTCCTGGCACAACGAAGCCAGGTAGGGCGCGCCCTCCACGCTTTTCAAGGAGCAGGTGTGGCCCGAGGGAGCGGTGATGCGGAACACCTTGAGCCTGGGGTACAGCTCGGCCTTCACTCCATCGGCAAAATGCACCCGGGCCCCGATGGCCTGGGCCTTTTGCATCACGGTGCCTACACCGTCAAATACCATGATCCTCCCTTGGCGAGGGATGGGCCGGACCGCCGGCCTCAGCCCCGTATGGCCTGCAAAAGCTCCTTGGCTTCCCGGAAGTGGGGGTTGATCTTCAAGGCCTTTTCCAGGGTGTTGCGGGCCTGGTCCAGGTGCTTGCCTTCGGAGTAGGCGCGGGCCAGGTTGTAGTGCAGGTTTTCGTCCTGGGGGGAGATGGCCAAGGCGCGCAGATAGTTGGCAATGGCCTCCTCGGTTTTGCCCTGTTTGCGGAAGGCGATGCCCAGCTGGTTGTAAGTGTGCAGGCTGTCGGGGTTGGAGTCCAGGGCCTTCTGGTAGGCCTTCTCCGCCTCGTCATAGGCTTCCAGTTCCAAGAGGGCGTCGCCCACCCGTTCCACGATGTCGGCGTATTGCTTGGTGGCTTCACTCAGAATACGGCCGAACAAGGCCTTGGCGTCATCGGAGCGGCCGCTTTTGATAAATGACTGGCCGAGCATGAACCTTCTCTCCAGATTGCGGGGACTGATCTTTATGGCCTGCTCCAGCAGGGTGGCTTGACCCTGGATATCGCCCAAGGTGAAACAGAGATTGGCCAAGGCGTCGATGGCCTTGACGAACTTGGGGGAGAGGTCCACGGCCCGCTGATAATAGGCCTTGGCTTGGACGTCGTTGCCGGTCTGCTCGTACAGACGGCCGATCTCCAGGAGGGTGCGGGGACTTTTGGGGTTCACGGCCAGGGCGGCCTTGAACTCGTTCTTGGCCTCGGCGAACTGCTTGGTGGCGATGTAGGCCCGGCCGCGCCCCAAATGCTCTTCAATTTGTCTGACCTCGCCATGAATGTCCACCACCCGGGTGAGTTTGTTTTTCAGGTGCTCCAGGGTGAAGGGCTTCACCACGTAGTCGTCGACTTCTGTCTCGGCCGCTTCGGCCACCACCGCTTCAGTCATCTCGCCGGTGATCATGATGAAGGGCAGCTGCTCCAGGTTCGGGTTGGAGCGCACGAACTTCAACACGTCAATGCCCTTCATCTTGGGCATGTTCCAATCGCAGAGGATGAGATCCACGTTCTGGCGGCTCAGGATCTGCACCGCCTCCAAACCGTCCCCGGCTTCGAAGAAGGTGGAGAATCCCATTTGGCGCAACATGACCTTTATCAGATTGCGCATTTTGAAAACATCATCCGCGACCAAAACGGACATGTTTTTGAACTTGGGGTGATTAGTCATGCTGTAACATTCCTGGGCGTTCAAGCCGGTAAGGGAAAGAAGATTTGGCCGGAACCCAGTTTGGCAAATAGGTTCCAAACCATATAACTTTTACTATGGGAAGGCCGCCCTGTCGATGGAAAGGTCCGGCAGCCACACCCGGAATACCGCGCCTTCGCCCTCGCGGCTATGGAACCAAATCCGCCCGCCGTGGGCCTCCACCGCCAGTCGACAAAAGCTGAGCCCCAGACCGGTGCTGGTGCGGGGGCCCTGGGAGGAGTCGGCCTGGGTGAATTTCTCGAAGATCAAATGATGCGCGTGCTCCGGAATCCCCCGGCCGGTATCGGTCACGCTCAGCACCACGCCTCCCTCTTCGCCCGGCGCCGCGTCCAGGGTGACCACCCCGCCGGTCGGGGTGTGTTCCAAGGCGTTGGAGAACAGGTTCTGCAAGACCCGGAAGATCAGCCCCCGGTCAGCCGCAAAACTCCGCGCCAGGTGGTCCACCAGCCGCACCTCCAGGCCCATGAGCCGGGTCAGGGTCCGGAATTTGCCTTGCAGCTCCGCGGCCAACTCCGGCCAGGAAAGCTCCTCCAGGTTCACTTGCAGCCGGTTTTCCTCCAGGCGGCCGATATCCAGGAGGTTCATGATCATGCGGAGCAGGTCATCGCTCCCCATGATGGCCATGTCCAGGATCTCCCGGTCTGCCGGGCTCTCCAGGCTGTAGGTGAGCAGGTCCAGATTGCCCATCAGCTCGGCCAGGGGGCTTTTCATGTCGTGCACCACCATGTTGGTCAGATCCTGGCGCATCTGATCCAACTTCAACAGCTCCCGGTTGGCGTTTTCCAGGGCGGCGGTGCGCTGGGCCACCATTTCCTCCAGGGACTCGCTATAGCGCCGGATGGTGGCCTCCATGCGCTTGAAGGCGGTGACGTCGCTGATGTGCAAAATGGTCAGCAGGTGGTTGGGGTCCCCGCCACCGGCGGGGGTGGCCACCAGCTCGTGAAAGACCTCGCCTTGGGGGCCCGGGCTCTCCACCAGCCGCCATTGGCGCTGGTCCAGGCGCCGGGCCGTATCCAGGGTTTCCAGGCAGGCCTTGCGGGTGTTGGCCGGCAAATGGGCCAAGTCCAGGTATTGCCCCACGGTCAGGACGACCAGCTCGCGGGGATGGCGGCCGGCCAGCTTGGCCGCGGCCATGTTGAGCGACTCCAGCTTCCCCCCCGCCGCCACGGACAGGATGGGATCGCCCAGGGCGTCGAACACGCCTTTCAACTTGTCCCGGCTGACCTGCAGGATGGTCTGCATGCGGGTGAGTTCTTGGTTGGTGGCGGCCAACTCCGTGGCCTTTTCTCCCAACTCCTTTTGCGAATGCTTGCGCTCGGTGATATCGGCGACGTAGGCGATGGCGCCCTGCAAGGCGCCGTAGCGGTCGTGGTGGGGAATGCTGCTGACCTCCAGCCAGCCTTCGGGAGTCTGGGCCACCTCCTGGGAGGCCACCTCCGCCGCCGCGGTGGGCAGGCCGTCCGGGGCTGCTCCGGCGCGCGCGGCCAGGATGGCGGGCCAGGATTTGCCCTCCAGGGGCCGCCAGGGGGCGAAGCGGTTCTCCAGCCAGCGGTTTACCCGGGTGACCGTCTGGGCGCCGTCCACCACGGCGATGCCGTTGGGTATGGCGTCGAACACGCTTTGCAGGAAGCTTTCCCGCTCGGCCAGGGCCTCCCGGGCGGCTTCGGCAAGGGCGAGATGATGGCTGAGCGCCTGGTTCTGCTGCTGGAGTGAGGCCAGGCGGGCTTGGTCCTGCCGGGCCCGGCGCCAGAGGAGCGCCCCGCCTCCCCAGAGGAGCAGGGTGGCCAGGGCCGCGCCCCAGAGCGAGCGGGAATCTCCCTGGGCCCCTGCCTCGCGGGTCAGGAGGCCCGCGGCCGGCGAGGCCAGCGCCGCCCACCACAAAAGGGCGGTGGCGGCCAGTAAAATTACCCCCCAGATCCAGGTCTTGTGCATGGCAAGCTGTGAACGTCCCTTCCCAGGGAAGCTTGGCTTCCAGCGGCTCCAGCGCGTGCCGGAAATGCCCGGAAAAAAAGCGCATCCCCGCCGGCTCCAAGTATGAGGCCCGGGAGCTTACGGTTCCATGGCAAAGAGGGGCTGCGACGATCCTCGGGATTTAAGCACAAACGGCGGTGAGAAGCAAAAGTTCTCCCGGGCGGCAGCACGTCCGTCCGCCGGGAGACGGCCCTGCCGGGGCGGAGCCCCGCCGTTGGTTCCGCGCGGGCGGGGCTCCGGCAGATCAGGTCCTAACCGAGCGGCCAGGTCACCCGCTCGAACACCGCCTGGAACTGGTGGGAAGTGACGGTCAGGCGGTTGCCGTCAATGAAATAGGTGGCGTTCACCAGGTAACCGGGCTTGTTCAAGATCAGGGTGTCGCCGGTGACCCGGTAGCGTTCGCGGTCCGTGGTCACCGCGCCGTTGGCAAAGGTTTCCGTGGTGTTGGCCCACCCGTCATTGGTGAACTCCAAGATATAGGATTGGTAGGGGGGATCGGGCATGGGGTTCATGGAAACCGCCCGCCACTTGGTGCCGGCCAAAATCCCGGTCTCCGGGTCCATACCACGGGCGTAACGGTCCTTGGCCTCCTTCTTGTCGATCTCGTTGCCGATGATGTAGCCCAGGCCGAGACCCACCCCGGTGCCGATCAGGGTCCCTGCCGTATTGTGGCCAATGGCCTGGCCGATGAGGGCTCCCACTCCGGCGCCAGCCAAACCGCCGGTTTGGGCTTTGGTGGCGCAGCCTCCCGCGGCCAAGGTCAACCCGAGAAACAGGATCAGGCAGGCGGCAACGGCGCCCGTGGCTTTGGCATCAACCCGAATTTTCATGCTCGTTCCTTTCTTCTGGCAACTCCCGGACAGGATGATTCATTCCGGGTAAGGGCAAGGTCCCCCCCGGACCGCATTGACCGCGGCGGGCGGCTCCCCGGCGCCAGACCCCGGCCGGCTGGCCGAGGGCTGCTCCGGGGGGCGGGTCCCCCGGTTTTCCGGGCTGGGCCCCGGGGCCAACAGCCCCGCACCCTGCCCTCATCTTAAGTGTAACCAAGCGGCCGGCGCCCGGGAAGCAGCGGGTGGAAAAAAAAGAACCGGCAGACCTGGACAGGTCTGCCGGTGGTTCAGGCTGCGTAAAGGCCGGGGCGGCAACCAGGCCGAGGCCCTTTGCCGCCGCCGGGAGCCGGCCCCCCGGTTTACGGCAGTTCCGCCAACCAGGAGGGATCGTTCAGCCAGTACTCCTGCATGTTATCCAGCATGCCGGAGCCGGCCAGGTAGGCCAGGTAGTTGTCCACCCAGTTCAGGAGCAGGGGGTCCGAAGCCGGCAGAGCGATGCCCAGAGGCTCGTAGGAGAGCGGGCTCAACACGGCCAGGAGATTCTTGCCGGGATGGCGCAGCAGGGCCACCACGCAGATGGGATAATCCGCCACCAGGGCGCCCACCTGATCGTTCAGCACCATATTGATGGCCGTGTCGTAATCCGGCGTGGGGATGACCGAGGCCTGGCTCAGTTCCTTCTTAACCAGCTCCTCGCTGGTGGAGCCGGCCAGCACCGCGATGCGGGTCTGGGGCGAATTGAGCTTGCTGGGGTCCTTGGCCAGAAGGTTGTCGGTCTTGGTCAGGATTCCCTTGCCGGAAACAAAGTAGGGACCCACAAAAGCCACCTTCATATTGCGGGCCGGGGTCATGGTCATGCCGGAGATGATCATGTCCACCTTACCAGTTTCCAGCGCCGGCAAAAGATCGGCAAAGGGCATGACCACAAAGCGGGTCTTGACGCCCATGGCCTCGCCCATGCTGCGGGCCATATCAGCTTCCAGCCCGATGATAGCGCCGCTTTTGGACTTCATGCTGAGGGGCGGCATGATGGCCGCGGTGCCCACTAACAGCTCGCCCCGGGCGGCGATATCCGCCAGCACCGGCCGGCCTTTGGACATATGCGCCTCTTTCGTGGTCGCGCAACCCGCGGCCAGAACCAAGGCCAACATCGCCAACCCTAATAGTTTGACAGCTTTCATATACACCCCTTTAGCTGAAAGTTTATTCACGAGCGTTTTCCACGGTGGAAGGACAGCTGATAATCCTTGTTACAAATGGAGATGTGCTGTGGAGTACGCCTCCATGTTGCCAAGCCCTGTGCATGCAAGGCAATGCAAAAGTTTAATTTACTCCCATTTATGCCAAAAATCATACCAGGCCGGGAGTAGCCCCGGACCGGGGTTGGGGCCCGAAAGCGAACCGGGGGCTGGGCCGGAGGGGGGCGACACGCGGGAATGGTCCCACGAGCTCCTGGCCGGGGCTCGCCCAACCCGCCAAAGCGTGACCCGGAGAGAACGGTACGCGCACGCCCCTTTTTGAGAGCATTGCACGGGGCTTCCTGCCCCGTGCAATGTCGGCTTGGCAAAAACGTGACTCCACCCCAGCAAGCAGAGCTTGCCGGGGGCCCGGGTTTTGCCAAGCCTCACAAATTGCAAGCTTTTTGAAGCTTGCAATTTGGCGGGCCATCCTTGGCCCGCATCGGCCATTGCCTGCCGTAATCATGTTTCACAGCCATTTTTGACATAATATCAACACGTTTAGTGGGTTTCACCATGCAATGGCCTCTTTTTCGGCGGCAACCAAAAACCGGCCCCGGAGGAACTCCGGGGCCGGGGGTAAGCCAAAGAGAGCCGCGGGTTTAGGCCTGGAAGCCTCCCGTGGCGAAGCGTTGGCCGCTCCTGGTGATGATGAGGCCTTCCAGATGGGGCCGTTTCTGCAGATAGGCCTGCGCCTCCACCGGCTTCATCACGAAGCAGGCGGTGGACAGGGCGTCGGCCAGCGCGGCCGAGGGGGCGCGCACGCTGGAGCTGACGTCCAGGGCCGGCGAGAGACCCGTGGCCGGGTTGATGATGTGGTGATACAGCTTCTCGCGGTCAAAGAAGACCTCGTAGTTGCCGCTGGTGGCCACGGCGCCGGTCTGCATGCTGAAGGTCATCAGCGGCGCCTGGGGATCGGAGGGATCGGCCACGGCCACCCGCCAGGGCCGGCCGGCCCGGTCGCCCAGCACCCCGATATCGCCGCCGGCGTTGATGAGTACGTGCTTGGCGCCGGCCGCCGCGGCCGCTTCCAGGCCCCGGTCCACCAGGAAGCCCTTGGCCACCCCGTCCAGGGTGACCGCGGCCCCGGTTTTGGTCAGCACCAGGCGGCCCTCCCGCCAGCCCGCCGCGCCCACCAGACCCAGGGCCTGGTGCAGGGCTTCGGGAGCCGGGGGCTTGCCGGTGGCGGCAAAGCTGTCCTTGCACAGGTCCACCAGGGGAGCCACCGAGGGATCGAAGGCGCCGCCGGTTTGGCTATGCATCTGCCGGCTGAACTCCCAGACCTGGGCCAGGTCCGGGGGAATCTCGGACAGGCTGCCTTCCTGGTTCAGGGCGGTCAAGAGCCCGCCCGGGTTGTGGCGGTCGAACACGGGGACCAACGAGTCCATGCGCTGGAAAGCCTTCTCCAGAGCATCCTGAGCCCGCTGGGCCGAACCGTCCACCACGGTGATGGCCACCAAAGTGCCCATCATCATGCGGGTTTCCTGGGCCACCTTGTGGTCGCGGTCCAGGCTGGCCAAGCCGATGGCCGGGCTTAAGACCGGCACCGCGCCGGCCACCGCGGTCAGGCCGGCCAACTTCAGGAAGGAACGGCGGTCCATCTTGTGTGGTTTTTGCATTTTAGCTCTCCCCATCACTTCCCGGCGCAGGAGGCGCATTCGGCCCCTTCTTTCCTACGATAGCAGATAAGACCGCACTGCAAGCAGCGCGCCGCTTCCTTGCGGGCCATTTCCTCGGTCAGGCCCAGCTCCACCTCGATGAAGCTGTTGGCCCGTTCGTCCACGCTCAATTCCGGCATCTTCACCCGGGGCGCCCCGGCCGGTGCGGCCGCGGGGATGTTCCCGATGGTGGTGACCTCCTTGCGGTCCCTCACCCAGTTTTCCGGCGGGGTGTTGTCCTCGCCGGCCAGGTAGAGGTGGATGGCCCGGGCGGCCCGGCGACCGGCGCCGATGGCGGCCACCGCCGTGGCGGCGCCGTGCACCGCGTCACCGCCGGCGAACACGTACGGGATGTTGGTGCTGCCCACCTGCTCGTTGGCGTTGATGGTGTTCCACTTGGTCAGCTCCAGATCCTTGGCCTCGGCGTCCTTTTCCAGGAAGGCCAGGTCCGGGAACTGGCCGATGGCCGAGATCACGTTGTCGCACTCGAGGATGGTCTCCGACCCCTCCTTGGGCACGGGGCGGCGACGGCCGGAGGCGTCCGGCTCGCCCAGCTCCATCTGGATGTACTCCAGACCGGTGAGCTTGCCGTCCTTGCCGATGAGCTTGGTGGGGGCGGCCAGGTACACGAACTTGATGCCCTCGTGGTTGGCCTCTTCCACCTCGATGTCGTTGGCCGGCATTTCGGCCCGGCTGCGGCGGTAGAGCACCGTGACTTCCTTGGCGCCCAAACGCCAGCAGGTGCGGGCGCAGTCCATGGCCGTGTTGCCGCCGCCGATGATCACCACCCGCTCGCCCACCGGGGTGTCCTTCAGGTTGCCGCGGTCGATGAGCATGTCGGTGCCGGGCAGCACGCCGTTCAGGTCTTCACCTTCCACCCGCATGGACCGGCTGGCCCAGCAGCCCACGCCCATGAAGATGGCCTCGTAGCCCTCCTGGCGCAGGCCCTCCAGGGTGAAGTCCGTGCCCAAGGCCATGCCGGACTTGACTTCCACCCCCAGGTCCAGAATGCCCTGGATCTCCCAATCCAGGATCTTCTTGGGCAGCCGGTACTCGGGGATGCCGTAGCGCAGCATACCGCCCAGGTAGGGCTGGGCCTCGAAAATGGTGGGCGCGTAACCCATGCGGGCCAGGTAGTAGGCGCAGGTCAAGCCAGCCGGACCGCCGCCCACGATGGCCACCTTGCGGTCGTTCTTGGGCAGGCAGTAGGGATGGAAGCGCTTGCCGCTGAACATCTCGTAGTCCGCCGCAAAGCGTTTCAGGTGGTTGATGTTGATGGGATCGTCGTCCAGACCGCGCCGGCACTGATCCTCGCAGGGATGGGGGCAGACCCGGCCGCACACCAAGGGCAGGGGATTGTGCTCCTTGATGATGGTGACGGCGTCCTCGTAACGGCCCTCGCCGATGGCCTTGATGTAGCCCGGAATGTCGATCTGGGCCGGGCAGGTGGCCTGGCAAGGGGCCAAGCAGTTGTACTTGGCGTTGAAGCCCAGCATGCGCCGGGACACCGAGTTCAGGTGAATGATGTTCTTGGGGCAGACCCGCTCACAGGTACCGCAACCGGTGCAGATCCGGGAGTCCACCTTGGGCAGGTGATCCGGCCCGATGGTGATGGCGCCGAAGGGGCAGGCCTTGGCGCAGGAGCCCAGACCCAGGCAGCCCACTTCGCAGACCTTGGGGCCGCCGGCCAGAAGCGCCGCGGCCCGGCAATCCTGCACTCCGTCATACAAGTATTTGAGTTCGGCCTTGTCGGTGCCATAGGTGCAGTCCACCAGCGCGATGTCCGGCTCGCGGAATCCCACGGACACGCCCATGATGACCCCCACGGCCTCGCCTACTTCGGGGCCGCCGCCCACGCAGATGTTGGCCGGAGCTTTGCCCGAGGCGATGGCCAACGCGGCCGAGGAGCAACCCGCGAAACCGCAGCCGCCGCAGTTGGCGCCGGGCAGGGCTTCTTCCACGGCTTCCACCAGGGGGTCCACCTCCACGGCGAACACCCGGGAGGCCACGCCCAGCCCCAGGGCCGAAACCAACCCCAGTCCTCCGATTGCCAGGGCTTCGAATAACATTTTCTCTATCTCCTTGCGGGGACGTAAGGCCCCGTGCATGCAAACTGTTGAGACAGTTTCACCCCCCCTGTCCCTGTACTAGTGGCCCACGAGACCGGAGAAACCGGTGAAAGCGAGGGCCAGGAAACCGGCGGTCACCAGACCAATGGCGGTTCCCTCGAACACCTTGGGGATCTTGGCCAGGGCGAAGCGCTCGCGGATGCCCGCGAAGAGGCAGAGCGCCAGGCTGTAGCCCACCGCCGAGGCGAAGGAGAACACCAGGGTGTCCACGAAGTCATATTCCTGGTTGATGTTGATGATGGCCACACCAAGCACCGCGCAGTTGGTGGTGATCAAGGGCAGGAAGATGCCGAGCGCCCGGTACAGGGCCGGCAGGGTCTTCTGCATCACGATCTCCACCAGCTGCACCAGGGCGGCGATCACCAGGATGAAGGCGATGGTCTGCAGGTACTCGATGTCCAGGGGCACCAAGAGGTAGTACTGCACCAGCCAGGTGATCATGCCCGCCATGGTCATGACGAAGATGACCGCCATGGACATACCGGTGGCCGTGTCCATGCGCCGGCTGACCCCCAGGAAGGGGCAGTTGCCCAGGAACTTGGCCAACAGGATGTTGTTGACCAGGATGGCCCCGACAATGAACAGCAGGTAATCAGCGAAACTCATTTCTGGGCCTCCCTCTTCTTGGCGGCCTGCCGGGCGCTGATCAGGTTGATCAAGGCCAACATGGCGCCCAGGCCCACGAAGGCGCCCGGCGCCTGCACCATGAACTTGAAGGGCTCGAAGTCAGGTCCGAACAAGGTGTGTCCCCACACGGTGCCATTGCCCAAAAGCTCGCGCACCGCGCCCAGCACCGTGAGACTCATGGTGAAGCCGATGCCCAGGCCCAGACCGTCCGCCGCGGAATCCAGGGGGCCGCGTTTGGCCGCGAAGGCCTCGGCCCGGCCCAAGAGGATGCAGTTGACCACGATGAGGGGGATGAAGATGCCCAGCACGTTGTAAAGGGAGAAGAAGTAGGCCTGCATCAACAGTTCCACGATGACCACGAAGCTGGCGATGATGACGATGAACGCCGCGATGCGGACCTTGCCGGGGATTATCTTGCGCAACAGCGAGATGAGCACGTTGGAGCACACGAGGACGAATGCCGTGGCCGCGCCCATGCCCATGCCGTTTTCCGCCGAGGTGGTGACGGCCAGGGTGGGGCACAAGCCCAACACGAGCCGGAAGGGAGGAATCATCTCCCACAGGCCCTTGGTGAATTCTTTTCCGACTGCCATGGCTTACCTTCCCTATTTTAACATCTGGTCCTTGTGCTCTTCAAAGGTGGCCCGAGCCTTATTTACGGCCTTGACCACGCCATTGGTGGACAGCGTGGCACCCGAAAGGGCGGCGATGCTGTCCTTGGTGAGCTCGGTGTCCAGAGGTTTGTCCTTGAAGGAATCGGTGAAGCTGGGCTCGATAATGCGGGCGCCCAGGCCGGGGGTTTCGGAATGGCCCACGATGGAGATGCCGGTAATATCCTTCTTCTCCACGTTGATGCCCACCATCACGTCGATCTCGCCGTGATAGCCGGAATCACTGGACTCGAAGGCCACCTCATAGGTCTTGCCGTCCTTCTTGGCCGGGAAGACGGTGAGGAAGACCGGGCGGTCGCGCTTGTCCTTGCCCATGGGGATGGAGATGCGGTCCACGATGGGATCGTTGGTATATCCGCTAAGCACGGCCTTCACCGCGGGTTCCTTGACGTTTTTCAGTTTGGCCAGCTCGATGGGCTCCCTGGTGACTTGCCGCACCAGAGCCAGAGCGGCGCCGCTGACCGCGCAGATCACGGTCAGAACCACGATCATTTTGATTAGATCACGCACCGCTTACCACCTTTCCGATTACCCTGGGCTTGATCCGATCCAAAAGCGGCGTGGCAGCGTTCATCAAGAGCACGCCGTAGTAGGCGCCGTCCACCGGCTTGCCCCACATGCGGACGATGATGGCGATGCAGCCGATGCCCAGGCCGAAGAGGAAGGTGCCCCACCCGGTCATGGGGCTGGTGACCGGTTCCGGAGCCAGGAAGAACGCCACGATCATCAAGCCGCCGGTGGCCAGTTGGAACAGAACCACGTCGAAGTTCTGGCTGAAGCCCTCCAGGCCCAACTCCGCGACGCGGGGATCGGTGTAGGCCGCCAGCAGGCTCATGATCACGGCGCCCAGGATGACGCCCAGGGGAATCTGCCAGGCCACAATGCGCCGGAAGACCAGGTAGAGCCCGCCCAACAGGAGGGCCCAGGTGCCGCCCGCGCCGATGGCCGCGGGTACCGCGCCCTTCCAGAGGTTGCCCATCTCAAACAGTTGCAGGGCGCCGATATCGTCCTTGAGTTGCACCAGGGGGCTGCCCGTGAGCACCCATTCCTCGCTGCCCCAGCCGGTGGCGTCCACGAAGGCGGACATGTGCTCGGGCCAGCTGAGCGAGAGGGCTGCCCAGGCGATCAAGACCGGGTTCATGGGGTAGGCCCCCATTCCGCCGAAGCACAATTTGCCCAGGACTATGGCCAGGCCCGCGCCGATCACCGGGATCCACCAAGGCGCGCCCGCAGGCAGGATCAGACCCAGCATGAAGCCCATGAGGGCCGCGTGCAGGTTGTCCACCTCGGGCTTTTTCTTGAGGATCAGGGTGATCACGTATTCCACCACCACCGCCGACCCCGTGGAGATCAGCACCAGCATCAGGGCCGGGGAGCCGAAATAGTACAACCCGGTCAACAAGGCCGGCAGGAGGGCGATCATATACTCCAGGTTCATGGAGCGGATGGACCGGCTGCCCAGCAGGTGGGGTGAGGTGGAGACTGTCAGCAATTGCCCGTTCATTATTCCATCCTCCTGGCCAGAACCTCGGTCTTGCCCAGGCGCAAGAAATGGACCATGGGCCGTTTGGCCGGGCAGACGTAGGCGCAGCAGCCGCACTCCACGCAGTGCATGAGGTCCTTATCCGCGGCTTCCTCGTAATGCCCGTATTCGCAGAGTTTGCCCAATTCGGCCGGGATCAGGTTGACCGGGCAGGCCTGCACGCACGCCCCGCAGTGGATGCAGGGGTGGTCGGCAAACTGTTTGATCTTGCTCTTGGCCTGCACATACATGCCGTCGGTCAGCTTGGTCACCGGCGAATTCAGGTCAAAGTGGGCCAGGCCCATCATGGGGCCGCCCAGGATCACCTTGCCCATCTCGCCCTGGGGGCCGCCGGCCGCCTTCAGCACCTCGGAGACCGGGGTGCCCAGGCGGGCCCGGAAGGTCTGGGGATGGGCCACGTCGCCGGCCACGCTGAACAGACGGTCCACCACCGGCTTGCCGCTCAAGAGGATGCGGCCCACGTCCAGCGCGGTGAGGAGAGGCTCCAAGAGCACGCCCACGTCCCGCGGCTCGCCGTAAGGCGTGGGGACCACCCGGCCGGTGATGGCCTCGATCAGGGGGTTGTCCGCCGCGAAGGGGTAGTGGGTCTGGCTGATCGGGACGACCTCCCACTCCCGGGCCTTGGCCGTGGCCGGCAGCTCGCCCAACTCCACCCCGGCCGGCACGGCCAGGACCACCCGCTGGGTGCCGGCGATGCGGGCCAGGGCGGCCACGCCCACGGCCAGCTCCTGGTTGGCCAGGGACAAGGCGGCCAGGTTGGGAGCCACCGGCGGGTCGGCGTCCACGGCCTTGATGATCAGGGTGTCGATGGCCCGTACCATGGGGATGCCGGTCATGAACAGGTAGGAGCGCGGCGCCATGGGAGGTGAAAGCTCGACGTGTAGGGGCAGGCCCTGGGCCGCAGCCCGCACCAAACCCACCTGGCGCAGCCGCTTCAAGAGGCGGCTGGGTCGGGTTCCGGCCACCGCGCCGGCGTCGGCCAGCATGGGGACCTCTTCCTCATCCTGCCACCAAGTGTCTTTTCCGTCGTTGGCCACCACCACGGTGAGCACGGGTTTGCCTTCCAAGTCGAAGCCTTGGGTAACGGCTTCGACTTTACCGCTCACCGAGGAGAGCACGTTGGCCGCCTCGAACTCCTCCGACGAGCCCACGATCTGACCCATGGCGACGGTGTCGCCGGGTTGGACCTGGGGTTTCGCCGGGGCACCGGGATGCTGCCGGAGAGGCAGGTACACCCGTTCCGGGGCGGGCAGCTCCGCCGGCGGGGCCGCAGCTGCCGGTGGGCGGGCCAAGCGGATGCCTTTCAACCACTTTGCCATGTTCATTGGGGATCACTCCGTACGAGCAAGGACGCTCACTTTAGCATTTCCGTCCGGCCGGAAACCGGACCTCATTCACATTAGGCCGTACCTGGCTCCAGCCAACACCCCAAAGGCGGCGCGCCGGCCTGGGGCTCAGCGGGGCAGGGACACCGTGAAGGTGGTTCCCTCTCCCTCCCGGGAGCTGAGGCTGATTTCACCTTGATGAGCCTTGACGATCCGCCTGGTGATGGAAAGTCCCAGGCCGGTGCCCGGCTTCTTCTTCAGTTCCGGACTCTTGGAACGGAAGAAATCGTCAAAGATAAAGGGCTGCTCCGCGGTGGGGATGCCCGGCCCTTCATCGCTGATGCTGATGTCCACCTGGTGGGGAGCCGCCAGGGCCTTGATGGTGATCGCGCCACCTTCCCGGTTGTACTTCACCGCATTGCTGGCGATGTTGTACAAGGCTTCCAGCAGGTTTTCCTGATCCACCTCCAGGCTCACCCCCGGGGGAATCTCCGCCATTTGAAGCTTCTGCCCGGCGGTTTCCACCTCCAGGGACACCCGGTCGGCCAGGGTGGTCAAAAGTTCGACCAAATCCACCTTGGCTTTTCGCTGGCTGATGCCGTCCTCGGCGATCTGGCTCATGTTCAGCCAAGCGTTGAGGCTGGCCAGATGGTCGTCCAGCCGGGTGACCGCCCGGCTGACTATATCTTTATAGTTATCGCCCAAGGGCCCCAGGGCCTCGGTGACGGCCACCTCCAACAACTGGCGCACCGCGGTGATGGGGGAGCGCATCTGATGGGAGACCATGGTCACGAAGTTGGCCTCCATGCGGTCCTTCTCATCCTTGAGCGCCTTGGTCTCCAGGGCCAGGAAGCGCCGCTCCAGGCCCCGCTCCACCACCAGCCTGAGCTCATCCGGGCTGAAGGGCTTGGGCAGGAAGTTGTAGGCCCCCTGCTTGATGGCGGCCACGGCCGACTGCAGCGTGGCATAGCCCGTGACCATCACGCACACGATGGTGGGGTCGATCTCCTGCACTTGGTGCAGCACCTCGAGGCCGCTGATGCCCGGCATCTGCAGATCGACCAGGATCAGGTCCGGCTTGTCCGCCTTGAGGGCCTCCAAGCCCATTTCGCCGCGGTCGGCCAGGCTCACCCGGTATCCCCACCGGGTCAGGAGCACCTCCGCCGATTCGCGGGCCACGTCATCATCATCGATGACCAGGATATGGGGTTGAGTTCTGAGGACCATGGGGTCCGACTCAACCCTTGAGCAGCTTTGCGACCTTCTCCAGCAGCACGCTGGAGGTGAACGGCTTGTCCAGATAGTCGTCAGCTTCGGCGAGCTTGGCCTCCGGGGGAAGCTCGAAACGTTCGCCGGTCATTTTCTTGACGCCGGAGCACATGAGAATGGGAATGTCCCGGTAGTCCATATATTCCGGGGTGCCCCGCAGCGTGGTGGTGACCGAGTAACCCTCGAAAATGGAGTCCATCATAATGTCCAAGATGATCAGATCCGGGTCCTGGGCCTTGACGGCCTCCAGGCCGGCTTTGCCGTCGCCAGCGGTGCTCACCTGGTAGCCAGCGGCTTCCAGAATCGCCTTGGTAGCCAGGGTGAAATCGGGATCATCGTCGATAATTATAATTTTTGCCATGGTCCTGCCTGACCTCTTAAGTTATGACCTTCACAAGATGCTGTGCACCATAAACCACAGCCCCGGTCCTGTCAACGTGATTGCACAACGGAACGGCTGCAAATATAATGCACAACCTGGCGACCCGCTAGTAACGGTATAGAAATTCTTGGGTTACCTGGTGATAGAGCCGTTTCATCAATATTATGACGTCGTAGGGCCTCCCCTGACGGTCCACCCGGTAGTCCTCCAAGATGGCTTTCAGCTCAAATCCCAGGCGTTTGTAAGAGGCCACCAAGTCCCTTCGGCTGGCCGGTATTTCCGCCTCCAAAAACATCAGACCCAGGTCTTCGCCCAAGTGGGCAACCTCCCGGAGAAGCCCGCTGCCCAAACCAAGGTTGCGGAAGGAGGGGTGCAGGAGACTGGCCACCATGGCCCGGTGGGCGGCCGAGTACCGGCCCCGTTTCAAAAAGGCGTAGCCGATGAGGGCATCGCCCTGGCCGGGGTCCCGGGCGGCCAGCACATGAAAACAGGTGCGGCCGATCTCGGCCAGCCAGGCGCACACCGCCTCCTGGTCCTCCAGGTTCAGGTCCTGCTGGTTCAGCTCGTCGGCGTCCAGGCCACAGGCCAGCTCGGCAAAAGGCGCCGCGTCCTGGGGACCCAGCCAAGCCAGGCCCACTTCCCGGCCATCGTTGAGGCTCAAGGTTTCGGGAACGCTTATGCTCACGGCGGACCTCCTTCCTGGGTAGGCGGAATCCTTGGTAACACCAGGCGGGTCTCCCTGTCAACGGGGCGTTGCACAATGGGCACCCCCATGTTGCTGCAAAGGGCCGTCCTGGCCTTGGTCAGCGGCTCCTTGGCAAAACCATGGTTTTGCCAAAGAGCATGATTTACGGCGATTTTAACAGATTGCCGTGAATCGGCGGGGCCTCCAGGGCCCGCCTCAAGCTGTTTGTCAACAGCCTGAACGCCCGGCTTTTCCCTTGACAGGGCCCCGGTTTACCGCCTAAATTCATCATAGTTATTTTATAGCTAATATATAACTACCAGCCGCCAGGCTGGTGGTTGCGACCCAAAACCATGGCGGGAGAATTGAAATGGATCCATTGTTGAGTTCCGCCGGTGGCCAGCGCCATTTGCTGCTGGGCAACGAGGCCATTGTGCGGGGAGCTTTGGAAGCGGGCATGGCCTTCGCCACCTGCTATCCGGGCACGCCCTCATCCGAGGTGCCGGACACCCTTTACCGCCTGCGGAAAAACAACCCCGGGGAGGCCAAATTCTACTTCGAGTACTCCACCAATGAGAAGGTGGCCTTGGAGTGCGCGGCCGGCGCGGCGGTATCGGGGCTCCGGACCCTCTGTACCATGAAGCATGTGGGCCTCAACGTGGCGGCCGACCCCCTGATGACCCTGGCCTACGTGGGGATCAACGGGGGCATGGTGATTCTCACCGCCGACGACCCCTCCCTGTTCTCCAGCCAGAACGAGCAGGACAACCGCTTCTACGCCCGCCTTTCGGGCCTGCCCATGCTGGAGCCGGCCGGGCCGGTGGAAGCCCGGGACATGGTGCGTTACGCCTTTGACCTGAGCGAAGAGCTGGCCTCGCCGGTGCTCCTCAGGACCACCACCCGGGTGAACCACGCCCGCCAGCCGGTGGAGTTCGCGGACCTGCCCGAGCCCAAGACCCAGGGCGAGTTCGTCAAGGCGCCCATGAAGTACGTGACCGTACCGGCGGTGAGCCGCAACCTGCATCTCCGGCTCTTGAACATCTACAACAAGGCCCAGGAGGTCAGCGAGAAATCGCCCCTGAACAAGGTCATCGGCAAAGGCAAATGGGGCGTGATCACCGCAGGGGTCGCGACCAACTACGTTTTGGACGCCGTGGCCGACCTGGACGCCAAGAACCTGATCAAGGTCCTGAAGCTGGGCTTCACCTATCCCTTGCCGGAAAAGAAGCTGGTGCGCTTCCTGAATTCGGTGGACAAGGTCCTCATCGTGGAGGAGCTGGAGCCCATCATGGAGCAGGCGGTGCGCGCCCTGGTGCAGGAGCACGGCCTGACCGTGGAAGTGGTGGGCAAGGAGATCCACAAGACCCCCGAGGTGTCGGTGGACGTGCGGCCGCCGGACTACCTCAGCCGGGCCTTTGAGTACAACCCCCGCCTGGTGCGCCAGGTAATCGCCAAGACCTTCAAGCTCCGCCACAAGGATTCCCAGGAGCTGGACCTGACCGGCCGGCCCAGCCTGCCCAACCGGCCGCCGAACCTTTGCGCCGGCTGCCCCCACCGGGCCAGCTACTTCGTGGTGAAACAGGCGGTGGGCGACTCCGGGGCCATTTTCCCCACGGACATCGGCTGTTACACCCTGGGCCTCATGCCCCCCATCAGTATGGCCGACTTCCTCATCTGCATGGGCTCCTCGGTCTCCAGCGCCGCGGGCATCTCCCGGGCCACGGGCAAAAAGGTGGTGGGCTTCATCGGCGACAGCACCTTCTTCCACTCCGGGCTCACCGGCCTGGTGAACGCGGTGCACAACAACCACAACTTCACCCTGGTGATCCTGGACAACGGCACCACGGCCATGACCGGCATGCAGCCCCACCCCGGGGTGGACAGCGAGGCCCTGGGCGACCCCACCACCCGGGTGAACCTGGAACAGGTGGTCCGGGGCCTGGGCGTGCAGCACGTGACCACCATCAAGCCCTTCAAGGTCCGCTCTTCCATCGAGGCGGTGCAAGAGGCCTTGGCCTTCCAGGGCGTCAGCGTGGTGATCTCCCAGGAACCCTGCATGCTCTACCACCGGCGCTTCCAACCAAAGAAGAAGCGGGCTTTCCACGTGTCCCCGGACAAGTGCCAGAACCACCGGGACTGCATCACCTCCGTGGCTTGCCCCGCTTTCTATCTGGAGGGCGACCGGCCGCAGATCAACGCCCAGCAGTGCACCGGCTGCGCGCTCTGCGCCCAAATCTGCCCCGAGAACGCCATTCTGCCGGCAAAGGACTGAGGAGGAGGCCATGGATACCTTGCGCATAGTCAATGTGGGTGTGGGCGGTCAGGGCAACCTCTTGGCCAGCAACCTCCTGGGGCACGCGGCCCTGGCCGCGGGCAAGCAGGTGGTGGTCAGCGAGATCCACGGCATGGCCCAGCGGGGCGGCGTGGTGGAGTCAGCGGTGATCTTGGGCCCGGCCACCAGCCCGGTGGTGGCCAACGGCGAGGCGGACATCCTGGTCAGCTTCGAGCCCGTGGAGGCCTTGCGGCTCTTGCCCAAGGCCAATGCCGACACCTTGGTGGTGACCAATATCCGGCCCCTGCCGCCGTTCACGGCCACGGTGGGCCAGACCTCCTACCCAGACCCCCAGGATTCAGTTGCATTTCTGAAACAAAAAGTGAAAAATGTGGTTGCGTTCGATGGTATGGCCTTGGCCGAGCAGGCGGGCAACCCCCTGGCCCTGAACATGGTCATGCTGGGCGCCCTGTTTGCGGCGGCCAACCTGCCCATCCCCTTGAAGGTCATGAAGCAGGTCATCACCGAGCGCAGCAAGGCCAAGTTCGCGGAAGCCAACATCAAAGCTTTCGACTTGGGCTTCGAGGCCGCCAAGGCCGCCTGATTCTGCGGGAAATATGGCTTTCCTCTGGGTAGTGGTGGGAGGAAAGACGCGGACCGGCCGTTCCCTTAAGCAAGGAACGGCCGGTATATTTTTGCGGGGGGCCACCCGGCAGGAAGAATAAGAGGTTTGGAAGGGTAAGAGTGCCGGTTCGCGCGGGGCCGGGTTGCCGGCGGGCTGGCGCTATCGGTCCGATCAGATGGTTCCGGAGGGCGCGTTGGGAACGGGGAAGACGCTGGCCATACGCGTGGAGGCGCGCGGGGCTGGCTGCCCGGAAAAAGAATAAGAGGTTTTGAAGGATGGGAGGGCCCGATCCGCTCGGGGCCGGGTTGGCGGTGGGCAGGTGTCTTCGGGGCCGGTCCTCGCGGTTCCGGTCGGCGTACGGCGGCGGCCGGCGTAGCGGAAGGCTTGCGAGCTTGCCTGGCCTTCCGAAGCCAGCGGCGGCAGGAAGCTAGCTGGTCCTTTGCTCTCTCACCTTTTCCAAACCATTCTTCCTTGCCACTTTCTCCCGCCAAACCCCGGCGGCTTCACTCCGCGGCCCGAGGCCGGAGAGGGGGAGGGCGGGAGGCTCTTGGCCTCGCCCGGCCCTTTATGGCGTGCAAAGGCAGGTGGAATCCAGGACCCCGGTCAGCGGAAATCACGCCACCCTTCCCGACTATTTTCCTGTCCGACGCACTGCGCAGCCGGGGCTCGCGGCTCGGGCGCTCGGCCGCGGCCGGCAGGGACGCTGGCCTTTCAACCAGACCGCTTTGCGAAGTGGATGTCGTACTTCTTGAGCTTTTCGTAAAAGGTGGAGCGGGCCATGCCCAACCAGAGGGCGGCCCGCCGCTTGTTGCCGCTGGTGCGGCGGAGCGCCTCCTCGATGGCCGAGCGCTCCAACTCCTCCAGCTTGCTGGGGGAATCGTCCAGAGCCTCCACGGCGAACAGGGACGCGACCGCCTCCCCCTCCGCGGCTGGGCCGGGGCGGGAGGCCGCTGCTTGCGGGCTGGCTTCGGTGCGCTCCCGGAAATGGGGCGGGATATCCTCCCAGGTTATCAGGGGCCGGGTGGCCAGGCAGACCGCCGCGTCCAGCACGTTGACCAGTTCCCGCACGTTGCCCGGCCAGGCGTAGTGGGCCAGGCGGGAAGCGACCCGCGCGTCCACCCCGGTGATCTGCTTGCCGGCCTTGGCGGCCAACAGGGGCAACAGGTGCTCGATCAACAGCGCCACGTCCCCCCCGCGCTCGCGCAAGGGAGGAATCAACACGGAAATGCCTTCCAGGCGGTAATAGAGATCCTGGCGGAACTGGCCCCGCGCCACCTTGGCGCGCAAATTGGCATTGGTGGCGGCGATGACCCGGACGTCCACCTGCTTGGCCGCTTTGGAGCCCAGCTTCTGGATTTCGCCTTCCTGCAGCACCCGGAGGAGCTTGGCCTCCATGAAATGGCTCATGTCGCCGATCTCGTCCAGGAAGATGGTGCCGCCGTGGGCCAGCTCGAACTTGCCCAGCCGGCCTCCGCGCCGGGCGCCGGTGAAGGCGCCGTCCTCATACCCGAAAAGCTCGCTTTCCAGGAGGGACTCCGGGATGCAGGCGCAGTTGATGCTCACAAAGGGGCCCTGACGGCGCTGGCTGGCAAAGTGGATGGCGTGGGCAAACAGCTCCTTGCCGCAGCCGCTTTCCCCCTGCAACAGCACGGTGCTGTTGCCCTGGGCCGCCCTTTGGGCCAGCTCCTTGGCCCGCACCAGGGAGGGGCTCTGCCCCACGATGTCCTCGAACACCCACCGGGAGCGCCCCTCGGGGGCACCGCCGCGGCAGGTCTCGCAATCGAGGCGCTTCAGGAACCCCCGGGCCTCCTCCATATTGCGGAACACGCTCATGCCCACGGCGCCTTCGATGCGTCCATCTTCCAGGATGGGCAGCACCATCACCGGCACCGCGGTGCGATTGACCCGCCACAACTCGCCCATCTGGCCCACGCCGGTGCGCACCACCCTTTGCAGCAGGCAATCGCTGCGCACTTTTTCCATGGCCTGGCCCAGGACGGCATGGCGGTCCACCCCCATGCGGAGGGCCGTATGTTCGCTCATGTAGGTGATGAAGCCCTGGAGGTCCACGGCAGCCACGAACTCATGGGACGAGTCCAAGATGCTGTCCAGGAGCCGGTTCTGCTCGGCCAGGCGGGCCACCTCGGCGGACAGCTCTTCCAGCTTGCCCCAGTCTTCGTAGCACTCGGCCACTCCGCACAGCCGCCCGTCGCCGCCCACCAGCGGCACGGCGGAGGCCCACAAGGAGCCGTGGGGCAGGGGCAGGTAGTAGCGGTGCGGCTCGGCCTTGGCCAGCAGCCGGGCCATTTGGCTGCCGGGCACTACCAGCTCGTGGGGGCGTCCCTCGGCTTCCTCCTTGACCAGGCCCAGGAGCCGGCAAGCGGCCTGGTTTAGGGCCACGATGATTCCCTGGGCGTCCACCAGGGTCAGGCCCAGGGGCAAGGCTGCGGCGAACTGCTTGGCAACGCTGAGGGTGGGGTCCAAAGCCGGTTCTCTCCCTTCGGGGGGCCGGTGAACTCTACAACGGCAGGGCTATATTCAACTCAAGCATCGCCGGGAGTCCAGGTCAAGAGGAAGAACGGCTCGCCCAGGCCAGGGTGATTTGCTGCCGGCTGTTGGGCAGCTTTCGGCTTATGAACCATATGAAGTTTTTGGGGGGATGGGGGGTGTGGGGGGAAGGACCCTTTTTTCCCAAAAAGGGTCCTTCCCCCCACACCTTCCCTTATCTCCCCACCAAATCGCGGCCCACGATCAGGCGCATGATCTGGTTGGTGCCGGTGTAGATCTGGGTCAGTTTGGCGTCGCGCATCATGCGCTCCACGGGGTAATCCTTCATGTAGCCGTAGCCGCCCATGATTTGCACGGCGTCGGTGGTGACTCGCATGGCCGTGTCCGAGGCGGTGAACTTGGCCATGGCCGCGGCGGTGCCGGCCCGCCGGGTCTCGCCCTCGTCGAAGAGCTGGGCCGCCTGGCGGGTGAGGAGGCGGGCGCTTGCGATGGCGGCGGCCAGGTCGGCCAGCATGAACTGCAAAGGCACCAGGGCGGAGATGGGCTTGCCGAACTGCACCCGCTGGTGGGCGTAGGCCAGGGCGTGGTCAAAGGCTCCCTGGGCGATGCCCACGGCCTGGGAGGCGCAAAAGAGCCGGCTGCGGGAAAGGGTGTTCATGAGGTTGGCGAAGCCCCCGCCCTCCTGGCCCACCAGGTTCTCGGCCGGCACTGCCAGGTCCTCGAAGAACAGCTCCGAGTTGAGGGAGCCGCGCATGCCCATCTTGTTTTCGTTCTTGCCGTAGACCAGGCCGGGCGAGCCCTTTTCCACCACAAAGGCGCTGATCCCCCGGGCCTTCTGGTCGGGATCGGTGTAGGCGTAGACCACGAAGAAATCCGCCACCGAGCCGTTGGTGATGAAGCATTTCTGGCCGTTCAGGATGTACTTGTCGCCTTGGCGCTTGGCGCGGGTGCGCATGGCCAGGATATCGGAGCCAGCCGAGGGCTCGGTGGCGGCGATGGCCGTCAATTGCTGGGAGTCGCCGCCCAGCCGGGTGAGGTACTTTTCCTTTAGCGCCGCGCTGCCGCTATCCAGGATGGGCAGCATGCCGTCGGCCTGGGCGATGAGGAGCAGGGCCGAGGAGGCGCAGGCCTTGGCGATCTCTTCCAGCACCAGGGAGAAGGTCAGGAACCCCAGTTCCACGCCGCCGTAGGCGGCTGGCAGGAGGGGGGAAAGCACGCCGTTGGCGGCAAAGGCCTCCACCGCGTAGCGGGGAAACCCGGCCCGTTCATCCAGCTCGGCGGCGCGAGGCGCGATTTCCTTGGCGGTGAGGCGGCGCACGGTTTCCACCACCATCCGTTGCTCGTCGTTCAACTCATGCATGGCATATCCTCGCCAGTAGGGGGGCCCGGGGGGCCGTCCGCGCCTCAATAGGGCAGGAATTCCCGGCCGAACAGCTCCCGGGTGATGACGATCTTGCAGACCTGGGAGGTGCCGTCGGCGATCTCCACCCCCATGACGTCCCTGAGGCGCTGCTCCAGGGGAAACTCCTGGGTGTAGCCATAGTGGCCGTGCAACAGTAGACAGTCACGGATGGCGTTGACCGAGAAGCGGGGAGCCATCCATTTGACCATGGCCGCTTCCTTGGAGTTGGCCTGGCCCTGGTCCCGGAGCCACAGGGCCTTGTAGCAAAGCAGGCGCACGGCTTCCAAAAGGCTGGCGTGCTCGGCCACGGTGAAGGACACAGCCTCGAACTTGGCCAAGGGCCGGTTGAAGGCGTGGCGTTCGGTGGTGTAGCGGATGGTTTCCTCCACCGAAATGCTGGCCGCCCCCAGGCAGGCGAGAGCCAGGTAAACCCGGCTGGCGTCAAAACCCTTCATCATCAAGGTGAAGCCCTGACCCAGGCCGCCCACCAGGTATTCCTCGGGGATTTCCACCTCGTCCATGAAGATGGAGCCGCGGACCAGGGACTTGCCGCCCATGTCCTCGTAGTACTGCCGGGTGATGCCCGGGGCGGAGAGGGGCACCACAAAGGCGCTCACCCCGCTGGCCGCGGCGTCGGAGTTGGTCTTGGCGTACACCAGCACGAAGTCGGCGGCCTTGGTCAGGGTGACCCCGGACTTCTCGCCGTTCAGCACATAGCGGTCGCCTTTCTTGACGGCCTTGGCCCGCATGGCCCCGGCGTCGGTGCCGCAATGGGGCTCGGTGACGGCAAAGGAAGGCACCACGTTGCCGGCCAGCATGGGGGCCAGGAACTCGGCTTGGGCCCGGGGCGTGGCGTGCTCCAGCATGTGGCCCACCAGCTCGGACACGGCGCAGACCGCGATGCTCATGTTGGGGTCGCCCCGGCCCAGCTCCTCGGCCACGATGCCCTGGGTTACGCATTCGATGCCCTGGCCGCCGCAGGCGGGGGAGACCCGCATGCCCAACAGCCCCAACTCGCCGAGTTTCTTCCAAAGCTGGCGGGAGAAGGTCTTTTCCCGGTCCCACTTGCTGTAGCTGGGGCGCAACTCCTTCTCGGCGAAGGAGCGCACCATGCGGGCCAGGGACCGCTGTTCCTCGTTGAAATCGAACTGCATATTTCACACTTTACTTTAAGGTTTTTGCAGCAGGCCGGCCTGGGCGTCCGCGATGGCCTGGGCCCTGATCTTGTAATGGATTTTCTTGCCCGTGGCGGTGGTGGGCAGGCGGTCCACCAGCTGGTAGAAGCGCGGCCGTTTGTAACGGGCCAACATGGGGTGGCCGGCGCAATAGGCGTCCAGCTCCGGCACGGTCAGCGAGGGGTCTTTCGGCACCACGTAGGCCACCACCACCTCGCCCCACTTTTCGTCGGGCATGCCCACCACGATGTTTTCGGCAACCTTGGGGTGGCCGTTGATGGCCTCCTCCACCTGCACCGGCTGGATGTTCTCGCCACCGGAGATGATCATATCGTCCTTGCGGCCGGCGATGGTGACGAACTCGTGCTCATCCCACACCCCCAGGTCCCCGATGTAGAGCCAGCCCTGGTGGTACTTGAGCCCGGCTTCCTCGGGCTTGTTGATGTAGTCGAAGGAGCACTTGGCCGTGGGCTTGACGATGACCTCCCCCACGGTCCGGCCGTCCTTGGCCACGAAATCGTCGGGCTCGGCCAGACGGTCGGGGTAGATGTTCACTACGGCCACGTCGTCGTCGGTGCAGGAGCGCCCGGTGGAGCCGGCCTTGTCCGGCAGGTCGTAGGGCCGCAGAAAGCAGTTCCAGAAGGCTTCGGTGGAGCCGTAGCCGTTGAAGATGTGGGGGCTCAGCACCTTCTGGAATTGGATGCAACTGTCGCGCTCCAGCGGCGCGCCCATGGTCACGATGCCGCGCAACCGGCTCAGGTCCCGAGGGGTCAAAAGCTGCTCGTCGTGGAGCGACTTCAAGGTGGCCGGCGCGCCGATCAGGAAGGTGAGCCCGTACTTCTCCACATAGTCCAGGACCTTGGCCGCGTTGAACTCCCGCAGCACCACCATCTGCCCCCCCACGTAAAGGGTGGGGCAGGGGCCGCCGGAGTAGAGCCCCCCGCGATGGAACCACGGGGTCATGTTCAGGGTGCGGTCCCGGGGCGAGAGGGGAAAATGCATGATCACGTCGTGGGCGCTGAAGATCTCATTGAGGTTGTTCAGAGGCACGCCCTTGGGCATGCCGGTGGTGCCCGAAGTGTAGAGCCGGGTGGTCTCGTCGTAGACGTTGGTGGGGTTCTTGAGGCCCAGCGGGGTGGTGGGCTGGGAGGCCACGTAATCGGCATAGGACACGGCCCCGGCCATGGGCTGGTGGCCCCCCTTGACGTCGATCATCACCACCCGCTCGGGTTGGTGCTTGGCGCTGCCCAGCGCCTTTTCCGCGACCTCGGCCAGCTCCGCGTCATAGCAATAGACCTTGGGCCGGCTGTCGTCCAGGATGTAGGCGGTCTCGCCCCAGGACAGGCGGAAGTTGATGGGGCAGTTGATGGCGCCCAGCTTTTGGGGGGCCAGGTACAGGAACACGAACTCGGCGCAGTTGAAAAGCTGGTACATGACCAGATCAGCCTTGCCCACCCCGTCGCTCCGCAAGGCGGCGGCCAGTCGGTTGGTCTCGGCGTCCAGTTCGGCGTAGGTCCAGGACCGCTCCCGCAAGGGGCAAGTCAGGGCGGTTTGCCGGGCATAGCGATGGGCGTTGCGGGCGAATCCTTGCAGATAGGTGAACTCGTTTTCGAACAGGTTGCGGAACCTCTGAACGTCATAGGTCGGCTGCTGGTTCTCCATGCGGGAATCCCCTCCCTGGTAGGCGAAGCTTTTCCAAATCAGACCGGACACTCTGGTGGTTTCCAGACGGCATATGGGAGAGCAAAGGCCGTGCCAGGTGTCCGGGAGGGGAGGAGGTAGAGACATTGGTAAATATTTTTCGTTAGTTAGTGGAAGATGGACGGAAAGAGGCTCAAGGCCTGGATTAAAGTGGAGAAGGTGAATTGCGGCCGATGCACGGCAAATAAAAATATATTGTATTTAAAACAGTCGCTTATGCCATATTTAGGCGGTTGGTTGTGCGCCATCGGCCTCAAACGGGCCACGCATCCACCCCAAGCAAGTGGAACTTGCTTGGGGACCCCGGGGATGGCCCGCCAAATCACGATCCTAAAAGGTTAGTTATTTGTAAGTGTTGGCAAACCACGCTTTTGCCAACACTCCAAGATGCACGGTGCAGGACGCACCGTGCATCGCTCTCGAATTGTCCGGATGCTGGACATGTTTCTTTGCCGGACATGTATGAGTCGGACATATTTCCCAAAACAATTCAAACCTGTAAGGCGAAGAAAAAGAGGTTTGGATGGAGAAGACCCCGCCGCCCGCCAGGCGCGGGTTAGCGGCGGGGCGGGTCAACCGGACGGGAGAGGGGAGGGCGTGAGGCTCGCGACCTTGTCGTCCTGCCGTGCCGCGCGGGGACCGGAGTACCCGGGAAGCAGGCCGGCCCAGGCCTTTTACCTTTTCCCAAACCTTCTTCCTGCCCGGCGCCAACCAAGGGACGACGCCTGCCGGGGGCGCTGGCCCCGGCCAACCGCCCCACCGGTCTTGCCTTACGCCCCCGCCTCGCCGTAGTCCCCCATCTGTCGGGTGATCAGTTCCAAATCCAGAGCCTCGGGCAGGAAGGGGTAGTTCCGCAGGTCCGGCCCGGGCTTTTCGTTGCCATAGGGCCGGTTGCAGGCCACCTCGCCGTCCGGGCCCGGGCAGCCCGAAGTCATGAACGGCCGTCCCGAGGCCAGGGCCCGGGCCACCACCTCCGGGGCCGCGCCAAAGCCGGTGATTCTCCCGGCCGCATCGAACGCCATGTCCGCGGCCCGGGCCAGATCCTGGTCGATGAGCCAGCGGGCCATCTGCACCCGGCGATAGCCCGCGGCCGGGGGCTGGGGCCGCTCGTGCAGGGCCGAGTAGCGTTCGGGATAGAAGCAGAAGAGATGGGTGCAGCCGCCCGCCCGCCGGGCCCGGTCGATGACCCCCACCAGCTCTTGTTCCGTTTCGCCCAGGCCGTGGATCAGATGCACCCCGGCCCTGTCCTCGCCGAAAATCTCCAGGGCCTGGTCATAGGTGCGCCAGTAATGCTCCCAGCGGTGGGGGCCGCCGGCCGGCTTGCCCCGTAGCGCCGCGAACAACTCGGGCGTGGCCGCGTCCACCGCCACCCCGAGGCGGTCGGCCCCGGCGTCCCGCATGCGGAGCAGGTCGTCGCCGTCCAGCAGAGTCGGCGCTATCAAAAGGCTCACCGGCAGGCTGGTCTCCCGGCGCACCCGGGAGCACACCGTGAGCACGTCCTCCCGGGCCCGGGGATGGGTGATCATGGACACGCAGACCCGGCCCACGTGCGGCGGGGCGTTGCGGCAGCGGGCCAGGATCTCGTCCAGGGGGAAGGCCCGCCAACTCACCCGGATGAACTTCTCGAAGCGGGCGTCGCCGCGGCGGTGGTTCTCCCGGGCCAGGCCGCAGAAGGCGCAGTTGGCCTTGCAACCCGCGGCATAGGTGAGGAGCAGGTTGATGCAGCCCAGCTTGGCCCCGCGAAAGAAGGTGCCCGGGGCCAGATCCAGGGTCATGGCGGCGGCCAGGGACAGGCGCAGATACTCGGGGCTTTCCATGGCGTACAGGTCTTGCACCGCGGCCAAGGGCATGTTTTCCTCCTTATGCGTTCAAGCCGGCTCCGGCGGGGTCAGGCCGCCCGGGAGCAGCAGGAGTCCAGATGTTCCACCACCCGGCCCAACTCCGCGGCCCGGGCCAGGGCCGCGTCCGAGGGCAGGGCCAACACGTCGATGCCGGCCGCCACGGCCAGGGCGTCCAGCTCGCGGCGATAGGCTCCCCGGGGCCGGGCGCAGCCCAGGTGGTGGCGGGCCCGGGGCAGGGCCTCCCGCGCCAGGCAGAGGAAGCGGGCCACCTCGCGGGGCCGCACCGGGCTGGCCCCGGCCAGGTCCGTGCCCTTCAAGGGCATGAAAACCACGAACACCACCCGGGCCGGGTGCAGTCCGGCCAGGATGTCGAGGGCTTTTTCCTCGCCCCGCCAGGCCCCGCCGTGCAGACCCAGGATCACGTGGGGCACCAGGGTGAGGCCGGCTTCGGCCACCGCGGCCAGGGTCTCGGTTTGGGCGGCCAGGCCGTCGGCCAGGTGCAGGATCTCCCGGCTGGTGGCCGGGTCGCCCACCACGTCCACCAGGGCCTGGTCCACCCCGGCCTGTTTCAGTTCTCCAGCCTGGGCCGCGTCCACCCGCCCCACATGGGCCGAGAGCCGGAGCCCGGTGGTTTCCCGCAGCTCGGCGATGGCCGGCAGGAAGCGGGGCCAGGGCAGGCGGCCCGTGGGGTCGCTGCCGCCCGAGAGCAGGAGCCCCTCCTGGCCCTCTTGCCACAGGCGCCGGCCCAGGGCCACCAGGGCCTCGGGGGTCTCGGCCGGCAGCATGCTGGCTGCCAGCTTGCCACCGCAGTGGGCGCAGTTCTGCTCGCAACGCCCGGCCGTGAGCGACACGGCCGGGTAGCGGCCCCGGCGGCCATAGGCCGTGAACATGCCGGGCAGGCACATGGTGAGCCGGGAGCCGGGCCCGGCCCCGGCCGTTTCCCGGGCTCGGGTGAGGTGAGCCGAGAGTTCAGCGTCCACGGCGGCCACCGCCCAGGCCGGGCCAGATGCGGGCCATGAGCCCCACGAAGTCCGGGCCGTCCCACCCGGCCTCCATCTCGTGCCGGAGGGCCAGGCCGTGGGCCAAGTGCGCCCCGTAGCGGCCGGCCAGCTCCGTGGCGTAATCCTCGGCCGCCCCGGCCTTCCCCCCGGCCAGGCGGGCCGCCGCGGCCCCGGCCAGGGCCCCGGCGAACACGGCCTGGGGGATGCCGGCCCCGCTCACCGGGTGGGTGAGACCGGCCGCGTCGCCGGCCAACAGGAGCCGGCCCTGAAAGGGTTGGGGCCGGGGCCCGCCCACGGCGATGGCCCCGCCGGTGATGGCCAGGATGCCGGGCAGGATCACCCCCGCGGTCAGGAGCCGCTGACGGAAGCCCTCCAAGAGGCGGGGCGGGTTCAGCCCGGCCAGGCAGCCCAGGCCCAAATTGGCCGCCCGGCCCTTGGGGAAGAGCCAGGCATAGCCCGGGCGGAAGGTCGGGTCCAGGTAGATTTGCGTACGCGTGAGCGGCCGGGCCAGGGGCACTTCCCATTGCAAGCCAGCCACCACGGCCAACCCGGAGAGGCCCGCGGCCCGGGCCGCGGGCGAGGCCGCGCCGTCGGCCGCCACCGCCGCGCCAAAGCCCACCTCCACCTGGTCCCGCCCCCGGGCCAGCAGAGCCCGCTCCCCGGCAAAGCCCAGAAAGCGGGTGGCGGCCCAGACCTCGGCCCCGGCCGTGGCCGCGGTCAGGACCAGGTCGTGGTCAAACACCTGGCGGTCCAGAATCCAGCCCGGCCCCGGCAGAAAGGCGGCCTCGCCTCCCCCGGTCAGGTGGGTCTCCATGCCGGCCACCTCCTGCACCCGGGCCCGGGCGGAGATCGCCACCTCCAGGCCCAGGAGCCGGGGCGCGAACTCCGCGCAGTGGGGCAGGGCGCCGGCCCGGCGCTTTTTCTCCACCAACAGCACCCGGGCCCCGGCCGCGGCCGCGGCGCGGGCGGCTTGGGCCCCGGCCGGGCCGCCACCGATTACCAGCACGTCCACCTGCTCAGGCACGGGCCATCACCCGGGCCACCTTGCCCAAAAGCTCGGTGTTCATCGAGGTCTGGTGGTCAAAGCGCCCCACGTAGGCCTCCATGCCCTTGCCCAGGTCGTAGCAGGTGGTGGAGTCCAGGTTCACCAGCACGCCCTGGGCGCCGGTGGCCAGCATCTCCCGCTGGTGCTTGCAGAAAAACGCCTCGCAGCAAGAGCCCACGAAGCTCTCGCCCCGGCCGGCCAAATCCTGGAGCACCGCGTGCAGGTGCTCGAAGCTCTGGATGGAGACCGGCGCCAGGCCCAACTCCCCGGAAAGCTGGTATAAATCCGCGAACTGGCACTCGCCGCAGCGGCCGCAGTCGGGCACTTTGCGGAAGTCGCAATCCACCGGCTTGGAGCAGTAGGGCAACAAGAGCCAGGAGGCCGGCCTCCGGCCCAGGGCGGTGGGTTCCAGGCCCACCAGGAACAGTTCGGACGCCTCCAAGGGGCTGAACAGGCGGGCCAGGTCCTGGCGGGCGGCGGCCCGGCCCACGGCCCCGGCAAGTTCCTCCGGCGAAATGCCCAGGAAGCCGCCGTCCTGGCCGGCCAAGAACTCCCGGGTAAAGGCCGCCAGGCCGGCCGCATCGGCCTTGCGGCCCAGGAGCGCGGCCTCCAGGTCGCGCACCAGGCGTTGGGGCCGGCTGAAGAAATCGCCGCTGAACAGGGCCTTTTGCACCCGCTGCCCCCTCCGGTCCAGCCAGAGGTTCACCGACACGGTGCCCTGGTCCGTGGCCAGGATGTGCCGTAGCCAGGCCGGCCGGACCGAGGGCGCCCGCTGGCCGTGCACCCATTCCTCGGACTGGAAATAGGGCAGCCGCGCCGCCAGCTCGGCCTCTTCGGCCGCGGTGAGCCCGCCCGGCGCCAGCTCCAGGCCCAGGCTGGCCGTGAATTCGGCGGCCAGGGCGTCCTTCAGCTCGCTCACCGGCAGCTCGCGGCCCAACAGGTCCTCCAGAAAGGCCATGCGGTCCATGAGTGAGGAAATTTCCCGCTTCTTGAGCTTTTCCACCGGCACTCGGAGGGCGTAAAGGAACCGCTCGATCTCGTTCCTGACCAAAACCGTGCCCTGGAACAGGGCCCCGCCGTCCAAGACGAACCCCCCGGTGCCCGAGACCTTGCGCCCCTCCACCTCGATGTCGTTCCGGGGGCGGAAGGAGGCCGCCAGGCCCAGGCGGGCCAGGCCCCGGGCCGCGGTCTGGCAGATGGCGGTCAGGGAGTCCTCGAAACCGCCCCGGAAGGGCGGCTGGCCCAGGGGGGCCACCAGCTCCCAGCCCAGGGCCGAGCCCTGAAACAGGATGGCCCCTCCGCCGGTGAGCCGGCGGTTCAGGTCGATGCCCACTTCGCGGCAGTAGTCCAGGCGCAGCTCCCGGGCGGTCTCCTGGTGATAGCCCACCAGGGCGGCGTCGGGCGAGAACTGCAGGAAGCGGAGGGTGGGCGGGCTTTCCCCCGCGCCGGCGCGGCGAGTGAGGATCTCATCCAGGGCCATGTTCGCGGCCGCGGAGAGGGGACCGGGGTCCAGCAGGCGGAATTGCAAAGGCACCTCGTAGTTATAATTCGAGGCCGTTGTACGGCAGTCACAATTATATCCAAGTCTCGCTTTTGAGTTACCGCACCTCGCGGCAGTACCTTGAATAGAATCGGCCTTGCGCGGGCCCTGGATGGCCCGCCAAATCACGAGCCTGAAAGGCGAGTGATTTATGAGCCTTGGCAAAATCACACTTTTGCCAAGGCTCCAAGAGGCCCGGTGCAGGACGCACCGGGCCTCAATCACATTTTAGCTAGATTATAGCCGAGAGGGCCGGGAGGGGCCAAGGGATTTCCGCCCCGGCCCGGCCGGCAGGCGCGGCCCCGCCGGCCCCTTGCTCTTGGGCGGCCCAGGCCGCGAGTTGAGTGGCCGCAGCCCGCGAGCTATTCCTCGAAGTTGAGTTCGAACTGCTCGCGGTGCAGGGCCTGGTTGGGAGTGACGTGGATGGTGACGCCCAGCGCGGTTTCCAGCTCTTCCAGGGATTGGCGCTCTTCCTGCAGAAGCTCCTCGCCCACTTCGGGATGCACCATGACGTGGACGCTGGTGATGGGCAGGCCGGGCACCTGGCGCTCCAGTTCCCGGAACAGCTCATAGCACATGGTGGAGGGCTCTTTCAAAAGGCCCGAGCCGTGGCAATAGAAGCACGGCTCGGTGAGGCTCTCGGCAAAGGACTCCCGCACGCGTTTCCGGGTCATCTCCACCAGGCCCAGGGGGCTCATGGCCAGGACGTTGGTCTTGGAGCGGTCGCTCCGGAGCGCCTCCTTCAGGGCCTCCACCACGCGCTTGCGGTGGGCCTCGTTTTCCATGTCTATGAAATCAATGACGATCAGGCCGCCGATGTCCCGGAGGCGAATCTGGTAGGCGATCTCTTTCACCGCCTCCAGGTTGGTCTTGAGGATGGTCTCCTCCAGGTTGTGCCCCCCCACGTAGCGGCCGGTGTTCACGTCGATGGCGGTGAGGGCCTCGGTCTTCTCGATGACCAGATAGCCTCCGCTTTTCAGCCACACCTTGCTGCCCAGGGCCCGGTTCAGCTCGTGCTCCACCACATAGGCGTCGAAGATCGGCTCCTTGCCGGTGTACAACTCCACGCAGGGCAGGAGGCGGGGCAGGAAGGTGGACACGAACTCATTGACCTCGCCGTAGGTCTCGGGATCGTCGATGACCATGTGGTCCACCTCCCGGGTGCAGAGGTCCCGCACCGCCCGGAGGCTCACCGACAGGTCCTGGTGCAACAGCCGGGGCACCTGCACCTGATCCCGCCGCCGGAGGACCGACTCCCAGAGAGATAGGAGGAAGTCCATCTCGGCCCGGATCTTCTCCTGGCCCTGGCCCTCGGCCGCGGTGCGGGCGATGAAGCCGATGCCCGCGGGGCGCAGCTCCTCGATGATGGACCTGAGGCGGCTCCGCTCGTTCTCATCCTCGATGCGGCGGCTGACCCCCACGTGGTCCAGGGTGGGCATCAAAACCAGGTTGCGGCCGGGCAGGGTTACGTTGGTGGTCACCCGGGCCCCCTTGCTGCCCAGGGGCTCCTTGGCCACTTGCACCAGGATCTCCTGGCCCTGGTGCAAAACGTCCTCGATGCGCAGGTTGCTGCTGTTCCGCTCCCGTTTGATCTCCTCGACCTCCTCGGGAAAATCCTGCAAATCCGGAGTCTCGCGCACGTCACCCACGTACAGGAAGGCCGCTTTGGGCAGCCCGATATCCACAAAGGCCGCCTGCATGCCCGGCAGCACCCGGGCCACCCGGCCCAGATAGATGTTCCCCGCCAGGGAACCCAGCTTGTGGCGTTCGGAGTAGACCTCCACCACCTGGTCGTTTTCCAGGTAGGCCACGCGGGTTTCGTAGGACCTGGCGTTTATGAGGAGTGTGGCGGCCATGCGGGCGAATCCTCCCAATGGGCAGCGATCTTCAAAGCAGAGGAGGCCAGGGCCTCCTCCCGGCTGAAACCAAACACGGACTCCAGGACCTCGGCTGGCTTGGGGCGCGCGCCCAGGCGCCGCACCGCGACCACGAGATGGCCGTTGGTGATCTCCAGACGGGTCACCGCCTGCCGGAGGTCCATCTCCCGGTCACCCTTGGGCGAGCGACGCACCCAGGGCCAAGTGGCGGCGGCCCCGAATTCGGCCAAGGCCGCCTGGTCCGCGGGGCGGGCCGGATGAATGCGATAGGTCACCTCGTCCGGTTCGGCCAACCTGTCGCCGGGCCGGGAGAGGCGCCCGTCGTGCAGGGAGAGGCCCTGGGGCAGAGCCTCGTTGATCCGCCGGGCCAACTCCTCGGGGTGAAGGTAGCCCAGGATGGTGACCTCGAGGATTTCCACCAGGCTCTCGACCCCCAAGGGCAAGGCGTTGGCCGCCTTGACCAGGGGATGAGGGTGGAATCCCTGGCTGTGCGCCAGGGGGATGCCGGTCCGCCGGACTCCCCGCTCCAACTGGCTCATCATCTCCAGGTGACCCAGGAGGCTGGCCGGTCCGGTCTTGTGCAGGCGGAACCGGTACTTGGTGCGCTCCTCGGGCAGCACCGCGGGGGTGGGCACCGCCGGAGGCGCGGTGTCGGCCAAACGGGGCTCCAGGGTCTCGAAGTCGCAGACCCCGCAGCCCGCGCAGTCCCCCCGCCGGCAATCGGGCGTGCGCTCTCCGGCCAGGGAGCGGTTTTTTTCTTCCAAGAGAAACTCGCGGGTCACGCCCGTGTGCATATGATCCCAGGGTAACATTTCCCCAGCCTCCCGGGCGCGGAGATAATCAAGAGGCTCGATGCCACTCTCGGCCAAGGCTTGACGCCAGGCCGCGGGGTTCATCTCCTCCCGCCAGCCGTCAAAGCGGCAGCCCAGCTCCACGGCCCGGGCCAACACCGCCCCCAGCCGCCGGTCGCCCCGGCTGAACACTCCCTCCAGCCAGGCCTGCTCCAGGTCGTTCCACTTGCCCTGCACCCCGGGCTGGCGGTGCAACAGGTCCCGGGTCAGGTAAAGCCGGCGCTGGGCTTCGGCCGGGGAAAGCTGGGCCTCCCACTGGAAGGGAGTGTGGGGCTTGGGCACGAACACCCCCAGGCTGGCGTGCACCACCGGCTTCTTGCCGCGGCCCCGGCCCGCGGCCTTGGCCTGGGCCGCCACCTGCCCGGCCAGCCGGGCCAATTCGGCCAGGTCCTCGTCGGTCTCGCCGGGCAGGCCCACCATGAAGTAGAGCTTCACGTGGTTCCAGCCCAGCTCAAAGACCCGGCGGGCGGTGGCCAGGATCTGCTCCTCGGTCAGGTCCTTGTTCACGCTGGCCCGCAGCCGTTGGCTGCCGGCCTCGGGGGCCAGGGTGAAGCCGGTTTTCCGCACCCGTTTGATCTGGCCTATCAGCTCGGGGCTCAAGGAGTCCACTCTGAGCGAGGGCAGGCTGAGCCCCACTTTCAAGGGCTCCAGGGAGTCCATGAGGCAGGTGGTCAGCGCCTCGATGCAGGTGTAGTCCCCGGCCGAGAGGGACAGGAGCGCCAGCTCCTCCTGGCCGGTGGCGGCCAGGGCCGCCAGCGCCGTCTCCATGAGCTGGGCCGGCGGGCGTTCGCGGGCCGGGCGGTAGATGTAGCCCGCCTGGCAGAAGCGGCAGCCCCGGGTGCAGCCCCGGGAGATTTCCAGGCCCACCCGGTCGTGCACCGGCTTTACCCAGGGGGACACCGGGTGGGACGGCGGTTGGTGCCGGGCCAGATCGCTCACCACCCGGCGGCGGACCACCGGGTGGGCCGGGTCCAGGGCCCGCATGGTGACCAAGCGGCCGTCCCGGTACCCCGGCTCGAACAGGGCCGGGGCGTAGACTCCCGGCAGGTCCATGGCCCGGCGGTAGAGGGTGGGGCGGTCCCAGGCCTCGGTCTTGGCCTGGATGAGGAGGTCCACCAGCTCGTGGATCAGCTCCTCGGCTTCGCCCACCACGGCCAGATCCAGGAAATCGGCCACCGGCTCGGGATTGACCATACAGCCCCCCCCGGCGATGACCAGGGGATGGGAGGCGTTGCGGTCCTCCCGGCGGAGGGGAATGCGGGCCAGTTTCAGCATCTGGAGCATGTTGGTGTAGGTGAGCTCATACAAGAGGCTGAAGCCCACCACGTCGAACTCCCCCAGGGGCCGGCCGGTCTCCAGGGACCAGGGAGCCAGGTTCCGGCGCTCCAAAAGGTCCAGGAGGTCGGTCCAGGGGCAGAAGATACGCTCCGCCGCCACCTCGGGGCGGGGGGCCAGAGCCTCGTAGAGCACCTTGAGCCCCTGGTGGCTCATGCCGATCTCGTACACCTCCGGAAAGGCCAGGGCCAGGGTCAGCCGGACCAGGGCGGGGTCCTTGACCACCGAACCGGCTTCGCCCCCCAGATAACGGGCGGGCCGGTTCACCTGGCAGAGGAGGTCCTTCAAAGGGTCGGTCATCTAGGCGCCTTCCCCGCCCGCGGAGGCTTCCGCGCCCAAGGCGGCTTCCGCGGAGGCCAGGGCCTCCTCCATGGCGGCCAGGACGGCGGGGTCGGCGTCGGAGCCCTGGCGGCGGAGCCGACCCTGCAACGAAGCCAGGCGGCGGACCAGCCCATCCAGGGGGCTGCCCTCGGGTGGCGGCGGGGGAGTGCCTGCGCGGCGGGCCGCGCTCCGGCCGGCCGCCGGCTTGCCGATTTCCAGCACCTCTTTCCAGGCGGGAATGTGGAAATCCACCTCGGGGAAGCGCTGGCTGGCCACCCGCCGGAACTCCCGCGAGGACGCTTCCTCGCCGTGGATCAAGTAGACCATGAGTCCCGGGTGGACCAAATTGCTCAGCCAACCCAACAGCTCCTCCTGGTCCGCGTGGGCCGAGAAGCCGCCGATGGTGTGCACCTTGGCAGCCACGGCCACGTCCTCCCGGAAGATCTTCACCCGGCGGGCGCCCTCCACCAACAGGCGCCCGGTGGTGCCCTTGGCCTGGAAGCCCACGATCACCACGTGGGTCTCGGGCCGCCAGAGGTTGTGCTTCAGGTGGTGCTTGATGCGCCCGGCCGAGGCCATGCCGTTGCCCGCCATGATCACCGCCGGGCCCCGGTGGTTGTTGATGGCCCGGCTTTCGTCGGTGGTCAGGGTGAAGGTCAGGTTGGGGAAGTCAAAGGGCTTGTAGCCCTGGGCCAGGATGGCCTGGGCCTCCTCGTCGAAGAACTCGGGATGGTTGCGGAAGATTTCGGTGGCCCGGATGGCCAGGGGCGAGTCCAGGAACACCGGCATGTCTTTGGGCAGCTTGCCGTCCCGGTAAGCCTGGGACAAGGTGTAGATGATCTCCTGGGTGCGCTCCACGGCAAAGGCCGGGATGAGCACCTTGCCCCCCTGGGCGTAGGCCTCCTCGATTACGTCCACCAGCTCCTTTTGGCTTTCCACCAGGCTTTTGTGGCGGCGGGCGCCGTAGGTGGTCTCCATGAACACGGCCTGGGGCCGGGGCATGTGCTCGGCGTCGGGCACGATGAGCTGACCCGGGCGGCCCAGGTCGCCGCTGAAACCCACATGGTGGGAGCCGTGGGAGTTGGGCAGGTTCAGGTAGAGGCTGGCCGCGCCCAGGATGTGCCCCGCGGGGATGAAGCGGGCCGTCACCCCGGCCAGGGGCTCGAGCTCCTGATCCAACTCCACCGGCTGCAGCAGGGCGGCGGCGTTTTCCGCGTCCTCGGTGATATAAAGGGGCTCGATCTCCCGGCGTCCCTGCCGGTTGTTCTTGCGGCTCTGCCAGGAGGCTTCCATCTCTTGGATGTGGGCCGAGTCCAGCCAGAGGATCTTGAGCAGGTCGCAGGTGGGCCGGCTGGCGTACACCGGGCCGCGGTAGCCCAGGCGAACCAGGCGGGGGACCAGGCCGGAGTGGTCGATGTGGGCATGGGTGATGAGGATGGCCTCGATGTCGTTGACCCGGTAGGGCTGGTCCAGCCAGTTGCGGGCCTCGATCATCTTTCCGCCCTGGTACATGCCGCAGTCCACCAGGAAACAGCGTTTGTCATCCAATTCCACGAGATAGGAGGAACCGGTGACCGTGCGGGCGGCTCCCAGGCAAGTGATGTTCATGGCAAAATTCTCCCAAACGGCGGAGCCGTGCTAACTAGAGTGTTGCCAAAGGCCATCCATGGCCTTTTCAACCAAATATGGCAAAAGCGCAAATTTACACCCCGGCAAGCGGAGCTTGCCGGGGGCCCCACGTTTACACCCCGGCAAGCGGAGTCTGCCGGGGGCCCGGTTTTTGCCAACTTTGGCAAATGGCTGGTTTTTGTTAAGCCGCGCAATTTGGCGCGCCATCCCTGGCGGGCCTAGCAGGCTGTTTTTCCACAGGTTGCCAGGCGTTGCCTGGGAACTGTTCCCGTTCCCGCAGGAAAAAACCAGGCGCGGCCGGCGGGCCACCCGGCAGGTCGGGTTGCTTGACAGGACCGTGGTTCCACTAATAGTATAAGCAGGTTAAGTATTATTCAACCGTTTACCTCCCGCGGAGGTTTCCCGCGGGGGAGCGCGCGCAGGGCAACCTGGGGAAAGAACAACATGAAAGGATCAAAAGGGCTGGAGGATCGGCAATACGTCATAGACGCCTTGTCGGCCCGCGAATCCTGGCGGATGTTCCGCATCATCAGCGAATTCGTGGACGCCATCGACGAGATGGGTGAGCTGCCGCGGGGAGTGAGCATCTTCGGTTCGGCCCGGGTGCAGCCGGGCACCCGCTGGTACGACCTGGCCGAGGACATGGGCCGCCGCCTGGCCGAGGCCGGCTTCACGGTGATCACCGGCGGGGGCGGCGGCATCATGGAGGCGGGCAACAAGGGCGCCACCGAAGCCGGCGGCCGCTCGGTGGGCCTCAATATCGAGCTGCCCTTTGAGCAGCGCCCCAACGCCTATGCCAACACCCGGCTCACCTTCCGCTATTTCTTCGTCCGGAAAGTGATCTTCGTCAAGTATTCGGTGGCCTATATCGTCATGCCCGGCGGCTTCGGCACCCTGGACGAACTGGCCGAGGCCTTGACCTTGATCCAGACCCAGCGTATCCGGCCCTTCCCGGTGATCCTCATGGGCAGCGAATATTGGGGAGGGCTGTTGGATTGGATCAAAAGCACCATGTTGGCCAACGAGACCATCAGTCCGGAGGACTTGGACATCTTCCGGGTGATGGACGATCCAGCCGAGGTGGTGCGCCTCATCAGGCAAGTGGTTATCCTGTAAGGAGGCCCCGGCCGGAACGGGCCAGGGCACCGGACAAATCACCGGCTTCGCACTTTCACTTTGACCTTTTTGTGGTAGAAAAAGGACCACGCCGGCCTCCCCGGCCCCGGGCCAGCCGCCCCGCCATTGGGCGGCATAGCGGACCAGGCCCCGCGGCGAGGGAGCCGGCCAAGGAAGGGACGGAATCATGTCTCGGAAAACCGCAATCGCATTCGCCTTGCCGTTGGCCGGCCTCATTTTGGCCTTGGCCCTGAACCTGCTGGCCGGCCAGGCGGCTTGGGCAAAAAAGGAAAATCCCATGGTTAAGCTGACCACCTCCCTGGGGGAGATCACCCTCGAGCTTTATCCCGACAAGGCCCCCAAGACGGTCGAGAACTTTTTGGAGTACGTCAACAAGGGCTATTACAACGGCACCATCTTCCACCGGGTCATTGACGGATTCATGATCCAGGGCGGCGGGCTCACCGCGAACCTGGGCATGAAAGCCTCCGGCCAGCCGATCCAAAACGAGGCTGACAACGGCCTGACCAACGACAACTACACCGTGGCCATGGCCCGCACCGGCGATCCCCACAGCGCCCGCGCCCAGTTCTTCATCAACGTGGCCAACAACGACTTCCTGAATCACAAGAGCAAGACCCCCGAGGGTTGGGGCTACGCGGTGTTCGGCAAGGTGGTCAAGGGCCAGGACGTGGTGGACAAGATCAAGGTCGTGGGCACCACCACCAAGGCGGGGTACGGCGATGTGCCCATCACCCCGGTGGTCATCGAAAAAGCCGAAGTGGTGGAAGAGTAGGCCGGTATGGCCCGGGCCGCCAAGGCGGAATTCACCCCTCCCGACCCGGCCCGGGTCGCGGCCGTGCTGGCCCTGTTGGACCGGCACTACCCGGCCGCCCAATGCGCCCTGGATTTCCAGAATCCCTGGGAGCTTTTGGTGGCCACGATCCTCTCGGCCCAATGCACTGATGAGCGGGTGAACCTGGTCACCCCGGAGTTGTTCCGGCAGATCCCGGACGTGGGCGCCATGGCCCGGGCCGATGAGGCCCGGGTGCAGGAGCTGATCCGCTCCACCGGGTTTTTCCGCAACAAGGCCAAGTCCCTGTTGGGGGCCGCCCGGGCCATCGTGGCCGAGCACGGCGGCCAGGTGCCCGGCAGCCTGGCGGAGCTGACCCAGCTCCCGGGAGTGGGGCGCAAGACCGCCAACGTGGTCTTGGGCAACGCATTTGGGGTGCCGGGCCTCACTGTGGACACCCACATGACCCGGGTGAACCGACGGCTGGGTTTCACCAACCAGACCGACGCGGTCAAGATCGAATTCCAGCTCATGGAGATCATCCCACCGGAGCGCTGGACCCTCTATAGTCATCAGATCATCCTGCACGGCCGTCAGGTGTGCCAGGCCAAGAAGCCCCGCTGCCCCGAATGTTTTCTCCTGGAGCACTGCCCCGAAGGCCAAACGAGGGTGGTAGGCGTCAATTCCTGAGCTTTCCCGGAGTCGTCATGGAAAAAGACAGGGTTTTCGTGGTGGTGATCGGCCAGGACCAAAAAGGCATCATCGCCCGGGTCAGCACCCTCTTGTTCGATTTGCAGGCCAACATCGAGGACGTGCAGCAAAAGGTCATGGACGGCACCTTTGTCATGACCCTGTTGGCCGATGTCAGCGAGGCCTCGGTGGACACCGGCGGCCTCCGGCAGAAGCTGGAGGAGCTGGGCCGCTCCCTGGGCCTGACCATCATGGTGCACCACGAAGCGGTGCTCAAAGCCATGCACAGGGTGTAGGACATGAGCTTGGGGCTGGATGAAGTCTTCGAAACCGCGGGGATGATCCTCTTCCAGAATTTTGATATCCGGGCGGTGACCCTGGGCGTCAATCTGAAGGATCTCATGGACCGGGACGCCACCGTTCTGGCCGAGGCCGCCCGGGAGCGGCTCCGCCACTGGGGCTCGCGGCTCCGGGTGGAGGCCGAGGCGGTCAGCTCCCACCTGGGCATCCCCATCGTCAACAAACGCATGTCCATCACCCCGGCCGCCTGGCTCTTGGAGCCTTGCGTGCAGCCCGACGCGCCCCTGATCCTGGCCCGGGCCCTGGACGCCGGGGCGGCCGAGGCCGGGGTGGATTTCGTGGGCGGTTTCGGGGCCCTGGTGGAGAAGGGCGCCACCCGGGGGGATCGGCTCCTCATGGAGGCCCTGCCCGCCGCCCTGGGCGAGACCTCGCGGCTCTGCGGCTTCCTGAACCTGGCCAGCACCCGGGCCGGCTTGAACCTGGACGCCTGCGCCCGCCTGGGCCGGCTGTTGCCCAAGATGGCCGCCGCCGCGCCCCAGGGCCTGGCATGCGCCAAGTTCGTGGCCTTTGCCAACGCGCCCGAGGACAACCCCTTCATGGCCGGGGCCTTCCACGGCGGCGGCGAGGGCGACGCGGCCCTGAACGTGGGCATCAGCGGACCCGGGGTGGTGCGGGCCGTGGTGGAGAAGAACCCGGATTGCGACCTTATCATGCTGAGCGAGGTGATCCGGCGCACCGTGTTCAAGATCACCCGGGCCGGCGAGATGGTGGGCCGCGAGTTGGCCCGCCGCCTGGGGGTGGAGTTCGGGGTGGTGGACATCAGCCTGGCCCCCACCACGGTGGTGGGCGACAGCGTGGGCCGCATCCTGGAGGCCATGGGCCTGGAGCGGGTGGGAGGGCCCGGCACCACCGCGGCTTTGGCGCTCTTGATCGACGCCGTGAAAAAGGGCGGGGCCATGGCCAGCGGCCGGGTGGGGGGGCTGTCGGGCACTTTCATCCCGGTGAGCGAGGACCTGGCCATGATCGAGGCGGTGGAGGTGGGGGCCCTCAGCCTGGCCAAGCTGGAGGCCATGACCGCGGTGTGCTCGGTGGGGCTCGACATGTTCGCGGTGCCCGGCGACACCAGCCCGGCCACCCTGGCGGCCATCATCGCCGATGAATTGTCCATCGGCCTGGTGAACAACAAGACCACCGGGGTGCGGATGATTCCGGCCCCAGGCTGCCAGGTCGGGGATTCGGTGGATTTCGGCGGGCTCCTGGGCCGCGCGCCGGTGATGGACGTGGGCCGCTTCTCGGCCGAGCGCTTCATCGCCCGGGGCGGGCGCATGCCCCCGCCCCTCAACGCTCTGAGAAACTAACCGGAAGTTGAAAACGGCCTGCCAAGCCTTTTCAAACGCTTGCCCGTCCCCCTCGCCTTGACAGCCGGGGCTGGGGCCATTATTACTCTGGCCACGGGGCAGGCGAAGTGGCACAGGGCGGGAGGGGCCGGGCCGCGACGCTTTCGGAGGGACCCTTTCAGAAAGGCTTTATTGTGGATATTTATATCTCTGGCTCTCTGGCCTATGACCGCATCATGAACTTCGAGGGCCGGTTTTCCGATCATATTCTGCCGGACAAGATCCATGTGCTGAACGTCAGCTTTAACGTCAACGGCCTGCAGGAAAAGCTGGGCGGCACCGCCGGCAACATCGCCTACGGCCTGGCGCTTTTGGGTGAGAAGCCCCGGGTGCTGGGCTGCCTGGGCCGGGACGGCCAGCGTTATCTGGACTGGATGGCCGCCCAAGGCATCGACGCCAGCCGGGTGCGGGTGGTGGCCGAGGAGTTCACGGCCGGGGCCTTCATCACCACGGACATCTCCGACAACCAGATCACCGGTTTCAATCCCGGGGCCATGAGCCACGCTTGTGGTTTCGATCCCCAGGAGGCCGACGCAGCCAATAGCATCGCCATTATCGCCCCCGGCAACCTCTCGGACCTCACCGACCTGCCGGGCCGCTACCGCGCGGCGGGCGTGCCCTTTATCTTCGATCCCGGCCAGTCCCTGAACATCCTGGACGGGGACATGCTGGTCAAGTCCATGGAGGGGGCCCTGGCGCTGACCTCCAACGACTATGAGCTGGAGATGATTTGCCGCAAGACCGGCCGGGACACCCAGGGGATCTTGGAGCTGGTGACGAACATCATCACCACCAAGGCCGAGCACGGCTCGGTGCTTTTGAGCGCCCGGCGCCAGGTGGAGATCCCGCCGGCCCAGGCCGCGCGGGTGGTGGACCCCACCGGCGCGGGTGACGCTTACCGGTCCGGCTTGTTGAAGGGCCTGTCCCTGGGCCAGGACCTGGCCGAAGCCTGCCTTTGGGGCTCGGCTTTGGCCTCCTTTGCGGTGGCCGAACACGGCACCCAGGAATACCGGGTGGATCAGGAAAGGTTCAACGAGCGGCTCTCCCAGATCGGCGGGCGCTGGCCCCAGGCCTGAGCCCGCCTCGCCCTCTCTCCCGCCAGGTTTGACGCCAAAACCACTTTGCCCGGGGCGGAAACCCCCGGGCAAAGTTTTTCAGAAAGGTCCCGTTATGCTGACCAGTCCCGGCGACGTGCTCCTGTTGCACCACAAGGGCTCCCCGGTGGGCTATGCCCGGGTGGAGGAAATCACGGCCGACGTGAAGCCGGGCTGGTGGCAAATCCGCCTGCTGATCCTGTCGCTGCCCCAGAGTGAGGTGACCTGGATCCTGCGGGAGGAGTACATCGATGGCGCCGAGTTCACCATGGGCGGAGAGGCCATGCGCCTGGAGCGCTTGCCCTCCCCGGCGCCCCAGGAACCGGCCGCAGGGGAGGAGTCGCCCGAGGACCTTCCGCCGGAGCCGGAAGGGGGCGGTGGCGGCAAGGTCTTTACCTTGCGGAGCAAAAAAAAGTAGCAGAACCGAAGGCGGGCCCGGGTGGCCCGCCGGTTCTTTTTCCGGCCCGGAGCCTCGGCCCCGCGCCTGATCTGCTTGGGGTGGGTGGGGTGGCCCTGGCGGGCTCCGGCGGCAAGCGCCGATCCTGATGGGGAAGGGCGTCCTGGCGGCCCCCTGGCCAAGGAAGGGGTGGGTTTGGCCCGCGCAAACCGCCGCTGACAAGCGCCACCCCCCTGGCGGGTTGCGCCGGGTTTCCCGTGCACCCCCGCCCCAGGGCTGGTTCCCCCGCCGTCCCCGGCCCGCGTTCCTCCCCGGCCGGCCCCCTGGCCCCGGCCTCCCGCGGCCCGCGTTTCCCTGCCGTTACAGGCGGCCGGCCTTCAGGCCCCGGCCCCCAGGAGCATGGTCCACAGCCCCAGGATAGCCTCTTCACGGCCCAGGAGCTCTTCCCGGCATTTCTCCAGCCCCTGGGGAGTGAGCCCCAGGATCTGCAGGGCCCGGGGCTTCAGCTCGGGCGGGTCGGTGTTGCCCGAATCGCCGATGGACGAACTGCGGGCCAGGTAGTCGGCCGTGTGCACCGCGGCCACCATGGGCAGGAAAACCAGGCCCGAGTGGAACTCGTGGTGGTAGCCCAATACCTCGGCCAGCACGGGGGGCAGGTCCCAGTGCTCGGCCAGGGACTTGCCGATGCGGGCGTGGTCCGTGCCGTGGGCGGTTTCGGCCTGGCGGTAGGTGAGGTTCTCGGCCTGCTTAAGGGCGAACATCTTCTGCACCTCCTCCGGATAAAAGGCCGCCAACACCACCTTGCCCAGGTCGTGCAGGAGCCCGGCCGTGAAGGAGGCGCCGCCCTCGCCCAGATTCAGCTGCGATTCCAGGATGCGGGTGGTCTCGGCCACCGCGATGGAGTGCAGCCAAAGCTGCTCGGCATAGGTGCGGTCGCGGAAGTTGGAGGGGTGCAAAAACCCCATCAGACTGGCGCCCAGACAGATGTTTTTTATCTCGTCATAGCCCAGGGCAACGGTAGCCCTTTTCACCGTCAGAATCTTATAACGGAAGCCATAATAAGCGCTGTTGGCCACGGCCAGAATCTTGGAACAGAGGGCCTGATCAGGCTCTATGATGGCCTCCATATCCGAGGCCGTGGAGCGGTCATCGTTCAACAGCTCCATGATTTTGTTGAGAACTGTGGGGAGGGTAGGCAGATAACGGATGCCCCGCACAAACTCTTGGGTCATTTAATTGCTCCTCCCTCGTGTCGGCCAGCCAGGGAGCCAAATCTGCTGTATAAAACCACTAAAAAGAATTCATCTGACAGGCTAATTTACCATATCATTTTTGTTGCAGACAAGCCAGCGCAACCCGCCGCGCAGACTCGAAAGCCTGGGGTCCCTGAGCCAGCCGACGGGGACCGACCCGCATGATGCCCTCCTGACGCACTTCACTCACCCCGATCCCTTTGGCCCGGCAAAGGTCCAGGTGATCCTGATAGGTCTGCTGCCTGGCGGCGTCGATGGCCCGGGCCTGCAGACGGAAGGGGGTAAAGGGCTGGTGCAAAGCAGTTTCCAGGGGTTTTTCCAGGCTGGAGGAGGGGAGGAGGTGCACCACCAGGGAAGCGGGCTGGAATCGCTCCAGGGCGGGCAACAAGGGAGCCTTGTCCACGAGGCCGCCATCCACCAAAAGCCGGCCGTCCAGGCGCACCGGCTCGAACATCATGGGCACCGCCCCGCTGGCCCGGATGGCCGGCACCAGGGGCCCCTGGTCCAGCACCACCCGCTCCTTCCGCACCAGATCCAGGGCCACCATGAGGCAGGGGCGGGGCAGCTCCTCGAAATCCCGCACCGGCAGGAACTTCTCCAGCAGACGGCCGAAAGCCTCGCCCCGCAGATAACCCTGGGCGCCCCGCAGGCGGCGGAGCGCCAAGCGCAACAAAGCGGCGCGGCTGGGCGGGTCCCAGAAGTCCTTGGTTTCCAGGGTGAGGAAATGCCCCATCATGCGGGCCGGGGTCATGCCCGCCGCGGCAAAGGCCGCCACCAGAGCGCCCGAGGAGGTGCCGGCATAAGCATCGGGCACGATGCCCAGGTCCTCCAGGGCCTGCAAAAAACCAGCGTGGGCGAAAAACCCGAAAAACCCCGAGGACATCACGGCCACCAGGGGGCGGGTGAGGAGGGGAGCAGCGGAAGCTGGCAAGGTTGGCGGCATGGAACTGATGTAATCCACCATGGTTGTTTTGTCAATCGGTCATTGATTACGTGGGCTTGGGCCGAACTTCACTCCGCCAGGCGCCCTTCGGGAGTGAAGGGCAGGGGTTTCCCCTTGCGATAGGCCAGGGCCTGGCCGCTGGCGATCCGCTTACCGTCGTCCTGACGCACCTCGGCCTCGTAAAGGGCCGTTTTGCGGGTGGCGTTGATCTCGCGCACCTCGGCCAACAGCCGCGCGCCAGGTTCAGCCGGGGCCAGGTAGTGGATGCTGAGTTGCAAGGCCACGGCCACCTCGCCGTGGGCGTTGCAGGCCAGTTGGAAGGCCTCGTCCAGGAGGGAGAATACCGCGCCGCCGTGCAGCATGCCGAAGATGTTGGTGAGGTTTTCGGTGTAGTTCATGGCCACCAGGGCCCGGCCCGGCTCGATGTCCAGCACCTCCAGGTTCAGGAGCTTGGGAAAATTTTCTTCCTTGGTGCGCGCCCACAAGAGTTCCACCGCTTTTTTGGCTTCCACGTTCCGACCCCCGTTGCCTGTTCTCCTTGAGCCGGGGCGGCGGTCCCGCCGCCCCAGGTTCGTGGCCCTCCATCCTAGACCAAAAGGCGCGGGGGCTCTAGACCCAACTCACTTGCGGGATAATAAGGGAAGGGCGGGCCCGGCCGGGGAACCCGGCGGAGCAGGGCCGGGAAAAAAGTTTCGGCGCGGGAGGAAGGCGGGGAGATAAGAAGCCTGGTTTGCTGGGAGGCGTCGCGAGAGCGGGGCAGGAAAGCGGGGAAAGAAAATAATTGGCGGAGCAAGTTTAAATTCCACGGAAAGTACGCAAGGTTGGAGCGGAATGCGTTGGGAAAGCAAAGGATCTTTAAAGTAAATTATGAAAGAAACAACACCACATATAAGATAAAAAAACAAAATAAAGATCCTAAAACCAGAAATCGCCTATAATGATGGTCTAGTATTTGGCGACTTAAAAAAGATAATAAAAAGTATAAATTAAAATAAAAAAGGCATATCAAGCGGTAAAAATTACTCTGGTGAAGCTAAACGATCTTTAGGCTACCCCAAGGTAGGAAAACAACAAACATGGTGCCTGGGCAAGCTGGGTTGCCGCCAAAAAATCAAGCCGCTCAGCTTGCGAACTGGCGAACCAAGCGTAACTACCTCCGGGATAATCGCACGGCATAAAAATCTGTTTCCGGAAAATATTGGGGAACCTTGGCGTTTAACTACTCCGTAATGCTCCGGAGAATGGCGTTTACCTCGCTCCTTGGCCCAAAATACACCCCTCAGGGCAAAAAATCCGCCTGATCCGGCCCCGGAAAACCCGGTTGAGCCAACCGCCCGCCCAACTGGGCCGAAAAAATCTCGGGAAGATTCCGATTGTCCGGTGCACTGAGAGTGAAAAGCCCTGATTTTGTGGCGCGAACTCCCGTTCCAAGGTTGGAGCTGACCGCGTTTGAACATTACCCCAACCGCGGCAAAACAACCAACCCGGTCGCCGGCAAACCCTGGGGGACGCCATAAGGAGGACGGCCGGAAGACTCGTTCAGTGAACCAAATCCTCCCTTGGCAGCCGGGAAAGCCGCCCAAACCGACGCCCCCGGCTCGGCTTCCCTTTACAAAATCCTCCTGGCCCGTACATTTTCTCCATGCCGAAGCCGGGAATCGCGCGGCGGGGGCACGGTGGCGGCCGCCCTAACCGGCGCCTGTCTGGAACAGGGCCGGATCGCCGTGGCGAGAAGCAGAGAGGTGCAGATTTGGCGGAGTTGGAGCTGGAGATCCAAAAGTTGGTGGCCGGTGGCCGGGGACTGGCCCGCACCAGCGAGGGGCAAGTGGCCCTGGTGAGCGGGGCCCTGCCCGGCGAACGGGTGCGGGCGGCGGTGGAGAAACGGCAGCGGGACTACCTTTTGGCCCGCACCGTGGAGCTCTTGCGGGTGTCCCCGGAGCGCACCGACCCGCCCTGTCCTTTGTACGGCCGTTGCGGCGGCTGCGACTTCATGCACCTGGAGCACGCGGCCCAGGTGGCGGCCAAATCCGCCTGGTTGGCCGAGACCCTGGGCCGGGCCGGCGTGGAGCTGGCTCCCCAGGCCCTGCCTTCCCCCCGGGTCTGGGGCTTCCGTCACCGCCTGCGCTTTCAGGTGCAGGAGGGCCGCCTCGGCTTTTTCGCCGCGGCCAGCCACGGCCTGGTGCCCCTGGAGCACTGTCCGGTCGCCGCGCCGGCGGTGAACCGGGTGCTGCCGGCCCTGGCCCGGGGTTTGGCGGCCCTGCCCGGGGAAGCCGGCCGCGCGCTCACGGGGGTAGAGGTATTGGCCGGAGAGGGCGAAGACGCTGACGTGTTCCTCCTGGTCCTGGGGGACCGGCCCTCGCCTCCCTCCCGCCGGACCCGGGCGGCCTTGGCGGCTTGGGCCCGCGAGGCCGGGGCGGCCGGGCTGCGCGTGGCCTGGGGACCAGGAGGCCGCCGGCGGGAAACTTGGCCCCTCACCCAGGACCATACTATATTATATTGGAGCGAGGGGGACATGGGCCTCCGGGCCGTACCGGGCCTGTTCTGCCAGGTGAACTTCGGGGCCAACCGGCGCCTGATCCAGGCGGTGCGGGAAGCGGCCCAGGGAGCGCCCCCGGGGCCGGCGCTGGACCTCTACGCGGGCAGCGGCAACTTCAGCCTGCCCCTGGCCGCCGCGGGCCGCCGGGTGGAGGCCGTGGAACGGGTGTACGACGCCCTGGAGGCCCTGGCCTGGCAAGCCGAGACCCAGGGCCTGGCCGGGCGCCTCGATCGCCGGCAGGCCGACAGCGTGGCGGCCGTGAGCGAACTGGTCCGCCGGGGCCGGCGTTTTCCCCTGGTGGTGCTGGACCCGCCCCGGGAGGGGGCCCGCGACCTCCTGCCCGCCTTGTGGGACCTGGAGCCCCGGCGGGTGATATACGTGTCCTGCCACCCCGCCGCCCTGGCCCGGGATGCCGCGCGCTTCCTGCAACAGGGCTTCCAGGCGGTGGGATTGTCGCAGGTGGATATGTTTCCGCACACAGGCCACACGGAGGCGGTGCTTGTCCTTGAGCGAGCTTGAGCCGAGCCTGCGTTGGGTCCCGTTGCTGGCGGGGCTGGTAGCCGGGCTTTTCTGGCTGGGGCTGGGGCCCTTCAGTCACCTGGTGCTGGCCGACCGGCTCTGGCCCCGTTTGCAAAGGCAGCTCAGTCCCCCCCGGCCCAGGGAGGCCCGGGCCGCGCTGTGGGCCGGCGCCCTCATGGTGGACGTGGGTTTCTATCCCGGCGCGCCCAGCCAGCTTTCCCACCTGGTGCATCACGTACGGCCTTGGGATTTGTGCCAAAGCCTCTTGGAGGATGCCGCCGACGCCACGGAGTGCGCCTTTGCCTGGGGCTGGCTGAGCCACGCCCTGGGCGATCTCGAGTGCCATGGCCGCTTCATCAACCCCGCCGTGGCCGGCGCGGGCGGCGCGGAAATGCTGGAGCACAAGAAGCTGGAATGGGGCACGGATTGCTGGTTCTTGGGCGAGCCGGAGCAGAAATGGCTCTGGAACGTGCAGCCGGCCTATGCTTGCGGTTACGAGCCCTGGCAGCGGGCCATGTGCCGGGTCTACGGCCGCACGCCCTCCCGGGAGGTGCTGGAACAGGCGGTCAAGGCCCAGCACCGCTTCCTCCGGCTCCTGCCGCGCTTGTTCTGGCTCTCGGGCCAACTCCGGCGTCCCAGCCGCCGCTGGGGCAACCTGACCGGCCATTTTCTGGGCTTGTCCCTGCGGCCACTGGCGGTGTCCTTGCTGGACCACAGCCCCAAGAGCCTGGACGTGCAGGCGGTGTTGGCGGTGCGGCCCCCCACCCCCCGGGAGCGGCTGACCGTGGAGTTGCTCCTGGCCGGGCTGGAGCGCCGTTTGCCGCAGATGGAAGAACACGGCACGGCCTGGCCGGAACTGAATCTGGACGCCCGGGACGACGGGCAGAACGAGGACCTGCCCCAGGCCCGGGCGGCCCTGGCCTGGCTGGCCGAGTCCTGAAGGCAGGGGAGGGAGAGTCATGGGTGCTTGGGGAAGGTGGCTCGGACTGCTCCTGGGCGTGGCTTTGCTGGGCAGCTTGCCGGCCGGCCCGGCCGCGGCCCTCACCGTGGAGCAGGTGCTGGAGCTGCGCAAGGCCGGGGTGAGCAACGAAACCATCGCCCTCTTGTTGGAAAACGAAACCCGGGCCAAACGCCAAGGTGGGGTGGGGCGTTACGTGGTCAAGAATCAAGCAGGCCGGGAGTACATCGTGTACCAGGCCAGCAGCCCCCGGGGGGTGGTGGATTACACCCTGGACAACCAAGGCGCGCCGTATTCCCCGCCCGAGATGGGGGTGATCCTGGGGGCCCAGCGCCCGCCGGAACAGCCGGCCCCCCAGGCCGCGGTGCAGCCTGTCTCCCAGCTTTACACCCTGCATTTGGCGAGCTTTCCGGACGAAGCCCAGGCCAAGGACTTCGTGGCCCGCCTCCGGAAGATGGGCCTTGCGCCCCAGCTGACCCCGGTGGATCTGGGCAAGAATGGGGTGTGGCAGCGGGTTTTGGTGGGGGGCTTCCCCAGCCGCGCCCAGGCCGAGAGCCGGGGCCGCGAGTTGGTTAAGAAAGGTATTATTAGTTCTTTCCGCATCTTGCCCGATTAGCCCCAGTTGCCCCCCAGCTTCCCATGTGTTACGCTAGCCCCGGTGAGCAGGTGCGCACGGGAGCCATGGGCTCCGCGGCGGGGGCGTGGGTTCATAGGCTGGGCCAAGGTTTCCACGGCTGGGGCTGGGGTTTCTCGGTAAGAGCCGGGGGTCCTCGGCAGGGGCTTGAGTTTCTTGACCGGGCCCAGGAGTTCCCCGGCGGGTTTGGGGCATTCCCGGTGGGTGGCGCAAAGTTCTTCGGCAGAGCGGCGCCAAGTTTCCCGGCGAGGGAGGCGCAATGATCCGTCGCGCCAGCCGGCGCAACGGTCCCTGCCGACCGCCCTCGGAGGCCGGAGGCTTTCCCCGCGGCCCGGCCCGCTCCTCCCCCACACCATTTCCCGGCCGCCGCCTACCCCCGGCCGCGCCCCGCGTGGCCCGGGCCCCTTTGAGGCGGCAGGCGGATAGGCGAGGCTCCCAGCTTGGAAAACCTGCAGCTCTTCACTCCCCGGGAAATCCTCACCGTCAGCGCCCTGCTCGGCCGGCTGAAAGGCCTGGTGGAACAGAGCTTCGATTTCGTGTGGGTGGAGGGCGAGGTCTCGGCCCTGCGGCGGCCGGCCAGCGGGCACGTGTACTTCAGCCTCAAGGATGACCACGCGGTGCTGAAGATGGTGCTGTTCCGGCACCAGGCTTCCCTGTTGCGCTTCCGCCTGGAGGAGGGGCAGCAGGTCTTGTGCCAGGGGCGGGTGAGCCTCTACGAGCCGCGGGGTGATCTCCAGATGGTGGTGGACACCGTGGAGCCCCGGGGAGCCGGCGGTCTGGCCCTGGCCTTTGAGCAGCTTAAAAAGCGCCTGGCCGCGGAGGGGCTGTTCGATCCGGAGCGCAAACAGCCCCTGCCGGAGCTGCCCACCCGGGTGGCGGTGGTGACCTCGCCCTCGGGCGCGGCCATCCGGGACTTCCTGCACGTGCTGCACCGCCGCTACCAGGGCATCTCGGTGGCCGTCTACCCGGTGCAGGTGCAAGGAGCCGAGGCCGCGCCCCAGATGGTGCGGGCCCTGGCCGACCTGGCCGCCTGGGGCTGGCCCCAGGTGGTGGTGCTGACCCGGGGCGGCGGCTCGCCCGAGGACCTCTGGGCCTTCAACGACGAGGCCCTGGCCCGGGCCATTGCCGCCTGCCCCTTGCCGGTGGTGTCGGCCGTGGGCCATGAGGTGGACTTCACCATCAGCGACCTGGTGGCCGACCTCCGCGCCCCCACGCCCTCGGCCGCGGCGGAGCTGCTGACCAAGGATCGGGCCGAGCTGGTGCGCCGCCTGAACGCGGCGGGGGGACGGCTGGCCGCGGCGGGGGGCCGGCTGCTGGTGCGCCGCCGGGTGAATCTGGGGCATCTGCTCCGCGGCTTGGGCGACCCCCGGCGGCGGCTGGCCGACCGGCGCCTCCGGGTGGACGATCTGTTCCTGCGCCAGGTAGCGGCCCTGCGCCTGGGCCTGGGGGAGAACGCCCGGGGCCTGGCCGGGCTGGTGGCTCGCTTGCGGGAGCGGGAGCCTGGGCGACGGCTGGCCGGGCTGGCGGCTCGGCAAGACCAGGCCACGCTCCGCTTGACCCGGGCCGGCGCGGATGCGGTGTGGGCCCGCCGGCAGCGGTTGGAGGTGCTCGAGTCGCGGCTCCGGGCCCTCTCACCTCTGGCGGTGCTGGGCCGTGGCTTTGCCCTGGTCAGGGACCAGCGTGGTAAAATAGTCAAGGATAATCGTCAAGTCCAGGTGGGCCAGCGCGTGGGGGTCTTGTTGTCCCGCGGGTCATTTTCGGCCCGGGTGGAGGAGGTGGAGGAGTGAAGCGCGCGGGCGCCGTTCTGGGTCTATGCCTGTTTACCCTGAGCCTGTTGGCCGCGGGGGCCCTGCCGGCCCAGGCCGGGGGCCCGGCCTTGCGCCTGAACCCTGCGGTCTTGGCCCCGGGCCAACCCGCCCTGGTGACCTGGGGGAGCAAATCCGGCGGGCGGCCGCCGCACCTGGCCTTCCAGGGTCGCTCCTGGCCCATGTGGCCCATCAAGGGCGGGTTCCAGGGTGTGGTGGCCTGCGATCTGGGGGCCAAGACCGGCCGTACGCCTCTGGTCCTCCGCTCCGGCCAGAAGACCCTGGCCAGCCTTCTGGTCACCGTAGCTCCCCGGGACTATGGGGTGCGCAAAATCACGGTGGACCCCAAGTTCCTGAAGCTCTCGCCGGCGCAACTGCGGCGGCATAAGGCGGAAATGGTCCGCCAGAAAGCGGTTTACCAGAGCCTCACCGGACGCATGTGGCAGGGCTTCTTCCTGCAGCCGGTGCCCGGGCCGGTCACCGGGGCCTTTGGGCGGGAGAGCGTGATCAACGGCGAGCCCAGGAGCCCCCACGGCGGGGTAGACCTGAAGGCCCCGGAAGGCCAGCCGGTGGTCGCCGCGGCCGCGGGCCGGGTGGCTCTGGCCGAGGATACCTTTTTCGGCGGCAACACGGTGCTCATCGACCATGGCCAGGGCCTGATCAGCGGGTACCGCCATCTGGAGAAGATCGAGGTCAAGCCCGGCCAACGGGTGACCAAGGGCCAGATAATCGGCCTGGTGGGCATGACCGGCCGGGTAACCGGCCCCCATCTGCACTATGACGTCCATCTTAACCGGGCCCGGATCGATCCCCTGGCCTGGCAGGGATTGACCCGGCGCTTGGCGCCTATCCAGGAGAGATAAGATGCCGCCGGCCAAAAAAGAGCCTGGTTTTGAAAAGTCGCTGGAACGTTTGGAACAGATAGTGGATAAGTTAGAGGGCGACGACCTGACCCTGGAGAAGTCCTTGGAGCTTTTCGAGGAGGGCATCAAGCTGGCCCAGGCCTGCGGGCGTCAGTTGGACGAAGCCGAGAAGAGGGTGACCTTGCTGCTCAAGGACAAGGACAATCACCTGGTGGAAGCACCTTTCGAGCCCGAGCAGAAGGAGGATTAGGCATGGACATTCAGGAATATATGGCCGAACAAGGCGCCAAGGTTGACCAAGCCTTGCAATGGGTGCTGCCCTCGGACGAAAGCGGCGGACCCATCCTGAAGTCCATGCGCTACAGCCTCTTTGCCGGCGGGAAACGGGTGCGGCCCATCCTGTGTCTGGCCGGGGCCGAGGCCGTGGGCGGTGAGGCGTCACGGGTGATGTTCTGTGCCTGCGCCTTGGAGTTGATCCACACCTATTCCCTGATACACGACGATTTGCCGGCCATGGACAACGATGACTACCGCCGCGGCGTGCCCACCAACCATAAGGTTTTCGGCGAAGGTATCGCAGTGCTGGCCGGGGACGGCCTGTTGACCCAGGCCATGGTGCTGTTGACCGACCCCACCCACATCGCCGAGCTGGACCCCTGGCGGGTCTTGGCCGCGGCCAACGTGGTGTCCCGGGCCGCGGGTTATCTGGGTATGGTGGGCGGCCAGGCCGCCGACCTGGAAGGTGAGGAACTGGAGCCGGACCTGGCCATGGTGGAATTCATCCATACCAAGAAGACCGGCGCCCTCATCACCGCCGCGGTGCAGGCCGGCGGCATCCTGGCCGGCGCCACCCAGGAGCAGGTTTCCGCCCTGTTGCGCTATGGCCGCCGCATCGGCCTGGCCTTCCAGATCGCCGACGATCTGTTGAACATCGAGGGCGACGCCGAACGGCTGGGCAAGGCCACGGGCAGCGATGACGCCCGCAGCAAAATGACTTATCCCCTGGTCCTGGGCCCGGCTCAGGCCAGGGAACGGGGCATCCAGCTGGTGGACGAGGCCGCGGCTATCGCCGGCGAGCTGGGCCCCCGGGCCGAACCCCTGATCCACTTGGCTCGCTTTATCATGGCCCGCGCCTACTGACCGCCCGGCGGGGAACGTCGGGCCGGCCGGACCCCACCCCGGCCCCGGCCGACCCCCCGCGCCTCCATCCCCAGGCTATGCGCCCCAGACCCTGGACCCCAGGGGGAGAAAACAGCGAGGCAAACTTTTGCAAGAGGTCGTGGAAAAAACCGACTCCGTTCTCAGCCGGGTGAATTCACCCGCCGACCTTCGTAAACTCACCCCGCCCCAGTTGGAGCTTTTGGCGGGCGAGCTGCGGGAAAAGATCATCCAGACCGTGCAAGCCAACGGCGGCCACCTGGCCCCCAGCCTGGGGGTGGTGGAACTCACCATGGCCCTGCACCTGGTATTTGACGCGCCCAAGGACAAGATCATCTGGGATGTGGGCCACCAGACCTATGCCCACAAGCTCCTGACCGGCCGGCGGGACCGCTTTGCCACCATCCGCCAGTTGGACGGGCTATCGGGCTTTCCCAAGCGGCGGGAAAGCCCCTACGACGCCTTTGACACCGGCCACTCCTCCACCAGCATCTCCGGCGCCCTGGGCATGGCGGTGGCCAAGCGGCTCAAGAAGGAAAAATCCCGCATCATCGCAGTGTTGGGTGATGGGTCCCTCACCGGGGGCCTGGCCTACGAGGGCTTGAACCAGGCCGGCTTCCTGGACGAGGACATCATCGTGGTCCTGAACGACAACGGCATGTCCATCGCCCCCAACGTGGGCGCCTTGTCGCGCTTCATCAGCCGGGCCCTGTCTGGCAAGGCCTATCTCAGCTTCCGCAAGGAACTGGAAAAGGCGCTCCGCTCCCTGCCGGCCATCGGCGATGAGCTGGTGGAGCTGGCCCGGCGCTCCGAGGAATCCTTCAAGGCCTTCTACACCCCGGGCATGTTGTTCGAGGCCTTCCGTTTCAACTACGTGGGGCCCATCGACGGGCACCGCCTGGACCGCCTGGTGGAAACTTTCCGCAATGTGGCGCTGTTGGAAGGCCCCATCCTGGTGCACGTGCTCACCAAGAAGGGCAAGGGCTTCGGGCCGGCCGAGGCCAACCCGGCCCATTACCACGGGGTGGGCCGGACCATGCAGATCACCGCCGCCCCCGCGGAACCCAAAATTCCCTCCTACACCGAGGTCTTTGGCCACACCATGGTGGAGCTGGGCGCGGCGCGGCCCGAGATGATTGCCATCACCGCGGCCATGCCCGAAGGCACCGGCCTGCAGGACTTTGCCGCGGCCTATCCCGAGCGCTTCGTGGACGTGGGCATCGCCGAGCAGCACGCGGTCACCTTCGCGGCCGGCCTGGCTTGCGAGGGCTTCCACCCCGTGGTAGCCATTTACTCCACCTTCATGCAGCGGGCCTTTGACCAGGTGGTGCACGACGTCTGCCTGACCTCCCTGCCCGTGGTGCTGGCCCTGGACCGGGGCGGCATCGTGGGCGAGGACGGCGAGACCCACCAGGGGCTTCTGGACCTCTCCTTCCTGCGCTGCGTGCCCAACCTGGCCCTGATGTCCCCGGCCGACGAGGACGAGTTGCGGCACATGCTCTTGACCGCCCTGGAGCGCCAGGGCCCCGTGGCGCTACGCTATCCCCGGGGGGCCGGGCGGGGGGTTCCTCTGGCGGGTCCGCCCCGGGTGCTGCCCTGGGGCAAAGCCGAGCTGCGCCGGGAAGGCGGTGACGTGCTCCTGGCCGGCATCGGGGTGGGCGTGGAGTGGTGCGAGCAGGCCGCCGACGAGCTGGCCCAGGAAGGCATCGCGGCCGCGGTGCTGAACGCCCGCTTCATCAAACCCCTGGACGAGGACCTGATCTGCGAGTTGGCCGCCCGCTGCCAGGCCGTGGTCACGGTGGAAGAGAACGAGGTCGCGGGAGGCTTCGGCTCCGCGGTGTTGGAGGCCCTGGCCCGGCGGGGCATCCTGGTGCCCGTGGAACTGGTGGGGGTGCGGGATACCTTTGTGGAGCACGGCGCTCAGGCTCTTTTACGCCATAAGTATCGCGTTGACGGCAAGGAGACCGCAGCCGCGGCCCGGCGGATCATCGCGGCGCGTCGCGGGGACTAGGAAGCTGTTGGAGAAATGAGCATGTGGGGGGAAGGACCCTTTTTGAAAAAAAGGGTCCTTCCCCCCACACCTCCCATCCCCCAAAAAACTTTATAATTTTTGTGGGCTGGCTGTTCTCCATCAGTCGGCCAAGCGGGTCCTTGATCATCCCCAAGCAAACCTGCGGCTTGCTTGGAGACCCCGGGAAGCGCTTTCTCCGACTCACTCCCGAATTGGGCGATAGGCACCTAAGATTTGGAATTTCTGCCGGAAATGGGGTATTGACCAGAAGCTATCATGGCACGTTTACTCCGACAGGCTCCCAGCCTTGGCTAAAGGCCCCCGCCTGGACCAGCGCCTGGTGGAACTGGGCCTGGCCGAGAACCGCAGCCGAGCCCAGGGCCTCATCCTGGCCGGCAAGGTCCGCCTGGATGGCCGGCCGGCGGATAAGCCGGGCCTCCGGGTGGACCCCGCGGCCCGGGTGGAAGTGAGCGGCCCGGAACACCCCTACGTGTCGCGGGGCGGGCTCAAGCTGGCCGGGGCTCTGGATCATTTCGGGCTCGACCCCGCGGGGCTCACCTGCCTGGACGCCGGGGCCAGCACCGGGGGCTTCACCGACTGCCTCCTGCAACGCGGCGCGGACCGGGTCACCGCGGTGGACGTGGGTTACGGGCAACTGGCCTGGAAGCTTCGCCAAGACCCACGGGTGATCGTATTCGAGCGGGTGAACGTGCGCAACCTGCCTCCCGAGGTGGCTCCCGGGCCGTTTGACCTGGTGGTCATGGATCTCTCTTTTATCAGCCTCACCCTGGTGCTGCCAAACCTGGCGCCCCGCCTGGCGCCGGGGGGCCGCCTGTTGTGCCTGGTCAAGCCCCAGTTCGAGGCCGGGCGCGAGGAAGTGGGCTCCCAGGGAGTGGTTCGTGACCCCTTGGTCAGGGAAGCCGCCGTGGACAAGGTGGCCGCCTGCCTCACCAGCCTGGGGCTCATCGTGCAAGGCCGGGCCGACAGCGTGATCAAGGGTCCCAAGGGCAATCAGGAGACCTTTCTGCTGGCCTTGCGGAGCGTCTGAGCCCATGCGGCCCTTCAGCGCCGCCGCCGGGCCCCGGCTGGTCCTGGCCGGAGCCTTCCTCATCAGCTTTTCCGGGGTCTATGTGAAGCTGGCCCAGGTGGGCCCGGCCACGGCCGGGTTCTACCGCGTACTCATTGGCGGGCTCACCCTGGCCCTGGCCGCCCGCTGGCAAAAGCAACGGCTCTGGGCCGGGCCCGCGCCCCTGGCCCTGGCCCTGGCCTGCGGCTTTTTCTTCTGGTTGGATCTCACCTTTTGGCACCGTAGCGTCTTGTACGTGGGGCCGGGGTTGGCCACCATCCTGGCCAACTTCCAGGTCTTCATCCTGGGCGCGGTGGGCGCCCTGGCCCTCCGGGAGCATCCCGGCGCCCGCTATTGGGTCTCCCTGGCCCTGGCCATGGGCGGGCTGTTCCTCCTGGTGGGGCCGGAGACCCTGTCCCGCGGTGGGCTGCCGGCCTGGGGGGTGGGCTTCGGCCTGGGCACGGCGGTGGTGTACACCTGTTTCATCCTGGGGGTGCGCAAGATTTCCTCCCTGCCCGGGCACACCGGGGGCTTGGCCGCCATGGCCGTGGTGAGCCTGGCCACGGCCCTGTTCCTGGGCGGCGAGCTGGTGGTGGAGGGCGGGTCTTTTGCCTTGCCCACCCTCCGGGCCGGGCTGTGGCTCCTAGCCTACGGCGTCTTGTCCCAGGCCCTGGGCTGGTTCCTCATCAGCGAGGGCCTGCCCTTCACCCCGGCCTCCCGGGCCGGTTTGATCCTTTTATTGCAGCCCACCCTGGCCTTTATCTGGGACATATGGTTCTTCGCCCGGCCCACCGGGGTGGCCGACCTGCTGGGCGCCACGGCCGCGGTGGCGGCCATCTACCTGGGCAGCCCGCGGCCCGGCCGCTCCCGCTCCCCAGCCCAACCCTGAACTCCCTGGGCACTCCCTGGCGCCAAAATGCGCGGTAAGCTTTTTTCCCCTTGGCCAAGGGTGTGGTAAAAATAGCTAATGACAATCTGTTATAGTCTCGTCTCACCTCATGAGGAGAGCCATGAGTAAGCTCACCAAGAAGCAGTTGAAGGACTTGCAGGAAAAGCTGACTGTCAAGTCCGTCAGCGTCTGGGAAAAAGCCAACACCAAACAGCGCCAAGAGATCATGGCCCTGGGCGAAAGGTACAAGGATTTTCTGAGCTGGGCCAAGACCGAGCGCCTGGCCGTGGAGTTCATCCGCCGCCGGGCCCAGGAAGAAGGCTTTCAGGAGCTGGCCCCCGGGATAAAGGCGGACCGGGTGTTCGCTTGTTACCGTAATAAGATGATCGCCGTGGCGGTACGGGGCAGGCGGCCCCTGTCCGAGGGTCTCCACCTCATCGGCTCGCATATCGACGCTCCCCGCCTGGACCTCAAGATGCATCCCCTGTATGAGGATCAGGATCTCGCCTTTTTGAAGACCCACTATTACGGGGGCATCAAGAAATACCAGTGGTTCGCCCGGCCCCTGGCCCTGTGCGGGGTGGTGTGTACGGCCGACGGCCGCTCGGTGGCCGTGAACATCGGCGACGACCCCGAAGACCCGGTGTTCACCGTGCTGGACCTGTTGCCCCACCTGAGCCGCAAGAGCCAGGAGAGCAAAAAGCTCTCCGAGGCCTTTGAGGCGGAGCGCATGAACCTCTTGATCGGCGGGCTGCCCCTGGACAGCGACGAAAAGGGCGAGAAGGTCAAACTCTCGGTGCTGCAACACCTGTACGAGCACTACGGTTTCAGCGAGGCTGACCTCATCAGCGCGGAGCTGGAGGCGGTGCCGGCCGGACCGGCCCGGGACGTGGGCCTGGACCGGGCCCTGGTGGGCGGCTATGGCCAGGACGACCGGGCCTCCAGCTACGCCCTTATGGAAGCGATCCTGGGCGTGGAACCGCCCGAAGCGCCGGCCCTGGCCCTGTTCGTGGACAAGGAAGAGATCGGCTCTGACGGAGCCACCAGCGCCCGGGGACGTTTCCTGGAGTTTTTGGTGGCCGACCTGCTGGACGCCTGGGGCGAAGAGGCCAACTACCTGCGCGTGATGCGCTGCCTGGCCTCCTCCCGCTGTCTTTCGGCCGACGCCAACGCGGCCTTTGACCCGGACTACCCCGAGGTGCACGAGAAGCGCAACGCCGCATTCCTGGGCCGGGGGGTGTCCCTGACCAAGTACACCGGCTCCGGCGGCAAGTACGCGGCCAACGATGCGGACGCCGAGTACGTGGCCTGGCTCCGGAAGGTGTGGGACCAGGCCGGGGTGGTGTGGCAGGCGGCCGGCATGGGCAAGGTGGACGAGGGCGGCGGCGGCACCATCGCCAAGCACCTGGCCGTGTACGGCATGGATGTGGTGGACGTGGGCCCGCCGTTGTTGTCCATGCATTCGCCCTTTGAGATCTGCGCCAAGGCCGATCTTTACAGCTCACGCGAGGCCTATCGGGCCTTTTTCCAGGCGCCGCCGGCCTAAGGCTGGGGCCCTGGGAGGGAGTGGCAGCATGCCCGACGGCATCATGTTGTATAAATGCCCGGAATGCGGGCAGCCGGCGGAAGAACCAGGCCTCTGCCCAGTGTGCCGCGGCGACCGGCAGGCCCATGGCTGCGGCGGCGGGTCGTTGGCCGGCCGCGGCGAGTGCATCCCCGAGAGCGAGAACACGGACTGCGGCTGCCCGGTGATCGGCTATGTGCAGGTGCACGCCCCCTGGTGCAAGCATTATTGAGAAAGGCGAAGATGTGGGGGGAGCCCCCTTTTGGTAAACAATAAGGGGTCTCCCCTCCTTCCCAAAAAAACTTCATGGTGCTGGCAGGCGGTTGAAAAACAGCCTGCTGGACGCGCCATGGACGCCGCGCCAAATTGCGCAGCTTTGAAAAAGCAAGCAATTTGGAAAACTTGACAAAACCACGCTTTTGTCAAGTTTGGTTGAAAAAGGCCATGGAGGGACTTTTTCAACATCCTGATAGAGACCAGGACGGCCTTTGTCGGCGATATGGCTAAAGCTACGACGAGGTTGGAGCGAGGGCCGCAACGGAGCCGGCGGACACCTGGCGCAGCCGGACGCCCGGTCTTCCTGCGGGCAAGCCGCGGATGCAATTTCGGAAAAAAGCGCCGGTCCGGAAGCGGGTTCCGGACCGGCGCTGTAATTTCAAGCTGCGGCGGGCTTGGCGGGCGCCTTCAGGTGGTTGCCCGGCGCCTGCCCTGGGGCCGCAAAAAAGGGGAGACGGCCTCCCGGGAGGCCGCCATCCTGTGAGTTGTTCCGCCGATCAGAACCGGCGGCGCGACTCAACGCGGGCCCGCGCACGCGCCATCTGGCGGCGCAACCGGCGGCGGGCTTGACGCTGCTTGCGTCTTTTCATATCCGAAGGTTTCTCGTGCCAGCGTTTTTCCTTCAGCTGACGAAAGACGCCTTCCTTGGTAAGTTTGCGTTTCAGCGCCTTAATGGCCTTTTCCACGTTGTTGTCCATGACTTGGACTTGCACAGAATCACCACCCTCTGAATCCGGATTTGAAAAACAAAAAAACCACCTCACGTCAAAGCCCGGGCTTGACGCGTGCTAATATTAATGGGCAACAGCCTGGCTGTAAACAGCTATTTCCACCTTGGGGAGTGAAAAACCAACGCACAATTTGCCGTCAGCTCTTTGTTTTCGAGTATAAAGATAAGGCAGGAGATACGGGACTGCAATGAGTGGTGGTGGGAGTTGCCCGCTGCCGCCTTTTCCGGGACCACCGCAACGGGAGGGAAAGCTTTTGGCCGCGGGAGCGCCGAAAATCGTGTTGGCCCTGGGGGGAGGCGGCGCCCGTGGGTTTGCCCATGTGGGAGTGTTGGAGGAACTGGAGGCCCGGGGCGCCCGGGTGGCCGGCATCACCGGGGTCAGCGCCGGGGCCTTGGCCGGGGCGGGTTTTGCCCTGGGTCACCGTAGCGAGCAGATGCGTGTTCGCATCGCCGAATTCCTGGACAGCCCCCTGGCCAACCCTTCCATCCTGCGGCACATGGTGGAGGAGCCGGGCTCGGAGACGGACAGCAGCCTGGCCGACCGGGTGATGCGGCTGTTCATCAAGGGCCGGGTGATCACCCATTTTCTTTTGCACGCCGCGATAATGGGCCAGGAATATTTTGCCAGGGTGATAGATTTCTTCCTGCCCGACACCTTGATCGAGGACCTGCCCCTGCCGTTTTGGTGCGTGGCCACCGATGTGAAAACCGGCGAAGCGGTGATCTTCGACCGGGGCCCCTTGCGGCGGGCGGTGCTGGCCAGCTCCGCGGTGCCGGGCATGTGCGAGCCGGTGGAAGTGAACGGCCGCTTTCTCATGGACGGCGGGGTCGCGGCCCTGGTTCCCCTGGATGCGGCCCGCCTGATGGCGGCCGAGCGCTGGGGCGGCGGCCTGGTGGCGGCGGTGAACGTGGACCGCAACGTGGTCACCAATCAGGTGCCGGAGACCGCCCTGGAGTGTTATCTCCGGGCCGGTGAGATCCAGTCGCACCTCCTGAACCGCAAGATGTTGGCCGAGGCCGACGTGGTGATCGAACCCCTGGTGGGCGAGGTGAATTGGGCCGAGTTCGACCGGGCGGACTGGCTCATCGAGCAGGGGGTGGCGGCGGCCCGGGCGGCCTGGCCCCGGCTGGTGGAGGCCCAAACCCCGCCCGGGATCTGGGCCCGCTTGCGCCGCCTGGCCCAGGGCGTCCGGAGCCGGGGCGCGGCCTGAGCCCGGCTCCGGCCGGCGGCCCGGCGTTTCCTTTGCCCGCGGGAGGCCCCTGGTGGATTTGTTTTCCGAACAAGAGCAGAAGCTGGCGCGTTCCCGGGCCCCCCTGGCCGACCGGCTGCGCCCCCGCGACCTGGCCGGGTTCGTGGGCCAGCCCGGGCTATTGGGTCCGGGCAAGCCGCTGCGGCGGTTGCACGACGAGGGGCGGGCCTCCTCCCTGATCCTTTGGGGGCCGCCGGGCACCGGCAAGACCACCCTGGCCCGTATCCTGGCCGGTTCCTGGCAGTCGGAATTTGTGGAGTTTTCCGCCGTGCTCTCTGGCGTGGCCGAGGTGCGCCGCACCGTGGAGGAGGCGCGCCGGCGTCTGGCCCGGGGCGGCGGGGGCACGGTGCTTTTCGTGGACGAGATCCACCGGTTCAACAAGGCCCAGCAGGACGCCTTCCTGCCCCACGTGGAGTCGGGGCTCATCACCCTGTTGGGCGCCACCACCGAGAATCCCAGTTTCGAGGTCATCCCGGCCCTGCTTTCCCGGCTCCGGGTGCTGGTGCTGGAGCCCCTGCGCCAGGAAGACCTGGAAACCATCCTGGACCGGGCCCTCACCGACCGCGAGCAGGGCCTGGGGGACTGGGGGGTGGAACTGGCTCCCGAGGCCCGCCGCCATCTGGTGGCTTCCTCCTTTGGCGACGCCCGCCGCCTCCTGACCTCCCTGGAAGTGGCCGCGGAGGCGGCGCCTTTGGGCGAAGCAGGGAAAAGGGTCCTGGATCTGGCCCTGGTGGAGGGTTCGGTGGGGCGGCGGATGCTCCGCTATGACAAGGCCGGGGAGGAGCACTACAACCTGATCAGCGCCCTGCACAAGTCCCTGCGCGGCTCCGACCCGGACGCGGCGCTCTACTGGCTGGCCCGCATGCTGGAGGCCGGCGAAGACGCCCACTACATCCTGCGCCGGCTCACGGTCTTTGCCTGCGAGGACGTGGGCCTGGCCGACCCCTATGCGCTCAACCAGCTCGTGGCGGCCCGCCAGGGCTTCGATTTGGTGGGGCTGCCGGACGGCGACCTCATGCTGGCCCAGGCCGTGGTGTACCTGGCCCTGGCCCCCAAGGCCAACTCCGTGTACGCCGCCTTCAAGGAAGCCAAAAAGGACGCCAAGGAGCTGGGTCCCCTGGAGGTCCCCTTGACCATCCGCAATGCCCCCACCGGGTTGATGCGGGAGCTGGGCTATGGGACGGATTACCAGTACCCCCATGATTTCCCCGAGGCCCTGGTGGCCCAGGATTACCTGCCCGAGCGCCTGCGCGAGCGGCAATACTACCGCCCCACGGGGCGGGGCCGGGAGAAGTATTTGGCGGAGAGATTGGCCAGGATCAAGGAATACAAGGCCCGCCTGCGACAGGGTAAACCGAACGAGTCCAGTTGAGCGGCCCGCGCGGGCGGTGGGGGGAGGAAGAGCGGGGCTCATGGGGCCTGTCGCCAGGGCGGAACCCGGGGATAGTCCCGGACCTGCCGCAGCGCGGAGAACGGGCCCCGCCCTCCGGCGAAACGCGGAACGCACCGCGGGCCCGCAACGGTTCGGGGAGATTCATCAAGCGCAGAGCTTCAGGGCCCGCCCTCCCGGGGAAACACAGGACGCACCGCCGGCCCGCTGTGGAGCAGGAAGCTTGGCTAAGCGCCGGGCTGGTTGGGACGCTGGTCACACCCTGTGGCCCGGCTGTAGGTTCGAGCAGAAAGCTTGGCTAAGCGCCGGGCTGGTTGGGACCCCGGCGGGAGCCGGGAGAGGCTACTTGACCAGCCGCAGATGAGGGCGGCGGTTGGTGGAGCGCACAGGCTGACGCTCGGCTTGCTCGGAGAGGTGATGCTTGAAACGCACGGCGTTGATCAGGAAGAAGCTGACCACGGAACGCTCCCACTCGCGGGAGTTGTCGCACTCATCCATACGGGTCTTGATATCTGGAAGTAATTCAGCTAGTTCGCAGGGGTCCAAGTCGAGGATCTGGTCGGCCAAGTGATCCAGCATTTCCTGCACAGAAGCCCTCCAAAATTTCAAAAAGAAACGCTTGGCGTGAAATTGGTGTTCAATATAGCGCTGGCTTTCCGCAATGTCAAACTTAACCGGCAGCCTAGGGTTAATATGCGATAGGCGCGTAATAACAACATGTTATAATGTGAGAGGCACGGCCGGTCCCGGGCCGCTTTCCGGCATCCGGCTGCAAAATTTTCCCCAGCGGGTATCTTTGCGGGATAATCTGAGGCGGATCAGGACCTCACCGGACCAGCCGCCCCGCCAAGAGCCAGCGGGGCTCCCCGGGCGGTCCGCCACCCTTTCACCCAAGGAGCCAAGCAACATGAACCCGGAATTGATCAAGCCCTTCCTGAAGGCCACCCAAAAGGTGCTTGAGGCCATGGCCAACTTGCCCTCCACGCCGGGCAAGCCGCATTTCAAGAAGGACCGCGCCGCCCGCGGCGACGTGTCGGGGGTCGTGGGTTTGGCTGGCGACATGGAAGGCTCTTTATCCATAACCTTCTCGGAAACCTGCATCTGCGCCATCGTGAGCCGCATGTTCGGGGAGACCATGCCGGAGATCAACGCCGAGGTGGAGGATGCGGTGGGGGAAATCACCAACATCATCTCCGGCGATTCCCGGCGCGAACTGGCCGAGCAGGGCGTGGTTTTGCAGGGGGCGGTGCCTTCGGTCATCGTGGGCAAGGGCCACCGCATCCGCCACATGTCCCAGGTCATGCCCCTGGCCGTGCCCTTCAGCACCGAAGCCGGGGATTTCGTGATCGAGGTATGTCTGGGATGATCTCCGCGCCGCATGCTGGGACCCGCCCCTCCCCGGGCCCTGGCCGCCGCGCCGCGGGGCCGACTCCGGCTCCGGCCGGCCGCCGGCTCCCCCGGGATCCGGGCCGGGGGCAGGGGAGGTAGCTTGCGGTCCATTGAGCCCCCGCACCAGAACGGTGACCAGGAGCCCCGCCCGGAGGAGCAGCGGCCTTTCGAGCTGGTGCGCTACTACTCCGTGACCAGCCTGGTCATCATCCTCCTTTTCACCCTGCTCATCTCCACCCTGGTCAGCATGCGGGCCAATGACTTGGTGCTGAAGAACCAGGTCCAGTTCGCCAAACTCTTGGCCGAGAATCTCAACCACCAGGTGATGGTGCGCTTCGTGGTGCCCGCCCTGAAGGATTACGGCCGCATCAACGTGGGCCAGCCGGAGCAGTTTGGCCTGTTGGACGCGGTGGTGAAAAACACCATCCATTCCTTCAAGGTCCAGAAGGTGAACATTCTGGACCTGGACGGCAACATCATCTACAGCACCCAGAACGACTACATCAGCCGGGTGGGCAACGAGGGCGTGCCCTTCCAAGTCGCGGTGGCCGGCGGGGTGCACAGCCAGCTGGAGCCGTCCCTGGGAATGTTCATCATGAGCGGGGAGAGCACCCGCGTCTTGAAGACCTTTGTGCCGCTCCGGGACGAGCGGCGGCGCACCGCGGAGTTGGGCGCTCCCCGGGCGGTGTTCGAGATCGTCATGGACGTGAGCCACGACTTCCAGGAAGTTTGGTTGAACCAAGTGCTCATCGTGGGCGCCTTGTTGTGCATGATGGCCTTGTTGTTCATCATCCTGCGCTCCATCGTGCTGCGGGGCCAGCGGGTCATGGCCCACCAGGCCGAGGAGCGGGTCAAGCTGGAAGAACAGCTCAACCAGGCCCAGCGCCTGGCCTCCCTGGGCCGCATGGTGGCCGGCGTGGCCCACGAGATCCGCAATCCCCTGGGGATCGTGCGTTCCACGGCCGAGCTGTTGGGCAGCCGCATCGACCCCACCCTGAAGCCCTTGTCCGAAGTGATCGTGGAGGAGAGCAACCGCCTGAACCGCATCGTGACCGAGTTCCTGGACTTCGCGCGGCCCCAGTTGGCCCGGCTGGAGCCGATTCTGGTGGAGCAGGTGCTGGAGCGCAATCTCCTGGCCTTTGCCCCCGAAGCGGCCCGGGCCGGGGTGCGGGTGGTGAAGGCCTTCAGCCGGGCGCCGGTGCGTATCCTGGGTGACGCGGATTTGTTGTACCGGGTGTTCCTGAACATCCTGAACAATGCCCTGCAAGCCCTGGAGGACCGGCCCGAAGGCCTGATCCAGGTGAGCACCAACGATTTCTGGCAGGCGGGGCAACGCTTCGTGCGGGTGGAGGTGGAGGACAACGGACCGGGCATCAGCCCGGAAAAGGCCAGCCAGATCTTCGACCCCTTTTTCACCACCAAGGAGACCGGCACCGGCCTGGGGCTCTCCATTGTCAGCAACATCGTGGCCAGCCACGGCGGCAAGGTGGTGGTGGGGCGGTCTCCCCTGGGGGGGGCCAAAGTGGAACTGCGCCTGTCCGCCGCCTGAGCCAACCCGGTTGGCGAGGCCCGTGGCTTGCGGCGCGGGTTTGTGCCCTTCCGGCTTTTGCCGCATAATAGGGGCCAGCATGCGGTCCCGGCCCCACCGCCCCTGCCGAATTGTTTCGGCCTCCCGGCGCCCGCGAAGGAGAATTGACGGTTTTGGAAACCATCCTGGTTGTCGACGACGAGAAAAACTATCTGGTGATCCTGGAGGTGCTGCTCCGGGGCGAAGGCTACGCGGTGCTCACGGCGGATAACGCCCACCGCGCCTTGCACCTGGCCGAAGAGGAGGAGCCCGATCTCGTCATCACCGACATGAAGATGCCCCGCATGAGCGGCCTGGACCTCATCGGCCAACTCAAGCAGAAGTTCCCCGAACTGCCCATCATCGTGATGACCGCCTATGGCACGGTGGAAAACGCGGTGGAAGCCATGAAGTCCGGGGCCACGGATTACATAAGCAAGCCTTTTGAAAACGCCCGCCTGTTGCACATCGTGGAGCAGGGGCTCAAGATTCGGCGGCTGTTGACCCAGAACAAGCTCCTGAAGCAGGAGCTGGGCAGCTTCGGCGAGATCGTGGGCGGCTCCAAGGCCATGCGGGAGGTCTTCGACCTGGTGGGCAAGGTGGCCACCACCAAGGCCACGGTGCTCATCTGCGGCGAAAGCGGCACCGGCAAGGAGCTGATCGCCCGGGCCCTGCACACCCGCTCTCCCCGGGCCGAAGAGCCCTTTGTGGCCGTGAACTGTATGGCGTTGACCGAGACGCTGTTGGAGACCGAACTGTTCGGCCACGAGAAGGGGGCCTTCACCGGGGCCAGCGAACGGCGCAAAGGCCGCTTCGAGCTGGCCCACAAGGGCACCTTGTTTCTGGACGAGGTGGGCGAGATCTCCTTGGCCACCCAGGTGAAACTCCTCCGGGTGTTGCAGGAGAAGACCTTCGAGCGGGTGGGCGGCAACCAGCCCATCTCGGTGGACGTGCGCATCGTGGCCGCCACCAACCGTGACCTGACCGACTCGGTGAAAAAGGGTGAGTTCCGGGAAGACCTGTACTACCGGCTCAACGTGGTGCGCCTGGACATGCCGCCCCTCCGGGAGCGCAAAGAGGACCTGCCCAGCCTGGTGGCCCATTTCGTGCGCAGGTTCTCGGCCGAGGTGGGCCGCCCCGTGCCCCGGGTGACTCCCGAGGCCATGGCCGCCATCTACGACCACAGCTGGCCGGGCAACGTGCGGGAGCTGGAGAACGCCCTGGAGCGGGCGGTGATCATGGCCGGGGCTGAGATCCAGCCCCAGGACCTGCCGCTGGAGGTGAAGACCGAGCACGCGCCCTGCGCCACCGATCTGCCCCGGGGGTTGGGCATCACCGAGGCGGTGGAGGACCTGGAAAAGCGCATGATCATGCGGGCCCTGACCGAGGCCGACGGGGTGGCGGCGCATGCGGCCCAAGCCCTGGGGGTCACCAAGTCGAATTTGGCCTATAAGATGAAGAAATACGGCCTATTGTAAGGTTTTTCAACCAAACGATCAGAAAAGAGAAATTTAATTACGTAATTGGATTACATAAAAAGATCCTGGCTGTTTCTAAGTCCCGCAAGCCGGGTCCCGTCCGGATAAAATGGATAAAAATATCATTAAAACAGAGTAGTCCATCAACTTACGCCCCAACCCCCGCAGGGCGGCTTTTACCCGGCCCGCGGAAAGAGGACAGCCGTGGCGTATGCCAATCGTCAGGCGACCCTGGCCTGGGCCGCTCTGCACCCCACTCTGGAATACAAGGAACTGGGCAGCACCGGCCTCTTGGTGAGCCAGGCCGGGTTCGGTACCTACCGGGTGCAGGAAGGCTCCCCGGAGCACCACCAAGCCCTTCTGGCCGCCCTCCGGGACGGCGTCAACCTCATCGACACCAGCACCAACTACGCTCTGGGAGACTCCGAGCGCCTGGTGGGGCGGGTGCTGGCCGAAGCCGCCGCCACCGGCGGGCCGGCCCGGGAGCAGGTGGTGGTGGTGAGCAAGGCGGGCTACCTGCAAGGCCCTCTGTACGAGGCCAGCCAGGAGAAAAAGGCCGCGGGCCAACCTTGGCCGGATTTGGTGGAGTACGGCCCCGGCCTGGAGCACTGCCTGCACCCCGATTTCCTGGCCCAACAGCTCACGGCATCCCTGGAGCGCCTGAAGCTGAACCGCCTGGATGTCTACCTTTTACACAACCCCGAATACTTCCTGGGCTGGGCCGCCCAGCAGGGCCTGGCGCGGGAGGAGGTGCGCGTCGAATACCTGCGCCGCCTGGGCCTGGCCTTCGAACACCTGGAGTCCGAAGTAGCCGCGGGGCGCCTGTCCTGGTACGGAGTGAGCAGCAATACCCTGATCGACGATGCCGACTCCCCCAACTACACCAGCCTGGGCGATCTCTGGCGGCTGGCCGAGGTCCTGGGACCGGACCACCATTTCCGGGTGATCGAATTCCCCTGCAACCTCTATGAGACCGCGGCCGCCACCTTGGCCAACCAGGAAGGGGGCCGCACCCTGTTGGAGCTGGCCCGCGAGCTTCATCTGGGGGTCTTGATCAACCGTCCCCTGAACGCCATCTGGGGCGCCGGGCTGCTGCGTCTGGCGGATTTTCCGGCCATGGAACCGCCAGCGCCTCGGGAGATCACCGAGTCCCTGGCCGAACTCATCGCCTCCGAGGCGGTCGGTCGGCAGCTGGCCGAGCGCCTGGCGCGGGATCCGGAAATGGCGGAACAGATGGCTCCCCTGTGGGGCCTGGGCGAGCTCCTTACCCAGAACTGGGACCGGCTGCACGGCCTGGAGCATTGGCGTCAGGTGGCTCAAGGCCACGTGCTGCCCCGGGTGAACTTCCTGTTCCAGACCATGCTCAGCCTCGCCGGCGGCGGCGGCGAGACCGCGGACTGGGTGAGCCTGCACCGGGCCCGGGTGGAGCGGGTCCTGCGCGCCTTGGAAGCCCTGTATCTAGCTATGGCCGCCAAAGAGAGCCTGGAGATGAAAGCGCGGGCCCGGGCGGTGGACCCGGACTGGGCCACCGCCGCCACCCTGAGCCAACTGGCCGTGCGGGCGCTGCGCACCACCAGCGGGGTCACCACCGTACTGGTGGGCATGCGCCGGCCGCCCTATGTGCGGGACGTGCTGGAGGAATTGCTCCGTCCGGGACCGGTGCGCCCCCGGGCCGAGTCCTGGCAAGCCCTGGCCCAAGAGAACCAGCGCCAAAACCCCCCGGGCACCGGCCCGCCCCACGCTTAGGAGTTTGATTGGGGAAGAGTAAGATGTGGGGGGGAACCTCCTTTTTGTGAACAAAAAGGGGGTTCCCCCCCACACCCCCCTCCCCCAAAAAAACTTTAGTATGTTGAATTTACTGACCTTACCTTGACTCGTAGCGGCGGGATTTCAGAGCCAGGCGGCCACCACCATACTGAGCCCCCGCTTGGGGTTGAAGCGCCCGCCGGTGAAACCCGGGTGCAGGTCCACCCGGGCAAAGGGGGACAGCCACTCGTCCAGATCGTCCAGGTCCAGGATGCGGACCCGGGTGCACAAACCGCCCACCTCGTCCAGGCACATCTCCTCGATTTTGGAAGCCATCCGGCGGCAGCGGATGCCCGGGCGAAAGGTTCGCCAGACCCCGAGCTCGGACGTGCGGGGAAAGGTGCGGGGGTGGGGCAATTCCACCAGGAACAGTCCCCCGGGCCTGAGCACCCGGGCCACCTCCCGGGACAGCTGGCAGAGATCGCCGAAATCGGCCAGGTGGATGAGGGTGGCGTGCAGGCTGATCACCGCGACGAAGGAGGCGTCCAGGAAGGGCAGGGGCCGGGCCGCGTCGGCCCGCACCAGGCTGGCCTCGGGCAGGGCCTGCCGGGCCAGGGTCAGCATGTTGGGGGAGAAGTCCAGACCCACGGCCCAGCGGCCGCCCCGGGCCAGATGGGGCAGGATGCGCCCCGGGCCGCAGCCCAGATCCAACAGGGGGCCCGGCGGGGCGTGGCGCTCCAGCCATACGACCTGGCGGAGGGTCATGACCGGGGGGTAGGCGTACAGTTCCTGGTAGACCGGGGCCAGCCGGTCGTAAAACTCCCGGGGCCCCGTAATCTCGTCTACCCCCATGCCGTCCCTTTTCAGATGCTGGGCCGGGCCAAATGGTGCTCCGTGGCCGTTTGGAAGGCGTGCCCCACCGCGAACAAAGTCTCCTCGGCAAAATGCGGCCCCAGGATCTGCAGGCCGATGGGACGGCCCCCGGTCGAGAAGCCGCAGGGGATGCTCATGCCCGGGATGCCGGCCAGGTTGCAGGAGAGGGTGAACACGTCGGAGAGGTACATTTCCAGGGGATCGCCCGACTTCTGGCCCAGATCAAAGGCCGGGGTGGGAGCCACCGGCGAGACGATGGCGTCCACCGCTTGGAACGCCTTTTGGAAATCCCGGGTCAACAGGGTGCGCACCTGTCCGGCCTTGTTGTAGTAGGCGTCGTAATAACCCGAACTCAAGGCATAGGTGCCCAGCATGATGCGCCGGATCACCTCGTGACCAAAGCCCTGGGAGCGGGTGTCCAGATACATCTCGGCCAGGGAGGCGTTCTCCCGCCTGAGGGACAGTCCGTACTTGACCCCGTCGTAACGGGCCAGGTTGGAGCAGGCCTCGGCCGGGGCGATGATGTAGTACACGGCCAAGCCGTACTCGGTGTGGGGCAGACTCACCTCCACCAGCTCGGCGCCCAGGGATTCCAGCACGCCGAAGGCCTTTTTCACCGCCTCTTCCACGGCCGGGTCGATGCCCTGGCCCAGGTACTCCCGGGGCACGCCCAGCTTCAGGCCCTTGACCCCGCGGGTCAGCGCGGCGCGGTAGTCGGGCACCGGCGTCGGCGAACTGGTGGAGTCCAAGGGATCGTGGCCCGCGATGACCTGCAGCACCAGGGCCGCGTCTTCCACCGTGCGGGTCAAGGGTCCGGCCTGGTCCAGGCTGGAAGCAAAGGCCACCAAGCCGTAGCGGCTCACCCGGCCGTAGGTGGGTTTCAGCCCCACCACGCCGCAGTGGCTGGCCGGCTGGCGGATGGAGCCGCCGGTGTCCGTGCCCACCGCGAAGAAGCTGGTGCCCGCGGCCACGCTGGCCGCCGAGCCGCCCGAGGAGCCGCCGGGCACGGCCCGCACGTCCCAGGGGTTGTGGGTGGGGCCAAAAGCGGAGTTCTCGGTGGAGGAGCCCATGGCGAACTCGTCCATGTTGTGCTTGCCCAGGAGCACCATGCCCGCTTCCTTCAGCCGGGTGATCAGGGTGGCGTCAAAGGGCGGCACAAAAGTTTCCAGCATGCGGCTGGCGCAGGTGGTGGTCACCCCCTTGGTGCAGATCACGTCCTTGATGCCGGCCGGGATGCCGGTGAGCGGGCCGCCTTCGCCCCGAGCCAGGCGTTGGTCGGCCAACAGGGCCTGCTCCCGCGCCAGCTCCGGGGTGACGGTCAGGTAGGCGTGCATGCGGTCTTCCACCGCGGAAATGCGCTCCTGCATAGCTTCGGTCAGCTCCACCGCGGAGACGTCGCCCTTGTGCAACAACTCCGCGGCTTGGCTGAGGGTCAGATCGAAATAGTTCATTTTCCGCTATCCCTAGCTAAATCACGCGAGGCACTACGAAACTATCACCGTTCTCTTCGGGAGCGTTGGCCAGGGCTTCTTCACGGGGCAGGGATTCCCGCACCCGGTCTTCGCGCAGGGCTCCGGTGAGCTCCAGGGCGTGGTTGGTGGGCGGCACTCCCTGGGTGTCCAGCTCGGCCAGTTTATCCATATAGGTTAAGATGTCGTTCATCTGGCCGGTGAGCAGGTTTTGCATCTCGGGGGTGAGTTCCAGGCGGGCCAAGGCGGCCACGTGGGCCACCTCCTCAGGGCTTATCTTCATGGAAACCTCCACGGTTGGGGCCATGCAAGGATGAACTTGTATCACGATGGGACCCCGGAGGCAACAGCTTAGCTGGGAGGCCGCGCCCCCGGAGAGGCCGCCCCGTTGAGGCGGCCCGGAGGTCCGGCCCCGGTTTCCCCCCACCATAGCCGGCGAATCAGTTCAGGGACCAGTGTTCGCCCGCCACCTCCAGGGCCTGCACCAGGCCCTTGGGCTGGGGATGGCCCTGGGCCCGGGCCCGCAGCTCGTTCTGGTCGCCGCCCACCAACACTTCCATGACCTCGCGCATGGCCCGGGCCTGGGCTTCCACCGCGTAGCCCCCCTCCAGGGTCAGCACCAGCCGGCCGGGGCACAGCTCCGCGGCCAGGTCGCGGCAGATCTGGGCCAGGGCCGCGAAACCCGCGTCGGTGACCTGCATGCCGCCCAGGGGATCCTCCTGGTGGGGATCAAACCCGGCGGAGATGAGGATGAACTGGGGCTTGTAGGCCCGGGCCACCGGCACCAGGAGGTCCTCGAAGACCCGGATGTAGTCCAGGTCGCCTTGCCCGGCCGCCAGGGGCACGTTCACCGTGTAGCCCGAGCCGGTGCCCCGCCCCACGGTTTGACAGGGGCCGGTGCCGGGGTAAAGGGGCCATTGGTGGGTCGAGAAATAGAGCACCTGGTCGCTCTGGAAGAAGATGTCCTCGGTGCCGTTGCCGTGGTGCACGTCCCAATCCACGATGAGCACCCGCTCCAGGTCCCGCGCCTGCAACAGGTGCGCCGCGGCCACGGCCACGTTGTTGAACAGGCAAAAGCCCATGGCCCGGTTGCCGGTGGCGTGGTGTCCTGGCGGGCGGATGAGGCTGACGCCCTGGTAAATGTCCCCGGCCAGGGCCCGGTCGCACATGTCCACCAGGCTGCCGGCCGCCACCATGGCCACGTCAAAGGAGCGGGGCGAGGTGCCGGTGTCCGCGTCCAGGGCCAGGCACTTGCCCTTGGTCAGGGCGATGCGGTGCAGATGGGCGGGTTGGTGCACCCGGAGGATCTCCTCCTCCGAGGCCAGGCGCAAGGGCAGGCGCTGGCAGCCGCTCAGACCGGGCCAGCCCAGAAGCTCCTGGTGGATGGCCAAGAGACGGGACGGCGACTCGCAGTGAAAGCGCCCCGGATCGTGCTCTTGGAATATCGGATCGTCTATGAGGCCTAGAATCATGCAACGCTTCCTTGCAGTTTGGAGGAGGAGGCGGAGGTTTGCCGGTTGGACCTCACTGCGGCGGGGGCACCGGGCCGCGGGATGGCCCCGGCGGCGCGGGCGGGGCCGGGGGCGCGGGCGGGGTCTCCGAGGCGGGCTGCCGCTCCATCTCTTCCGGGAACAACAGCACCCGGCCGTCGTAGCTGATGCCGCTAAGGTCGCGGATGTCCACCTGGTTGAGCTGACCGAATATCTCGCTCAGATTGAAAACGACGATTTTTTGGCCGGGCTCCAAAAGGTTCAGATTGCGGGTCATGGCCCCGGTGCGGAGGTTGTAGACCCCCACCATGTGCTCCGCGAACTTCAGAACCTTGCCCACCCCGCTGGAGCGGCCGCCCGGCGTGGGCTGGTCCGCGCCCGGAGGCAGCACCCGGCCGCGGCTGGCCAGGTATTCCTTGAGGAGCTCCAAGTGCACCTTCCAGAGGTTCTCCCCGGGCCGCATCACGTGGATGCCCCAGGCGGCCACCTTGGGCGAGCCGCCCAGGGGCTTGTCCAGGATATCCCCCCGGCCCTCCACCACCAGCTTGCGCTCCAGCTCCTTGACCGACACCTTGTTGCCCCCCAGCTTCACGGTCTCGTCCGTGCGCACCACCGCGTCCACCGAGTCCTTGAGCCCGTACGGGGCCTTGCGGTTGGCCTGTTCCTGGGCCCGGGCGGCCCCTTCCGGCGCCGCTCCGGGGGCTCCGGGGGTGGCGTCGCCGGGTTGGATCTCCACCACCGGGCCGATCTTGCTGGGCGCCGGCGGCGCGGGAGCCTGGCCCGGCGTGGTCTCTTCCTGGCCGGGCAAGGGTTGCGGGGTGGCGGCGGCCTGCTCACCAGGCAGGGGCTGGCTGGCGGGCAGCCAGAAATAGAGGATGATGGCCAAGGCGGCCAACACCCCGGCCAGGGCAAAGAGCCAGGGCAGGCGCGAGGGCGGCTGCGGCCCGCGGCGCGGGGGAGGCGGCGCGGGGAGCGCCGGGGATATTTTCGCCAGGTCGCCCTTGGGCGGGCTGGCCTGATCAGGAGGCTCCATGGGGTTCCCGGACATGATCCCAACCTTTCACGGCAGGAGTTTTGGAGAGGAGAGGCGGCGGCCCGCGCGCGGCTCCGGGGTAGAACGGAGGGTCTCCTGGCCGGAGGGGGGCGAAGGCGCCCACCGGGCCAGGTCCCGCAGCTCCTCGGACAGGGGACCCCGGTCATCCCATTTGGCCCAGCCGTAGGCCACGCAACCCCCGGCGGCCGCCAGACAAAGCCAGAAAGCCACGGCCAACTCCAGGCTGGCTAGGCCCAACATACGGGAATCCTTGGAGGGACTGGCGGTCTGGGGGTTGGAATCGTCCCTTCTCCGGACTTACGGGCGGTCAGGGCTACTTGCCTGTAACTTTACGTAATTTTACCAATTGAAGTCAAGGAACTCCCCGGCCGGACGGGGGTGGGAGTAGCTATATTATAATGATATAATGAATAGCGACTCAGCTTGACAGAACTGGGCTTTGCGGCTATTGATTGATTCAGCTACCTTTTCCGGAGTCAAACCTGGCCTCCCCAATCCCAACCTTGGCGATCACGCCCTAGCCCCTGGCCGGCGCCCGTCCGCCGCCCTGGGAGGAGCCTCCATGTCAGAGTATTTCGACCAGTTCACCGGTACGGACAAATATATCGTTTCCCCCGCGCTCCGCGGCGTGGTCAATGTGTCCATCGCCCTGGGGCGTCCGCTCTTGGTCAAGGGCGAACCCGGCACGGGCAAGACCCTCCTGGCCCACAACATCGCCCGCGGCCTGGGCAAAAAGCTTTTGGTGTGGAACGTCAAATCCACCACCAAGGCCAAGGATGGGCTCTACATCTACGACACCGTGCAGCGCCTGAACGACTCGCGTTTCGGCGGCGGCGACGTGGCGGACATCAGCCACTACATCCACCTGGGCCAGTTGGGCCAGTCCTTTGCCGCCCCGGAGCGGGTGGTGCTCCTCATCGACGAGGTGGACAAGGCCGACCTGGAGTTCCCCAACGACCTGTTGAACGAGCTGGACGAGATGCGTTTCCACATCCCCGAGACCGGGGAGAACGTGGTGGCCGAACAGCGGCCCATCGTGGTCATCACCAGCAACTCCGAGAAGGAGCTGCCCGACGCCTTCCTGCGGCGTTGCGTGTTCCACTACATCGAGTTCCCGGACGAGCCCCTGATGCGGGACATCGTGGGCGTGCACTACCCCGGCCTGGAGGAGAAGCTCCTCAAAGAGGTGCTCAAGGCCTTCTACTGGCTGCGGGAGATCGAGGGCTTCCGCAAGAAGCCCAGCACCAGCGAGCTGCTGGACTGGATCCAGGCCCTGTTGGCCGGCGGGGTGGACCCCAAGAAGGTGGTGCAGGAGCTGCCCTTTGCCGGCGCGCTGATCAAGAAGGAGCAGGACATGGACGTGCTGGCCGCGGCGGTGAGCCGCAACAGCGGCGGCAGCCGGCTGAACCTGCGGAGCCGCTGGTAAGTGTTCCTGAATTTCTTCTATACGCTCCGCCGCGCCGGGGTGCCGGTCTCGGTGACCGAGTGGATGACCCTGGTCCAGGCCCTGGACCAGGGCCACGCCGCCTCCAGCCTCACCAGCTTCTATTATCTTTCGCGCGCGCTGTTGGTGAAGTCCGAGGCCTATTACGACCAGTTCGACCAGGTATTCGGCCACGTGTTCCGGAACGCCGAGATGCCGGCCAACATCCGGGACGAGATCCTGGACTGGCTGGAAGACCCCCTCAACCGGCTGGACCTGGACGAGGCCGAGCTGGAAAAGCTCCGGCGCATGGACCTGGACGAACTCCGAAAGGAGCTGGAGAAGCGCCTCCTGGAGCAGGACGAACGCCACGACGGCGGCAACCGCTGGATCGGCACCGGCGGCACCAGCCCCTTTGGCCACTCGGGCATGAACCCGGCCGGCATCCGCATCGGCGGCGAGGGCGGCGGCGGCCGGGCGGTGCAGATCGCCGCGGCGCGGCTCTTCCGCAACTACCGGACGGACGTGACCCTGGATGTGCGCCAGATCAAAGTCGCGCTCAAGAAGCTGCGGCAGTTCGCCCGGGAGGGCCCGGAAGACGAGCTGGACATCGACGAGACCATTGACGAGACCTGCCGCCAGGCCGGCGAGATAGAGCTGGTGTGGAAGCGGCAGCGCAAGAACAAGGTCAAGGTGCTGCTCCTCATGGACGCGGGCGGCTCCATGAGCCCCTACGCCCGCCTGGTGGACCAGCTTTTCTCGGCCGCCCACCAGACGACCCATTTCCGCGACCTGAAGGCCTACTACTTCCACAACTGCATCTACCAGGACATCTACAAGGACATCCGGCAGATGGAGGGCGAGCCCACGGCCACCCTGTTGCAGAACCTGGACGCCGACTACAAGGTGATCATGGTGGGCGACGCCTGCATGGCCCCCAGCGAGCTTTTCGCCCCGGGCGGCGCGGTGGACTACTACTACCACAACGAGCAGCCGGGCATCCTCTGGCTGCAGCGCATCGCCGACCACTTCCGCTACACCGCCTGGCTGAACCCCCTGCCCGAGCGCGGTTGGTTCCACAGCACCATCAAGCCGATCTCGCGCCTGTTCCCCATGTTCCCGCTGACCGTGGCGGGGATCGAGGACGCCATGCGGGCCTTGATGGTGAAGCAGTAGGGGGAAGTTAGAAGTTCCCCCGATATTGTGGATATATCGAAAAGCGTGAATAATACGCTTGAAAGTGTCCCATGGGCCATATTCGCCGGGAGTGCACCCGGCAGTTTAAGCTGGAAGGTGTTAGATTGGTGATGGAAGGCAGCCTGAGCCTGGTGCAGGCTGCCAAAGATCTTGGCAGCCGCGGAAACCTTCTTGGGCAGGTGGAAGAAGTCCTATGGAGAGCCGGTTTCATATCATGGCCGCAGGCATCCGGCGCTGGGCTGTTTGAGCCCGGTTCAGTTTTAGGTCCCCAATGTAGCTGCTTAACCTGGTGCCCACCAAAACGGGGGAAAATCAGAGTATTGTCATAATATGTTAAGCTAGTTTTGTATTTGTCAAACTATTAATGACAGATTATGTTATTGTTGCTGGTAATAATATGCAGTCTTGCAGGCAAATGTAATATGCTCGGAACCATTATTGCCAACTGACCTCTTGTTGACGAAATGAAAAAGCCAAAAAACAAAAACAAAACCGCATTGGATCTATTCAGCGGAGCTGGAGGGTTAACTTTAGGGCTAAAAAATGCTGGTTTTAATGTTGTGGGAGCAGTTGAGCTAGACGAACGCGCAAGAGCCACTTATGTGGCAAACCACCCTGAGGTGCGATGTCTATTGAAAGGGGTTGAAGAATTAGATGAAAATGATTTAGCAAGTTTTTCTAAAAATGAAAGAATCGATCTGATTGCAGGCTGTCCACCTTGTCAAGGTTTTTCTAGCTTAACTTCCAAGTGGAGAAGAGACGACCCCCGGAACAGATTAGTGATTGAAATGGCGCGAGTAATAGAAAAAACTATGCCATTAGCAATCATGATGGAAAACGTTCCGGGGCTTGTAAACAAGGGGAAATACCTATTCGAAGAATTCTTGAGCATTTTGAAAACTCTAGGGTATAAGTCAAATTACGATATTTTGCAGGTTGCTGATTTCGGGGTGCCTCAAACTAGACTCAGATTGGTCTTGGTGGCGGGACTAGGGTTTGACATTTTATTGCCTGAAAGAACACATAGTAAAAATGGTAAAGAGGGTCTCTTGCCTTGGCGTACCTTGCAGGATACTATCACGGGGCTGCCCACTCCGCTTTCTTTGGAACAGGCAAGAAATGCCGGAGGACCTCAAAGGTATAACTGGCACATAGTTAGAAATTTATCTCCACAAAATAAAATGCGATTACAGATGGCCTCTCCAGGAAAGTCAAATCTTGATTTGCCCGAAAACATTAGGGCCAACTGCCACAAAAGCGGAAAGGCCGGGTTTTCTAATACTTATGGGAGATTAAGTTGGGATCAACCTTCTGTAACAATCACGGGGGGCTGTACAACACTTAGCAAAGGTCGGTTCGGGCATCCCGAAGAAGATAGAACCTTATCGGTGCGAGAGGCGGCACTTTTACAAACATTTCCCCTGGCTTACTTTTTCGATACTGATTATATGGAAGTAGTGTGCAACCAAATAGGAAATGCTCTTCCATGCATGTTCGCCGAAGCAGTGGCAAGGAAAGTATTTGACGGACTTCTGGTAGAAGATGGGCGATTGGCCTAAAACAGAAGAAATAGGCCCTACTACCTTTGGGGGGTTGAGTAGAAGCCAACTAATGTCCCGCGTAAAAAGCCGCGGGAATAAAACTACAGAGGTGAGGCTTGCAGGCTTGTTGGAGAAAGCCGGCGTGACTGGATGGAGCAGGCATGAGCCACTACCCGGCACGCCAGACTTTGCTTGGCTTGAATTAAAAGTTGCTGTTTTTGTAAATGGCTGTTTTTGGCACGGTCACAATTGCGGAAAAAGAAATATAAAACCAAAAAGCAATTCTGTAGCTTGGGAAATTAAAATTAAGGGTAATCGTCGTCGGGATAACCGTGTTGATAGGCAACTTAGGAGTGATGGGTGGACAGTAATAAGGATATGGGAATGCCAATTGGTCTCTAATTCCGATAACGTAATAAGACGAATAAAGCGCCAGTTTAACAAGAAACAAAAATCAAACTAGTCTCGTGGGGGATAGATATTATGTCTGAGCTTGTTTTGAAATACGACCACAATGTCGTAGAACATCTTGGTTTAAAGCTTTACCAGAATCGACCCACTAACGTTCTGGCAGAACTAGTGGCTAATGCATGGGATGCGGATGCTACAAAAGTGTGGGTTTACTTGGTCCAGGATGAAGCAACCGAAGAACGGTTAGTTGCTGTTTGTGATAACGGTTGTGGTATGACAAAAGAGGTATTGGTAAATGACTACATGATAATAGGTAAGGCCAAAAGACCGCTTGATAACCCTAAGATAAAATCGGCTGGAGGTCGATATCTTATGGGTAGAAAAGGTCTTGGAAAACTGGCGCCTTTTGGTATAGCAACTACGGTTGATGTGTTTACGATTAGTGTCGATCAACAAGCAACCAAACGGGTTACTTGGTTTTCGATGAACTTGAGTGATCTTAAAAGACAGGGAGGTGCGAGTTATACTCCCGAAATTTTCTGTTTTGATTCGGAGATTAGCGAGCTTGATAAAACGGCAGACAAAACCGGAATAATATCAGCATTTCTGGATAGGCTTAACGGTTCAACTGGAACAATTATCTTATTGAAGAACTTATCTGTAAAAAGAAAAATTGACCAACAAAAAATAGTAGAATCAATGGGAAGGAGATTTACTGTAACGTTGGTTCGTCCAGATTTTGCCGTGTTTGTTAATGATGTACGGGTTACGGAAAACGAAGCACTTCCTGACTTTGATTTCAGGATACCTGCTGATGGTAAGACCACAGAAGACGTTGGAGATTTAGGTGAAGTCAGTTATTGGGTAGGTTTCGTAAAAAAAGCTGATTGGCCACAAGATCAAGCAGGGGTAGGAGTTTTTGCTCATGGAAAAATTGCACAAGATCGTCCTTTTTCATTTGGGTTAAAGGGTAGAGAAGTTTATACGCGCTACATGTACGGAGTCTTAGAGGCTGACTTTCTAGATGAACAAATGGAGGATTTGGCATCAACAGACAGAACTTCAATTGACTGGGATAATGAGAAGGCAACCATACTCTATGAATGGGGTCAAGCCAAGACTCGTAAATGGATAACACAATACGAACAATGGAAGCGAGAGAAAGAGAAGGAAGAGATCGCAGAACGATTGGATAGACAGATTGAAGGCAAAATGGTGCCTAAGGTGACAAATATTGAGAAAGATGCGATAGTCGCCTTGCTTAGCCAGGTTACTCCAAACTTGGGAAAGGACGAGGAGGCAAAAAACAACCTTACTGTTGCAGTGACACAAGCATGGGTTCATCGCCCGATGCGTAAGCTGATAAAAGAACTATGGGATAACATTCAGGAGTTACCTAATCCTGTTGGCAACGAAATGGCGCTAATTGTGAGCAAACTTAACGAAAATGCTGTTCCAGAATCGTTGAGTTTAGCCGTTACGTTTGCTCAAAGAGCATATGCTTTGACTTTGCTTCATGACTTGATAACCTATGGAAAAGAACCAGATTTACAAAAATTAATAGAGGTTTTTCCGTGGATATTAGAGCCGGAAATGGAACGATTAACAGCAAATCAAACTTTGAAAAAAACAGTAATGGAAGCAGAAAATAGAGGATTAATGCCCACGCGCGTTGATTCTACAAACGTTGGGGCTGATGAGAATGATAGGGCTGATTTCGTTTTCCTATCAATGCAGGATTATCAGGAAATCGTCGTTGTTGAAATAAAGCATCCAGGAAATGATCTTAATTACAATAATCGTGAACAACTTGGTGCCTATATGACTCATCTCGAACGTATTTACCCTGAAACTGAACTTCGAGGTATACTTATAGGGACAAACGGAATGAAGCTTGCGGCTAAGCGTGAAGATATGGAAATAAGAACCTGGAATGATATTTTTGTAAAATCGCGCCAGGCCTATGTATTTTTACTTTCCGCATTGATGAAAAATGCTTCGCCTGATCCTGACGATGACAGAGTTAGGCAAATAGTTGAATTTGGCGGCGAGGCGACAATAGAGCTTTTACAGCGTATAGCGAAACATGATCCTGAACTTCAAGAATTAGTTGAGAGCTTGAGCGCTCCACTAAAACAATAGCGCTTCTTAACGCTATGAAACGTGGGCAAGTGATTAGTTGTGCTGTTCTTGTCCAAAAAGAACACCTTGTCAGAATAAGACGACTTGTACAGTGATAGTATTCGCCTAACCATCGCCTCCGAACGGGTATGTTTGTTTGGGCTGCCCTTTCATTTTCGATCTTTACCGGGCCTGGTTTAAAATCATTCACGCCGTCTAGGAAGGTCTGAAAGAGATATTCCCTTGGAAAATAAACAGTCCCAACCGCGTCGCGGCTGGGACTGTCGATTACACTAGGTTCTGTCTGAGCAATCAGCCCAGAATCACATCACCGCTTCCACCCGCAAAATCCCCGGCAGCTTGGCCACCAGACCCTTCTCGATGATCTCCTTGGTGGTCACCGAGGCGGATTTGCAGCCCTGGCAGGCTCCGGTGAGGCGCACCAGCACCACGCCCTGGTCGTTGACTCCCAGCAGGTCCACGTTGCCGCCGTGCTTCACCAGCTCCGGCCGCACCGCCTCAAGGGCCTGTTCCACTTCCGCGCGCGTTGGGGCAGCCATGATCAAGCCTCCTTCGCGGCCAGCTCGGCCAGCCGCTCCTTGACCCGCTGAGCCAGGTGCCGGTAAGCCTCGGCCGATACCGTGTCCGAGGACAAAGCCGCCAGGCCCTGGTCAGCCATCTTGGGCACCAGGGGGTCCAGGGGGATCTCGCCCAGGAACTCCACCCCGGTGCGCCGGGCCAGGGGCTCCACCGAGCCGTGGCCGAAGATTTCATGCCGCGACGAGCAGTCCGGGCAGATGAAATAGCTCATGTTCTCCACGATGCCCAAGATCGGCGCGCCCACGGTGCGGAACATGTCCACGCCCTTCACCGCGTCGGCCAGGGCCACGTCCTGGGGCGTGGTCACCACCACCGCGCCGGCGATGGGGACCTCCTGGGTCATGGAAATCTGCACGTCGCCGGTGCCGGGAGGGAGGTCCAGGACCAGCACGTCCAGGGGCGCCCAGGCCACCTCGTGCAAGAGCTGGCGCACCGCCTTCATCACCAGCGGCCCGCGCCACACCAAGGCCTGGTCCGGCCGCACCAAAAAGCCGATGGACATGGTCTTGAGGCCCTGCACCTCCACCGGCTTCAACAGGTTGCCCTCCACCCCGGGCTCGACGTTGTGGATGCCCAGCATGATGGGGAGCGAGGGGCCGTAAAGGTCCAGGTCCAACAGCCCCACCCGGAGCCCCAGGTCCCGGAGCCCCAGGGCCAGGTTCACCGCCACCGTGGACTTGCCCACGCCGCCCTTGCCCGAGGCCACCGGCACGATCGCGGCCACTCCGGCCACCGGCTTGGGGCCCTCTTTGGGCTTGGGCGGGGGCGGGGGCTCGGGCAGGGTCAGCTCCAGCTCGGTCATGCCGCCCAAGCCGGCCACGGCCTGGGCGATGTCGTTCTCCAACTGCTCGCGCACCGCGGGCGGCGCGGCAAGGGACTGCAGGCGGACCACCGCCTTGGCTCCCTCGCGGCGGGCCTCCAGCACCAGGCCGGCGGATACGATATCCAGGTCAAAACCCGGGTATTTGATCTTGGAAAGCACCTCACGGAACTCGTCCGTGATATTAACTTGCTCGGCAGCCATGCCATTCTCCAGCTATCTGCTCGTAATCAGTGCGCTTGCCGTGGAAAAACTCACTCGTCTACCATACCAGAATTATCCCCGCCGGCCAGCATCTCCAGAAAAGCTTCCAGCCGGAGCCGCGTGCGGCCGTCCACCGGGCCGGGCTGGTTGCCCTCCAAGGTCAGGATAGGCAGGTCCAGCACCTGACGCAAGGCGAGGTCCTGCACCTGCCGGTAGCAAAAGGTCTGGGTGTAATGAATAAGCCCGTCCAGGCGCCGCAGCCGCGCCTGCTGCCGGATGTCCGCCAGGCGGCCGAACACGTCATAGGGATAGGTGTAGCGGAGGTAATCCCCGGCCAGGGAGTCGGGCGCCGCCTCGGGTGCGGGCAGCAGGGCGAACTGGCGGGGCACCTCGTTGAACACCACCGCCGCGCCCAACTCCTCCAGGGCCTCGTGCAGCCCGGTGATGATGGTGGGCACCCCCAGCACTCCCAGCCGCGGCCGTCCCTCCCGCGGGGCCCGCTCGGCCGCCTGCCCCAAAAACTCCCGCAGCCGGGCGTGGAACACCCCGGGATCGCCGTCAAAATCGCTGGAGGACACCAGCCACAGATGGTTCTCCCAGCCCGTGATCCGGCCCTCCTGCCAGGTCATCTCGTCCAGGCGCGCCAAATCGTGCCGGAGCGGCAGCAGCTCGCGCCGGATCTCCTCGGCCCGCCCCAGGTCCGCCCCCAAAGCCTCGGCGAACCGCGCCAGTTCCCGCTCCATGCGCGCCAAACCACGGTCCGGCGGATAGTCAAAGGTCAACACCCGCCGCCCGGCCAAGTGCAAAAGCTCCAACAAGGCGTGCGTATTGGAGCAGTCGCCCTGGGTGATGCCCACCACCTGCTCCACCTCCGGGTGCTCCAACAACCAAGCGAATATCCCCTTGATCCAGGCGCACAAGGTCCGCGGCAGACCCAGCTCCTCCGCCCGGGTCACCAGCTCCCAAGGCGCCAGGTGCGTGACAAAACGATTGTTCAAATCCACCGGCGCCAAACCCGCCGCCAATACCACCTCCACCGGCACCGTGGATGTCAAACCCAACAAAGACATATCTGGCCTTTTTTTGTGTGCGAGTAGTATAAGAATAGGGAAAGAGAAGATTGGGGGAAAACCTTTTCTTTAGCGGCGTCGCCGCCGCTCGCAAAACGGGTCGGGAGGCGCAGCCATTCTGACCAAGCTTGCGCGCTCCCGAAGTCAGGCTGAAGCCAGCCAGGGAAGTCTATCGAGGCGGCGTCGCTGCCGCTCGCAAAACGGGTCGGGAGGCGCAGCCATTCTGACCAAGCTTGCGCGCTCCCGAAGTCAGGCTGAAGCCAGCCAGGGAAGTCTATCGAGGCAGCGTCGCCGCCGCTCGCAAAACGGGTCGGGAGGAGCAGTCATTCTGTTCAAGCTTGCACGCTCCCGAAGTCATGCTACCGCGGCCAGGGAAGAATAAAGCTTCCGCGTCGGCGGCCACGCCGTCGACGCGGCTAGTTGGCGGCCAACCCTCGCCAACCAGTCGGCCATCCCCCAAAGAAACATATGAAGTTTTTTGGGGGATGGGGGGTGTGGGGGGAAACCCCTTTTTGTTCACAAAAAGGGGTTTCCCCCCACATCTTCCTCTTCCTCCGAAAGCTTCTCAACCAGCCGAGCTCACCTTCACCCGGGCGTCCACCGCCACCACGCCGCGGGGGCCGGCCAGGAGCGGGTTAAGGTCCATCTCCAGGATGCCCGGCAGGTTCCGCATGAGCATGCTGAGGCGCATGATGACTTCCAGGATATGGGCCCGGCTGGCGGCGGGCCGCCCGCGGAAGCCTTTCAAGAGCGCCGCGCCTTGCAGGCTGTCCAGCATGTGTCCGGCCTCGTAGTCATCCACCGGGGCCAGGGCCAGGCTCACGTCGCCCAGGGCCTCGGCCGCCACGCCGCCCAGGCCGAACAGCACCACCGGCCCGAAAGAGGGGTCGCGCTTGGCCCCCAGGATCACCTCACTGCCCCCGGCCACCTGGCGCATGAGCAGCATGCGGGACATGCCCAGCCTCTGCTGCATTTCCTCGGCGGCGGCGCGCACCTTCTCGGGGGTGTCCAGGTCCAGAATCACCCCGCCCTGCTCGGTCTTGTGGGTCAGGCCTTCGCCCACGGCCTTCAGCACCACGGGCAGGCCCAGATGCTCCGCGGCCTCGGCCGCCTCCGCCGGGTCCATGACCACCACGAACGGCGCCACCGGGATGCCGGCCGCCGAGACGAGATGCAAGGCCTCGGGCAGGTCCAGCCAGCCGTCCGGCCCGGCAAAGGAGATGATCCGCGCCGCCCGCTCCTCGTCCAGGTCATAGGCGCAGGAAAGGGTGTCGGGAACGTGCTTTTCGGCCAGGGTGGTGAGCCCGCCCAGGGCCGCGAAGGCCTCCTCGGGGAAGGTGTACACCGGCAGCTTGGTGAGCTTGGGCACCTCGACCAGCTCCGCGGGGTCCACCAGCAGGCAGAAGAGCACCGGCTTGCCGTATTCCTCGCTAAGCCGGCCGGCCTGTTTGATGAACTCCCGGCTGGGCTGGGTCTCCTCGCCCCGGTAGCCCAGGGCCACCACCACGCTGTCCACCTCGGGCATGGCCAGGCCCCCGCGCAAAATCTCCACGTAGAGGTTGAAGTCGAACAGGTCGCCCAGGTCCACCGGGTTCTGCAGGTTGATCACCGCGGCCCGGGTGCCGGCCTGGATGGCCTCCAGGTAGGCAGCCGGCGGCTGGGGCAGGCTGAAACCCCCGCGATAGGCCGCGTCCGCCGCCACCACCGCATGCCCCCCGGAGCGGGAGATGATGAGCACCTTCCGGCCCTTGGGCCGCGGCAGTTCCAGGGCCTTCAAAACCTGGAAGGCCTCGGTGATGGTGTGGACCCGGAGCGCGCCGGCCTGCCGCAGCGCCGCCTCCACCACCTTGTCATCGTTGGCCAGGGCCGCGGTGTGGCTCTGGGCTATGTGATGGCTCATCGCGGCGATGTTGGACTTCAGGACCACCACCGGCTTGTCGCCGCCCCGGATCAGGTCGAACAAGCGGCGGCCGTCCACGATGGATTCCAGATAGAGGAATACCGTCCGGGTGAGGGGGTCGGTGAGGAGGTACTCCAGGAGATCCAGCTCATTGACGTTGAGCTTGTTGCCCACCGTGGCGAACTTGGCCACCCCCATGCCATAGGCCGCCGCGCCGTGGAAGAAGGTGAGGCCGATGCCGCCGCTCTGGGCCACGATGGACAGCCCGCCCCGGGGGACCACGTTGTGCAACAGGGGGAAGGGCACGGCCAGGCCGCTATCGGTGGAGGCCACCCCGATGCAGTTGGGCCCGATGAAGCGGAGGTCGTGCTCCCGGGCCGTGGTCAAAAGCTGCTCCTCCAGGTCGTGACGCTCGCCGGACAGCTCGCTGAACCCCGCGCTTTCGATGATCACCCGCTTGGTGCCCAGGCGGGCCAGGTCTGCCATGGCCTGGGGCACCACCTTGGCCGGGGTGAAGATCACCCCCAGCTCGGGCGCCTGGGGCAGGTCGGAGATCTGGGTGTAGATGGGGCGGCCGTTATATTCGCCGCCGCGGGGCGACACCTGGAAAATCTCTCCCTTAAAACCGTACAAGTCCAGGTTGTCCACGATGTTGCGGCCCATGTTGCCTTCCCGGGGGGAAACGCCCACCACCACCACGGACTCGGGGGAGAAGAACTTCTGCATGTGATCCTCTTCATGAATTGTTCAGATGGAAGAATTTTTCCGAAGGCAGATGAAGGCAACTCAATTGGCCGCCATACACCGCGCCGGTGTCGATACCGAAGAGCTCCGGCCGCACCAGGGGCCGGGGGAAGGGCGTGTGGCCGAAAATCACCTTGCGCCCCAAGGGCACCTGGGAGGTGTAGAACTCCTCCCGGATCCACAGGAAGTCGCTTTCCTCCTGCCGCTCCAGGGGAACCCCGGGCCGCAGGCCGGCATGCACGAAAAGGTATGCGCCTTCCTGGTGATACAGAGGCAGGCCGCGGAGCAGATCCAGGTGCGCGGGGGGGATATCCGCCAGGCGGTCGAAACCCAGGCCATAGGAGGCCAAGGTTTCCTCGCCGCCGTTGTAGCGGAACATGAACTGGTTGCGGCCTTCCACGGCGTCCAGGAGCATGCGCTCGTGGTTGCCCATGAGAAGCACAGTGTCCGGCCGCTCCCGGCGAAGTTGCAGGAGTACTTCCAGCACGCCGGCGGAGTCGGGGCCCCGGTCGATGTAATCGCCCAGGAAGACCAGGCGGACCCCGGCGGGGACCTGGGGCACGACCTCGTTGAGGACCTTTTCCAAAAGGTCTCGGCAGCCGTGCAGGTCCCCCACCGCCAGGATGTTAGCGGATACGGCCATTGCCTCCCACCATAGTCCCCGGGGGCGGAAGTGTCAATGTGAATTATGAATCATAATTCATGGGGGAGGGCCTCCAGCCGCCCCCCGCCGTCTCACGCCGCCCGGGTCAGGGCCAGGCCCGCCTCGAACAGCCGGGTGTTGGCGTCCTGCCGGGCCGGCGGGGTCAGGGCCGCCAATTGGGCGGCCATCTCCGCCGGGCTGAAGGGCAGGGCCCCGGCCTGGGCCGCGGCCGCGGCCAGCACCACGTTGCCGGCCCGGGGAAAGCCCTCCCGCCGGGCGGTGCCCGCCGCATCGACGCACACCAGCCGGATGTCCCGCGCGGCCAGGTTCTCGCGGCCCTCGACCGAGAGGAACGCGGGGCCCGGGGCGTTGACCACCAGGACGGCGCCCGGGGCCAGGTAGGGCACGTTGCGCACCGCCTCCCCGGGTTCCAGGGACAGGACCAGGTCCGCCTGGCCCATGGTCACCAGGGGCGAGGCGAACTCGCCGGCCTTAAGGTGGCTCACCACGCTGCCGCCCCGCTGGGCCATGCCGTGCACCTCGCTGATGAGGATGCGGCCCGCTTTTTCCTGGGCGGCCAAGGCCAAGAGCCGGGTCAGGAACAACACGCCCTGGCCGCCGACCCCGGCCACCACCGCCTGCCAAGAGAATTGGTTCGCCACCCTACACCTCCTCGACCCGCCCGAAGGCTCCGTGGGCGCAGACCTCCAGGCAGACGCCGCATCCCGCGCACCAGTCCTCGTCAATGCTCACGTATCCGTCGGCGTCCGGCACGAGGGCCGGGCAGGCAAACCAGCGGGAGCACAGCCCGCAGGCCACGCAGGCGCCGGCCGGGGCCAATACCATACTGCCCGTGGGGCAGACCTGGGCGCAGAGCCGGCAACCGGTGCATTTATCAGTATCCACTACCATAACGCCGGCATCCTGCCGGGTTATGGCCCCGGCCGGGCAGAGGCGCAGGCACCGGCCGCAATCGGCGCATTTCACCTCGTCTCCCCGGAACACCGGCGCCGCGGCCGCAGCCCGGCCGCTTACGGTCACCCGGATGGGGTTGGGTATGGCCTCTCCCCGGCGGTGGGCCACGCAGGCGTGCCGCGCCACCACCACGGCCACCCCGCCGTCTTCCTGCGCGGTGTAGCGCCGGGCCCGGCGGAGGGCCTTGGCCAGGCCCGGCAGGTCATAGGCGTCCACCTCGCTTACTTCGGTTACTCCGCAGCCCCGGATCAGCCCCAACAGGTCCACCGCCCGGCCGGGGTGCCCGTCGGCCGTGACCCCGAACTCGGGCGTGGGCTGCATGCCGGTCATGCCGGTGGTGAGGTTGTCCAGGATCACCAGCACGAAGCGGGCGCCGTTGTACACCGCGTTCAGGAGCCCGGCCGGCCCGGAGTGGTAGAAGGTGCTGTCGCCCACCGTGGCCACCACCGGGGGCCGGTCCGGCGCCTCGGCCAGCACCCGGGAGAGCGCCGCGGCAAAGGTGATGCTGGCCCCCATGTCGTGGCAGGTGTCCACCGCGCCCTGGTTCATGCCCAGGGTGTAGCAGCCGATGTCCCCGGTGTAGATGCCGCCGGGGAAGCCGGTCTTGAGGGACCAGAACACGTTGCGGTGGGGGCAGCCCGGGCAGAGGTTGGGCCGCCGCATGGGCGGCTGGTCGGGCACGGCCACCAGCTGCCCGGCCGGCCGGGGCACCGGGAGGCCGCTTTCGGCCAGGGCGCGCTCCAGGATATCCTCGATGCGCTCCGGGGTCAGCTCGCCGGCCGAGGGCACGTGGCCGGAGAAGCGGCCCCACAATTTCTCGCGGTGCGGGGCCAAAAGCTCCAAGAGGGGCTCGGTCTCCTCCAAAACCAACACCCGGGCGCAAGAGTCCAGCAGCTCCTGCACCGGGGCCAGGGGCAGGGGGTAGGGCACCATCACCTGCAGGAAGGGCAGGGGCCCGCCGGCCACGTCCAGCCCCAGGGCGGCCAGGGCGTCCCGGGCCAGGCTGGCCGCCACCCCGGCGGCCAGGATGCCCAGGGGGGCCTTACTCCGGCCTTGGGGCCGGTTGTGCCAGGTGATCAGGCCGGGCTCCGTGGCGGTGTAGGCCGCGATGTCGGCCAGCTTCTGGTTCAGGGCCTGGTGCAGGGCCAGACGCTGCTTGGGGATCGCCGCCCAGCGGAAGGGGTCCCGCTGGAAGCTGACCGGCCGCGCCAGGTTGGCCACCGGCCGGAGTTCCAGGTTCTGCCGGGCGTGGCAGACCCGGAGCGTGGGCCGGAAGATCACCGGAATCTGGAACTTCTCGCTCAGGGCGAAAGCCGGGGCGATGAGGTCCCGGGCCTGGGCCGGGCTGTCCGGGTCGAACACCGGCAGCTTGGCAAAGTGGGCCAGGAGCCGGGTGTCCTGCTCGGTCTGGGAGGAGTGGGGCCCGGGGTCGTCGGCGCTGATGATGATAAACCCGCCGATCACCCCGATGTAGGCCGCGCTCATCACCGGGTCCAGGGCCACGTTCAGCCCCACCTGTTTCATGGCGCAGGCGCTGCGCCGCCCGGTGTAGGCGGCGGAAAGGGCCGTCTCCAGGGCCACCTTCTCGTTTATGGACCACTCACAGTAGGGAGGGGGGCTGGCTTCGGCCCCGAACTTCACCACCGCGGGCAGGATTTCGCTGGAGGGGGTGCCGGGATAGGAGGTCATGAAGCCGACCCCGGCCTCCACCAGCCCCCGGCCGATGGCCTCGTTACCCATCAGGATGGCTTGGCGCCCGTATTTCTCGCTCAATTTGAACCTCTCGTCTGCGGCCCGCTGGGGGGCCGGTCCTGGGCCGTGACCGCCCTGCTGGGGCGGCAAGGGTATAAATTAGGGGTGCGAGCCCGCGGGGGCAAGGTTTTTATGCGGGGACGCGGTTCCGCCGCCCGGCGGCCGGGAGCGGGGCAAGACCTGGCGGCCGGCCAGATCCAGGGCCGGCAGGTCGCCGCCCACGATCTGACGCCAGAAATCAGCCAGGAACTCATAGGCGGGGCGCAGGAGGGCCGGGGAGAAGCCCAGACGCTCCAGGGCGGCCGTGTCCAGGCTGTGGGCTGCGGCGAGGCCCCGCACCAGGCCCAGGGGCACCGGCCGCGCCCGTGGCGTGGGGCAGGTCTCGCAGATGAGCCCGCCCTCCAGGCTGAGGCGCGGTTGGGCGATGGTGGCCAACTCCCGGCCGCAATCCAGACAAAAGCCCAGCTCCAGGCCGTAGCCCAGCTCCCGGGCCAGGCGGGCCAGGAAGATCACCAGGGCGGAGGCCAGTTCCGGGCCTTCCCGGGACCCGGCCAGGCGGGCCAGGGTGGCCAGGGCCAGGTCCAGGGCGGCGGGCTGGGGATCGTGGGCCGCGGTGGCCCTGAGGAGCAGCTCCAGCACCACGCCGCCAGCCAGCCAGCGGGGCCAACTCTGCCGGAGGCCCAGGTGCGGGCGCAAGAGGCGGGCCGCCTCCAGGCGCCACAGGCCACCGCCCCGGGTGGGGGCCAGTTGCAGCTCCAGATAGTGGGCGGAAAGCAAGAGGCCAAAGAAGCGTTTCTGGGAGCGTTTGGCCCCCTTGGCCACCGCGGTCACCCGGCCGAGCCCCTGGGTGAACATATCCACCAGGAGGTCGCTTTCCCGCAGCTCACGCAGCCGGAGCACCAGCCCGCTGTCCGGCTGGGAGAGGGTCTCGGGCGGGGCCGGGGCCGGCAAGACCTACCTCATCAAGGCGGTGTAGAAGAGGGTGGCCACGGAGAAGTAGATCAGGATGCCGGTGATGTCATTGGCCGTGGTGACAAAGGGTCCGCTGGCAATGGCCGGGTCCACGCCCAGGCGCTTGAAAATGGCCGGGGCCAGGGTGCCCACCACGCTGGCCGCGGTGATGGCGCCCATCATGGCGATACCCACCACCAGGCCGAGAACGGGGTTGTGGTGCCACATCATGGCCACCAGACCCACCACCACCCCGCAGACCAATCCCATAACCAAGGCCACGCGGAATTCCTTTAACAAGGTGGCCAGGAGGTTTTGATAGGAGATGGCCCCCACCGCGAAGCCGCGCACCATGATGGTGGAGGACTGGATGCCCACGTTGCCGCCCATGGCGGTGATGACCGGGACAAAAGTGACCAGGAAGATGGCGTCGGTGAGGGTAACCTTGAACATCCACAACAAGGAGCCGGTCACCAGCCCGCCCAGGAGGTTGGTCAACAGCCAGGGCAGGCGCAGGCGGCTGATCCGGAGGATGCGGTTGGAGTAGAACATCTCCTCTTCGGCCGAGCCGCCGGCCATTTGCAGGAGGTCCTCCCGGATTTCCTCCTCCATGACCTCCATGACGTCGTCAATGGTGATGCGGCCCAACAGCCGGCCGTGCTCGTCCACCACGGGCGCGCTGACCACGTCGTAGCGCCGGAAACGGTTGACCACCTCCTCCTGGTCCTCGTCCGCCCGGAAGGTCACCTGGCAGGGCTCCATGAGGGTGTCCAACTTGGCGCCCGGCTCGGCGGTGATGATCTTGTGCAGGGGCAGGGTGCCCAACAGGATGTTGCCAGGCCCCACCACGTAGACGTTGTAAAGCTCCCCCACCTCCTCCTGTTTGCGGCGCATGGCCTCCACCACGTCGCGCACGCTCTGGCCGGATTTGGCCGCCACCAGCTCCAACTGCATGATGCCGCCGGCGGAGTCCTCGGGGTATTTCAACAGCGCGTTGACCTCGACCGTGTCTTGCAGGTCGATGCGCGAAAGCACCTCGGCCGCCTGCTCGGTGGGCAGCTCCGCGATGATGTCCGTGGCTTCGTCCGAGGGCAGGTCGTCCACCAAGACGGCCAACCGCTCGGACTCCATGTCCTCCAGGATGTCCTCCCGGGAGGTGTCGGACAGCTCCACCACCACCTCGGAGGCGGTCTTGGCGTCCAGGATATGGAACACCCGCCGCTTTTCCTCCGCGTCCAAACGCTCGATGACTCGGGCCACGTCCACGGGGTGCATCTCGGCCAGCATTTCCGCGGCCTCGGCCTCCAGCCCGTCGTTCAAGAGCTGCTGCAATAGCCTGACTATTTCCTGCTTCCAGGACTGCAAGCATCTTCTCCGGCTGACCAATAAAGGTGGGAAAGCATCCGTCGGAGCGGAGGGGGAAAACTCCGGTCAAGGGCGGGTGAAACCCGGCTGGCCTTTAACACGTTTAGCTAAGACTACATACACAGCCTGGGCTGGTAAGTCAAATGACGTAACGGAAAAACGGCAAAAGCAGGCCGGCCAGGGAAGCGGCGTGGGTATAGGGCAGCATGTGGGTGCCGGGCAGCCAGGCCAGGCGGGCGCGCGCCCCGATTTGCGCCGCCAAACGCGAGATTTCCCGGGGCTGGATAACCGTGTCGTCCCGGCCGCCGATGATCAGGAGCGGGACCTCCGGCAGGTCTCCCGGGGGCCGGCCGGAGGCGCTGAGGGTGGCCCGGGCCGCCCGGACCAGGGCGCGTTCCAGGTGCGGCCGGTCCTCCCGGGACCAACGGGCGGTGAGCCGGGCGGCCAGGGCCGGACGGGTAGGGTCGTTCCGCCAGCTGTATACCCGGCCCGCCACCAGGGGAGCCAGGTTCGGCCGCACCAGCCAGGTGCGCTCCCCGGGGCAGACAGCCGCCCGGAGGAGAACCCGCCGCCCCAGGGAGCGGCCCATGCCCCCGGCCGGGCAGATGAGGCCCAGGCCGGCCACCCGGGCGGGGCGGCGGGTCGCCAGGGTCAAGAGGACCTGCCCCCCCATGGAGTGCCCCAGCCAGGCCGTGGGTCCCAGGCCCAGCTCCCGGGCCAGGTCGGCCAGCACCTCCGCGAACCAGGCCATGGTATAGGGGGTGTCCGGCTTGGCCGAGCGGCCGAAGCCGGGCAGATCCAGGGCCAGGCAGGTGCGGTGCGGGGCCAGCCAAGGCAGCAGGGGAAAAAAGTCCTCCAGGCTGCCGCCCAGGCCGTGCACCAACACCAAGGGCGGGCCCTGACCGCCGTGGGCCAGGGCCAGGCGGAGGCCCGCCACCTCCAGGTACAAAAGGGAAAATCCCGCGGGCAACGGCGCGAAGGCTGGATCAGGATGGGGCATTCTCCTTGACTCCTTTTTGCTTGCCGGGGGGGGAGATGCCTAGTATGCTCTTATAATGGCAGGTTTTTTGGGCTGCGGGGGCATCAAATGCCTGCTGAATCGGCTGGTAATCCCACCAGGCAAGCCTGACCGCCGAGCCCCTGGCGCGCCGCCTGCCGGCGCTTTTTTCAAGGGAGCCGGCTGGCCCAACCGTGGCCCGCGCCCCGGGGCCGGACCGCGGAGCGGATGCCTGGTGCAGGATGGAGAGTCAAACCTGAAGCTTAGCAGGCGGTTGCCAAACCGTATGCCGGGCGCGCCAGGGATGGACTTTTGCAACCCTCTGTTAGGCCGGGGCGAACTGCATGACCGCCAAGCGCGCGAAAAAACCTGCCTCCCCCCGGGAGACCGAGGACCTTCCTGTGCGGGAGGAAAGCCCCCCCGATGAGGTGGAGGTGCTGGACTCCGAGGAGGACGGCGACCTGGGGGCAGACCTTCCCGACGCCGCCGGCGAGGACCTGACCTCCGAGGAGGAAGAGGACGAGGAGGGCAACTCCCTGCCCGTCCTGGTGGGCGAGGAGGCCCAAGGCCAGCCGCCGGCCCCGGTCAACGCCCTGCAGCGCTACCTGTGGGAAGCCCGCCAGTACCCCCTGCTTTCCCGCGAGGAAGAGGAACGCCTGGCCAAGCGGTTCCTGGAGTCCGGCGACCCCGACGCCGCGGCCAAATTGGTTACCAGCAATCTCCGCCTGGTGGTCAAGATCGCCATGGATCATCAGCGCTACTGGATGCGCAACCTCCTGGACCTGATCCAGGAGGGCAACGTGGGCTTGTTGCAGGCGGTCAAGAAGTTCGATCCCTTTCGGGGCATCAAGTTCTCCTACTACGCCTCTTTCTGGATCAAGGCCTATATCCTGAAGTTCATCATGGACAACTGGCGCCTGGTGCGCTTGGGTACCACCCAGGCCCAGCGCAAGCTGTTCTACAAGCTCCGCCAGGAAAAGGAAAAGCTCCTGGCCCAGGGCATAAGCCCGGAGCCCCGCCTGTTGAGCGACAACCTGGGGGTGCCCATCCGGGATGTGGTGGAGATGGAGCAGCGGCTGGATTCCTGGGAACTGAGCCTGGACGCGCCGGTGAGAGAGGAATCGGACGAGCCCCACCAGAGTTTCATGCCCGATGACAAGCTCTCCGCCGAGGAAGACTTGGCTTCCATGGAGCTTAGGGACCTTTTCCACGAACAACTCATGGCTTTCCGGGAAACCCTGGACGACAAGGAAAAGGACATTCTCGACCGCCGGCTTCTGGCCGAGAACCCGGAGACCCTGAACGACCTGGGGGACACCCACGGGGTGAGCCGCGAGCGTATCCGCCAGATTCAAGTGCGACTCATGGAAAAACTGCGGGATTTCATGCGGGAACGCATACCGGATTTCGAAGCGCAGTTCATTGATCTGGTGGAAGGGGATTGACAACGCCCCCCCTCCGCCCCTAAATTTCGCTGGGAACAGGAAACAACCCGGTGACAAGCACGTATCTGGCAAAAACCTGGGCGGTGGTGCTCTTGGCTCTAGCTTTGGCTCTGGCCGGGACCTGCGGTTGCGCTCCCATCGAGCCGGCCGCCACCCTCCCCACCTCCCCACCCAAGCCCCAGGCCCCTGACGCCATGGCGCTGTTTGCGGCGGCTGAGCTGCAAATGGACCACGGCCACGCCGGCCAGGCGCTAAGCTATCTGCAACAGGCCTCGGCCGCCGATCCCCAGAGCGGTTATCTCCACCTGGAGGTCGCCCAGGTCATGGTGAAGCTGGGCAAGCCCAAGCAGGCCCAGGCCGAGGCCCTGGCCGCGGTCAAGCTGAACCCTGACCTCCTGGACGGCTGGCAGCTGTTGGGCGGCATCTACAGCAGCAACCGCGAGGTCTCCTCGGCCATCGACGCCTTTGAAAAGGTGCTGACCCTGGACCCCGAGCAGCAGGAAGCCAAGCTTTTCCTGGGCTCGCTCTACCTGGACGACAACCGCCCGGAGAGGGCCAGACGGGTCTTGGAAGCCCTGGTGCAGCAGCGGCCCAAGCTGGCCCTGGCCCGCTACTACCTGGGCCAGGCGCTTTCCACCCTGCGGCGCTACACCGCGGCGGAGCGCGAGCTGAAGCTGGCCCTGGGGCTCTCGCCCAATTTCCAAGCCGCCATGTTCGAGTTGGCCCGGGTGTATGAGCTGCAACACAAGAACAACCAGGCCGAGAAGATCTACGAGGACATCCTGCAGCAGAACCCCGACTCCGCCCTGGCCCACGAGCGGCTGGGCCGGCTGTATCTGCGCACCGGCCGCTACCAGCAGGCCCTGCAGGAGTTCGCGGTTTTGAAGGGCGCGGGCCAGGACGACACCGACGTCCGCATCAAGATCGGCTTGGTGTATTTCGAGCAGAAGCGTTTTGAGCGGGCGGTGGAGGAGTTCCGGGCCATTTTGGCCGATGAGCCGGCCAACGACCGGGCCATGTTCTATCTGGGCGTCTCGTTGCAGGAGGCTGGCAACGAAAGCGAGTCCCTGAAGGTTCTGGAGGACGTTCCCGCCACCTCGGACATGTTCGTGGACGCCCGCCTGCACCAGGCCGAGATCCTCCTCATGCAGAACAAGGTGGACCAGGCCTTGGAGCTGTTGCGGAAAACCCGCGAGGAAAAGCCCAAGGACTCGGATCTCCTGGTGGCCATGGCCGCCATCAAGGAGGCCCAGGGCAAGCTGGCCGAGGCGGAAAAGCTCTTGCGTCAGGCCCTGGAGTTGGAGCCCAACAACGCCGAGACCTACTTCCGCCTGGGCACCATCCTGGACAAGCAGGGCCACCGCCCGGAGGCCATGGTCATGATGCGCAAGGCCATCCAGCTGGATGACCGCCACGCCCGGGCGCTCAACTACGTGGGCTATGTGCTGGCCGAGGAGAACCGCAACCTGGACGAGGCGGAGAGCCTGATCCGCCGCGCCTTGGCCGTGGAGCCGGGCAGCGGCTTCATCCTGGACAGCCTGGGCTGGGTGTTCTACCAAAAAGGCGATTATGTCCGGGCGCTCAGCTACCTGCAAAAAGCCCAGTCCAGCGGGGCGGAGGACCCAGTGATCTCCGAGCACATCGGGGACGCGGCCATGAAGTTGGAGCGCTACAAGCTGGCCGTGGAGTCCTACAAGCACGCCCTGGAGTTGAAGCATGCCCACCCCAAGGATATCCGCCACAAGCTTCAGGAAGCCCAGAAGCACCTGGAACCCGCCAACCCGCGTGAATGAGTCGCCCCCCGCGTTGCTGAAAGTCCTGGGCCGTATGGCTGTATTTACGGCCCTGTGCTACCTGTTGGGCGCCTGCGGCCCCTTGCCGGGTGGCGTGCAGATCGGCCGCCCGCCCGAGGTAGCCCAGGTCAAGGCCAGCCTGGAGGCCCGCCGCCTGGCCGTGCAGAACTTTGTCATGCAGGGCGAAGTCCAGATCGAGAGCCCCGAAGGCGAGATGATCGGCGATCACCTGATCCGGGGGGCCTATCCCGACCGCCTGCGGGCCGAGATCATGGGCCCCTTTGGCCGGCCCCTCTTGCTCCTGGTGCATGACGCCGGCCGCCTCACCGTGATCGCCTACCGGGAAAACCGGGTCTACGTGGGCCCGGCCAGCCGGCGGAATCTGGCCCGCTTTTTGGGCCTGGCCCTGGAGCCGACCCAGGTCTACGCCCTGTTGACCGGCAGCGCGCCGTATCTGGCGGGCAGCGTCGAAGAAGTCAGCATGGCGGCGCCGGGACAGGTGCGGCTCACCCTGGCCGAGCCGGCCTTGGGGATCAAGGAGACCCTGGTGGCCAACCTGACCAACTACGCGGTGCGGGAGGCCTGGCTCGCCCAGCGGGACGGGGGTTACTCCCTGACCTGCCAATTCAGTGATTTCATGCCGTTCCTCTCCTGGGCCTATCCCCGCACCCTGTCCGTGGAGGACGGCGAGGACCGCAAGCTGAAACTCATCAACGACACCCTGACTTTGAACGGCCCCCTGGACGGCCGAGTGTTCGAGGTGTCGCCCCCGGCCGGGTTGGAGGTGAGATGGCTGCCGTAGACCGCTTGATCACCGAGCGCATGCTGGGCAAGCTGGCCCGTTGGCTTCGCCTGATGGGTTTTGACGCGCCCATGGTGCCCGAGCCGCCGCTCCGCCTGCAGCCCGGGGAGATCCTGTTGACCCGGCGGCGCAGCCTGGTGGGTAAGCCTGGCGTAATCTACGTTGTTTCGGATAGTTGGCTTGAACAGTTAAAGCAGGTTATGAAGGAAGCCGGCCTGGAGTTGGATGAAGCCCGCTGCTTTACCCGCTGCCTGGATTGCAACCTGCCCGTGGAGCCCCTGTCCCGCAAACAGGCCCGCTCCCTGGTGCCCGAATTCGTGTGGAGCACAGCCGAGTCCTTTTCCCGCTGCCCCGCCTGCGGCAAGATCTTCTGGCCCGGCTCCCACACCTCCCGGGCCGAGCACACCCTGGCACAGCTCCGCGCCGACCTCACCACCCCTTGAGCGAAGGGTCCGTGAAGTTGGCCGGGCCGATGGCCCGGGTTCCGGCCTCGATCTCCTTGATCAGACGGGTCACCGCCCGGTTCACCGGCGACGGCACCCCCAAGTCGCGGGCCTTCTGGGCCAGGTAACCGTTGAAATATTCGATCTCCGTGGGCCGCCCCCGCTCCAGGGACTGCAAACTGGAGGACTTGAGGCGGCGATACTTGAAGCCCACCAGCCTGAGCACCAGATGGCGTTTCAGCTCGTCCAGGCCGCGGTTCCCCTCCAGGTACTTGTAGTAATCCAGCTTGCCGCCGGCCCCGGCCTCCACCTTGATGCCCATGGCTTCGGCCACGCCCATGGCCTCCCGCATGATGGACAGGTAGAGCTTTCGGGCCGGGGCCAGGGCCAGCATGCGCCCCAGGGTGAGGCCGCACAAGGCGCCCAGGGAGGTGATGCAGGAGTTGATGATGAGCTTGGCGAACAGCTCGCCCAGGATGTTGCCCGAGACCCGGGTGGGCACCACGTGGCTCATGAGTCCCCGCAAGGCTTCCAGCCGGGGATCGGCCGGCGGGTCCAGGGAGCCGATGACGAACTCGCCGCCCGAGGTCATCTCCAGGCGGGCCGGGCCGTGCATGGTGGCTCCGAAGCCCACCACGCAGCCCACCACCCGCTGCCGGCCCACCACCTTGGCCAGGGCCTCCTCGCATAGGCCGTTCTGGAGGGAAACCACCAGGGCGTCCGGGGCCAACAGGGGCAACAGCCCCCGGGCCGCGGCCAACAGGTCCGTGGCCTTGGTGGCCAGGAACACCAGGTCCAGGGGGCCGGTGAGCTGGGCGATCTGGGCCACGGCCGCCACCGGGACCACGGTCTTGCCCTTGACCCCGGACAACTCCAGGCCGGGGTCCCGGGCCAAGTCCACGATCCCCTGGTGTTTGGCCACCAGTTCCACCGGACAGCCGCCCAGTTGGAGATAGCCCGCCGTCAGCCCGCCGATGGCTCCGGCGCCCACCACCACCACCTTGCCGAACGCGTGAGCCAAAGCGCACCTCGCTTTAGGGGGGTGGGGGGGAAGACCCCTTTCCCCAAAAAAACTTTATAGTTTCAACTACGCGCAGCCTCCCGGGGTCGCGGCCTGGGGAGGAACCAAAAAAAGGGACCGGCGCTGGGCCGGCCCCTTGGTGTCTCTCGCCGGAGGCGGGTCAAACCGCCCTTGGGGAAGGTAAGAGGTTGGTATATCCCGTTTACCTTCCTAGTTCTCGGCCTCCTTGGAGGCCTGGTAGGCTTCCACGATCTTGGCCTGCACGTCGCCGGGCACTTCCTCGTAGTGGTCCAGGTCCATGGTGAAGGCGCCCCGGCCGCCGGTCATGGAGGTCAACTCGGGCTGGTAGGTGAGCACCTCGGCCATGGGCACCATGGCCTTGATCACCTGCAAGGAGCCCTTGGCTTCCATGCCCAGCACCCGGCCGCGCCGGGAGGAGATGTCGCCCATCACGTCGCCCATCGCGTCCTCGGGCACCGTGACCGTGAGCAGCATGATCGGCTCCAGCAGGGTGGGCTTGCACTGCACGGCCCCCTTCTTGAAGCCCATGGAACCGGCCACCTTGAAGGCCATTTCCGAACTGTCCACCGCGTGGTAGGAGCCGTCCACCAGTTTGACCTTGATGTCCACCATGGGATAGCCGGCCAAGACACCCTGCAAGAGGGCCTCGCCGATGCCCTTTTCCACCGCCGGGATGTACTGGCGGGGAATGGCGCCGCCCACGATGAGGTCCTCGAACACGTAGCCCGCGCCCGGCTCGGCCGGCTCGATCTCCAGCCAGGTGTCGCCGAACTGGCCGCGGCCGCCGGTCTGCTTCTTGTAGCGGCCCTGGACCCGGGTTTTGCCCTTGATGGTCTCGCGGTAGGGCACCTTGGGGGTCTTCAGGTTCACCTCGACGCTGAATTTGCGCCGGAGGCGGTCCAGGGTGGTCTCGATGTGCACACTGCCCATGCCGCCCAACAAGGCCTCGCCGGTCTGGGGATCGCGGCCCAGGCGCAGGGTGGGGTCCTCTTCCAACAACTTGTTGATGCCGGCGAAGACCTTTTCCTCGTCGCCCTTTTCCTTGGCCTCGATGGCGTAGCTGATCACCGGGGGCAGCACGTCCAGGGGCGGCAGTTGCAGGGCGGCCTTTTCATCACACAGAGTGTCCCCGGTGACGGTCTCCTTCAGCTTGGGGATGGCCACGATGTCGCCGGGCTGGGCCTCGGCGATGGTCTTCTGGGACTTGCCGCTCTGGTAGTAGAGCTGCCCGAAGCGCTCCTTGGCGTCGTGGTTGGGGTTGAACAGCTGCATGTCGCTGGTCAGCTTGCCGCTGAAGACCCGGAGCATGGACAGCCGGCCGGCAAAGGGGTCAGCCACGGTCTTGAAGACCAGGCCCAGGAAGGGCGCCTCGGGATCGGGCTCGCGCACCACTTCCTCGCCGCTCTTCAGGTCGGTGCCCACCACGGGCTTGGCCTGTTCCGGGGAGGGCAGAAGCTGGTTGATGAGGTCCATCACCGGTTGCACGCCCATGTTCTTCAGGGCGCTCACCACGGCCACCGGCACGAACTGGGCCTCGCGCACGCCTTTGGCCAGGGCGGCGGCCAGCTCCTCGGGCTTCAGCTCCTCGCCCTCCAGGTAGCGCTCCATGAGCTGATCGTCGGCTTCGGTGATGTCCTCGATCAAGGTTTCCCGGGCGGCTTCCACCTCCTCGGCCAGCTCGGCGGGAACATCGCCCACGGTCATCTTGCCGGAGCCGTCGTCGGCAAAGGTGTAGGCCTTGCCGCTCAACAGGTCCACCACGCCCTGGAAGGCCTCGGCGCCGCCGATGGGGACCTGGAGCCGCACGGCCTTGATGCCCAGCATTTCCGGGATCATGTCCACGGCCTTGTCAAAGTCCGCCCGCTCCCGGTCGATCTTGTTCACCACCACCAGGGTCGGCAGTTCACGGGCTTTGACAAATTGCCAGACTTTCTCGCCCTGGACCTTCACCCCGTCGATGGCATCCACCACCATGACCGCGCCGTCCACCGCCCTGAGGGCGGCCGCGGCGTCGAAAAGGAAGTTGTCGTCACCCGGCGTATCCACCACGTGAACGTTATGCTTTTTGTGGGTGTAGTGACCAAAGGCGGCGTTGATGCTACCGCCGCGTTTGGTTTCCTCGGGCTCGAAGTCCATAGTGGCGGTGCCGCTGTCCACCTTGCCCAGGCGGTCGATGGCTTTGGTGTTGAAAAGCATGGCCTCGGCCAAGGAGGTCTTGCCCGCTCCACCGTGTCCTACCAAGGCGATGGTGCGAGTGAGGCTGACCTTGTCACTCATAGGGACTCCTCGCTCTTGCAATAAGAAATGGGGTTTACACTTGATTTCGTAACGGCCAAAGTTAACCAAGCGACCCGCCTAAGTCAAGCTCTAAAACCCTGTTTGCAACCATGCGCAACAACAGGGGGAAGTTGCTGCGGACCAGAGTCTGTCACCCGGTTTTTCCTTGATTCCCCAGCATGGCAGGATAATATAAAGATTTTCCGGCCGGAGGCAACGCCCGATTGCGCGGCCAGGAAGGGCGGGCATGCAAGAGCTCCTGGAACTCTTTGCCCAGTACCTGGGTGAGGGGCGGAAAGCCGCCCTCCGCACCCGGCAGGCCTATGGACGGGACCTGGCCGAACTGGCCCGTTTTCTGAAAGAGGTCCGGGGGGTGGAGGACTGGAGCCGGGTGGCCACCGCGGATCTTCGGGCCTGGTTGGCCAGCCGGATGCGGGACAGCAAAAAAAGCACCGTAGCCCGTAAACTCCAGAGCTTGAAGAGTTTTTTCTCCTTCCTGGAAAAAACCGGGCGCCGGGCGGATAATCCGGCCAGGGTGCTGTCCGCGCCCAAGCAGGACCGGCCCTTGCCCACCCACCTCACGGTGGACGAGGCCGTGCACCTGGTGCAGGCGCCGCTCCGGCGCGGGGCCGGCCCAGCCGCCGCGGAAGGCAGCGCGGCCCAGGCCGCCCGGCTTCGGGACGCGGCCATGTTGGAGTTGTTGTACTCCAGCGGGCTCCGGGTGAGCGAGTTGGTAGCCCTGGACCCGGAGCATCTCCGGTTGGACCTGGGCCTGGTCCGGGTGGTGGCCGGCAAGGGCGGCAAGGAGCGCCTGGTGCCGGTGGGACGGCAGGCCGCCCAGGCCCTGGAGGCCTGGTTGGCGGTCCGGGGACGTCTGGCCGGCCGGGGCGAGTGCCCGGCCCTGTTCCTGAACCGGCGGGGCGGCCGCCTGAGTGTACGGAGTGTGGAGCGGCTCATGGAGGCCTCGTTGGAGGGGCTCACCATGGGCCGCAAGCTGGGTCCCCACGCCCTCCGGCACGCCATGGCCACCCATCTCCTGGAAGGCGGGGCGGATCTCCGCAGCGTGCAGGAGATATTGGGGCACAAGAGCCTGGGGACCACCCAAAAATATACGCATCTCACGGTGGAGCACCTGATGCGGGTCTATGACCGGGCGCATCCCCGGGCGGCCCAGGCCGCCCCCGGACCGGCGCCGGCGGCCCCGGGGCTCCCCGAGACTTCAGAGGAGTAGAGCAGAGCATGGTGCACGGCGAAGAATGGCGGTCCACCACCGTTCTGGCGGTCATGAAGGACGGCGAGGTGGTCTTGTGCGGCGACGGGCAGGTGACCCTGGGCCAGACCGTGGTGAAGGCCGGGGCCCGCAAGGTGCGCAAGCTCTACCAAGACAAGGTGCTGGCCGGCTTCGCGGGAGCCACGGCCGACGCCTTCACCCTTTTCGAGCGCCTGGAAGCCAAGCTGGAGACCTACGCGGGCAACCTGCCCCGGGCCGCCGTGGAGCTGGCCAAGGACTGGCGCACGGACAAGCACCTGCGCCGCCTGGAGGCCCTGTTGGTGGCGGCCGACCGGGAGCACCTGTTGGTCATCTCGGGCTCCGGCGACGTCCTGGAGCCGGAGGGCGGGGTGGCGGCCATCGGCTCCGGCGGGCCCTACGCCCTGGCCGCGGCCCGGGCCTTGTTGGCCCATACCGCGCTGCCGGCCGGGGAGCTGGCCCTGGCGGCCATGACCGTGGCCGCGGACATCTGCATTTACACCAACCACCAATTTTCGGTGGAGACTTTGTAGCCATGGCCCAATTGACGCCCAGATTGATCGTTACCGAGCTGGACCGCTACGTGGTGGGCCAGCATGACGCCAAACGCTGCGTGGCCATCGCGCTCCGGAACCGCTGGCGGCGGCAGCAGGTGCCCGAGGAGCTCCGGGACGAGATCGCACCCAAGAACATCATCATGATCGGCCCCACCGGCGTGGGTAAAACCGAGATCGCCCGGCGGCTGGCCCGGCTGGCCGATGCGCCGTTCCTGAAGGTGGAGGCCAGCAAGTTCACCGAGGTGGGCTACGTGGGCCGGGACGTGGAGTCCATGGTGCGCGACCTCACCGAGCTGGCCATCAACATGGTCAAGGCGGCGGAGCAGGAAAAGGTCCATCAAAAGGCGCGGGAGCTGGCCGAGGAGCGGCTTTTGGACATCCTGCTGCCGCCCCGGGCCCCGGGCGAGCGCCACGAGGAGCAGGACGCCCAGCACCTGGAGCTGGTGAAGAATGGCGAGGAGCCCAACCCCACCCGGGCCAAGCTCCGCAAGCTCCTGCGGGAAGGCAAACTGCACGAGCGCTACGTGGACGTGGAGATCTCGGTCAGCCCCCCCACGGGGCCCATGGTGGAGATCTTCAACGCCTCGGGCATGGAGGACCTGGAGCAGAACCTGCGGGAGATGCTGGGCGGGCTGATGCCCAACAAGACCAAGCGCCGCAAGGTCAAGGTGCCCGAAGCCCTGGAGATCCTCACCGCCGAGGAAGCGGGCCGGCTCATTGACATGGACCGGGTGGTCAGGGAGGCGCTGGGCAAGGTGGAGCAGGAGGGCATCATCTTCCTGGACGAGATCGACAAGATCGCCAGCCGGGAGTTCACCGGCCGGGGACCGGACGTGAGCCGGGAAGGGGTGCAGCGCGACCTCCTGCCCCTGGTGGAGGGCAGCACCGTGACCACCAAGTACGGCATGATCAAGACCGATCACGTCCTGTTCATCGCGGCCGGCGCTTTCCACACCGCCAAACCCAGCGACCTGATCCCGGAGTTGCAGGGCCGCTTCCCCATCCGGGTGGAACTGGGGGCGCTGACGGCGGATGATTTCGTGCGCATTCTGACCGAGCCCCAGAACGCGCTGATCACCCAATACATCGCGCTGATGGCCACCGAGGGCCTGGAGCTCAGGTTCACCGACGACGCCATCCGGGCCATTGCCGAAATCGCCAGCCGGGTGAACCAGGCCACGGAGAACATTGGCGCGCGCCGCCTGCACACCGTCATGGAGCGCCTCCTGGAGGAGATCTCCTTTGAGGCGCCGGAGATGGAAGGGGTCAAGCTGACCATCGACGCCTCCTATGTGACGCAGCGGCTGCAGGAAATTTCCAGCGACCACGATTTGAGCCGCTACATTCTGTAAACTTGGCGGTCCGGCCGGAGATATCATCGGACACTTCGTCAGCCCGGCGGCCGCGCGGCGCCCCCGCCGCCCGCCGGTTCCGGAGGGATGAGGCCATGGATAAGACACCTTCCCATATGGTGGGCAACACCCTCATCGAGGCTCTGCCCTACATCCGGCGGTTCTCCGGGCAGACCGTGGTGGTCAAATACGGCGGCCACGCCATGGTGGACGAGGAGCTGAAGAAGGCCTTTGCCCTGAACGTGATCATGCTCCGGGCGGTGGGCATCTATCCGGTGGTGGTCCACGGCGGCGGTCCCCAGATCGGCCAACTCCTTAAAAAACTCGATATCTCCTGCTCGTTCGTGGACGGCATGCGGGTCACCACGCCCGAGGTCATGAACGTGGTGGAGATGGTTTTGGCCGGCACGGTCAACGGCGAGATCGTGCGGCTCATCAACCAGCACGGCGGCCGGGCGGTGGGTCTGTCCGGCAATGACGGCGGCCTCATCCGAGCCCGACGAATGACCCTCACCCGCCAGCACGAGAGCGACCAGCCCTCCGAGATAGTGGACTTGGGCTTGGTGGGTGAGGTGACGCAGGTGGACCCCCACGTGCTCCAGGCCCTGGAGCACGGCAACTTCATTCCGGTCATCGCGCCGGTGGGCGTGGGTCCCGAGGGCGAGTCGTTGAACATAAACGCGGATCTGGTGGCCTCGGCCCTGGCCGCGGCGCTACGGGCGGCCAAGCTGATCCTCCTGACCGACACGGTGGGCGTCTTGGACCAGGCAGGGCAGTTGATCAGCGAACTGAACCGGGAAGCCGCGGGCCGGCTCAAGACGGCGGGTGTGATCCAAGGCGGCATGATCCCCAAGGTGGCCTGCTGCCTCACCGCGCTCTCCGCCGGGGTGGAGCGGGCCCACATCATCGACGGCCGGGTGCCCAACGCCATCCTCTTGGAGATGTTCACCGATCAGGGCGTGGGCACGGTCATCACCGAACGCTGAGGGCCGGGGCCAATGCCCGCCGCGGGCGATTTGCGCGAATACACCACCGGGAAGCTGCTTCTGGCTTTGACCGGTGACATCTTTTGGGGGCTATGATGAACCACAAAGAGAAAATCGATATTTACGTAATGAAAACCTACGGCCGGACGCCGGTGTGCTTCACCCGGGGCGAAGGCTGTCATCTGTTTGACGACCAGGGCCGGGACTACTTGGACTTCCTGGCCGGCATCGCGGTGTGCAACCTGGGGCACTCCCACCCCGGGGTGTCGCAGGCGGTGTGCAACCAGAGCCTCAAGCTCACCCACGTGAGCAACCTGTTCTACACCGAACCCCAGGCCCGGGTGGCCGAACTGTTGGTGGAGAACTCCTGTATGGACCGGGTGTTCTTTTGCAACTCCGGGGCCGAGGCCAACGAGGGCGCCCTGAAGCTCTCCCGACTGTGGGGCAAGAAAAAGCTGAACGGGGCCTATGGTGTGGTGACCATGGAAAAATCCTTCCACGGCCGCACCATGCGGACCCTGACCGCCACCGGCCAGGAAAAGGTGCAAAAGGGCTTCGAGCCCCTGGTGCCGGGTTTCAAGCACGTGCCCTTTGGCGATCTGGCCGCCTTGGACCAGGCTTGGGATGACAACATCGCCGCGGTGCTGGTGGAGCCGGTCCAGGGCGAGGGCGGGGTGGTGGTGCCCCCGGAGGGCTATCTGGCCGGGCTGCGGAAGATGTGCTCCGAGCGGGGCGCGCTCCTCATGTTCGACGAGATCCAGACCGGCCTGGGCCGTACCGGCCGGTTGTTCGCCTATGAGCACTACGGGGTGGAGCCGGACGTGATGACCCTGGCCAAGGCCCTGGCCAACGGCCTGCCCGCCGGGGCGGTCTTGGCCCGGGGCGAGGCCGCGGAGTTGTTCGGCCCGGGCAGCCACGCCACCACCTTTGGGGCCGGTCCGGTGATCATGGAGGCGGCCCGGGTGGTGCTGGAGACCCTCACCGCGCCGGGGTTCCTGGCCGGGGTGGCCGAAACCGGGGCCTATTTCCAGAGCCAGCTCGGCGACCTGGCCGCCCGGCATTCCGCGCTGGGGCTCCGGGTGCGGGGCCTGGGCCTGATGCTGGGGGTGGAGCTGCCCGTGCCGGGCGGCGCCCTGGTGGGCCGGCTTATGGAGCGGGGCCTGGTGGTCAACTGCACCCAAGAGCGGATACTGCGCTTCCTGCCGCCTCTGGTGGTGAGCCGGAGCGAGATCGATCAGCTCCTGGCGGTCCTGGACGAGGTGCTGCCGGTGTACATCAAGGAAAATTCCTAGGGCAGGTTGGGGGAAGCGGATGCAGTTGCAAACCAGACACTTGTTGACCATACGCGATCTGGAACGGGCGGAGATCACCGGCCTGGTGAGCCGGGCGGGCCAGCTCAAGGCAGCCTGGAACAACGGCGAACGGACCCAGCCCCTGGCCGGGCGCACCGTGGCCCTGGTTTTTGAAAAGCCCTCCACCCGCACCCGGGTCTCCTTTGAGGTGGCGGCCTGCCAACTGGGGGCCCACACCTTGTTCATGACCTCCAAGGACTCCCAGCTCTCCCGCTCCGAGCCCTTGAAGGACACGGCCCGGGTCATGAGCCGCTACGTGGACGCCCTGGTGGTGCGCACCTTTGGCCACGAGGTGGTGGAGGAACTGGCCCGCTGGGGCACCATCCCGGTGATCAACGCGCTCACAGACCTGTACCACCCCTGCCAGGTGCTCTCGGACCTCCTCACCGTGCAGGAGAAAAAGGGCCGCCTGGAGGGCTTGGTCTACGCCTGGCTGGGCGACGGCAACAACATGGCCCACTCCTGGCTGGAGGCGGCGGGCAAGCTGGGCTTGAACTTGCGTTTGGCCTGCCCGGAGGGTTTTGACCCCCAGCCGGAGATCGTGGAGCACGCCCAGGCCCAGGGGGCCCGGATCGTGCTGACCCGCGATCCCAATGAGGCGGTGGCCGGGGCCTCGGTGGTCTCCACCGACGTGTGGGCCTCCATGGGCCAGGAAGCCGAGGCCGCGGCCCGGCAGGCGGCCTTCCGGGACTTCAAGCTGGATAGCGCGCTCTTGTCCTTTGCGGCCCAAGATGCCATAGTGTTGCACTGTCTGCCGGCCCACCGGGGCGAGGAGATCAGCGAAGAGGTCCTGGAAGGGCCCCGGAGCGTGGTGTGGGACCAGGCCGAGAACCGTCTGCATATGCAAAAGGCGCTGTTGGAAGCCCTGGTGGCCTGACGGTCCCCACGGACAACAACGAATTCATACAAAAAATTGAGGCGATCATGGCCAAAGATATAAAGAAGATCGTCCTGGCCTACTCCGGCGGCCTGGACACCTCCATCATCCTGAAATGGCTCCAGGAGCACTACCAAGCGGAGATCATCGCCTTTTCGGCCGACCTGGGCCAGGGCGAGGAGCTGGAGCCGGTGCGGGCCAAGGCCCTGGCCACCGGCGCTTCCGAGGTGGTCATCGACGACCTCCGGGAGGAGTTCGTGCGGGACTACGTGTACCCCATGTTCCGGGCCGGAGCCATCTACGAAAGCCAATATCTCTTGGGCACCAGCATCGCCCGGCCGCTCATCGCCAAGCGCCAGGTCGAGATCGCCCTGGAGCGGGACGCCCAGGCCGTGTCCCACGGCGCCACGGGCAAGGGCAACGACCAGGTGCGCTTCGAGCTGACCTACCAGGCCCTGGCCCCCCAGCTGGGCATCGTGGCCCCCTGGCGGGAGTGGGACCTGGGCTCCCGGGAGGCCCTGATCCGGTACGCCAACCAGCACGGCATTCCCGTGCCGGTGACCAAGGCCAAGCCCTACTCCAGCGACCGCAACCTTTTGCACATTTCCTTTGAGGGCGGCATCCTGGAGGATCCCTGGGCCGCCCCGCCCGAGGACATGTTCGTGCTTTCGGTGTCGCCGGAAATGGCCCCGGACCAGCCCGAGGAGCTGACCGTGCGCTTTGAGAAGGGCGACGCGGTGGCTCTGAACGGCGAGACCCTCACCCCGGGGGTCATGCTGGCCAAGCTGAACGAACTGGGCGGCCGCCACGGCGTGGGCCGGGTGGACATGGTGGAGAACCGCTACGTGGGCATGAAGAGCCGCGGAGTGTACGAGACCCCCGGCGGCACCATTCTCAGGGCCGCCCATCTGGCCCTGGAAACCCTGTGCCTGGACCGGGAAGTGCTGCGCCTGCGCGACGGTCTCTTGACCAACTACAGCGAGCTGGTCTATTACGGGTATTGGTTCGCCCCGGAACGGGAACTGTTGCAGTCCTTCATGGACCAAGCCCAGGAACCGGTGGCGGGCGAGGTGCGCCTGAAGCTCTACAAGGGCAACGTGACCGTGTTGGGCCGGCGTTCGGACAACAGCCTGTACCGGCCGGATTTCGCCACCTTTGAAGAGGATTCGGTGTACAACCAGGCCGACGCCACGGGCTTCATCCGCCTGAACGGTCTGCGGTTGCGCATCCGCCACGCCTTGGCTGAAGCCCGCAAAAAATAGCCGGGGCCGCCCGGGAGAGGCTGGCTGCCACAGGGCCGATCTTTTGGCCTAACTCGCTGAGAATGTACATTAAGAAATAAACTTAAGTGGCTGATAATACAAATACCAAGCTGTGGGGCGGCCGTTTTGCCGAGCCCCCCCACCAGCTTATGGAGAGGCTCAACGCCTCCATTTTCTTTGACCACCGCCTGGCCCGACAGGACATCCGCGGCTCCCTGGCCCATGCGGCCATGCTGGCCCGCCAGGGCATCATCAGCCCGGCGGACCACGAAGCCCTGCAAAAAGGGCTGGACCAGGTGTTGGCCGAGATCGAGGCCGGGCAAATGGCCTGGCGGAGCGAACTGGAAGACATCCACACCCACGTGGAGGCCCGGCTCCGGGAACTGGTGGGGGACGCGGCCGGCCGGCTGCACACCGCCCGCTCCCGCAACGACCAGGTGGCTCTGGACCTCCGGCTGTGGGTCCTGGACACCGGCCGCGAGCTGGACCAGGCCCTGGCCGAGTTCCAGCGGGCCCTGGTGGAGCTGGCCGAGGCCCATCCCGGGGTCATCATGCCGGGCTACACCCATCTGCAACGGGCCCAGCCGGTGCTTCTGGGCCACCATCTGTTGGCCTACGTGGAGATGGCCGCGCGGGACCGGGAGCGCCTGGCCCAGTGCCTGGCCCGGACGGCGGTGTCCCCCCTGGGGGCGGCGGCCCTGGCCGGCACCACCTTCCCGGTGGACCCGGCCTTCACCGCCCGGGAGCTGGGCCTGGCCGGCGTTTTTGCCAATTCCCTGGACGCGGTGAGCGACCGCGATTTCGCGGCCGAGTTCCTGTTCGTGCTCACCCTGGCCCAGGTCCATCTCTCGCGCCTGGCCGAGGAGCTGATCCTCTGGTCCAGCTCGGAATTCGGCTTCGTGGGCCTGCCGGACTCTTTTGCCACTGGCAGCTCCATCATGCCCCAAAAGAAAAACCCCGACGCCGCGGAGCTGGTGCGGGGCAAGACCGGCCGGGTCCTGGGGCACCTGGTGGGCATATTAACGGTTTTAAAAGGACTTCCGCTGGCTTACAATAAGGACCTGCAAGAGGACAAGGAACCGGTGTTCGATGCTGCGGACACGGTTCTGGATTGCCTCTTGGTGCTGGCGCCCCTTCTCCGGGGGCTCCAGATCCGCCCCGCGGCCATGCGCGCCGCGGTGCGCCAGGGTTTCCTGAACGCCACCGAGCTGGCCGATCACCTGGCCGCCCGGGGGGTTCCCTTCCGGCGCGCCCACGAGGTGGCGGGCCGGGCCGTGCGTCTGGCCGAGGAACGCGGGGTGACCCTGGAGGAGTTGACGCTGGAGGATTACCGGGCCCTGTGCCAGGGCCTGGCCGTGGAAATAGGCCCTGATTTGTTGGAGGCTCTGGACGTGGAGCGGGCCGTGGACCGGCGCATCAGCCCCGGCGGCACGGCTCGGGTCAACCTGGAGCAGGCTCTCAAGGAGGCGAGGAAGCGTTTATGGCCGGAAAAAGAATAGTAGCCTGGAGCCTCGGGGTTCTGGCCGCGCTGGGGCTCATGAGCCTGGCGGGCTGCGGCCTCAAGACCAACCCCGTGCCCCGCAGCGAGGTGTCCCCCCGCATGGTGATGGACCTCTCGGCCACCGTGGATCCGGACGGCGTGCGGGTGACCTTCACCGTGCCCGAAGCCCCCACCATGCGGCGGGCGGTGGAGGAGGTGCGCCTCTACTACGCTTATATTCCGCTGCAGGGCAACCCTGATTGCCCTCCCTGTCCGCCGCATCTGCGGCAGTACAAGACCTTCTACCTGAAGGACGTGCTGCCCGAGGGAGCGGACCCCACGGCCTCGTCAACCTTCTCCTATTTGGACAAGAGCGCCCCCCTGGGCCAGCAGGCGGTGTATCAGGTGCTCCTGCTGGACTACGCCGGCCGCAAGAGCCCGCCCTCGGCCGTGGTGCGGGCTCCCCGGGTGGAAGCCGCGGCCATGCCCACCGAGCTGAAGGCCGTGGGCGGCGACGGCAAGGCCACCCTGACCTGGCAGCCCGTGACCACCCTGGACAACGGGGAGAAGGCTGAGGACATCAAGGGCTACATCGTCTACCGCAAGGGCGGGCCCGAGGGCGAAAAGAAGCTGAACGATCGCCCCCTCAAAAATCCCCGCTTTGTGGACAAGACCGTGAAGAACGGCGTCACCTACTCCTACAAGGTAGTGGCGGTGCGCGAGGTGGTGGAGAACTACCAGGCCGAGGGGGTGACCACCAAGTGGCTCAAGGTCCGGCCCGGCGACCAGAAGCCGCCAGCCCCGCCCAGTGAATTGGCGGGGGCCAGCACGGTCGACGGCATGTACCTACGCTTCACGCCCAGCCCCCAGCAGGACACCAAGGGCTATGTGCTCGAGCGGCGGGCGGGCGGAGGCCCCTGGCGGATCATCGCCGATATGATCAAGGAAAACGTCTACATCGACAAGGACGTGAAAACCGGCCAGACCTACGAATACCGGGTTAAAGCCGTGGACGAGGCTGGCAACGAGAGCAAGTACAGCGAGATCCTGGAGATCCAGCAAAACCCCTAGGGGGACAGCTTTTCTCCCCCCGGCCCTGCCGGGGAGCCTGGAGCCCAGGGGCCGCCGGAGCCTCCGGGGCGCTGGGCGGGACAATACGAACCAACCTGTGAACTTGCCAGCTTAACCCCTGGCAAGTTCCGGTTTTCCATGAGGTTATCACCACGGTCCCGGGGCGGACCGTCAAGACCCGCGGGAGGGCCCCCGGGGAGCAAGGCGCGAGCCAGATGCACCACTTCACTTATCAGAACAACCGCCTGGCGGCCGAGGACGTGAGCTTGGCCGACTTGGCCCAAGCGGTGGGCACGCCCACCTATGTCTATGCCGAAGCCACCCTGACCCGCCATATGCGGGCTTTCCAGGAGGCCTTCGCCGACCTGAACACCCTCATTTGCTTTGCGGTGAAATCCAACACCAGCCGGGCCGTGATCAACGTGTTCGCCGCCCTGGGCGGCGGGGCGGACATCGTCAGCGGAGGCGAGCTGGTGCGGGCCCTGGCCGCCGGGGTGCCGCCGGAGCGGGTGGTCTACTCCGGGGTGGGCAAGACCGTGGCCGAGATGGAGCTGGCGCTTCAAGCCGGCATCCTGATGTTCAACCTGGAGTCCAGCCAGGAACTGGGCGTGTTGAACGAGGTGGCCGGCAATTTGGGCCTGGTGGCGCCGGTGAGTTTCCGGGTTAACCCGGACGTGGATGCCCAGACCCATCCCAAGATCACCACCGGCCTGGCCAAGAACAAGTTCGGCCTGCCCATGGACGAGGCCAAGGCCCAGTACCTGGCCGCCGCGGCGCTGCCCCACGTGCAAGTGGTGGGGGTGAGCTGCCACATCGGCAGCCAGCTCACCCAGGTGGGGCCTTTTGCCGACGCCCTGGAGCGGGTGGCGGTATTGGTGGAGGACCTGGGCCGCGAGGGCCTGAAGCTGCAGCACCTGGACCTGGGGGGAGGGCTCGGCATCACCTACAACCAGGAAGAGCCGCCCAGCCCGGCCGAGTACGCCGCGGCGCTCCGGGAGACCGTCCAGCGTCTGGGCCTCCGGCTGATCCTCGAGCCGGGCCGCGCCCTGGTGGGCAACGCCGGCATCCTGCTGACCCGGGTGCTCTACACCAAAAAAACCCCGGTCAAGAATTTCGTGGTGGTGGACGCCGCCATGAACGACTTGGTGCGGCCGGCTTTTTACGACTCTTTCCACGCCATACGGCCGGTGGAGGAGTTCGTCTCCGGCGAACCCCTGCTGGTGGACGTGGTGGGTCCCATCTGCGAGACCGGCGATTTTCTGGCCCGGGACCGGGAACTGGCCGCGGTGCGGCGCGGCGACCTGTTGGCCGTGATGAGCGCCGGGGCCTATGGCTTCAGCATGAGCAGCACCTACAACTCGCGGCCCCGGGCCGCCGAGGTCATGGTGTCCGGCGACCGCTGGGCCGTGGTGCGGGAGCGGGAAACCCTCGAGGATTTGATGCGCGGCGAAAAGCTGCCCGCGTGGCGGGAGTAGGGGCCATGGGAAGCGAAGCCCAAATTCTGGCCCCCTTGGCGGGGCTGGAGTTCGTCAAGATGACCGGCACGGGCAATGACTTCATCCTGCTGGACCACCGCCAGGCCCAGGTGCCGGCCGGGCTCAGGAGCCTTTTGGCCCGGGCGGTCTGCTGCCGGCGGCGTTCGGTGGGGGCGGACGGTCTGATCCTCCTCACGCCCTCCGAGCGGGTGGACCCGCGGTGGGGCCGGGTGGACTTTGTCTGGGATTTTTTCAACGCCGACGGCTCCTCGGCCGAGATGTGCGGCAACGGAGGCCGTTGCGCGGCCCGCTTCGCCCATGACCGGGGCCTGGCCGGCCCGGAGATGGTGTTCGACACCCTGGCCGGCCCCATCCGGGCCCAGGTGCGCGGCGAAGTGGTCAAACTGGAGATGGTGCCGCCCTCCGGGGCCTACGCCGGCATCCGCCTGGCCCTGGGCGACCAGGAGGTGGTCTTGGAGGGCATCAACACCGGGGTGCCCCACGCCGTGGTGCGGGTGACGGATCTAGCCGCGGCCCCGGTGGTGGAATGGGGACGGCAAATACGTTATCATGACCATTTTCAGCCGGCCGGCACCAACGTGAACTTCGTGCAGGCCGGACCCGAAGGGCTCCGGGTGCGCACCTATGAGCGCGGGGTGGAGGATGAAACTCTGGCCTGCGGCACCGGGGCGGTGGCTTCGGCTTTGATGAGCGCCGCCGCGGCCGGCCTGGCCTCGCCGGTGCGGGTCCAGGTGGCCAGCGGGGAAAGCCTGACGATCCATTTCCGCAGTGAGGGAGAGGGCTTCCAGGATGTTTTCTTGGAGGGCTCGGCATCCTATGTGTATCATGGGGTATTACACCAGGAAGCCTTTGCCTGGCTGGCGAACTGAGCGGGGGGGAGCACACGACCGGCGGGGGGCGCGCTTCGGCACCCCAGCCGGCCTGGAATCGGTTTGAGGAAGTTCGGCTGAAGGCTGATTTTACCGGACTTCTTTGGGAAAGAGCCGCTCCGGCTCTTTCCCCGGCTGTTGACCAACAGCCTGGTGCGGGCCAAGGACGGCCCGCCGAATTACGGCGATTTGACAAAATCGCCGTAATTCGTGCCGGTTGGCAAACCCACGGATCCCCGGCAAGATTTACCTGCTGGGGTGGAGTCGCGTGTTAGCCGACCGGCAATCGACCAAGGCCAGGACGGCCTTGGTCGGTAATCTTTAAAAAGAGCCGCCCGGGCTCTTTTCGGCCAACTGTTACGTTACAAGGAGAGTCTCGGATGTTGAAGGGAGCTTTGGTGGCGATAGTCACCCCGTTCCAGAACAACCAGGTGGACGAGGAAAGTTTTCGCCGTTTGATCGAGTTCCACCTGGAAAACGGCACCAGCGGCATCGTGCCCTGCGGTACCACCGGAGAATCGGCCACCCTGACCCATGCGGAACACAAACGGGTGATCGAGATTACGGTGGAGCAGGTGAATAAACGCGTGCCCGTGGTGGCGGGAGCTGGCTCCAACAACACTGCCGAAGCCATCGAGCTGACCAAGCACGCCAAGAAGGTAGGGGCCGATGCGGCTTTGCACATCACCCCCTACTACAACAAGCCGACCCAGGAGGGCATCTACCGGCACTTCGCGATCATTGCCCAGGAGACCGCGTTCCCCCTGGTGCCCTACAATATCGCCGGGCGGACCGGGGTAAACATCGAGCCCACGACCATGGCCCGCATCGCCGAACTACCGGAGGTGGTGGCCTGCAAGGAGGCCAGCGGCAGCATCACCCAAATGGCTGATATCATCAACCTTTGCGGTGACAAGATGGCGGTGTTGTCCGGGGACGACGGCATGGTCCTGCCCTTGTTGTCCATCGGCGGCAAGGGCGTGATCAGCGTGGTCAACAACATCCTGCCGCGACCCATGGCCGACTTGGTGGCGGCTTGGGAGGCGGGCGATCCGGCCCGGGCCCAGGAGATTTACTACCAGCTCCTGCCCATTACCAAGGCCATGTTCCTGGAGACCAACCCCATCCCGGTGAAGGCGGCCATGGCCCTGATGGGTCTGATCCACAGCGGTGAACTGCGGCTGCCCATGTGCCCCCTTTCGCCAGCCAACCAGGAGAAATTGGCCGGGGCCCTCAAACAAGCCGGCCTGATCTAAGAACAGTCAACGGCGGACGCCCCTGGTCCGCCGCTCATCCCCATATGGGGCCAGGGCAGGGGACAGCCGCAAATACCTGCGTAGATTGGCCACCCTGAATCCGGGCAACGCAGGCTTGCCAGGCCCTGGCCGCGGCGGGCCCAGACCCCACTCCCCCCCAATTAGCGGTTGGTGGGGGGACCCCGGAGCTGGCCCGCCCAATTGCGAGGCTGGGCAACCCAGGTTTTTGCCCCGCCGACCTGGCACCGGGCCGTACGTCCCGTGCCATGGTTTCAATATAGGAGTCAAGCATGGTTTCAATCGCCGTGGCCGGCGCGGCCGGCCGCATGGGGATCCGCATCATTCACGCCGTGAGCCGAAATTCCGGCGCGCGCCTGACCGGCGCCTTTGAGGCGGCGGGCCATCCCGCGGTGGGCAAGACCGTGGCCGCAGTCAGCGGCCTGCCCGACGCCCCCGGAGTGGTGGGTGACGATCCGGTGGAGGTGTTCGCCGAGGCCGACGTGTTGATCGACTTCACCGCCCCCCAGGCTTCTCTGAAAAACCTGAAGGTCTGCTCCAGCATGGGCAAGGCCATGGTCATCGGCACCACCGGCCTGAACGAGGCAGAGAAAAATACCCTGGCCGGCCTGGCCGTGGACGTGCCGGTGGTGTACGCCCCCAACATGAGCGTGGGCATGAACTACATGTTCAAACTGGTGGGCGAGATGACCCGCGTCCTGGGCGAGGACTACGCCCTGGAGGTGGTGGAAGCCCACCACGACCAGAAAAAGGACGCGCCCAGCGGCAGCGCGGAGCGGCTCATCGAGGCCCTGTGCCTCGAGCGGGGCTGGGTGCCGGCCGAGGTCTGCCGCCACGGGCGGGTGGGCCAGGTGGGGGCGCGCACCCGGGAGGAGATCGGCGTGTCGGTGATCCGCGGCGGCGACATCGTGGGCGATCACACGGTGTATTTCATTGGCCAGGGCGAGCGCCTGGAGTTGACCCATCGGGCCCACTCCCGCGACACCTTCGCCTCCGGCGCCGTGCGGGCGGCCCTGTGGGTGAAGGGCAAGGAGCCCGGGGTCTATGACATGCAAGACGTATTGGGGCTGAAATGATGCTGTCCGCCAAAAACAGTGAGGTGGTGGCCGCCCGGAAGGGCATCGTCCGCTTCGGCCACCAGGGCAAGGTGGGCTACGGACTGTGGGAAAAGGGCCGGCTCCGGCCTTTCCAAGGCTCACCGTTCTCGGGCGGCCAGCCCGGGGACAGCTCCCTGGCCCTGGATGAGGTGAAGCTCCTGGCGCCGTGCCGCCCCTCCAAAGTGGTGGCCGTGGGCCTCAACTACAAGGAGCACGCCCGGGAGATGAAGAAGGAGTTGCCGACCGAGCCCCTGCTGTTCATGAAACCCTCCACCAGCCTTATCGGCCCGGGGGAGTACATCGTGATGCCCCCCATCAGCCAGCGGGTGGATCACGAGTGCGAGCTGGGTGTGGTGCTGGGCCGGCGCTGCTATCTGGTGAGCCCGGAAGAGGCCGGCGCCTATATCCTGGGTTACACCTGCCTGAACGACGTCACTGCCCGGGATCTGCAGGCCAAGGACGGGCAGTACACCCGGGGCAAGGGCTTTGACACCTTCTGCCCCCTCGGCCCGATCATCGCCCAGGACATCGACCCGGGCAACCTGGCCGTAAGCACCAAGGTGGACGGCAACTTCCGGCAGGACGGCCACACCAGCGACTTGATCTTCTCGGTTTTCGAGCTGGTTTCCTTCATCAGCCAGGTCATGACCCTGCACCCCGGCGACGTGATTGCCACCGGAACCCCGTCCGGGGTAGGGCCGTTGGCCGCCGGCCAAGTGGTCACCGTGGAGGTTGAGGGCGTGGGACGCCTGGAAAACCCCATCAAAGCTAGAGGATGACGCATGGACATCGAGCGCTCTCAGCGGCTTAGGAAGCTCCCTCCTTATCTTTTCGCGGAAATTGACCGTCTGCGCGATGAAGTCCGGGCGCGAGGGGTGGACATAATCGACTTGGGGGTGGGCGATCCGGATCAGCCTACCCCGGCTCATATTATCGCAAGCCTGGCCAAGGCGGCCCAGGATCCCAACACCCACCGCTACCCCGCCTATTCCGGCATGGGCCGCTTCCGGGAGACCGCGGCGTCCTGGTTCGCCCAGCGCTTCGGGGTCACGGTGGATCCGGTGAAGGAAGTCATCACCCTCATCGGCTCCAAGGAAGGTTTGGCCCATTTCCCCCTGGCTTTCGTCAACCCCGGCGACAAAGTGCTGGTGCCCAATCCGGCTTACCCGGTGTACGCCAGCTCCACCTGGCTGGCCGACGGCGTGCCGGTGGATATGCCGCTCCTCCAGGAAAACAACTTCCTGCCCGATCTGAACGCCATTTCCCCGGAACTGGCCGACGAGGCCAAGGTCCTGGTGATCAACTACCCCAACAACCCCACCGCGGCGGTGGCCACCCCGGAGTTCTACGCGGCAGTGGTGGCGTTCGCCAAAAAGCACCACCTGATCGTGGTCTCCGACGCGGCGTACTCGGAAATGGCCTTTGACGGCTACCGCCCCCAGAGCTTCCTGGAGACCCCCGGAGCCCTGGAAGTGGGCATCGAGTTCCACAGCCTGTCCAAGACCTACAATATGACCGGGTGGCGGCTGGGCTTCGCGGTGGGCAACCAGGAGCTGGTGGGCGGCCTGGGCCAGGTGAAAAGCCAGATCGACTCCGGGGCCTTTGACGCGGTGCAGTGGGCCGGCATCACGGCGCTCACCGCGGATCAGGCCTGCGTGGAAGAGATGCGGGCCATGTACACCGAGCGCCGCGACGTCCTGGTGGCGGGGCTCAAATCTCTGGGCCTGGCCGTGGAGCCGCCCCGGGCCACCTTCTACGTCTGGTGCGCCACGCCCGAGGGCATGAAAAGCGCCGCGCTGACCAAGAAACTCCTGGACGAGGCCGGGGTGGTGACCACCCCCGGCAACGGGTTCGGTTCCGCGGGCGAGGGCTACGTGCGTTTCGCCTTGACCGTGGACAAGACCCGCCTGGCCGAGGCCGTGGAGCGGATGGCCCGGTTGGGCCTATAGAAAATTATGGCCGCCAAGGTGGAGGTCTACATCGGCCTCGGTTCCAACCTGGGCCGGCCCCAGGAGAATCTCCGCTTCGCCCTGGAGGGCTTGCGGAATATCCCCGGGCTCACGCAGGTGGAGTCATCTTCTTTCTACCGCTCCTCGCCGGTGGGGGTGCTGGACCAGCCGGAGTTTGTCAACGCGGTGGCCCGGGGATATTATGAGGGGGACGCCGCCACGCTCCTGGCGTCCCTCCTGGGGTTGGAGGCGGCGCGGGGCAGGGTGCGCGAGGAAAAATGGGGCCCCCGCATCCTGGACCTGGATCTTTTATTGTTCGGCCGGGAGTCCATCGCCACCCCGGAGCTGCGAGTGCCGCATCCCTTTCTGGCTCAACGGCTGTTTGTCCTGGTTCCCCTGGCGGAACTGGCTCCCCTGCTGGTGATCCCGGGAGCCGGCAAGACGGCGGAGGAATTGATCCGGCTCTTGCCCGCCGCGGAGCGCGCGGGGCAGGAGATCGAGAGAATCTGATGGGGCTTTTGAATCTGATCAAACTGGCCCTGGCCGGCCTGGCCCTGTGGCTTTTGTACCGGGGGCTCCGGAGCCTCCTGATGAAGGACACCCCGGGCCGCTCGCGGCGGAGCGGGGGTGACCCGCGCGCAGGGCGGGCCGAGCGCCGGCCGCGGCCGCCCGAGTTGGTGGAGGACCTGGTCCAGGATCCCAACTGCGGCACCTACATCCCTCGCAGCGAAGCCATTCGGACCCGGGTGCACGGCCAGGAGATGTTTTTCTGCAGCGAACGCTGCCGGGATGAGTACCTCGCCCGCGGGTCCGCCGCGGCTCATAATAACCAAGAGAGCTAATGAGCTTCCGTCTGGCGGGTTCCGCCGGACGGCGCTGGAGGTTGCAAGATGAAAATATTTATCGATACGGCCGAATTGGCCGAGATCAAAGAGGCGCTGAGCTTGGGCGTCCTGGACGGGGTGACCACCAATCCCAGCCTGGTGGCCAAAGCCGGCAAGCCTTTTGAGGCCTGCATCAGGGAGATCCTGGACTTGGTGCCCGGGCCGGTCAGCGTGGAGTGCGTGTCCACCACCCACGACGAGATGGTGGCCGAGGCCCGCAACTACGCCTCCTGGGCCGAGAACGTGGTGGTCAAGATCCCCATCATCCAGGAAGGCCTGAAGGCCATCAAGACCCTGTCCGACGAGGGCATCCGGGTCAACACCACCCTGTGCTTCAGCCCCTTGCAGGCCCTGTTGGCCGCCAAGGCCGGCGCCGCCTACATCAGCCCCTTTGTGGGCCGCTTGGACGACATCTCCACCGACGGCATGGAGTTGATCCGCCAGGTGGTGGAGATCTACGCCAATTATGCCTATGACACCGAGGTGTTGGTGGCCAGCGTGCGTCACCCCATGCACGTGGTGGAGGCGGCCTTGATGGGGGCGGACGTGTGCACCATACCCTTCAAGGTGATCTCCCAGCTCTTGAAACATCCCCTGACGGACATCGGCTTGGCGAAGTTCCTGGCTGATTGGGAAAAACGCGATAAAAACTAGGTGTTAACCGGTCCCAAACTCATGGAAACCGAACTGGTCCCCAGCCGCGAAAACGTCTACACCCTGCCCAACCTGCTGACCCTGATCCGCATCGGGTCGGTGCCGCTGTTGGTGGTCCTGTTGTATCTGCCGGGGCCCACTTGGTCGCGGGCAGCGGCGGTGGTATTTTTCATCTCCGGACTCACCGACCTTTTCGATGGGATTTTGGCCCGGCGGCTGAGAAAGGTGACCCTCCTGGGGCAGTTCCTGGATCCGGTGGCCGACAAGCTCCTGGTGGGCTCCATGCTGGTGATGCTGGCGGCCCTGGGCCGGGCGCCGGCCTGGATGGCGGTCTTGATCCTGGGCCGCGAGATCGCGGTCACGGGCATGCGGGCCGTGGCGGCGTCCCAGGGTTTCCAGGTTCCCAGCGACACCATGGGCAAGTGGAAAACCGCCGTGCAGATGTTGGCGGTTTGGCTCCTCATGGCCTATTACCCGGTGGGGGGGGTGGACGTGGCCTTTTGGGGCCTGTTGAGCCTGTGGGCCGCGGTGATTATCACGGCATGGTCGGGGGTTGGCTACTTCCTGCGTTTTCGTAAAAGACTGGGGGCCAACTACCCGCAAAAACCGTGAACCGGGTATTGACACTTGCGCAGGTTCTTGTATTATTTCGGCCGTAACGCGTGCATCGCGGGAGTAACTCAGAGGTAGAGTGCAACCTTGCCAAGGTTGAAGTCGCGGGTT
>JAHLLK010000106.1 GCA_020444165.1 Deltaproteobacteria bacterium | reverse complement strand
CTGCGACGAGAAGGTCTATCAATACGGCGACGCCATCGCCATCGTCTGCGCCCACACCCAGGCCCAGGCCCAGGCGGCGGCGGCCAAGGTGAAGGTGGAGCTGGAGAAGCTGCCCGCCTACATGAGCGCGCCGGAGGCCATGGCCGAGGACGCCATGGAGATTCACCCCGGCACCCCCAACGTCTACTACATCCAGAAGATCGCCAAGGGCGAAGACACCGCGCCCATCTTCGACAGCGCGGCCGTGGTGGTGGAAGACGACTTCTACGTGGGCCGCCAGCCCCACATGCCCATGGAGCCGGACGTGGGCTTCGCCTTCATGAACAAGGAGGGCAAGCTCTACATCCACTCCAAGTCCATCGGCCTGCATTTGCACGCGGCCATGATCGCCGAGGGCATGGGGGTGGATCTGGCCAACTTGGTGATGGTGCAAAACCCGGCCGGCGGCACCTTCGGCTACAAGTTCAGCCCCACCATGGAGGCCCTGGTGGGCGCGGCCTGCCTGGCCACCGGCCGGCCGGTGTTCCTGCGCTACAACTACCGCCAGCAGATGACCTATACCGGCAAGCGCTCGCCGTTCTTCGTGAACATGAAGTTTGCCGCGGACGCCGACGGCAAGCTGTTGGGCATGGAGACGGACTGGTCCGTGGACCACGGCCCCTACAGCGAGTTCGGCGACCTCTTGACCCTGCGGGGCGCCCAGTTCATGGGCGCGGGCTACGACATCCCGGCCATCCGGGGCGAGGGCCGCACCGTGTGCACCAACCACGCCTGGGGCTCGGCCTTCCGCTCCTATGGCTCGCCCCAGAGCGAGTTCTCCTCCGAAGTGCTGATGGACGAACTGGCCGAGAAGCTGGGTATGGACCCCTTGGAGATCAGGTACAAGAACGTGTACCGCGAGGGCTCCACCACCCCCACCGGCCAGACCCCGGAGGTCCTGTCCTTGCCCGAGATGCTCGATGACCTGCGGCCCCGCTACCAGGCCGCCCTGGAAAAGGCCAAGGCCAACTCCACGGCCGAGGTGAAGCGGGGCGTGGGCCTCTCCATCGGGGTGTACGGCTGCGGCCTGGACGGGCCGGACGCCTCGGCGGTTAAGATCGCGCTGAACCCCGACGGCACGGTGACCCTGTTCAACACCTGGGAAGACCACGGTCAGGGGGCCGACGCCGGCTCCCTGGGCACCGCCCACCAGGCGCTCCGTCCCCTGGGCCTGTCCCCGGAGCAGATCAGGCTGGTGATGAACGACACCAGCAAGGCCCCGGACTCCGGCCCCTCCGGCGGCAGCCGCCAGCAGGTGATGACCGGCCAGGCCATCGTGGCGGCCTGCGAGCTCTTGATCGCCGGCATGAAAAAGCCCGGCGGCGCCGGCTACCGCACCTATGACGAGATGGTGGCCGAGCAGATCCCCACCAGTTACGAGGGCAAGTGGACCGCCCCGGCGGTGGGCTGCGACGAAAACGGCCAGGGCTCGCCGTTCGCGGTGTACATGTACGGCGTGTTCATGTCCGAGGTGGCGGTGGAGCTGGCCACCGGCCAGACCACGGTGGAGAAGATGACCCTGGTGGCCGACATCGGCAAGGTGAACAACCGCCTGGTTACCGACGGCCAGATCTACGGCGGCATGGCCCAGGGCGTGGGCCTGGCCCTGACCGAGGATTTCGAGGACATCAAGAAGCACCAGACCCTGATGGGCGCGGGCTTCCCCTACATCAAGCAGATCCCGGACAACATGGAGATCATCTACCACGAGAACGCGCGGCCCGAGGGGCCCTTTGGCGCGGCCGGGGTGGGCGAGCTGCCGCTCAGCGCTCCCCACGCGGCGGTGATCAACGCCATCTACAACGCCACCGGAGTGCGCATCACCCAACTGCCGGCCCTGCCGGAGAAGGTGCTGGCGGGCCTAAAGGCCAAGTAGGGACGGCCCAGCCGGGCTGGGCATGGACTGGTAAAACCCACACGCCCCGGCGGCCCGCCGCCGGGGCGTTTTACTCTTGCTTGCCAGGGAAAGGCGGGGGGCGCATGGAACAAAACGAGCTAAGGGCCCTGGAGTACCGCTGCATCCAGGAGGAGCCGCCCCAGTGCGTGGCCGCCTGCCCCCTGCACGTGGACGCCCGGGCCTTTTGCCAGGCGGCCGCGGCCGGGGACTGGCCCGGGGCCTGGAAGGTGCTGCGGCGCACCATGCCGCTGCCGGGAGTCTTGGCCCGGCTCTGTCCCGCGCCGTGTGAGGCGGCCTGCAAACGGAGCGAGGCCGGGGAGGAGATCCGGGTGGGGCTCCTGGAGCGGGCCGCGGCCGCCCGCCCTGCCCCGCCCGACCGCACCCCGCCGCTCCCCCGCAAACCCACGCGGGTGGCCGTGCTGGGTGAGGGCTGGAGCGGGCTCACCGCGGCCTGGGACCTGGCCAAGAAGGGCTGGCAGGTGACCCTGTTCCCGGCCGGGGACGCGGCCGGAAGCTGGCTCCTGGCCCGGCACCCCGAGCTGACCCCCGAGATATTGGAACCGGAGCTGGCGCTGCTCACCCGCTGGGGGGTGGAGGTGCGGCCCGGCGCGCCGGTGGGGGAAGCCGCGTTCCTGGAGGAGATTCTGGGCGAGTTCGCGGCGGTCTACCTCTCCCTGGAGGCCCTGCCCCCGGCTTCCTGGGGCCTGGAACGGCAAGAGGACGGGCGGCCGGCCGTGACGCCCCGGCTGATGACCACCAGCCGGGAGGGGGTGTTCGCCGGGGGGCTGGCCGAATTGGGCGGGGAGAGCCCGGTGCACTTGGCCGCCCAGGGCCGCTGGGCCGCGGGGAGCCTGGACCGCTGGCTGCAACAGGCCTCGCTCAGCGTGGGGCGGGAGAGGGAAGGGCCCTTCACCACCCGGCTGTTCACCCCCCTGGAGGGGGTCGCGCCCTTGGCCGCCGTGGTCCCGGCCGACCCGGCCCAGGGTTACAGCGAAGACGAGGCGCGGCGGGAAGCGGCCCGCTGCCTGGCCTGCGAGTGTATGCACTGCGTGCACGTGTGCCCCTATATGGAGAAATTCGGGGCCTACCCCAAGAAATACGCCCGGGCCATCTACAACAACGCGGCTATCGTCAAGGGCGAGCACAAGGCCAACAAGCTCACCAACTCGTGCAGCCTCTGCGGTTTGTGTGAGGAGGTCTGCCCCCATGACTTCGCCATGCAGGACCTCTGCCTGGCCGCCCGCCAGGAGATGGCCGCCGGAGGGCGCATGCCGCCCTCGGCCCACGAGTTCGCCCTCCTGGACCTGGCCTACAGCCAGAGCGAGGCGGCGGCCCTGACCCGGCATCAGCCGGGCCTTCAGGAGAGCGCCCATCTTTTCTTCCCAGGCTGCCAAACCACGGGCTCGGCCCCGGAGCAGGTGGCCCAGGCCTACGCCCTTCTCCGGGAAACCCTGCCCGGCGGGGTGGGGCTCCGCCTGGGCTGCTGCGGGGCGCCGGCCCATTGGGCCGGGCGGGAGGACCTGTTCCAGGAGGCGCTCACCGGCCTCCGGGATTTGTGGGAGAAACTGGGCCGGCCCCAGGTGATCGCGGCCTGCCCCAGTTGCCTGAAAATCTTCCGCGAGCATTTGCCCGAGGTGCCGGCCGCGAGCCTCTGGACCCTCTGGGCCGGCAGCCAGCCGCCCCCCGGGGCCGGGGCCGGCGCGGCAGCCAACCTGGCCGTGTGCGACCCCTGCGCCACCCGGCACGACGCCGAGGCCCAGGAGGCGGTGCGGCGGCTCTTGGCCAATTTGGGGGTGCGGGCCCGGGAGCTCAGCCTGGGGAAGAGCCTCACCGAGTGCTGCGGCTTTGGCGGGCTCATGGAGAACGCCAACCCCGAGGTGGCCGGGCTGGTGATCTCCCGCCGGGCGGAGCTGGCCCCGGAGGATTACCTCTGCTACTGCACCATGTGCCGCGACCGCCTGGCCGGCGCGGGCAAGCGGGCCTTGCACCTCCTGGACCTCTGGTTCCCGCCCGAAGGCGACGCGGCGGCGCGGCCCCGTCCCACCTGGACCGCGCGGCAGGAGAACCGGGCCAGGTTGAAGCAAACGCTGGCCCAGGAGCTGTGGGGCGAAACGCCGCCGGCGCCGGCTCCCCACCGGGCGCTGAAACTGGTCATCTCCCCGGAAATGCGGGCGCGCCTGGAAGAGCGGCGCATCCTGGACCAGGACCTGCAGCAGGTCATCGCCGCGGCCGAGGCCGGGGAGGAAGGTTTCCGCCACCCGGAGACCGGCCACTACCTGGCGGAGAAGCTGATCTACCGCACCTTCTTCTGGGTGGAGTACACTCCCGGGGAAGAGGGCTTCGTGGTGCACAACGCCTATACCCACCGCATGACGGTGGCGGTCGGAGGGCGGTCATGAGCCAGGACTATGTGTTGCCCGCGGACCTGGCCTGGACCTGCCGGAAATGCGGCGAGGCCCTGGTCAAGAGCCCGGTGGTGGTGGAGTACCTGGGCAACCAGTTCACCGCCGAGCTGCCCGTGTGCCCCACCTGCGGCCGGGTGCTGGTGAGCGAGGTGGTGGCCCGGGGCCGCATGGCCGAGGTCGAGCAAATACTCGAAGACAAGTAGAAGCGCGTGAGCTACCACAGCCAGCCCTTGGAAGAAGTCAGCGGCCCGGCGCTCCGGCCCGGGGGCCTCGGCCTCACCGCCCGGGCCTGGGACCTGGCCGGGCTCGCGCCGGGGGCCCGGGTGCTGGACCTGGGCGCCGGCCTGGGGGAGACCGTGGCCTGGCTCACCCGGGAGCGCGGGGCCTTGGCCGTGGGGGTGGACGCCTCGCCGGAGCTGTTGGCCCGGGCGCGGGCCCGGTATCCCGGGGCGCGGCTGGTGGCCGGCCGGGCCGAGGCCCTGCCCCTGGCTCCGGGGAGTTGGGACGCGGTGTTCGTGGAGTGCGTGCTCTCCCTGGTGCCCCAGCCGGAAATGGCTCTGACCGAGGTGAAGCGTCTGCTCAAACCAGGCGGCCGGCTGGTGCTCACGGACTTGTATCTGCGGGGCGCCGCGCCGGGCGGAAACCTGGCCAGCCTGGCCCCGGCCTCCTGCCTGGCCGGGGCGCGGTCCCGGGGCGCGGTGGAGGCCCTGGTGGCCGGGGCGGGCTTCCGCCTCCTGGGCTGGGAGGACCACAGCCGGGATCTGCGGGAGCTGGCGGCGCAGTTGGTGTGGGCCCACGGCTCGGCCGAGGCCTTGTTTCGGCGCTGGGGCGGGGGCGAGGCGGCCTGCCGGGGAGGCGGGCTCACCCAGGGGGCCAAGCCGGGTTACTTCCTGTTGATCGCGGGGACTGAGGAGGCGAGCCATGGATGAGACCGAGATCCGCATGCTGCAATTGGGCCACGAAGGATTTTACTGCAGCCAGATCATCGTGATTTTGGGCCTGGAGCTGCGGGGCGAGGAAAACCCGGCGTTGGTGCGCTCCCTGGCGGGATTGGCCTATGGCTGTGGCGCCGGGCGGGGCACCTGCGGGGCCTTGACCGGGGGCGCTTGCCTGCTGGGGCTCTATGCGGGCAAGGGCGCCTCCGAGGAGGAGGAATCGCCCAAGCTGATGGTCATGTTGCAGGAGCTGGCGGATTGGTTCGCGGCGCGGGTGGGGCCGGAGTGCCCCGGGGTTACCTGCGAGCTGATCACCGGGGAGAAAGGCCCGGAAGACTCGCGCCAGGAGTGCGGTAGCCTGGTGCATGACGTGTACGTGCGGGCCTTGGAGCTTTTGCAGGAGAACGGTTTCGATCCGTACGGCGGATAACGGAAGAGAGAGATAGCAGGGCGGCCGGGTCCGGTCAAGCCTGCCCTGCGGCGCGCGGCGCGCGGCGCGCGGGCTTGACCAGCCCCGGGCGCGCCCGCGTTGCGAGCAGCCGCCAGAGAAAGCAAACCGAATCCGGCCCATCCCTTTCGCACCACCCCACCCCCCAAAATTGCGCAGCCATTTTGGGGAAAGTTTTTTGGGAGGGGGTGCGGGGGAACCTTTTTTTTCAAAAAAGGGTTCCCCCGCAACTATCTTCTAATAAATATTTCCACCAAATTCTTCCCAAGGAATCTTCCATGGAGCTGTCTTCTGCCAAGACTTGGAGTCTTTGTCCGGTGTGTTTGGGTCGGGTGGAGGCTTGGTATGTGGAGGTGGGGGGGGAGGTCTGGTTGGAGAAGCGGTGCGCGCGGCATGGGGTATTTCGGGTGGTGGTCTGGCGGGGGGGACCGGGTTGGGGGGAATGGTTCACGGGGGGCCGGGAGGTTGGTTTGGGGGGTGAGGTGGGGGGTTGTCCCTTTGAGTGCGGGCTATGCGGGGGGCATGGGCAGCGGACGTGCACTTTATTGGTGGAGGTGACGGGCCGGTGTGATTTGGGTTGTCCGGTGTGTTATGCGGGTTCCGGGGCGGGGGGGGCGGAGCCTGGTTTGGGGGAGTTGGGGGAATGGTTGGCGTTGGCGGGGGAGAAGGCTGGGGGGGCGAACTTGCAGTTGTCCGGGGGGGAGCCGACCTGCCGGGGGGATTTGGCGCAGGTGGTGGGGCTGGCGCGGCGGGCGGGGTTTGGCTTCGTGCAGTTGAACACCAACGGGCTCCGGTTGGGGGGAGAGGCGGGCTATGCAGAGCGTTTGGCCGGGGCGGGTTTGGATTCGGTGTTTTTGCAGTTTGACGGGGTGAGCCCGGGGGTGCATGAGGTTCTCAGGGGCCGGGACTTGCGGGAGGCGAAGCAGGGGGCCTTGGAGGCGGCGGCGCGGGCGGGATTGGGGGTGGTATTGGTGGCCACGGTGGCGGCGGGGTTGAATCTGGGCGAAGTGGGGAGCATTCTGGACTTGGCGGTGGCGTGGTCGCCGGTGGTGCGGGGGGTGCATTTTCAGCCGTTGGCGCATTTCGGGCGGTATCCCGGGGCGGGGGGAGAGGCCGCGCGGGTAACCTTGCCGGAGGTGATACGGGCCATGGAGGAGCAGACCGGGGGGCGGTTCGCGGCGGAGCATTTCCGGCCGCCGGGTTGCGAGCATCCCTGGTGCTCGTTCCACGGCAACTTTTTGGTGGAGGGCCCGGGGCGGGTGCGGCCTTTGGGGGCCGGGGGGGGCTGCTGCGGGCCGGCGGGGGTGAGCGCCCGGGAGGGGGCCACGCGGGCCATCGGGGGGGTGAGCCGCCAGTGGGCCGCGGCGCCGGCCGGGGGGGAGGCGGCGGCGGAGCTGGCCCCGGGGGAGTTGCCCAGCCTGGATGATTTCCTGGCGCGGGCGCGGCGGCACACCTTGGCCGTGTCGGGCATGGCCTTCCAGGACGTTTGGAGCCTGGATTTGGCCCGGGTGCGGGAGTGCTGCATCCACGTGTTTGCGCCGCCGGACCGGCTGGTGCCGTTTTGCCTGTACAACTTGACCGCCCGAGGCGGGGAAAGGCTATACCGGCCGTGAAACCTCCATTGACGCCGTTGGAACCCTGGATCGCGGGGCGTTTGGGGTTGGGGGCGGAGAGCGGCTTGCGGGCGGAGGACTTGGCCGCGGGGCAATTGGCCGGGTTGAACCGGACCTTGGCCTGGGCGCGGGAGCAGAGCCCGTTTTACCGCGAGCGGCTGGGATCCTTGCCGCCGGAGCCTTTGGCGTCCTTGGCCGAGGTGGCGGAGTTGCCCTTCACCACGCCCGAGGATTTGCGGGAGCAGGGCGGGCGGATGGTGTGTGTGTCGCAGGGGGAGGTGGCCCGGGTGGTGAGCCTGCCCACCTCGGGCACCACGGCGCCGGCCAAGCGGCTGTATTTCAGCCCGGAGGACTTGGAGCTGACCCTGGATTTCTTTCACCACGGCATGTCCACCTTGGTGCAGCCGGGGCAGCGGGTCTTGATCCTCTTGCCGGGGGAGGCGCCGGACAGCGTGGGCGACCTGTTGGCCCGGGGTTTGGAGCGCTTGGGGGTCACTGGGGTGCCGTGCGGGCCGGTGCAGGATTTGGAGGCCTGTCTGGAGGTGATGCGCCTGGCGGAGGTGCACAGCCTGGTGGGCATCCCCACCCAGGTCTTGGCCCTGGCCGCCCGGGCGGCGCTGGGGGACCGGCCCCCGCGGGAGCTGACCAGCGTCTTGTTGACCACGGACTATGTGCCGCGGTCCTTGGCGGCGCGGGTGGCGGAGGCCTGGGGGGTGGAGGTGTTCGAGCATTGGGGCATGACCGAGACGGGCCTGGGCGGGGCGGTGATGTGCCGGGCGCGGGAGGGCAGCCATGTGCGGGCGCTGGACCTCTATTGTGAAGTGGTGGACCCCGCGAGCGGGCGGGTTTTGCCGGCCGGCGAGGAGGGGGAATTGGTGATCACCACCCTCACCCGGCGGGCCCTGCCGCTGGTGCGCTACCGCACCGGGGACCTGACCCGGCTGTTGGCCGGGCGCTGCGCCTGCGGGAGTCTGGTGCCCCGCTTGGCCCGGGTGCGGGGCCGGGTGGCCGTGGGGCTCTCCCTGGGGGCGGGGAAGGTGCTGCGGCTGCACGAATTGGACGAGGTGTTGTTCGCCCTGCCCTGGCTGTTGGACTACCGGGCCACGGCGCGGCCCCGGCCGGAGGGCTGGGGGTTGGAGCTGGAAGTGCGGACCACGGAGCCGGCGCCGGGGGAGAGCGAGCTGGGGGCAGGTGTGACCCGGGCCCTGGCCGGGCTGCCGGCGGCCCGGGGCGGGCGGCTGGTTTTGGAGCGGATGAGCCTGGCTCCGGCGGGTTGGCCCACCAGCGGCGTGGGCAAGCGGGTGTTGTGCCTCACCGAGGAGGCTTGAGCCGGCAGGCTGTGGGTAATTCTCTGGCCGGCCCCCGGGGAAACGCGGCGAATCGCCGCTTTTCGACCAAGCCATCCCGACCTTGCCAACCGCTCCCCACGAAAAGCCTGGTTTTGCCAAAGAGTAATGATTACGGCGATTTTTAAAAATATTGCCATAATTCGGCAGGATATCATGCAGCTGCCGCAAGCGGTTGGTCAGCCGCCCGAATTAGGGCTTTATTTTTAGTAGCCATTCGGAGTAAGACTGTGAGGTAAAAGTGCGGAACGGGGGGGAGCCAAGTTCCGGACATTCCCCTCCCAGTTGCGTTGCCCGGGGGCCTCCCGCTATGGCCCGGTCCGGGCCAATTCGGCGCAAGAACCAACACCATTCCAGACCGCCTCCCAGGTTCCCGGCCGGGGGAGCGGCGGAGCCAAGGACTGCCCAAGGCCATGTCCCCCAGCGACCTGCCCCCTGACCATGTGATGGAAAACCAAGCTCCGGCCGCCGCTGCCTCCGCAACCCAGCCGGAAGCTCCCTCGGCCGCCGCGGAGGAGGCCGGGCCGCCACCTTCCGAACTCCGGGGAGTGGTGGGTTTGGGGGCTTCGGCCGGCGGCTTGGCCTCGCTCCAGCAACTGGCGCCCCGCTTGCCGGCCGGAATGGGCCTGGCTTATGTGGTGGTGCAGCACCTGGACCCCGGGCGGGAGAGCCGGCTGGCCAAACTCCTGGCCGAGGCCGCGGAACTGCCGGTCGTGCCCCTGATTTCCGGCCAGGTCCTGGCCCCGGATCATATCTACATCAACCCGGCCGGCCAGAATCCCGAAGTGAAAGAGGACCGGGTCGAGCTGACCCCTGCCCCGGCCGGCAGCGCGCCCCGGCCCTCGGTGGATCAATTCTTTTGCAGCTTGGCCGAAAGCTGGGGCGAGCGGGCGGCCGGGGTCATCCTCTCGGGCACCGGCCAGGACGGCGCCCTGGGCCTCCGGGCGTTGAAGGCCCTGGGCGGGGTGACCATGGTGCAGGACCCGGGCACCGCCCAGTTCGACGGCATGATCCAGGCGGCGCTGCGCCAGGGGGTGGTGGACTTGGTGCGGCCCCCCCGGGAGATGGGGCCGGAGCTGGCCCGGCTGTTCAACCCGAATCTGGAGGAGGCCTGCCCGGCCCCGGAGGGCAGCGAGCTGGACCACCTCTGCGACGCCATGCTCCGGCGCAGCGGGGCGGATTTCTCGCAGTACAAGCCCGGAACCCTGCGGCGGCGTCTGGGCCGCCGCTTGGCGCTGCGTCGTTTGCGTTCCGTGGCGGAGTATCTGGTTTACCTGGAGAGCCACCCCGAGGAGCTGGACGCCCTGGTCAAGGACATCCTCATCTCGGTGACCAGCTTCTTCCGCGATCCCCCGGCCTTCCAGGTCTTGAACGAACTGGTGATTCCCCGGATTCTGGGGGCGAAAAAGGCCGGCGATCCCATCCGGGTGTGGGTGCCGGCCTGCGCCACCGGCGAGGAGGCCTACAGCCTGGCCATGCTGTTCGCGGCCCGGCTCCGGGAGCAGCCGGGCCGCCACGAGTTGCAGGTGTTCGGCACCGATCTGGACGGCGAGGCCATCCGCCACGCCCGGCGGGGGGTGTATCCCGCGGCCAGCCTGGCCGGGGTGGACCCCGGGCTGCGGGAAGCCTTTTTCCGGCGGGAGGAGGAGGCTTTCCGGGTGGTGAAGGAACTCCGGGAGCGCCTGGTATTCGCCAAGCACGACCTGACCCGCGACCCGCCCTTTCCCCGCCTGGACCTGATTTCCTGCCGCAACCTCCTGATCTACTTCAACAGCGAGCTGCATCGGCGGCTCATGCCGCTGTTCCACTTCGCCCTGTTGCCGGGCGGCTATCTGTTCCTGGGCAAGTCCGAGTCGGTGGGCCGGGAACGGGAGATCTTCGAGCCGGTGGACCATCCCAGCCGCATCTACCGGCGCAAGGGTGGGCGCCGGGTGCAGCCCCCGGCCCGGCTCTCGCATTACCGCCGGGAGTTGGCCGAGATCGGGGCCCGGCCGTCCGGCGGGCCGCCGCCCAGCCTGGCCGAGATGCTGCACGGGGCGGTGGCCCTGACCCTGGGGCACGCCGCGGTGCTGGCCGACCGGCAGGGTGAGATCGTGTTCGTGCAGGGGGACGCGGGCAAGTTCATCCGCCTGCAGGAAGGCCCGGCCAAGCTCAACCTGGTGGACCTGGCCCGGCCCGATCTCCGCACCTATCTCCGGGCGGCGCTCTCCAAGGCGGCCCGGGAGGAGCTGCCGGTGGCCAGTCGGCGCATCCGCCTGGACGACGGGGTGCTGTTGAACCTGCACGTGCGGCCGGCGGGCCGGCGCAGCGGCGGCGGGGACCTGTTCATGGTGCTCTTTGAGGAGCTGGCCGGCCGCGAGGAGGCCGCGGCCCCGGCCCCGCCGGGCGACGAGAGCGGCCGCAACCGCGACCTGGAGGAAGAGTTGGCCGTGGTGCGGGATCATCTGCGCATGGCCACCCTGGAGCTGGACTCCCGGCACGAAGAGCTGCAAGCCCTGAACGAGGAGATGCAAGCGGCCAACGAGGAGCTGCAAGCCACCAACGAGGAGCTGGAAACCGGCAACGAGGAGCTGCAGGCCACCAACGAGGAACTGACCACGGTCAACGAGGAGTTGCAGATCAAGACCGCCGAATTGCAGGCGGCCTACTCCGACCTGGAGAACATCCTGAAGCGTTTGGGCCTGGCCATGGTGGTGGTGGACGAGAACCTCCGGGTGCGGCGCTTCACCCCGGCGGCGGCCAACATCTTCCACCTGATGCCCGGCGACCGGGGGCAGACCTTGGACCACCCTGGCGCCACCCTGGAGCTGCCCTACTTGCGCCAGGACCTGGCCGAGGTGATGGACAGTGGCCGGGGCCGGCAGCGCCTGGTGGAGGCCGGGGCCAACTACTTCGACTTCCGGCTCTACCCTTTCTACGACCAGGAAGAGAGAATCAAGGGCGCCATCCTGACCCTCATCGATATCACCGAGGTGCACCGGCGGCAGCAGGAGTTCCGGGCCCTGGCCGAGAACGCGCCGGACATCGTGGCGCGGTTGGACCGCCGGCACCGCTTCCTCTACATGAACCGGGTGGTGGAGAGGTACGTGGCGCGGTCTCGCGAGGCCTATCTGAACAAGACCCCCCGGGAGCTGAACTTCCCCCCGGAACTGTGCCGGCAGTGGGAGGAGTCCATGGACCAGCTCTTCGAATCGGGGCGGGAAACGCGCAACAACTTCGCCCTGGAGACCACGGTGGGGCTGCGGCATTTCGAGGCGCGCATGAACCCCGAGTTCGGCCCCGACGGCCGGCTGGGCTCGCTCTTGGTGGTGTGCCGCGACGTGACCCGCCAGAAGGAGGACGAGGAGACCATCCGCACCGCGGCCCGGCAGATGCACGACATTTTGGGGAGCATTACCGACGGGTTCTTCACCCTGGACCACCAGTTCCGGGTGACCTTCTTCAACCAGGCGGCGGGCCGGCTCCTGGGGCGCGAGCCAGAGGAAGTGCTGGGGCAAAACCTGTTCGAGGCCTTCCCCGAAATCCGGGGATCGATCTTTGAGGAGAAGTTCACCGAGGCCCTGGTGGAGCGGCGAAGCCTGGCCTTTGAAACCTACTTCGCCGTTGAGCCCTATGTAAACTGGTACGACATGCGGATTTACCCCCGGGAGCAGGGCCTCTCGGTGTATTTCCTGGTGACCACCGAGCAGAAAAGGGCGGTCGAGGCCCTGGCCAAGGGTCAAGAACGCATGCGGGAGTTGTTGCGCGATCTGCCGGCCGGGGTGTTGGTGCGCGGACCGGACGCCCGGGTGGTCTATTGCAACCAGGCGGCCCAGCGCATCCTGGGGCTGGGCGAGGCGGAAATCCTGGGCCACTCCGCGGACGACATCCCGGTGTTCATGGTGGACGAGGAGGGCCGCCGCCTCCCGCGCGCCGCCTATCCGGTGAAACGGGTGCTGGCCACGGGCCAGCCCCTTTACGATCAGGTGTTGGGAGCGGAGAAACCCGGCGGCGAGATCTCCTGGGCCCTGGTGAATGTGGTGCCCCTGGTGGAAGACGGCCAGGTGGTGCAGGTCGTCACCTCGTTCGTGGACCTCACGGCCCGCAAGAAGGCCGAAGCGGAGAAGATCTCCCTGGAAGGCATGCTGCGCCAGGCCCAGAAGATGGAAGCCCTGGGCACCATGGCCGGCGGCATCGCCCATGACTTCAACAACATCCTGGCCGCGGTCATGGGCTACACCGAGCTGGCCCTGCAAATGTCCCGCGAGGGTCGGCGGGTGGACACCGAGCTCAGGCGCATCCTGGCCGCCTCGGGCCGCGCCCGGGAACTGGTGCGCCAGATCCTGTTGTTCAGCCGCCGCAGCGAGACCCAGCTCACGCCCCTGGACCTGAACCGCCAGGTGACCCAGGCGGCGGCCATCCTGGAGCGGGCCCTGGCCAAGATGATCTCCCTGGAGCTGAAACTGGGCCGGGACCTGCCCCTGATCCGGGCCGACGCCGGGCAGATCGAGCAGGTGCTCCTCAACCTGGCCGCCAACGCGGCCGACGCCATGCCCGGGGGCGGCCGGCTGACCATGGAGACCAGGGTGGCCCAAATCGGCCCGGATGACCGGGAGCTGGCCCCGGGGGAGTATCTCTGCCTGGTGGTCACCGACACCGGGGTGGGCATCGCCCAGGAAAACCTGGGGCAGATCTTCGACCCCTTTTTCACCACCAAGGAAGTGGGCCGGGGCACCGGCCTGGGGCTGTCCGTGGTGCACGGCATCATCAAGAGCCACGGCGGCCACATCACCTGCCAGAGCCGGTTGGGCCAGGGCACCAGCTTCATCATCCACCTGCCCGCGGCCGATGACGACCCGGCCCCCTCGCCCCGGCTCCGGGTGGCGCGGCCCGAAGCGGCCGGCCGGGGGGAACTCATCCTCCTGGTGGATGACGAGGACTCCCTGTTGGACATGGGCAGCCAGACCCTGATCCTGAAGGGGTACCAGGTCTTGACCGCCCGGCGGGGCGAGGAGGCGCTGCAGGTTTTGGCCGAGCGGGGGGACGAGATCGGGCTCACCGTGCTGGACCTGAACATGCCGGGCATGGGCGGCGAGAACTGCCTCCGGGTCATCCACGAGCGCCATCCCCAGGCCAAGGTGGTGGTGGCCAGCGGCTATGCCCAGCAGGTCAAGGCCGCGGACATCCTGGCCCTGGGCGCCCGGGCTTTTCTGGAAAAGCCCTACCGCCAGGCCGAGCTGTTGGAGACCATACGGCGGGTGCTGGATTCTTGAGGGTTCGTCATTTCATGACGGGGGCGGCTGCGCCAGATGCCCGCCGGCGGCGCTCGGCCGTCGCTCCAACCTCGTTTTAGGGCTGTCATTTCATGACGGGGGCGGCTGCGCCAGATGCCCGCCGGCGGCGTCCCGGGCC
>JAHLLK010000105.1 GCA_020444165.1 Deltaproteobacteria bacterium | reverse complement strand
TGGGGGGAAACCCCTTTTTTTTCAAAAAAAGGGGTTTCCCCCCACATCTTCCTCTCTTCCCCCTCAGCCTCCCACCCGGCCGGTCAGGAGGGTCACGGTGAGGCCGCCGTGGGGCACCACCAGGCGGGCGGTGTCCCGGAGCGGCAGGCCCTGGGCCCATTCGGGCCGGTAGAGCACCAGGCCCACCCGCCAGCCGGCATAGGCCCGCCGGAGATGTTCCCCGATCTCCTGCAGCAGGCGTTCCGCCTGGCGCACGCTGCCCAGGCGGCGGCCGTAGGGCGGGTTAAGCACCACCAGCCCCGGGGGGCCCGGCGGCGGCGCGGCCTGGAAGAAATCCCCTGGTGCGAAAGCGATATCCCCGGCCACCCCGGCGCGGGCGGCATTGCCCTGGGCGGCCTCCAGGGCCCGGGGATCCAGGTCCCGGGCCAGGATGGGGGAGGGCGCGCTGGGCCGGGCCGCGGCCGCGGCCTGGCGCAGCAGATGCTCCCAGGCCGGGCGGCGGAAGCTGGGCCAGGCCTGGAAGCCCATGGACCGCTGGCCACCCGGGGCCAGCCGCCGGGCGATGAGCGCCGCCTCCACGGCCAGGGTTCCGGCCCCGCACATGGAGTCCAGGAGAGTCTCTTGTCCGTCGTACCCGGCCAAATGCAACAGCGCGGCGGCCAGGTCCTCCCGCAAGGGGGCCCGGCCCGTCTCCAGGCGGTAGCCCCGCCGGTGCAAGTGCTCGCCGCTGGCGTCCAGGCTGATGGTGGCCCGGCGCTCCTCGCCGCGCACCGCCACCCGGAAGGCGTCCGGATCGCCCAGGGGGGCTTCCACCGGCGGTTGCAGACCCAGGCCGCGCAGGCGGGCGGCTTGGGCCGCCCGCAGTTCCTCGGCCACGCGGCCGCTGTGCCGCAGGTTGCTGTCCTTCAGGGTCACGGTCAGGGCCACCGGGCCGCCCGGAGGCAGATACAGTTCCCAGGGCACCCCGGCCGCCTGGCGCAAGAGGTCATCCCAGCCGCGCACCCGGAAATCCCGGAGCCTGAGCCAAATGCGGCCGGCCGTGGCCAGGCACAGGTTGGCCCGGTACATGACCTCCAGCCGGCCCCGGAAAGACACGCCCCCCACCCGGACGAGCGGCCGCTCCGGGGTGAAACAGGCCAACTCCTGGGCCGCCAGCTCCTCCAGACCCGGGGCGGTCATGGCGAAAAAAGCGTGCTCCGGAGCCCAGACCCAGCGCTTGATGCGCCTTTCCAGGTTGACTTCGTTCATGGAGACTCCTAGGTGGGGCGAAGATGCGGGGTGAGACTCCCTTTTTTGAAAAAAAGGGGGTCTCACCCCGCACCCCCCATCCCCCAAAAAACTTCATATGGTAGTCGGCTCGGGGGGCGGGTGTGAACTAGTTCCGGTAGCGTCGTCATGAAAAAAAAGGCGGGCCCGCGAAGGGCCCGCCCGGCAGATCATAAACTATGCAGGAAGCTATCGGATCAAGGTTGGTGCCGTGGGCCGGATTTGAACCGGCACGGGTCTCCCCACCGCCCCCTCAAGACGGCGTGTCTACCTATTCCACCACCACGGCACGTTAACCTGCTGCATTACTTCTTGGCTCCGGATTCGGAACCGCTGTTCTGAGGCGCCGCGGGCGGGGCCGGAGCCTCCGCCGCCGGAGGAGCCGCGGGAGCGGCCTGCTCAGCCGGGGCCGCCGGGGCGGCCGGAGCCTCGGCCGCCTGGGCCGGGGCCTTTTCCGGCATTTCCACCGGCGGCAGGGCCGCCGGGGGCGGAGCGCTGGACTGGGTGGCGGGCGCGGGCGGTGTGTTCATCACCGAGGACGGTCCGCCGGTGCCCAGCACGGTGAGCCCGATGGAAGTGAGCACGAAAACCACCGCCATGGCCGTGGTCATGCGACTGAGGAAGCTGCTGGCGCCGGCGCTGCCAAACACGGTCTGGGAAGCTCCGCCAAAGGCGGCGCCCATGGAGGCGCCCTTACCGGTTTGCAACAGCACCACCAGGATCAGGCCTATGCAGGCCAGGAGATGTATGATCAAAACCACGAGAGACATAGGGGACGCTCATCCCGTCGTCAGATTGCCTTGATTATGCCCAGGAAACTTTCGGCGGTGAGGGAGGCTCCTCCCACCAGGGCGCCATCGATATCCGGCTGACTCAACAGACCAGCCGCGTTGGCCGGTTTGACACTCCCTCCATACAGGATAATGGCGGAGTTTGCAACCGGTTTCTGGAAATTACCGGCCAGCCAGGAGCGGATAAAGCTATGGGTTTCCTGGGCTTGTTCCACTGTGGCGGTTTTGCCGGTGCCGATGGCCCATACCGGTTCATAGGCCAGGATCAGCCGGCCGGCCGCGGCCTCATCCAGCCCGGCCAGGCCCCCCGCCAGCTGCTCGGTCAATACCTGATTGGTGCGGCCGGACTCCCGCTCCTCCAGGGTTTCCCCGAAGCAGTAGACCGGGGTGAGCCCCGCGTCCAGGGCGGCGGCGATGCGCTTGGCGGCGGTCTGGTTGGTCTCGCCGAAGTACTGGCGCCGCTCGGAGTGGGCCACCAACACGTGGCTGGCCCCGGCGGCCTTGAGCATGGGGCCCGACACCTCGCCGGTAAAGGCGCCTTCCTTTTCCCAAAAGAGATTCTGGCCGCCCACCGCGATGGGGCAGCCCTCCAGGGCCCCGGCCACGCTGGTCAGGGCCAGGAAAGTGGGGACCACCAGGACATCCAGGTCATCGCGGTCCAGGCCCGCCCGGAGTTCGCCGGCCAGAACCGCGCCCTCCTGGGGGGTTTTGTACATCTTCCAGTTACCCGCCACCAATAATCTACGTGCCAATGCTCTCCTCCCGGCCGGGCGGTCCCGGCGCTACGGTTTCCGAAAGATCGGGGCCGAGGCCCCGGCCGCGCGGTTCGCCCCCTGGCAGTTGGTTGGGAACCCCCTGCTACGGGCGGGTCTTGGGGAAGCAGGACTCGAAGCCCTTTTCCCGTTCCATGCCGGTGGAGCCGCCCAGGGCTTCCACGGCCGGCAGGGTGTCACCGGTGAGCATGGCCAAAAAGGCGCCGCCGCCGGTGGAGATGTAGCTGATGTTCTCGGCCTCGCCGGCCCGGGTCACGGCCACGTCGGTGTCGCCGCCGCCGATGATGGTCATGGCGTAGCTCTGGGCCACGGTGGAGACCATGTTGTAGGTGCCCCGGCTGAAGGCGTCCATCTCGAAAGCCCCCATGGGCCCGTTCCAGATGATGGTCTTGCAATCCCGGAGCGCCTCGCGGTAGAGCTGGCTGGTGGCCGGCCCGATGTCCATGATCATCCACTCCTTGGGCACTTCCTGCACCGTGGTGACCATGGTCTCGGCCTTGGGGTCGTAGCGCTCGGCCACCACGCAGTCCACCGGGATGTACATCTTGACGTCAAGTTCCTTGGCCTTCCTGAGAAGGCAGTTGGCCACCGGCACCAGCTCTTCCTCGAAGAGGCTCTTGCCCACGTCGTAGTTGACACTCATGAGGAAGGTGTTGGCCATGGCCCCGCCGATGATCATCTTGTCCACGTGGTCCATGAGGTTCTCCAGGGCCTCCAGCTTGGTGATGGCCTTGGCCCCGCCCACCACCGCGGCCAGGGGCCGGGCCGGGTCCACCATGGCCCGCCGGAAATATTCCAGCTCCTTCTTCATGGTGAAGCCGGCCACACTGATGGGGGCGTACTTGGTGACTCCCACCACCGAGGCGTGGGCCCGGTGGGCCACGGCAAAGGCGTCGTCCACGTAGATGTCGCACAGCTTGGCCAGGGCCTGGCTGAAGTCGTCGTCGTTCTTGGTTTCGCCCTCGTGGAACCGGAGGTTCTCCAGCATCAACACGCCGCCGGGGGGCAGATCCTCCACCATCTGCTCCACTTCGGGGCCCACGCAATCCGGGGCCAACACCACGTCCTTGCGCAAGAGCCGGCCCAGGCGGCGGGCCACCGGGGCCATGGACAGTTCCTTGACCTTCTTGCCTTTGGGCCGGCCCATGTGCGAGGCCATGATGACCTTGGCGTTCTCGTCCAGGGCGTGGTTGATGGTGGGCAGCGCCGCCCGGATGCGGTTGTCGTCGGTGATGTTCTGCTCTTCATCCAAGGGCACGTTGAAATCCACCCGGATGAACACCCGTTTCTCGGCCAGGTCCACCTGGTTAATGAACTTCATCATCTTCCTATCCTCCCGCCCGGGGTGAACGGCCAGCCGCCGGCGGCTCCGGGCTCCCGATATCGTGTGACTGGTCTGATGCAGCAAGAAAAAATGCGCCCCGTCCGCGCTTCCCGGCGGGGCAAGCGCCGCCAGACGCCAACCTGATATCTGACGCGGGAGACGGACGCGGGAGGCCACCGGGGAGGACCGGACCTCCTCCCCGACGGGTCATAGCGGGTCCGCCTCCTGGCCGGTTGGCGCACCACGGCCAAAACGGGGGTGTATCGCTCCCAAAGATTAGATTGGGGCGGCCGGCGGGGTCAAGTTGTTTCCGGGAGGCTGGTGAACAGGCTGGTCAGGTCGCAATCCAGGAGCAGGGCGTCCTCCTGCTCGCTTTCATAATAGCATGGCCGGACCCCCACCAAATGGAAGCCCAGGCTCTCGTAGAGCCGGCGGGCCGCCCGGTTGCTGGGGCGCACCTCCAGGGTGGCCTTGGTGGCCCCCCGCCGCCAGGCTTCCCGCAGCCCGGCCACCAACAGCCGGCGGCCAACTCCCCGGCGGCGCACCCGGGGGGACACGGCCAGGTTCTGCACCTGCACCTCGTCGGCCACCAGCCACAACACCAGATAGCCGGCCACCGCGCCGCTCGGCTCCACCACGGCCACCAGGGGAAGCCCCAGGGGATGGTTGATCTCGCCCTCAAAGGCCAGGGGCGGCCAGGGTTGCCGGAAGCTGGTTTCCTCGATGGTCCGCACCTGGTCCAGATGGACCTCGGACATGGGACGCAGGACCAGACGGAGTCCAGCGGCGCCAGGCTCAGATGGAAAGGAGTTCTCCGGCAACGGAAATGCTTTCTTTGCCGGCATCGCAGACTTCGCGGCCCAGGTCGGACAGGGATTTGCCTTCGCGGGAGGTGGCGGCCTTGATGAGCATGGGCAGGTTCACTCCCGTGACCACCTCCACCCGGCCCGCGGCCCAGAAAGCCAGGGAGACGTTGTTGGGGGTGCCGCCGAACATGTCGGTGAGGATCAGCACCCCGTCGCCGCTTTCCATCTGGCGGATGGCGGCCTCCAGGCGGGACTGGATCTCCTGGTTCTGGGATTGGGAAGCCACATCCAGCGAGACGATGCGCTCGATCTTGCCCAGGATGAACTCCGCGGCGTTGATCAACTCCTGGCCCAGTTGGGCGTGGGTTATGACGATGATGCCGATCAAGGGCTTATCCTAGGTTGATATCGCGGTGACGCAGGGTGACCCGCCGGTCCGGCGCGGCCAATTGGCCTGCCAGCCATTCCGCGATGGCCACCGAGCGGTGACGCCCCCCGGTGCACCCCACAGCCAGGGTGAGGCGGGTCTTGCCCTCCTGGCGGTAAAGCGGCAGGAGAAAGTCCAGAAATTCCTGGAACAGCTTGAGAAAATCCAGAGTAATTCGCCGCTTGAAAAGATAATCTACCACCGGCTGATCGCGCCCGTCAAGGCCGCGTAAATCATCGACAAAATAGGGATTGTCCAGGAACCGTACATCGATCACCATGTCCGCCTCGGGAGGCAGGCCATACTTGAAGCCAAAGGTGATCAGGTTTACCTGCAAGAGGGCCGGGGGGGCCAAGCCAGCGAAGATATTGAATATCTCTTGCCGCAGTTCGTGGATGTTGAAGCGGGTGGTGTCCACCACTTGGGTGGCCATGCGCCGGATGGGCAGCATGTCGCGGCGCTCCCGGGCGATGCCCTGGGCCAGATCGCCCTCGCTCTGAGCCAGAGGGTGCTGCCGCCGGGTCTGGGAAAAACGCCGGATCAGGGTGGCGTCGTCGGTCTCCAGGTACAAGAGATCCAGGGCGAAACCGGCGTGGGAAAGCTCATTGAACATGGGGGGAAAGGAGGTCACGAAGCCCGGGTCGCGAATGTCCATGCCCAGGGCGGCCCGGAACTCCTCCCCCACGTTCTTGAGCGGCAATTTCACAAAGGCGGGCAGGAGTTCCACCGGCAGGTTGTCCACCGCGTAGAAACCCAGGTCCTCCATGGCTTTCAGCACGGTGGATTTGCCCGAGCCCGAGAGCCCCGTGATGACCACGAAGCGGCTGGACCGGCCGGGAAGCGGGCTGGTCATGGCGCCTTATCCCCCCCGAACCCGGCGACGCATCCCCGGGCTGACAGCATAAAAGGGCCCGGGTAGCACCCGGACCCTTGGTTTAAGCTCGGCGTTTCCTCTCGCGCACGGGGCCCGTGGCGGGTTCCGTGGGGTCAGAAATCTTCGTCCTGGCTTTCGATGATCTCGTAAATGTCCTTGGCGTCCGCGGCTTCCATGAGCTCGCGGCGGACCACGTTGCTTTTCAACAGGCGCGATATGCGGGCCAGGGCCTTCAGATGCACCCCGGCCGAGTTCTCCGGCGCGATGACCAGGAAGAACAGGTGCGCGGGTTTGCCGTCCAGGGAATCGAAGTCCACCCCCTGGGGCGAGCGCCCGAAGGAAAGCAACAAGTCATTGATTTCAGCCAGCTTCCCGTGGGGGATGGCGATGCCGTCGCCGATGCCCGTGGAGCCCAGGCGCTCCCGCTCGACCAGCACCTCCATCAAGCGCCCCAGCTCCAGTTCGGGCCGGGCCTTGAGCAAAGGCTGACAAAGCTCTTCCATGACACCGCGTTTGGAGGCGGCTTTCAGCTCGGCTTTGATAGCGTTGGTGGTCAGAATGTCCGTAAGTTTCATGATTATGCCGCCGACAAAACCTACACGGGTTCAATCAGGCCGAAGTTGCCGTCAGTCCGGCGGTAGATCACATTCAGGGTTTCGGTGCGGGAGTTGATGAAAACCAGGAAATCGTCATTGGACAGGTCAAGCTGCATGGCCGCCTCGTCGGCATCCATGGGCTTGGCGGTCAAACGGTCGGTCTTGATGACCCGGGACTCGGGCTCCACCACGCTCTGGGCATCAACCACGTTGACATTAAAGGGAAGCTCCTGGCCCTTGCGGGGGGTGCGTCCATAAGTCCTGAGCTTGTCGCGGTAACGCCGCAACTGCTTTTCCAGCTTATCCATCACCAGATCGATGGCGCTGAACAGATCGCCCGTGGTTTCGTTGCCGTGGATCTTGAGCCCGCTGGCCATTAACGTGACGTCGGCCACATGGCGGTGCTTTTCCACCGTAAGGGTCACACTGGCCTCAACCGGTCCGTCCAGGAACTTCTGGACCTTTTCGACCTTTTCCCGGGCATATTCCTTCACGGCCTCGGAAGGTTCTACGTGACGGAAAGTAACCTGGATTTGCATCGAGGGCTTCCTCCTGCATGTCTAGCTGCCGTGGGGTTCGTGAGTGAATGTACTGCATATCCCCCGGGCCAAGCCTTGTCAACGTCCTTTTGGGAGTCAGGCTACTTTTTCTTGCCGTGCTCGCCCAGGGTTTCCCGGCGCTGGTTGCTGGACAATATTCCCAGCATAACCCGGTACTTTGCCACCGTGCGCCGGGCGATATCGATGTTCTCTTTCTTTAGTATCCCGGCAATGTCTTCGTCAGACAATGGTGAAGCTGGGTTTTCGGCCGCTATTATTTGCCGGATGCGCTCTTTTACCGCTTCCGAGGCCACGGCCTCCCCGTGCACCCGGTTGATGCCGCTGTTGAAGAAAAACTTCAACTCAAAAACCCCTTGGGGCGTGCCCACGTATTTGTTGGTGGTCACCCGGCTGATGGTGGACTCGTGCATGCCCACGTCTTCGGCCACATCCCGGAGCACCAAGGGCTTCAAGTGGGCGATACCCCTCTCGAAAAAGTCCCGCTGGAATTTCAGGATGGATTCGGTGACCTTATAGATGGTGCGCTGGCGCTGGTGGATGGAACGGATGAGCCACAGGGCGCCGCGGAGCTTGCCCTGTACGTACTCCTTGGCCTGGGGATCGGCGCCCGTGGCCAGGGCGTCGCGGTAGAAGTTGTTCACCCGAAGTTTGGGCAGGCCGTCCTCGTTGAGGCTGATGACCCAGTTGCCCTCCACCTTGGAGATGTTGATGTCCGGGGTGATGTACTGGGAGTCGTCGTCGCCCAGGGACCCACCCGGCCGGGGGTTCAGCCGCCGGATCAGGTCCACGGCCTCGGCCACCTCTTCCAGGGTGGCCCCGCTCTTCTTGGCGATGCCCCGGTAGTTCTTCTTCTCCAGCTGGTCCAGGAAATCTTCCAGGATGGTGTGCACCAGGTCCTCGGCGGGATACAATTCCACGGCCTGGATCAACAGGCATTCCCGCAGATCCCGGGCTCCGACCCCCAAGGGGTCGAACTGCTGTATCGTCTTCAGGACCAGCTCCACCTCGGCCAGCGTGGTTTCGGCCATGGCCGCCAACTCCTCCAGGCTGGTGCGGAGATAGCCGTCGGGCTCGATTGAGCCCACGATCACCTGGCCGATGCTCATCTGCTCGGGCTCCAGGGGAGAGAGCCGGAGCTGCCACAACAGGTGCTCCCGGAGCGAAGTGTTCTTGGAGATCACGTTTTCGTAGGGGGGCGCCTCGTGCTCCTCGTAGATGGAGCTTTCCTCGCTGGAGCTGCCCGAGGAGTATTCGCCCAGGTAATTCTCCCAGTCGAAGTCCTCCCGGACCTGGTCGCTCATCTGGACCTCGTCGGAGGAGGTCAACTCGGCTTCCGGGGAGGGGAGGTCCCCCGGCGCCGTATCCCCGGCCGGGGAGGCCGCGTTCTCGGGGAGCGAGGGTTCGCCCGCGGCCTCCCGCTGGTCCTGCTCCTGATCTTGCAGGTTCTCCTCGGTGGCCTCCAACATGGGATTTTCCAGGAGTTCCTGGTTGATGGTCTCGGCCAGCTCCAGCCGGGAGAGCTGCAGGAGTTTAATGGCTTGCTGCAACTGGGGGGTCATAACCAGTTGCTGGCTGAGCTTTAAACTCTGTTTGATCTCCAAGCCCATGATCTACAGCCTGAACTCCTCGCCGAGGTAGATGCGGCGGGCCACCTCGCTATTGGCGATCTGGTCGGGATCGCCTTCCTCCAGGAGCTTGCCGGCGTTGAGGATATAGGCCCGGTCACAGACGCCCAGGGTCTCGCGCACGTTGTGGTCGCTGATGAGGATGCCGATGCCCCGGTCCTTGAGTTGCCGGATGATGTTCTGCAGGTCCGCCACCGCCAGGGGGTCGATGCCCGCGAACGGCTCATCCAAGAGGATGAAGGACGGCTCGGTCACCAGCAGCCGGGTGATCTCCACCCGGCGGCGCTCACCGCCGGACAGGGAGTAAGCCCGGTTGTTGGCCAAATGGGACACGCCCAGCTCGTCCAAAAGAAAATCGAGCCGGTCGTCCGCCTCCTCAGAGGTCAGGGGCATGGTCTCCAGGATGGCCCGGATGTTTTCCTCCACCGTGAGCTTGCGGAAGATGGAGGACTCCTGGGGGAGATAGCTGATGCCCAGGCGGGCCCGCTGGTACATGGGCAGGGCGGTGATTTCCGTATCGTCCAAGAGGACCTGGCCCTCGTTGGGCCGGATGAGCCCCACGGTCATGTAGAACGAGGTGGTCTTGCCGGCGCCGTTGGGTCCCAACAAGCCCACGATCTCGCGGTCGCGCACGTAGAGGGACACATCGTCCACCACGCGGCGGCCGCCATAGATCTTAACCAAGTTGTGCAAGCTCAAACGGGGCACGGCGGTTCTTTCTCCCGCGGCGGTCCGGGGTTATCAGTCGGCCTTTTTGGCGGGCTTGGAGTCGCCCTTCTCGCCGGGCATCAGGGTGACGCTCACCCGCTTGCCGGGCTGGCCGTGCACCACGGTGCGGTTCTCATCCAGAAAAACGGTGATCTGCTCGCCAGAGACCTGGTTCTTGCCCTTCCACACCGTGGCCTTGCCCTCCAAGAGGATTTTGCGGCCGCCGGCCCAGTAGGTGGCCTTCTGGCCCACGGCCACGCGGTCCTTCTGGGTGATCTTCACGTGACCCAGGGCGATGACCTTCCGTACACTGCCTCCCTCGTCAGCCAAGCCCTCGGGGACCTCGCCGGTCTCCTCGCCCTTGGCGTCCTGGGGGCTTTTCTGGCGGTCATAGTAGACCTCCAGCTTGTCGGACGTGATCTGCACGTCGCCTTGGGTGGCCCGCACCGAACCGATGAAGTTCGCCACCTGCGCCGCGTTGTCCACTTCCAGGCGGTCGGAGACCACGTGGATGGGCTGATCCTCTTTCATAGGGCTGGTCTGGCTCGCGGCCAGCGCGCCGGTGGCCAGAAGCAAAAGCGCCAATGTGCAGGCCGCGAAAGGCAGTCGCCTCATAAACTCATCCTCCCCTCTCGTGCTCCCAGGTTTCAGTCGGCGGTCACTCCCGGAGGCGGGCCCTTTCCCGCAGGAGTGAAAATCGAGTACACCCGCCGCTTGAAGGTCAAGGTGTTTTTAGCCAGGTCGGCCGTCATCCCCACACCTCGAACCGAGAAGCGGGCGCCACTGATGGTGACCATGCTTTTGGTGGTCACCAATTGTTCTTTATCGGAATAGGTGATCTTGTCCGTAACCAGGGTGAGGCCGGCGTTGGTGCGGCCCCACACGTGGCCTATCAGCGTAATGACGCGGCTTTTCTGGTCATATTGTCCGGTATCGCCCAGGATGGTCACCCAGCCGCCTTTTTTGGGGAAAAAGTCTATCTGGACCCCCTGCAGCACGAGTTTGTCGCTGGCTTCGTCAAAGCGGGCCCCCTCTGCGGTCAAGGACCATTTGCGGACTCCGTCCTGCACGTGCGTGTAGGTCAGGCCCCGGGCCCGCGGCCGTCCGTCCTCCTCGGTGAGCGGTTCGTCGCCCTTGACCCCCACCGGCACGGGCGCCGGTTCATGAAGAATCATGGCGATCGCCGCACCGAGCAATATGGCTGCCAGGGACGCCAAGAGTATCAGGCGCAAGCGTTTCACAAGCTGGCTCTAGTCGTCCAAACCCATTTGGTTGCCGCCAAATCTCCGCCACCAATGAAAAATAGACACGTTTCCGGCCGGTGCGGCCCACGGGGCAAGTATATCTAGACCCATGCCCAGGGTAAAGGCAAAATTCTTGCATGCAAAACCACGCTTTCCCGGCGTCCTACCCGCTCAGCCGCGTTGACATGCCCCGGGGCATTGTGTAGATTAGGCACTTGACTTTTTTGGCGCTTTAATCGCTTGCCAGCCAGGCCTTCCCTCGCCGGCCAGGGTGCCCACCTCGGGGCCGGGTAAAGGGAAGGGCAAAGCTAGACGAACGATATCGGCTAGTTGGCCTTCCGATCGCCCCCCGGGCCTCGCCCGGCGCGGGCGCTTTTCAGGGTTTCCCCGGGGGCCGGCCGCCGGGCCCGGGCCCCCCCGAAGGCGGACCGGGCCGGAGGCGCCCACCACAACCCAGGTTGTTTCCCTAACCACCTTCCGGCCACCGCCGGCGCGGCCTGGGCCCGGAGGCGAGAGGCCGCCGGCCTTCGCGTCCCCCCGGCCGCCGGAAGCGTGAGCCGGAGCGGGGAGGAAGTATGGCGCGCGTGGCGCTGATGTTCCCGGGGCAGGGCTCCCAGTTCGTGGGCATGGCCAAGGAGTTCCACCAGAGCTGGCCCCGGGCCCGGGAGCTGTTCGAACTGGCTTCCGAGGTTTCCGGCCTGGACCTGGCCCGGCTCTGCTTCGAGGGCCCCCTGGACGAACTCACCCAGACCATCAATCTGCAGCCCGCGGTCACCCTGGTGGACCTCATCTGCGGCGAGGCCTTTTTGACCGCTGGTCCCGCCCCCCTGGCCGTGGCCGGGCACAGCCTGGGCGAGTACCCGGCCCTGTGCCTGGCCGGCATCCTGAGCCCCCGGGACACTTTGGACCTGGTGAGCCGGCGGGGCCGCCTCATGGACCGCGACGCCGCGGCCCATCCCGGGGCCATGAGCGCCGTGGTGGGCGCCTCCCCGGCGGAGGTGGCCCAAATCTGCGCGGAAGTGGACGGGGTGGTGCAGCCGGCCAACTTCAACACCCCGGTGCAGACGGTGATCACCGGCGCCAGCGAGGCCGTGGCCGAGGCCGGGCGCCTGGCCGCGGCCAAAGGGCTCAAGGCCATACCCCTCAAGGTTTCGGGCGCCTGGCACAGCCCCTTCATGCAGGAGGCGGCGCAGGATTTGGCGCCGTTCATCGCCGGGGCCAGCTTCGCGCCGCCCACCTGCCTGCATGTGCCCAACACCACCGGCCGCCCCAGCCGCGACGCGGCCGAAATCCAAAAAGAACTGGCCGGCCAGCTCACTTCACCCGTGTTGTGGGTGCAGACCGTGGAGAGCCTGGTGGCCCAGGGGGTGGAAATCTTTGTGGAAGCCGGCCCAGGCCGCGTCCTGGCGGGGCTTCTCAAGAAGACCGTGCCCGCCGGGGTGAAGGTGCTGGGTTTCCAGGATCCGGCGGGCTTGGAGCAGGTCCTGGCCTCGATCAGCTAACCTTTTTACTAAAAAGGGCTCGCGCTTATGCCCAGAGTGGAAATCCTCAGTGAACGCTGCAAGGGCTGCGGCTTGTGCGTGCAGGCCTGCCCCAAGGGAAACCTGTCCCTGGGGCAGGAGTTCAACGCCCAGGGTTATGCCTTTGCCTGTTTCGGGGAAGAAGGCGGCCAATGCACCGGCTGCGCCTTCTGCGCCGAACTGTGCCCGGACACCGCGATCCGGGTCTATAAAGAAAAGAAAAGAGGCTGATATGGCCAAAAAGAAATTGGTGAAAGGCAACGAAGCCATCGCCATGGGGGCCATCGAGGCTGGCTGTCGTTTCTATTTCGGCTACCCCATCACCCCCCAGAACGACATCCCGGAGTACATGTCGGTCCATATGCCCGAGGTGGGCGGCACCTTTGTGCAGGCCGAGAGCGAGGTGGCTTCCATCAACATGCTCCTGGGCGCGGCCGCCACCGGCGTCCGGGCCATGACCAGCAGTTCCAGCCCGGGCATCAGCCTGAAGCAGGAGGGCATCAGCTACATGGCCGGCTCGGAGATCCCGGGGGTCATCGTGAACATGAGCCGCTCCGGCCCGGGCCTGGGGGGCATCCATCCCTCCCAGGGCGACTACTTCCAGGCCACCCGGGGGGGAGGCCACGGCGACTACCGCACCCTGGTGCTGGCCCCTTCCACGGCCCAGGAGAACTACGACCTGACCATGCTGGCCTTTGACCTGGCCGACAAATACCGCAACCCGGTGATGGTGCTGGGCGACGCGCTCATCGGCCAAATCAAGGAGCCGGTGGAGCTGAAGCCCTACCGCAAGAAGCCCCCCAAAAAGGACTGGGCCCTCACCGGCTGCCAGGGCCGCGGCCAGCAGATCTTGAAATCATTGTATCTGGCCGACGGCGAGCTGACGGTGCAGAACTGGAAGCTCTGGAAAAAGTACCAGAAAATGGAAAAGGAAGTCCGTTGCGAGCTTTACCGGGCCGACGACGCGGACCTGATCCTGGTGGCCTTTGGCTCGGTGGCCCGCATCCTGAAGTCCTCGGTGGACCTCCTCAGGGACAAGGGCCGCAAGGTGGGGCTCTTACGGCCCATCACCCTGTACCCCTTCCCCGTGGAGGCGGTGCGGCAGGCGGCCGAAAAAGCCGGCCGGCTCATGGCCGTGGAGCTGAACACCGGCCAGATGGTGGAGGATGTGCGGCTGGCCGCGGCCTGCGCGGCGCCGGTGGAGTTCTACGGACGCCCGCCGGGCTCCATCCCCACCCCGGACGAATTGGCCGCGGAAGTGGAAAAGGTCTACCGCAAAGGAGGTCAGGCATGACAGGCCAGGCGGCGAAGATGATTCAGGTTTTCGACCGGCCGGCGTCCCTGAAGGACCGGCCCACCCACTTTTGTCCCGGCTGCCACCACGGGGTGATCCACCGCCTGGTGGCCGAGCAACTGGACCTTTTCGGGCTGCGGGAGAAGACCATCGGGGTGGCCAGCGTGGGCTGCTCGGTGTTCCTCTACGACTACTTCGACGTGGACGTGGTGGAATCCCCCCACGGCCGCGCCGCGGCGGTGGCCACCGGGGTCAAGCGGGCCCAGCCGGACAAATTCGTGTTCACCTACCAGGGTGACGGCGATCTGGCGGCCATCGGCACGGCCGAGATCGTGCACGCGGCCAACCGGGGCGAGAAGCTCACGGTGGTGTTCGTGAACAACGCGGTGTTCGGCATGACCGGCGGCCAGATGGCCCCC
>JAHLLK010000104.1 GCA_020444165.1 Deltaproteobacteria bacterium | reverse complement strand
CCGGGGACCGCTCCGGGCCCACCGGCGGCAACCGCTATGATGGGGACTACAACGGCGACAACCGGGACAACCCCTTCACGGACAACTCGGATCGGAGCCAAAAGGGAAACCCGCCGAGCGGGGAGGGAGAGTAAGGGGACCGCCCCGTGCGGCCGCCAGCTACACCAGTACCTTGCTCCCCAGCCTACGCCGCCAGCGCTGGGCGGCGTAGGTCCCAATGAGCCGCGGCTCTTTGCGGGAACCGACTCGGCGCCAATGAGCCCGGACCACCGCGGGACGCAAAACCAGATCCGTGGTGTCCAAAGGACCGCGCGGGGAATCCGCCGCTGAGCCGGCGTCCTCCGACAAGGGAGGCTCGGAAATGGCCAGCCGCCGGTAGGACCACAGCGGGGTGACCCGCCCACCGCTGCGGACGGCCTTGCCCCGGGCATTGCGGAGTGGCGGGCCATCGCCGGCCGGCTCCGTGTGCCACCAGTCCCCAGCCCGGGCCGCGAAAAAACTGAAGGCGAAGACGAACTGGAAGCACTCCCGGATCTGCCGTCGCTCCTCACTGGAGATCTGCCGCTGCTCCCCGGACCACGGGTCATCGTCCCTCAAAATCCAGCGGTCCAGGTCTCCGTCACTCTCAAAATCCTGGCTCCCGCACGGGACGGACTGCACCCAGGCCCCGCCCTGCTGGGTGAGGGCCACCAACCAAAACCGCTCCTGCCAGTCGAGGTAATGGCCTGTCCCCCGGCACTGGTAGCACCCCAACGCGAAGACGTCCCCCACCAGGCCTCTCCGGTTGGCTCCCTCAATGATTATGCCCCGCCCCCCCCAAGAGGAGGGCGGGGCATCGGGGATAAAACGGATGCTGGTATCCCTGACCAGCGCGGCCGTGTCGGGCTCCATCACCCACACCGTCCGGTGGTCGCTGGTCCACCAAGAGCAAAACAGCGCCCCCACATTGATGCCGATGGACCCCAACTCCGGGGCGATATCCGCCGCCACGGCGCCGCCCGCCAGAAGCGGGTTGTCGGCCCCGGCCCACATGGCCCGATCCCACAGCGGGTGGCGGTGCAGCCTGGCGACCAGGCCGGAGAGGGAGACTAGGCCCTGGCGAGACATGGCTACTGCTTCTCCAACCAGGCCCGCACGGACTCCCACAGGGCCCAGGCGTCGGCGGGGTGCAGGGCCTCCAGGCGCACGGCCAGGGCCTCCAGGTCCACGCCCCATTTCTCGGCCAGCCCGTCCGGGCCAGAGTCGCGGACGGCCTGGGCCAGGATGCCGGGCCAGTAGCGCACCATGCCCGCGTCCAGGCGGGTGGCGTTGAGGATGTCCCGGAGGCACTTGGCCTCCGCCTCGCTGAGCTCTGGCACCCGACCGGCCAGTGTGCGGAGCACGGTCAGATCGTCCCGGAGCTGTTCGGAGCGGGGCGCGCCGTGGCGCGAGAGCCAGGTGGCCTCGGGGCCGGCCTGAGAGAGGTAGACGGTCGTGGCCGCGCGATCGCGGCCCTTGGTTTTGTTCGGCATGGGTTCTTCCTCTCGGCCCTTCGTGGGGGCGGATTTTTCGGGCCTCGTCCCGGTTGGCCCAGGCCCAATCAGGGTGGTGGTGATGGAGATGCCGGCAAAGCCGTCGGGCCGGGGCACCTCCCAGTAGTGATTGATCCGCCGATACCCAAACTTATCGGGTTGCGGGTCAAAACTGCTGCTGAGATATCGGGGCGGGGCGGGCGTGGGAGTCTCCTGTGGTGCGGTCTGGGGCTGGGCTGCCCGGCTACCCCCGGCCTCTCCGCGCAGCCACTTAGCGTGCGCGGCCAGTACGTTTTGCAGTTCATCTCGGCTCATTAGGCCCCTCCTCGGCCAGCCGTGCGGCCTCACAATGGGCGGCGGCGGCGGCGGTCTTGTACCCCCCCAAATCCCCCACCGTGGTGACTCGCGCGGGGAGTTGGGAGTCAAAGTGCCGCACTTTGTACGCGCGGTTGCCGTGGGGCGGGACCTCAGACGTGACAAAAAACACCTGGGTTCGCTCCGGCAGCACAGGGTGAATGGTCTCACCGACCCGCGACTTGAAAAAGCGCCTGGCCCCAGGGCTGAAGAAATACCCCCCAGCGTCCTCATGCAGGTTGATGACGTCCCGAAGTCCCCAAATTTCTTGATCCGTGTACATGATCCCCTCCTTAGGGGGCCGGCGGTTACTCCCGACCCGACCTGGCTCCCAAACCCAGAATTGACGAAGCGTCCCTATCACCCTCCAGATACTCCCTGAGTCGCTGGGCCTGCCAGAGCCTTTCGGCTTCCTTGGTGAGTGCCCCGGCGATCCCCTGCGACCAGGCGCTGCCGGCCACCATGGCGGCGTTCCGCGCGGCGTCCTGGGCAGCGTAGCAAGCATTCTCCTTAACGGTGTCCGCAGCCGCCCAAGCCACCTGCCCCCCCCGGGCGGCCCAAGCCCTGGCGGCTTCCCATTTTATATCCCGCTCGAAGTCCGTTATCTCTCCGCGCGCAAACCGGCGAGCCTCCTGGATAAAATGGCTCGCCTCCCTTTCGTTTTGCCCCGGGGTCAATATGGACCAGAGGCGAACCGTCCTCTCCGCGCAATCTGCCGCAAACAGGCGGGCGATGCGGTCCCGGGCCGACTCCTCACCCGGGAGAACCGCTCGGAAAGCCAGCACCGTGTCCGACAGACCCGCCCATCCCGGCGTATCCATGTCCAGCAGCCGGGGAAAGGGGATTGTATCGTCTTCTCCCCAACCGGGGCCGAGCGCCCTCATCAACGGGGCACACAGAAACTTGCAATTCCCGCGCTCCCGGCACAGCCTCAACGTAGTGTGCAGCATCATCTATCTCCTTTTCCCGACCCGACCCGGGCGGAATTGTGGTCCAACGCTCTCCCCTGCCCGCCGTGACGGGCAGGAGACAGGGCTAGACCGCGGTCACCTCCTTCACGAACTGGCCCAGGCTATCCAAGTGGTAGGGTTGCCACGCCATGAGCACCTCGCCGCCCGCGTCCGTTGTTTCGCCAATGTAGCCAACTGCCAACCGGCCGCGAGAACCATCCCCCCATGCGATGACAAGCGCGCCGCGGTACCCGACAGTGGCGGTCCCGTCGCACCCGACAGTGGCGGTCCCGTAGTCCCCTGCCGTGGCGGTCCCGCGGTCCCCTGCCGTGGCGGTCCCGCGGTACCCGACAGTGGCGGTCCCGTAGTACCCGACAGTGGCGGTCCCGCGGTACCCGACAGTGGCGGTCCCGCGGCCCCCTGCCGTGGCGGTCCCGTAGTCCCCTGCCGTGGCGGTCCCGTAGTCCCCTGCCGTGGCGGTCCCGTCGTACCCGACAGTGGCGGCCCCGTGGTCCCCTGCCGTGGCGGTCCCGTAGTACCCGACAGTGGCGGTCCCGCGGTACCCGACAGTGGCGGTCCCGTAGTCCCCTGCCGTGGCGGTCCCGTCGTCCCCTGCCGTGGCGGTCCCGTCGTACCCGACAGTGGCGGTCCCGTAGTCCCCTGCCGTGGCGGTCCCGTGGTCCCCTGCCGTGGCGGTCCCGTCGTACCCGACAGTGGCGGTGACGCCACAGATAGCCCTGCCCCTCCCCCCATTCTCGTAGATGTATTGGGCCGCCTCGCGCAATGTGCCCACAAAGATCACTCGCGCACGGCCGCACTTCGACTTGCCGCCAAGGTCCACCACCTCGCCAAGGGGCTCAATCACCAGCCCCTTGGCGTCGTCTCCCCAATCAAGCAGGCCCCCATCACCCTCCCCCCAGGGCAAGAAGTGCAGCCCGCGACAAACCGGCTTCGGGGTCCAATCAAGGGCCTCGACCTCCGCACCCACTTCCAGGGGCCAGCGGAAGCCGTTGTAACTCGCGCCGTCCGGTCCGACTGTCCGCAACCCAAGCATCACATTCCCTCCGCGTTCCTGGCCAAATTTGCTGCCAACCGCATATCCTGCTATCTTTGGCATGATCCCCTCCTTTCGGGTTATGCTCGACCCGACCAACGGGTCTTCTCTCCTGGCCCCGACACTCCGGGGCCAGGCGGAAAGGCCCGGGGCTAGCGGCGGACGTGGACCGTGATCCCCAGCTCGGCCGCGTGCTTGCGGGCCGCGGAGACGCTGACACCCGACCCGACCAGGGTCACCTCGCGCTTGCCATCCTGGGCCGCGTACTCCAGGGCCATGCGGGTGGCCTGGGCCTTGGTCGGATAGGCCGGGCCGCGGGTGTCGACAAGGACGTCGTCGTCACAGCTGTAGTACACGCCGTCGTCGTCACAGATGTAGTACCCGCCGACGTCGTCAAAGACTCTGATCGTGGTATGCTGGGTCGTCATCGTGATCTCTCCTTAACAGAGGTTGCGCCCCCGTGGAGGGGGCGTAAATCCTGGTCTTAGTCCTCGCCCCTCAGCGCCCGCTGGACGCCCTCCTCAGAATACCCCCAGTGGTGCTGCTTGCCCCGCTTGGCGCGTTCGGCCCGCAGACGCTCGGCCACTTCGGGGTGGCTGTCCAGGTATTCGGTGACCGCCATCTTGGCCCGGATGATCCGGGCCGGGTCGTAGTAGCTGGCCGACTCCGCCCGGTCCACCGCCGCCCTGAGCCGGTCGTAATCCGCGCACCAGGCGTTGGCCGCCTCCCAGTCCGCGCGGGCCTTGACTTCCGCGTCCCAGGCCGGGGCGGCGGCGCGCCGGATGACCGCGCTCGTGCCCACCGCGTAGTAACCGGACGGGTCAGCCCCGGGTTGCTTGCGGATCGCGTTGGCCAGGGCGGGGGTCAGGGCCGTGGACCGCACCAGGGGCAGCCGCCCCTCGACCTCGCCACGCACCAGGTGATGGGTTTCTCGCCCGTCGCCGTCCTCGCGGCAGATGATCTGGTAGTCGCCGTCCTGGTATATTATTCTTGTGTTGGCCATCTCGTTCCTCCTGTGTTTGGGGTGGCCGGGCTGGCCAGTGAGCCACCACCAGCCAGCCCTCATCTTTATGATTTCAGTATATTACATATCTATTGACATGTCAATAGATATGTGAGGCCGCAGAGATTTTGGGGGAGAAAAAAAGGAGGCTGGGGATTACGGGACGGCCTTCCAGAACGAGTCTGTGGGCCTACCAGCAGCCCCATATAGTGGTCCTGATTTCACCGCCAGCCCGGGCCCCCGCTTCGATGCACCGACCGGCGTCGTCCACCAGCTCGATCAACTGCGACAGGCACTCCATGATGCAGCCCCAGTCGTCCTTGGTGTGGCCGGCCTCCCGGTGGATGTCCGTCACCACCAAGAGCGCGGAGTTGAGCCATTCCCCGGCCGGGATCTCGTCGCTGGGCCAGGCGGCACGGATGGTGTCGATCACCCGCCAGACGATGCCGGAGAGCCGCTCGGCCTCGCGTATGGTGGTGATGTGGCCCAGGACCCGGTTGAGGTTGGCCAGGGCCGCCTTGGTGCCGTCCATGAGCGCACCGGCAGGCGCGGGGACCTCGGCCCCCGCCCGGGCGTACATCTGGGGCACGTTGTCGAGCACCACGTCAACGATGTCCACGGCGGCGCGCTGACGGAACCAGGCGCGGGAGTGGGGCGGAGTGCGCGCCGGGACGGGATCGGCCGCGGCGAGGCGCTGGGAGGGGAGGGGAATCATCTTAAAACCTCCAGGATGGGGCCGGCGCGCCGGCCCCGGGATGATTAGGAGCCGATTTTTTTGGGCTTCCACTCGCCGCACCAATCATTTTGGCGGACCGGTGGCCAGGTCGTTCCGCGTTCTGTGTGAAGCGTCTGGGGGCGGTTCAACCGGCAAGAGAGGGCACGAGGACTATCAAGGGTGCCACACGTGGCCTCCTTCTGTCCGATGGACCACACGACCAGATCCCCCGAGTAACGGCAGGTCGCGCAGGAGGTGGTTTTCTCGTCGCAGTAGACCTCGCCCACGATGGCGTCGGCCACGGCTCCCACCAAGCCATCCGGGAGCGGGTCAGCCGCGGGGGCCGGATCGCTCTCGCAGGCCGCGCCGCGGCCATTGGTCGGCTTCATTTTGTCCTCATTCGGCCGCGGTTCGGCGTCCCAAGCCTCTATCGCGCCAGTAAGGTACTGCCTCTCCGGGCCGGCTCGGCCGCAAGCCAAGCAACGGATTTGGCATCTGCGGGGATGCTTTAATGGGAAGTAAGCCTCCAACCTGATCTTCTCCCCACACCTCGCGCAAGCTCTCACTTTGTCCTCCTTTTGGCCCCGTTGGGCCAGGTTTGTTCACATTCCGCAAGATTCGGCGTGGCCTGGGCCATCAGCAACCCCTCCCGGTCTCGCCCCAAATCTCGGCCAGGGCGACCACGCCCTTGATAGCCTCGCGGATTTTGTTTTCGTCCCCGGATTTGACCGCCTCGGCCAGGATTACCGCCCGGTCGGCCACCAGCGCGGCCGTGTTCCGGCGCGGGGGGTAGGGCCAGCCTGGGTAGTAGTCGGCCTGGCAAGGATCGAAGACCTCGATTCTCATTAGGTCTTTCAGGGCTTTTTGGTACCCCTTCCCGAACTGGTTCCCCCGATCTTCAGGCCCGGAAATGTGCGCATTGGAAAGGTCGCCATTATTCGACGACCAGAGAACCTCCTCCGACTGAGAGTCGATGACGAATTTCGGAGCGCAATCATACCCCTCCTCATCGCCGACCAGAAAAGCCCGCGCGGCTTCAAAGGTGGGGAAGTTGGCCGTGTAACCCCGGCCGTAGCGTTCGTAGATGGCCAGGATGGGGCCGCCGGGAGCGTCGGCACCGAAGTCCCTGGGTAAAGCCTCCCAGAGCCAAATGGCCTCCGCGGCGTTTCTGCCGATGGGCCCCTGGTGGCCACAGCTAGGGCAGAAGAAAGACCAGGCATCCCGCTCCGAACTAACGAGTTGGATATCGGCGTTCTCGCACTTTTTATTTGGACATCTCTCCACGTCACTTTTCCCCTTTCCGCCACTTCCATGGCGCGATATTTTTCCCCGGCAGTCCCCACAGCCCGCGTTTTGCGGCCCGCGCCTGGGCTTCCGCGGCGATCATCACCAGGTCGTCGCAGTACCGCCGGAAGACCCAAGCCATGCCCGCGCGCACCAGGCCGGAATTGACATCCCGGCCGGAGCGCATGAAGACCGCGGCCACGGTGCGGCCGTAACGGTCCCTGTCCACCGGCTTCGCGTTCACCGTCTGCCCGCGGAGGGACTCCCGGAGATAGCGGGCGGCGGCCTTCCCCCCGGGCTGATCCAGTTCGGGTGCGTCGATGTAAGCCAGGCGGATTTTGACGCGCCGGCCCTCGCGCCGGACGGTGATGGTGTCGCCGTCGTGCACGGAGAGGACTTTGGCCTCCCAGGACAGGGCGGGGGCGGCCAGGGCCAGCGGACAGGCCACCAGAGCAAGGGCCGAGACCAGAAACGCGATATGCTTCTTCATGGCCGGCCGCTCTTGGGCTCGAACGCCCAACAGTTGGCGTCTTCCTCGCCCCGAAGCACCGGGGCGTTGACTTGGCAGAACCAACCCCGGGAGCACCAGAGACAAGAGGCGCAATCAACCCAGGGGGCCTTGACGCAGCACGGCCACTCTATTTGGCCCAGGATGAGCAATGACCCTCCGGAGCCTGCCGGGCTATGGCTCGCGGGCGAAGTCGCGGCCTGGCGCGGCTCAGGTGCCTGGAATCGCGTTTTCTGGCTCATGGCGCACCGCCGTTTGCGCGCTGCTCCGCCTCGCGTTGCCGGAAGCTCTCTCCCGGCACCTCTACCAGCCGGCAAGCCCCCACCAGGCGGTCCACCAGGCGGCCGGTCTCATCTTGCAGGTGCCGGTGCAGGCTGCCGGGGGTGTAGTTGCTGGTGCCCACGGTGGGCCGCTCGTGGGTCATGCGGTGGTCGAGGATCGCCAGAAGCACCTCGCGCACCCATTCGGTGGGCTTTTCGGCCCCCAGGTCGTCCAGGCAAAGCACGGCCGTTTTTTTGGCCTGGTCGGCCAAGTCCCGGCTCGCGCTGCGCTCCCCGAAGCCGCGGCGAAGCTCGGCCAGGAAGTCCGGCACGTGCAGGAACAGGGCGGTGCGGTTATGCCGGCGGATCTCCCGCAGGAGCAAACACCACGCCAGCACCGTTTTGCCGGTGCCCACCGGCCCCCACAAAAACAGCCCTTCCGGGCCGTACTCCCAGGCGTAGACCGCCCGGAAGGCCGCGGAGTCGGCCTCCTGGGAAGCCCGCCGAAAGTGCCACTTCAGGGCCAGGGGCGGCAGGTTGGCCAGGGCCAGCAGGTCCTCGGTCCGCTGCTGGCGCTCCCGGGCCTCCTGTTGGGCCACCATCCGGCCAGCGCAGGGCTCGCACATTTCGGGCGCGAGCCAGCCCCGCCAGCCGGGCACGGGCCGGACCGCGCCGCCGCAGGCCCGGCAGGCCCCGGCCGGGGGCTCCGGGCCCAGTTCAGGCCGAAGGACGTTGGGTAAGGCGGTCATAGGGGTTTTCTCCTGTCGGCACGGCCCGTTGGCCTCGCCTGCATTGGGGGTTCTTGGCGTGGTTCCGGATTATCCCGCGCAGGTACTTTTCCGCCTTACCTGCGGCGGCATAGTCGCCGTCGAGGTACACCCGCATGGAGGCTCGCACGAGGTCTTCGGGATAGCGGTCCCACCACATCAGCTCGACCAACACGACGCTGTCGGCGATGCTGAAGGTTTTTCGGGTACTTGCCAGGGCGTTGACCACCTCGTCCACCAGGTCCTGGTCTTCATACCGCGAGCGAAGGGTTTTTATTTTTTCCCTTATCCCCGGGTCCCCAACGGAGGTTCGGCCAAGTACGTCAGAGGCTTGGGTAGGGAGTTTGTTTATAAATTCTTCTTGCTCTTGCTTATGCAGCTGCCGCTGTTGTTGCCGCAATGATTCGGCCAATGATTCGGCCAATGATTCGGCCAATGATTCCGGCAATCGTTCGGCCAATAATTTAACTAGCTCATCTAAAAAGGGATTCCTGAGTTCGGCGTTCAGTTTTTGGCAGGTTTCCAGCACGTGGAGATAGGCTTCGCTCCGGGTTGGGAGGGCCTGCAATTCGCTGATGCACTTCCTCATGCAGTTTTGGTTGATGATTTTTTCTTTGTAGAGCTGGCCGTGGACGGTCACGAGCTGAGTTGCTTCGTCCCTGATGACCATGGGGGTGCCGTCCAGGCGCCGGGTGGCCACCAACTCCTCCATGGCCTTCTGGACCGTCTCGTGGGGCCATTGGAGATCGTCGGCCGCGTAGCCGAGCGGCAGCCGGTAGCAGCACAGGGCGTTGTTGTGGGGGCTGGTCAGCAGATAGACGTAGAGATCCCGGGCGTCCCGGCTCATGGCCCGGAAGGTGGTGGATGACCAGAGGCGTTCGTCTATTTTTCGGTAGCTCATACCGGCCCTACCCTCAGCTTTTGCATGATCGGGAGCGGGTCAATCTGGACTTCCGAAACGGGCGGCCCTTGCGGGTTTCTCGCAAAATCCACAAGCCAAGCGGCTGGGATTTTCCCGTGGTAGAGCCACCAGTTTTCGGGGTCTCCTCCGGCATTCAGGGGGCCACCTTCCGTGGAATATTTGCTGCCCAACCATCTGGTCAGTCTCCCACGGAATAGGCGAGGGATGGCGACCTTGAACCTGAAAGCGTTTCTCGCGTAGGGCAAGGTTACCGGCACCGACCAGGCCTGTTCCCAGGAGGGATTGACGGTCAGCCATTGGTAGCCAGGGACGAGCATGGGGAGGTACCCGGGCTTAAACACAGGGAGGGCGCCCAGACAAATGCCGCGCTGCTGTATTCCCTGAACGTGGTGAGGGCTGGTGAAGTGATAAAGGGTCAGTGGCTTGATGCTCATGCTTCTGTCGCTCTCCGATTCAACTTAGCTATCGCCCTTTGATCGTCCTGCCAACGCAGGTCCTCTATGGTCCAGATGTAGGCTTGGCACCGGTCCTTCTGCCTGCATTTGCTCTGGCAGTGGGTGAAAGGAGTCCGCCGGCCGTCAGCGCAAACCAGGTAATGGGGAGCAGCCACCCTACACCTTCACCGGCCCCTTGCACTTGGCGCACCTGACCATCATGCCGTACAAAACCGGCTGCCGAGGTTCGCCGTTCTTCTCCACGGTTTTCCTGTCCTTAGCCTTCATCTCTTTGGCCTTGGCCCTCCTGTCCGCACAGAGCGCGGCGTCAGCGAATTTGAGGCCGGGCAGAAACCGGCAGGCTAACAATAGTGGCACCGCCAGGGCGACGGGATCTGACTTGGGCCGATCCTCGTGTGGGTGTTCGCGCATCGAAGGCCTGTCGATTCTTGTCTCGGGGAAACGCGCAGTTCCCGTGTTCATCGTTACCTCCTAAACTTCGAACGGATCACAGTTAGCCTCGCGGCAAAACTCCCGCAGGGCCGCCCGGCCGTAGCGGAGATTGCCCCTGCCGATAGCCCCACGCTTCAGGTGACCGGCCTGGGCCTGTTTGTCCAGTGTGCGGCGGTCCATTTGCAGGAACTCGCAAACCTCCGCCGTCTGCATGATGAGCGGCACGTCATCCCAGGATTGCCAAGATCGCACCGCGCGGACCCGGGCGGCCAGCTTCTCGCCGTTCTTCAACCCCATGTCTCGGTAGCATTCACGGCACTTGCCCATGCTCTGGCCGTCGGCGCGATAGAGCACCAGTCCCCGCCCGCACTTGCAGGTCAAATCTTGCATTTTTCCTCCTTGCACTTCGGCCCGTGCAATCTCGGGTCGTGCTCGTAAAAAGGGCATTTACCCTTCACGGGGTCCGCCGGAAAGATCTCGGCATCCGGGTGGCGCTTGTCGCCAAGCAGTATGCCAAGGCGGCAACATCCCCAAGAGGGGCAGGAGTTGTTGGTGCAGAGGATGGTGGTGGTCATCGGCACCCCCTGGGCCGCGGCCAGTACAAGGCCAGGGCGCTGGGAAATGGGGCGTTGTTGGATGCTCCCCCGAACTTCAGCCGGCCACGGAGGAAACGAATATCGGCGTGCGGGGCCACCCAGTCTTGCCACCAACCGGCGTCTGTGCGGGCAGGCAAAAGGGCCATCACTAGGCCCTTGCCGGCCTGGGCCGTCTCCGCGGCCTTCCGCACCCAGGGGACGATTGCGCCCAAGGGGGAGTAAGGCGGGTTCATCCAGATGCGCCCGGACCAGGGCTGGGCCAGGCCGTCATCCTCTGGCGTGAAGGCCCGGGGGCACAGGCTCTCCCCAGGCAAGGCGCAGACATCCAACTCGAACCGGAAAACCGCGTCCAGGTATTGGAACAGGGCCAGCGGGGTGCCCCAGCGGTCGCTGGGCTTGCTGCGGTTCCAGGGCCGGGGGTGAATGAGCGCGGATTGGTTCATTTTAGGCCACCCCCGGGAGCACCGGCTGCATGTGCGCCGCGCAACGCTTGGCCGCGATGTCGGCCAGATAGGCTAAGTTAAGGTCTAGGCCGATGCCGTGGCGGCCCAGGCGGTCGGCGACTCGACAGGTGGTCCCGGATCCCACGAAGGGGTCGAGAACCACTGCGGGGGCGGGTTCGCCGGCCCCGCACGTGCAAGTGGGCCGCCAGCCCACCGTTTTGGCGGCCGGAGGCTTGACCATCGTTCCAGAGAGCCCAGCAGTGGTGCGGCTTCCGTATCCATCAGCCTTCGGACCTTTGCGGGTAATCATTGCATCCCTTTGGAACACGCGTTCCCAGGGCCGGCCGCAGGCGGGACAGTTGCCTATAGCACTGGTGCCGGCCAGGATGCAGGTTTCCGCTAGCGCCTCGGGGAATGCGGCGAAATGGGCCTCTTTGCACTGCGCTGAAGGGATGGGCCAGACGGTTTTCAGGTTTGCGCCCACTTCCGGGTTGCCCCGGGCCTTCATGGGTCCGGTTGTCTTGCCAACCACCCGCAAAGAGCCGGCCTGGGCCTCAATGTTCTGGGCGACTCTCTCTAGAGATTTGGGGCGGAAAGAAACACGCACGGCCTCTTGGTCGTAGAAGTAGCGCGGGGCTTTGGTCAGCAGAAAAATCGTCTCGTGTGCTTTGCTTGGTCGGTCCCGCACCGCCTCCGGCATGGGGTTGGTCTTGGCCCAAAGGATCTCGCTCCGCAGCCACCAGCCGTCCGCTTGTAGGCCCAGAGCGGCCCGCCAAGGCAGCCCGATGAGGTTCTTAGGAGGCAACCCCGCGGCCCGTAGCCCTGGTGATGGTAAGACACCAGCACGGTCGCGGCGGAACGAGGCTGTGTCACGGGTTCCGGCCGAATAGGCGTCCCCCAGGTTGGCCCAGACCGTGCCCCAGGGCTTCAGCACCCGCCGCGCCTCGCGGAAAACCTGGATCATCTGGCAAACCCAGCACTCGCCGCAAGGCTCGCCTGTGGCCCACCCGAGGCAGTCGTGCGCGGGCTCCAGCCCGATTTGACCTCCGACCCCGTAATCCCGCAGCCCCCAGTACGGTGGGCTCGTCACCACGCAATCCACACTGCTATCGGCCAAAGGGATCGCCCTGGCGTCGGCCTGGATGAGGAGGTAGCTCATGGCTTGATCTCCTCCTCAAGGACTGGCGGGATCTCCATCCAATGGGTCAACGTCAGGCCGTTAGAGGCTGTCCCCATTGCCGATAATATCCAGGCTCCCTCACCCCAATTTGTCGCCCAGTGGACCATGCAGACGATGACCTGCCCTGCGTAGTTGAGGCATCGGGCCAGGATTATATGGCCGTCCCGGGGTGCCGTTCGGATGGGCATCCATTCGCAATTCATGCCATCTCCTCCACCAGTCTCACCAGCACGTCGCCGTGGCAGGGTTCCCCGGGCGCGCAAAAGCATCCCAGGCGCTTGCCTTTGAGGGTGCGGAGTTCATCCTCAAGTTCCGGCTGAGAAACGATCCAGTCGCGGTACAACCAGACAGAATATTTCAGCGCCTCCTCCTTCGAGCACCAATAGATGCCATCGACATACCAACCAGTGCCCCCGTATTTTTTGTTGACTGGTTCCAGGCGATAGGGATTCCCCCACTTCCTCGGCCGGGTGATCATGATGTCTGCCGGCTCCTCGGCGATGCACACCCGGCGCGTCCGGCCGTCATGGGGTTTGAAAAGGTGGTCGGCGTCGGGGTCCGGGGCCTCGAACAGCCCCAGGCGCCCAGGATAGGGCACCGGGCCGGGGAAGGGCTTGGCGTTGGTCAGCACCCAATGCCAGGCCCCGGGCTCGGCCCAGCGGGAGGGGTGGCCCTGCACGCAGTCTATGATCTCGGCCTGGCCGATGATGGCGCCCAAGGGGTAGTCCTGCCCCTGCCGCGCCTTCACCGCCTGGCAGGTCCAGGCTTGGGCTTCGCTGCCAACCTGGAACCAGGTGGAGAGACACTCACAACCTTCAGAGCAGCGCAGGCAGAACCCTGGCCGTTTGGCGGCGTGGATGAGGACCGGTCCGCGGTATTTTGTCGCCCAGGATCGGTTCTCCACGTCCTGAAACCCCGCCACGATCAGCGAGGCCCCGGGTTGGGGAATAGACAGGCATTTCACGGTTTCCCCCCCTCTCCGAAAAGCTTTCCCTGTTCAGCAACTTGGTCCTTCCATGCCCTCCGCCAAGCCGCCCGGCGAGTGTTCTCGGCCGCGGTCTTGGCCCGGTGGCAGGGCGGGCACAGTGCCTGCCGGTTGCTGAGCCGCCATTGCCACCAGGGGTCGTCGGCATGCGGCAGGGCGTCCACCAGGGCGATGATATGGTCGTCTTGCCAGGGGAGCTCTTCCTCCCGCCAGCAGTAGATCCATTTGACCGGCCACCAATGCCGGTATCTGGTCATCACCACGAGCGGGTAGCCGCACCCAGCGCAGCAGCCGTTCTGCCGCTCCAGCAGGTGATAATTTGGCTGGCTCAACTCCAAAAGGAGGTCCTCGTAGATTTTGAGGCAGGCGGAGTGCCACCTCCAGCGCCGGGGCTCGTGCACCGGCTTGCCGCACCACCGGCAAATGCCGGTGGTGGGTGGCACCTCGAAGGAGGGAGGCATGGGCAACGTGCGGTGATCCCTCATGAGGCGATCCACGTGACGATTTTGGCGAAAGCTCCCCGCTTCATGGAAAGAGCCCACCCGTGCCTATTGAGAGGGTAATAACCCCCGAACATCTCCCGCCCCATCTGCCGCAAAAACACCACGTCATACTTTTTGTCTTCGCCGACCACCTTGAAAGTGCCGCCGTTAACCGTGTGATAGACCTTGCCGGTCTTGACCTGTGATGGCTTCATGCGTTGCGTTCCTTGGCCGCGGCCTCCGCCTCCTCCCGGCTGGGGAACACCTCGGGCAGCAGCCGGCCGTTGACCACCAGGCCCCAGCGGGGCTCGTCGTGGAGGGTGGGGGCGG
>JAHLLK010000008.1 GCA_020444165.1 Deltaproteobacteria bacterium | reverse complement strand
CCTGGAAGGCCACCCGCACGATGTTGTTCTTGGGCTGCTGGGCCGTGAGGCTGCAACCCGCCGTCTGGGTGTGGAAGCGGATCATGAGGCTCTTGGGGCTCTTGGCCCCGAAGCGCTCGGTCATGAGCCGGGCCCACAGCCGCCGGGCCGCGCGGTATTTGGCCACCTCCTCCAGGAAGTCGGAGTGGGCGTTGAAGAAGAAGCTGAGCCGCGGCCCGAACTCATCCACGTCCAGCCCCGCGTCGATGGCCGCCTGCACGTAGGCCAGGCCGTTGGCCAGGGTGAAGGCCACCTCCTGCACCGCGGTGGAGCCGGCCTCCCGGATGTGGTACCCGCTGATGCTGATGGTGTTCCACTGGGGCACTTCCTGGCTGCAGTAGGCGAAGATGTCGGTGATGATCCGCATGGAGGGCTTGGGCGGGAAGATGTAGGTGCCCCGGCTGGAGTACTCCTTAAGGATGTCGTTCTGGATGGTGCCCCGGAGCTGGTCCGGGGCCACGCCCTGTTGCCCGGCCACGGCGATATACATGGCCAGGAGGATGCCGGCCGGGGCGTTGATGGTCATGGAGGTGGAGACCTTGCCCAGGGGGATGGAATCGAACAGGCACTCCATGTCCTTGAGCGAACTGACCGACACGCCCACCTTGCCCACCTCGCCCCGGGCCAGTTCGTGGTCCGCGTCGTAGCCGATCTGGGTGGGCAGGTCAAAGGCCACCGACAGCCCGGTCTGGCCCTGGTCCAAAAGGTAACGGTAGCGGCGGTTGGATTCGGCCGCGGTGGCGAAGCCGGCGTACTGGCGCATGGTCCAGAAGCGGCCCCGGTACATGGTGGGCTGTACTCCCCGGGTGAAGGGGTACTCCCCGGGGAAGCCCTGTTTGGCCGCGTAGGCCTCGCTGGCCTCGGCCGGCAGGTACAGGCGCTCCACCGGCAGCCCGCTCAGGGTGGTGAACTCGCTCTTGCGCTCGGGGTGCTTGGCCAAGAGCTTGTCCACCTTGGCCTGCCAGGTTTGCAAACCCTTGTCATAGGCGGTGTGATCGCTCATGAAACCCTCCCTCACAAAGGCACGTTGCCGTGGCGGCGGACGGGCCGGAAGGTGCGCTTGTTCTTGAGCACCTCCAGGGCGCTGATGATCTTGGGCCGGGTGGTGCCCGGCATGATGATCTCGTCGATGTAACCCAACTCCGCCGCCCGGTAGGGGCTGGCCACGTTGGCCCGGTAGGAGTGCACCAGCTCCTCGTAGGCCGCTTTCTTGTCCTCGGCCTCGGCCAGCTGCTTGCGGAACACGATGTTGACCGCGCCTTCGGGGCCCATGACCGCGATCTCGGCCGTGGGGTAGGCGAAGTTCACGTCGGCCCCGTGGTGCTTGGAGCCCATGACGTCATAGGCTCCGCCGTAGGCCTTCCTGGTGATCACGGTGATCAGGGGCACCGTGGCCTCGCAGTAGGCGTAGATCACCTTGGAGCCGTGGCAGATGATGCCGCCGTACTCCTGGGCCACCCCGGGCAGGAAGCCGGGCACGTCCACGAAGGTGACCACCGGGATGTTGAAGGCGTCGCAGAACCGGACGAAGCGGGCGCATTTGCGCGACGCGTCGATGTCCAGGCAGCCGGCCATGTGCATGGGGTTGTTGGCCACGATGCCCACCACCATGCCGCCCAGGCGGGCGAAGGCGGTGATCATGTTCTTGGCAAAGCCTTTGGCCACCTCCAGGAAGCTGTCCTGATCCACCACGGTGCGGATCAGCTTCTTCATATTGTAGGGGCTCTTGGGGTTGTCCGGGATGAAGGAGTCCAACTCCGGGGCGGTGCGGGCCGCGGGATCGCTGCTGGGCGCGAAGGGCGGCTTCTCTTCCCAGTTGGAGGGCAGGTAGGAGAGGAGGTTCTTCACCTGGTCCAGGCAGTCCTGGTCGTCCTTGGCGATGAACTGGGCCACCCCGCTGGTGTTGTTGTGCACCTTGGCCCCGCCCACGGTCTCGCTGGTCACGTCCTCGCCGGTCACGGTCTTGATCACCTGGGGACCGGTGATGTGCATATAGCTGGTCTGGTCCACCATGAAGATGAAGTCGGTGATGGCCGGGGAGTACACCGCGCCGCCGGCGCAGGGGCCCATGATGGCGCTGATCTGGGGCACCACCCCACTGGACAGCACGTTGCGGCGGAAGATTTCACCGTAGGAGCCCAGGGAGACCACGCCTTCCTGGATGCGGGCGCCCCCGGAGTCATTGAGGCCGATGACCGGCGCTCCGGATTTCACGGCCAGGTCCATGATCTTGCAAACTTTTTCGCCAAAGGGCCCGGACAGCGAGCCACCGAACACCGTGAAGTCCTGGCTGAACACGAACACCGGCCGCCCCTCCACGGCGCCGTAGCCGGTGATGACCCCATCGGTGGGGATCTTGGATTTTTCCATGCCGAAGTCGTGACAGCGATGGACCACGAAACGGTCGAACTCCTGGAATGACCCCGGATCCAAGAAGTGGTCCAAGCGCTCGCGGGCGCTCATCTTGCCCTTTTCGTGCTGGGCCGCGATGCGTGTTTCGCCGCCGCCCAGCAAGGCTTCTTCATTCCTTTTCTGAAGTTCGCTTATCTTTTCCTGGGTGGTGGTGGGTTGAAAGGTCATGTCTGCGCCTCCACGCGCCTGGAAGGCCGAGCGGGACTCGCTGGGCTGGGCTGAAAAACCTGGGGTAAAAGACAAGGCCGCAGCCAGCGACTCTGGGGGTCGGCTGCGCTTGCGGCCTTATCCTACACCGGTGACACCGGCCTTTAGCTGAGGATCACCAAGACCTGATCGGCCTCCACGGTTTTGCCCGCTTCGCATTTGACCTCAGCCACGGTGCCGTCTTCTTCAGACAAGATGGGCATTTCCATCTTCATGGCTTCCAGCACCACCACCTCGTCATCCTCGGCGATTTGATCACCGACTTTGACCGAAATCTTTATGACTTTCCCACCCATGGGGGCTTTAATTTCCGCCAAGGCACTCCTCCTGTCCGTAGCTGAACGGCATGTGAACAAAGTTGAGTTATATGCTCGGTAAGCTCCCGAAGGATAATTCCAACCCCATTTTCTTGTCAAGTTTTACTTACCCGGCCGGCCAGGCTCTCTGGCCTGCCCCACCGGGGTCCTGGGGTCCGGGGTCCGAGCAGTTGGCCGGTTGGCCCCGGCTCACCGGGGCCAACCGGCTACAACTATATCCATTTATTGCCCCCGTGGCCAGCCCTCTGGCCCGCCCCGGGGGAGGTTCCCCGCCGGCCTACTCGTCGGCCTCGGCCCGGTCGTTCATGCGGGCCAGATCCTCGAAGCGGATGTCCGCCCCCAAGACCCCCACGATGTGGTCCGACTCGTTGCGGAGGGGGCCGCTCACCGTGATGCACAAGGCCCCGGTGATCTTGGAGGTGTAGAAGTCCGACACGTGGATCTTGCCGTCCTTCATGGGCGCGGTGAACCAGCCCCGGTCCGAGAGGTCCTGGTCCAAATAGGCCTTGGAGTATTTGGCCCGGTCCACGATGTTGGTGATATTACGGGTGATCTTGTACCCGTTCTCGTTGACAAGATACAAGAATTGCACCACCGGATTCTCATCCAGGAACTCTTGCAACACCGGCTCCACCACCGCCGGGGCCATGGTCTTCAGCTCGGACCGGTCGATCAGTTGAGCCCCCAGTTCGATGGCCAGCTTCTTGGCGTGCTCCTTCAGGGAGTCGAACTGGCTCATGAAGAGCTGGGGCAGGTGCTTGCGGGCCACGGCCTCCAACTCGGTGTTGCCGATGCTGGTGAGCCGGCCTTCCTCATACTGCTCCTTCACCCAGTCGTTGATCTTGATGATGCCGGGGTGGCGCTTGTCCACCTGCTTGTCCGAGGCCAGCTTCAGGCGCATGTTGACCCAGTGCGCGATGCCCGAGGCGCCGGACTTGTCGGTGATGGCGATGGTGAAGGGCCGGCCCAGGATCTTGTCCGTGTCGAAGATATTGTAGATCTCAGGGTTCTTGATGAGCCCATCCGCGTGCACCCCCGCCTTGGTGCTGTTGAAGTCCTCGCCCACAAAGGGGGTGGTGGGGGGAATGCGGAAGTTGATCTCCTTCTCAAAGTACTCCGCGATCTCGTTGATGACCCGCGGGTCCATGCCGTCGTCCTTGCCCCGGAGCTGCATGTACTCGATGACCAAGGCCTCCAAGGGCGTGTTGCCGGTGCGCTCGCCAAAGCCCAACAGGGTGCCGTTGGCGTGGGCGCAGCCGTAGAGCCAGGCCGTGGTGGCGTTGATCAGCACCTGGTAGAAGTCGTTGTGGCCGTGCCACTCCAGGAATTTACCCGGGGTGTTGGCGTCCTCGATCATGGCCCGCACCAGCTTGGGCACGCTGCGGGGCAGGGCCGCGCCGGGATAAGTGACCCCGTAGCCCAGGGTGTCGCAGAGGCGGACCTTGATGCCCACCTTGCTCTCCTCGCGGAGCTTGGCGATCTCCCCGGCAAAGGGCACCACGAAACCGTAGATATCGGCCCGGGTGATGTCCTCGAAATGGCAGCGGGGAATCAGCCCCAGGGACAGGGCGTCCTTGACCACCCCCAGGTATTTGTCCAGGGCTTTTTTGCGGTCCAGGTTCATTTTGTGGAAGATGTGGTAATCGCTCACCGAGGTGAGGATGCCCGTTTCCTTGAGGCCCATCTCCTTGACCGCCGCCAGCTCGGATTTCACGGCGCGGACCCAGCCGGTGATCTCCGGGAAACGGTGCCCCAGGGCCTTGCACTTCTCCACGGCCTCGCGGTCGCGGCGGGAGTAAAGGAAAAACTCGGACTGCCGGATAATGCCCTTGGGTCCCGACAGCTTGTGCAGCAGACCGTAAAGGGCCACGATCTGCTCCACCTTGTAGGGAGGCCGGGCCTGCTGCCCGTCCCGGAAGGTGGTGTCGGTGATGAGCATTTCATCCGGCGGATCCAGCGGTTGCGTCTTGTGATCGAAATCGATCTTGCATACGTCGGTGTACGGGAAAATGCTCCGGTAGAGTTGAGGCTCGTTCGGCTCAGCCAAGCTGGTGAAATGGCTGGAATGAATATGGTCCAAAAGACGTCTACGGGAATTCCACTGAGCCATGAAACGACCTCTCTTACTCTTGGTTTTCATACCGGTTTACTTAAACTATCCATCCCCCAAAAACCCGGGAAGGGAGCACCTCAGAGGAGCCCCCTTCTCGGGTCACGTCGGAATGCACTTTTGCAGGGCCGACGCCCCGGGCCGGGGCGTCGGCCAAGGGTCACTTCTTACTTCTTGGGCGGGCAGTAGCGCTTGGCGCCAGCCGGGGGCACATACTTCGGGAACTTCTTGGCCTCCGCGCGGGCAGCGGCCTTGTCAGCATCGCTCACGTCGCGGGGAACGGTCAGGACCAAGCCTTCCTTCAGCTTGTTGGGGTTCTTGATCTTGTCTTTGTTGCCGTTGTACAGCAAGGGCCACAGCCAGGGATCGTCGTAGATTTGGGGCTTGGCGGAAATGCTCCACAGATCGTCGCACTTCTCCACCGTGTAAGTGGTGGGCAGGCTCGGGGTGGGAGCGGGCTGCTCGGTCACCGGAGCGGGCGCACCTTCCCATTTCTTGACCTGAGCCGGCGGAGGCGGGGGGGCGGGGGCAGTTTCTTCCACGCCGCACAACGCCGCGCAGCCACTAAGCATTCCCAGTGCGACCAGCACAGCCACATAGGGGAGTGCTTTGACCAGCTTCTTCATTCGGAACCCTCCTTCCCATAAAAAATACGATTGCGCGGACCAGTCCCCTGGTCCGCAGTCCGGATGAATCGATCGCGCGCGCTCCAACCGACCAGCCCGCGCCGCTTTTCGATTATCTCGGTTAATTTTATGCACGCTTCCGACAAAGTGTCAACTGTCCCACCATTTAATGCTTATTTATTTACGCCTCTTTTTCAACCCTAAGTCCCAACTCCAAAAGTTGCGCGGCCTCCACTTTGGAGGGAGCGTCGGTGAGGGGGCAGGAGGCCTTTTGCGTCTTGGGAAACGCGATCATTTCACGAATCGAGGGCTGTTGGGCCAAAATTGTCACCAAACGGTCAAACCCCAGGGCCAGACCGCCGTGGGGCGGAGCCCCAAACTCCAGGGCCTCCAGGAGGAAGCCGAACTTTCCCTGGGCTTCCTCGTCGGAAATCGCCAAAGATTTGAACACCTTGGCCTGCAGGTCCTGGCGGTGGATACGGATGGATCCCCCGCCCACTTCGCTGCCGTTCAAGACCAGGTCATAGGCGCGGGCCCGCACCGCCCCGGGGTCGGACTCCAACAGGGGGAGGTCCTCGGCCCGGGGAGAGGTGAAGGGATGATGCATGGCCGCCCAGCGTTTGGCGTCCGGGTCATACTCCAACAGCGGAAAATCGGTGACCCAGCAGAAACTGAGCTGGTCGCCCTTCCGGAGGCCGAAACGGCGTCCCAACTCCAGGCGCAAGCGGCCCAGGGATTCGTGGACCACCCGGGGGGAGTCGGCGCCAAAGAACAAAATGTCACCTGCCGTGGCACCCAGGCGCTGGGCCACCGCGGCCTGCTGCTGGGGCGAGAAAAACTTGGCAATGGGCGACTGCCACTCCCCGCCCTCCTTGATCTTCACCCAGGCCAGGCCCTTGGCCCCGAAGGCGGCCACGAAGGAGGTGAGGTCGTCCAGGTCCTTGCGGGAAAGGCTGGCCATGCCCGGGCCGTTGATGGCCTTGACCACCCCGCCGTGCTCCACCGCCTGGCGGAACACCTTCAGCTCCACCTCGCCCATCATCTCCGAGAGGTCCACCAGCTCCAGCCCGAAGCTGATGTCCGGGGCGTCCAGCCCGAAGCGGCCCACGGCCTCGGCATAGGTGAGCCGCGGCACCGGCCGGGGCAGATCCTCGCCCCGGGTGGCCTGCAGGATGGCCGCCACCAGGCCCTCGGTCAGCTCCATGACCGCTTCCTCGTCCACGAAGCTCATCTCCAGGTCCACCTGGGTGAACTCGGGTTGGCGATCGGCCCGGAGGTCCTCGTCCCGGAAGCATTTCACTATCTGATAGTAGCGCTCCACGCCGCCCACCATCAAAAGCTGCTTGAAAAGCTGGGGCGACTGGGGCAGGGCGTAGAACTGGCCCGGGTTCACCCGGCTGGGCACCAGATAGTCCCGGGCGCCCTCGGGGGTGCTGCGGGTCAAGAAGGGGGTCTCCACCTCCAGGAAGTCCTGGCCGTTCAGGTGGGACCGGGCGGCCTGGGCCGCCTTGTGCCGGAGTTCCAGGTTGTGGAACATCTCCGGCCGCCGGAGATCCAGGTAGCGGTACTTGAGGCGGAGGTTCTCGTTGACCTCGATCCACTCCTCCAGCATGAACGGCGGGGTCTTGGAGGGGTTCAGGATCTCGAAATCCTCCACGTAGACCTCGATCTCGCCGGTGACCAGCTTCTCGTTGGCCATGCCCTCGGGCCGCCGCCGCACCATGCCCCGCAGGGCCAGACAGTACTCCGAGCGGATCTGGTGGGCCTCGCTGTGCGCGCCGCCGCTCACCTCGGGGTTGAACACCACCTGGGTGAGGCCCCGGCGGTCCCGGAGGTCGATGAAGATCAAGCCGCCGTGATCCCGCCGATGCTGGGCCCAGCCCATGAGCACCACCTGGGAGCCTTCTTCTTTCAGGGTCAACTCCCCGCAGGAGTGGGTCCGCTTCAGCTCGCTAATGAACTTTTCCGCCACGACAATCCTCTTCCCGGTCAGGTGTGGGCCGGCCAGGCCAGCCCCGGTGGGGGGGCCAGGCCCCCGGCCGGCCAAATCCGCCGGCCCCAAAAATCTCGACGCTCTCCGCCCGCGCGGCCCCGCGCTGCGGCCCGTTCAGAACTTTACGCCGTCAGGCCGGCCAGGCGGGAAGCCGCCTCGGCCAGGGGAATCTCCTCCTGGCCGCCCTCACCCATGTCCTTCAGCACGGCCCGGCCCGAGGCCATCTCCGCTTCGCCCACAATCAGGACCCGCCGGGCGGCCAGCTTGTTGGCGCGGCGCATCTGGGCCTTGAGGCTCTTGTCCTCGCTCATCATCTCCACGGAGCGCCCGGCCCGGCGAAGCTCCTGGGCCAGACCAAAGGCCCAGCGCCGGGCCACCTCGCCCAGGGCGGCCAGGAAGAGCGCCGGCCCGGGGTTGTGGGCCGGGTCGTCGGGCAACAACAGGGCCAGCCGCTCCAGGCCGGCCGCGAAGCCGATGGCCTGGGTGGGCGGGCCGCCCAACTCCTCCACCAGGCCGTCGTAACGGCCGCCGCCGGCCACCGCGTTCTGGGCTCCCAGGCCACCGGCGATGGCCTCGAAGGTGGTGCGGCGGTAGTAGTCGAGACCCCGCACCAGGCCCGGGTCCTCCCGGAAAACCACCCCGGCCAGGGTCAGATAATCTTTGACTTTATCATAATGTTCCCGACATTCCCCGCACCAATGCGCGCTGATCTGGGGCGCGCCCTGGGCCGCCTCGCGGCAGCCCTCCACCTTGCAGTCCAAAACCCGGAGGGGATTGGCGGTGAGCCGGCGGCGGCAATCCTCGCACAGACGGTCCTTTTGGGGAAGGAAGTAATCCAAGAGCGCCTGCCGGAAGGCCGGGCGGCAGTCCGGGTTGGGGCAGCCCAGGGAGTTCAACACCAGGCTCACCTCGGCCAGGCCCAGTTCGGAGAGGAGCTGGGTGAGCATCACCAACAGCTCGGCGTCCATCAGGGGCCCGCCGTCGCCCAGCACCTCGGCGTTGAGCTGATGGAACTGGCGGAAACGCCCCTTCTGGGGCCGCTCGCGGCGGAACATGGGGCCGATGGTGAACAGCTTGTGGGGGCCGGGCTGGCCATAGAGCTTGTTCTCGATAAAGGCGCGGAGCACGCCGGCCGTGGCTTCGGGGCGCATGGTCAGGTTCTCGCCGCCCCGGTCGGCGAAAGTGTACATCTCCTTTTCCACGATGTCCGTGGTCTCGCCCAGAGAGCGCTGGAACAGCTCGGTTTTTTCCAGGATGGGGGTCTTGATCTCGTGAAAACCGAAGGCGCCGAAAATCCGCCGGGCAGTGGCTTCGATGAACTGCCACTTGCCCACTTCGGGGGCCATCACGTCCTTCATTCCCCTGACCGCCTGGATGGTCATGCCGCTATCTCCCAGTCCTGCCCCGGAGGGCCGGTTTTCTGCCCATAAGCTTCGGATTTATACCGGGAGGCCGGTTTCCGGTCAAGGTGGCTCCTGGTCCTCCGCAGCAATCCTACCTTTTGGTAGCCAACCTCCCCCGCCACCTACCAAATTGTAGAACACTGCTGGATTCCATGGCATATTATCTAGGAAAATTGCTATCTTAGAGGTTATTTTCCCTAACTGACCCATTTGCAGAAGCATCGTGCAAGTTTGCAAACCCGGCCTGCCGAAGGCCGCCGGCCTACGGGGCAGTAATGGGGTCCAGGGGCCGTCCGTAAGGATTTTCGTCGATCATCTTACCGTTTCTATTGCATTTTTGCCACAATTACCCGCTTGGCATTCTAGTTGCTTGTCAGAGGGGTCAGCAAACAAGGCCGGGTGGGCTAGCCCGGCAAATGTTGTGTGGTTTTTGGTTCTCATGGCACTGAATCGCGAAGAGGAGGAGAGGTAACATGGCGAGCCCCATCGACACCGGCGACACCGCCTGGATCCTTACCAGTTCCGCGCTGGTATTGCTCATGACTCCAGGCCTGGCGTTTTTCTACGGCGGCATGGTCCGCAAAAAGAACGTGCTGTCCACCCTGAACCTCAGCTTCATCATGATGGGGCTCATCAGTTTGCAATGGGTTCTGTGGGGCTACTCCCTGGCCTTTGGCGACGATCTGGGCGGCGGGCTGTTGGGTAACTTCAAGTACCTGTTCTTCCACGGCGTGGGGGCTGCGCCCTTGGAAGGCTCCACCCTGCCGCACACGGTCTTCGCCATCTTCCAGATGATGTTCGCCATCATCACCCCGGCCTTGATCTCCGGCGCGGTGGTGGACCGGATCAAGTTCAGCACCTGGATCGTGTTCGGTCTGGTGTGGGCCACCATCGTGTACGACCCCATCTGTCACTGGGCTTGGGGCCCGGGTGGCTGGATGGGGGCCATGGGCGCCCTGGACTTTGCCGGCGGCACGGTGGTGCACATCTCGGCTGGTTACTCGGCCCTGGCCCTGGCCATGCTCCTGGGGCCAAGGAAGGGCTTCCCCAAAGCGCCCATGGAGCCGCATAACATCCCCTTCACGGTTTTGGGCGCGGGCATCCTGTGGTTCGGTTGGTTCGGCTTCAACGCCGGCTCGGCCCTGGCGGCCAACGGCTTGTCCGCTGCGGCCTTCCTGAACACCAACACCGCCGCGGCCGCCGCAGCCATGTCCTGGATGTTCATGGCCTGGAAGGACGGCAAGCCCTCGGTGCTGGGCATCGCCACCGGCGCGGTGGTGGGCCTGGTGGCCATCACCCCGGCTTCGGGCTTCGTGAGCCCGGTGGGCGCCATCATCATCGGCGCGGTGGCCTCGCCCATCAGCTACATGATGTTCCAGGTGCGGCACAAGTGGAACCTCGACGAGTCCCTGGACGTCTTCGCCTGCCACGGCATCGCCGGCACCTTCGGCGCCCTGGCCACCGGTTTCCTGGCCGACCCGGCCATCGCCGAGAAGGCCGGTCTGTTCTACGGCAACGCCAGCCAGGCGGGCATACAGGCCCTCTCCGTGGTGGCTTCCGCTGCCTTCGCTTTTGTAGTCACCTATATTCTGGGCCTGATTCTGAAGAGCACCATGGGCCTCAAGGTCGCCTCGGCTGCGGAAGAGGTGGGCCTGGACCTCAGTGAACACGGCGAGCGGGCCTACTCGTAAGGGCAAAGGAGGAAAGGGCCATGCTTAAGAAAATTGAAGCCATCATCCGGGAAGACAAGCTGAACGACGTGAAGGATGCTCTGCGGGACTTGGGAATCGTGGGCATGAACGTGGTGGAAATCCGGGGCCACGGCCGTCAGGGCGGCATCAGCCTCTCGGGCCGCTCCGGCAAGTACCGGGTGGACATGCTGCCCAAGCTGCAGATCAACATCATCCTGAGCGACCAGAACCTGGATGAAACCATCGCCACCATCTTGAAGGCGGGTCAGACCGGGGAAGCGGGCGACGGACTCATCTTCGTCTACCCCGTGGAGGACGCCATCCGCATCCGGACCGGCGAGCGGGGTCACGAGGCGGTGATGTACCCCGACGACATCGACACCAAGAAGTCCAAAAAAGCCTAGCCGGCCGGCCGGCGAATTCGCGAAACAAAAGTCCCGGCGGGGAGGCTCCCCGCCGGGACTTTTTCTTTTGCTTCACCATGCGCTTGGTCCGGCTGTCTTTCCATTGCCGGCCAGGACGATCCGCAACGTATCCCCGAACACCTCCGAGCTGTAACTGCAAAGTTTTTTTTGGGAAAGGGGTTTCCCCCCACACCCTCCATTATCTAAGCCGTAGCCAGGCGCTCTTGCCAAACGGCCCGGCCGCTGGCCGTCTTCAACAGGCCGGCGGCCCGCCGGGCGCTGCCGGGGCCCAGATCCTCCAGGCTCACCAGGCGGTCGGCATCCCACACCACGGCCAGCTCGGGGCTGGCGGCCACGCCGCTTTGGCGAAGGCCGTTCAGCACCTCCTGCACCTCGTCCTGGGTGTCGGCCTTGACCCCGGCCTCTTCCAGGGCGGCCGCGGCCGTCTCGGGCGTGGCGCCGGCCAGGATCGCGGCGGCCAGCACCACCCGGGGGGCGGCCCGCTCGCCCTTCATCAGCTCCTGGGCCAGGGCCAGCACCCGCGCGGCCCGCTCGCGGGCCGGGGCGCCGTCCCGCCGGCCCACCGCCTCCAACAGGCGCTCGCGGAGGCTTTCCTCGGGCCCGCCGGCCATCTCCGCCGCCTCCTTGGGGTCATAGCCCAGGCATTCCTTGGCGTGCTCGCACCATTGGGCGCAGCCCAGGTTCAGCTTGGGGTTGGCCACCTTGCGGCCGCAGCCGGGGCAGCGCCGGGTGGCGTCGTCCTTGAAGAACTCGATTACCGTGCCGCAGTCCGTGCAGGCCAGCTCAAAGATGTCGCCGGGCCGCCAGAAGGCGGTGTCCTGTCCGGGACAGTGAATCTTTCCCATGATGAGCCTCCTTTATCGTGGGCCGCAGCTTCGGCCTGCGGTTCATCGCCGCGTTGGCCAGCGCGCCGGAGACGGCCTTGGGGGGCAACCTTGGCTAGGCCGCGTGCTCCCAGGCCAGGTTGTGGGTGGCCAGGATGTTGCCTTCCCGGCCCACCACCATGCCGCCCAGGGGCAGATCCAGGCCGGACCGTTCCAGGGCCTGGCGGGCGATGTACTCCAGCCCCCGGCAGCAAGGCACCTCCATGTGCACCACGGAGAGGCTCCGGGGCTGGCACCCGGCCAACAGCTCGGCCAGCTTGGCGATGTGGCGCTCCACGTCATCCAGCTTGGGGCAAGCCAGAGCCACCGCGCGTCCGGGCAGGACCCGGGCGTGCAGGTCCGGCAGGGCCGCGGCCGCGCAATCGGCCAAGAGCACCAAGTCAGCCCCTTGCAGGAACGGCGCCCCGGGCGAGAGCAACTGCAGCTTGATGGGCCAGTGCCCCAACTGGGAGGCCGCCTGATAGTCGGCCGGGGCCGCTCCGCCCGCAGCCGGGCCCGGGGGGATCAGCACCTTTTCCTGGGCCGAGGCGCAACACGCCCCCCCCGCGCTGGGCAGGGCCGCCGCCTCCGAGGCCGGTGGAGCCCCGCCGGTCTTCTGCCGGGCCAGGCGCTCCTCCACCGCTTCCTCGCTGAACTCCGGGGCTTCCCGCTCCACGATCTTCAGCGCTCCCGTGGGACAGAACCCCAAGCACGCGCCCAAGCCGTCGCAGAAGACCTCGCCCACCAAGTGCGCCTTGCCATCCCGCAACTCCAGGGCCGCTTCCGCGCAACCGCCGAGGCACTGGCCGCAGCCATTGCACAGATCCTGGTTGATTTGGATTATCTTGCGCTTAGCCATACATCGCCCCCTTTTCGAAAGACGGAGCAGCCCGGTCCAAAGTGAAATCTTCCAAGTACTCCTTAGCCAGACGGTCCAGCTCCTGGAGGAGCCCCCCCATCAGGCATTCACCTTCACAAGCCGGCTGACCTAGGAGGCAGCCCGGACTTGTCCAGCCACCCTCCACCGCCTTGTAGACATCCATCAACCGGATGGTCGCGGCCGGACGCGCCAGCTTGAAACCGCCGCCGGGACCCCGCCGGCTGGAAACCAAACCAGCCCGTCCCAAGCGACGCATAACCTTGGCCAAATGGGCTTCGGAAACTCCGAGTTGCAGGGCCACTTCGTGGGTACCCCGCCGCTGCTTCGGTTCCGAGGCCAGGCAGGCCATGGTATGCAAGGCGAGGGAGAAGGCTTCGGATATATTTATGATGTTCCGCAGCATTTCTTTCTCCCCTTCTTTTATATATTCTGGTACTAAAATACTAATTAACTACCCACTTGTCAACCCAGAAGCGATACTTGCCACAAAAAAGCTGGACAGCTATGCTGACGGAGAGAGTAAGCCGAAGCTCTCACGAGCCCCGGTTCGCCGGCCCCCCGACTTTCCCCCTGCGCGGCGTAAGGACGTATCCCGAAATGAACGTTCCCAGGACAAGTTACCTTCTGCCGATCTTGGCTGCCCTCTTTTTCCTCCTGGCCTCCTGCGGGGGTGAAAAGGCCGAGGCCCCGTCCCCGCCGTCGGCTCCGCCGGCTGCCGCGGCCCACCCGGTGCCGGCCGGCCCACCCCTGGAGATGGCCCGGCAATACCTGGCCCAGGGCCGGCTGGATTTGGCCGAGGCCCAGGTGCGCCGCCAGTTGCAGGCCGATCCCAAGGACCCGGCGGCCCAGCAGATGCTTTCCCTGATCCAGGCGGCCCAGGGCAATTATCAAAGGGCCCTGGACACCATGGAGCGCGCCCAGATAGAGCTGCCGCCCCAAAACCCGGCCGCCTATGGCCGCCAGGCGGAACTCCTGGTCCGGCGGGGCCAGGCGGCCGAGGCCGCCAACGTGCTGGGCCAGGGAGTGCAGCGCTTCCCGGACGACGCCAGTCTGGCCGCGGCTCTGGCCAGACTCTTGGCCCAGGAAAAGGGCGACCCGACCCGGGCCACCGCTTTGGCCGCCCGGGCGGTGAAGCTCTCGCCTGGCAACCCGGATTATTGGGAATTGTTGGCGACTTTGCAAGCCCAGGAGAAGCATCCGGCCCAGGCCGTGGTAAGTTTTCACCAAGCGTTGCGTCTCAGGCCCGGCAGTCAGGCGGCGGAAAAGGGCCTGGTGGACAACTTCCTCAAGTTGGACCAGAGCCAGGTATCCCGCCTGGCAGCCCCCGGCGGCAAACCATGAGCCACGCGGGTCAGGAAGGTTTTGCCTCGTGAAAACGGCCTTTTATCTGCTAGCCCTGGCCGGGGCCCTAGCCCTGGTGTGGTACACGGGCCTGGTGCCCCTGCCGCCTTGAGTGGCCCACGTCTGTGCGCTACCGGGCGTAGCGCCGTGATTGAGGGAGCGCGGGCCGGCGTCCCGCCGGGAAGGGCGCGAGCCGGCCTGCCAATCTCCCCTCCCCCGGCCGCCTCTCCTTTGCCGGGGCCGACCGCCGGGACGATACGTTGCTTGCTGGCCTGGCTCTGCCTGCTCCTCTTCCTGCCTGGCTGCTATCTGCTGCCGCCGCTCACCACCCAGGGCGTGGCTTCCTCGGTGGCCACATCCCAGACCGTGAACCTGGTGACCCACGGCGGGGTCACCGACAGCCGGGGCCCGACGGTCCGGGGCTTGGGAAGATATTACGATTTCGACGACGTGCTGATTCCGCCGGGCCTCTCCCTGAACCGGGACCGCACCATCGCCTTCCGGCGCGGCGGCCGCACCGTGGGCATGCTGGTGTTCGACGGCCGGTTGGAGGTGCAAAGCCTGCAGAATTTCTTCATTGCCGCCATGCAAAACGACGGCTGGTCCTACGAAAGCTCCTTCAGCCATCCCCAGACCGCCCTGTTTTTCGCCAAGCCGCGGCGCACCTGCGTGATCCACATCACCGAGGAGACGCTGTACACCCAGGTCACAGTGTGGGTGGCCCGGGCCCAGCCGTAAGCCCCCACCAAGGATCGCCCCCCGCATGAACCGAACTGCCGTCATCCTCCGCCTGGCCGCCCAGATGCGGGACTTCGCGCTACGGCGTGAGCGGCCGGCTTGCCCGCCGTTCCGCCTGTGGGTGGACCTCACCTCCCGCTGCAACCTGGCTTGTCCGGCCTGTCCCCAGCGCCTCCTGCCGCCGGAGGAGCGCCGGGACCTGTCCCCGGACATCCTGGCCGGCCTGGTCCGGGAGGTCCCGGAACTGGGGGTGGAGGTGAACCTCTTCCACCGGGGTGAACCCCTTCTGCATCCGCATTTCGCCTTTTGGGCCCGCCGCTTCGCCCGGGCCTCCCGGCAGGTGCGGGTGCACTCCAACGCCACCCTGCTCACCACCCGCCGGGCCGCCGCGGTGGTGGCCGGAGGGGTGGCGGTTTTCACCTGCTCGGTGGACAGCCTGGACCCGGCGGCCTATGCCCTGGCCCGGCCCGGGGCCAGCCTGGAGCGCACCCTGGCCGGGGTGGAGCGCCTGCTGCTCACCCGCCGCGCCGTGGGCGCCCGGCGGCCCGTGGTGAACCTCCTGACCATGGGGCCCGCCGCCCCGGACCCGGCGGCCGAGCCGGCGCTCCGGCGGCTCTCAGCCTTGGGCCTGGATCGGGTGTCGCACCGCCGCCCCCACAACTGGGGCGGAGCCGTGCCGGGTCCCGTGGGCTCAGCCGGGCCGGCGGCGTGCACCTTCCCCTGGTACGGCCTGGCGGTCCTGTCCGACGGGCGGGTCACCCCCTGTCCCCAGGACTTCTTCGGCCGGCTGACCCTGGGGCGTCTGCCCGACCAGTCGCTAAGGGAGATTTGGCAGGGCGAGGCGGCGCGCCGCCTGCGGCGGGCCCACGCCCGGCGGGATTTGGGGGATTACCCGGGGTGCGCGGCCTGCGACCGCGTGCGGCGACCCACCCTGGCCTCGGTGCCCTGGGAGCACTTGGTCAATTTCCTGCGGGAGGCGCTGTAAAGACCCGGGAGGGGAGAGCCTAGAGATGCTCCCGCAACAGCTCGGCCAAGCCGGCGGCTCGGGGATCGCCGGCTTGCTCCAGGGCATGCACCAGGGATTTCACCAGGGCGTTGACCACCTGGGGCAGCGGGTCCTGGCGCTCCAGGGCGGAGCGCAGGGTGGCCACGTCCACGGTGAGGTTGCCGGCGGCCGGCGAGCCCAGGCCCAGGGTGCCGGCGTTGGCCAGCTCCTTCAAGAGGTCCTTGAGACCGCCGTGGCCGCCGGTCTCGGGCGGGGACAAGGCTTCCCGGCCGGCTTCGGTGAGCCGGATGCCGCCACTGAGGCTGGCCATCTCCACCAGGCCCTCGCTCATCAGCTCCAGGCCCAGGGGCTCGGTGGCCGCGCGGTCCAGCCCCAGGCCCTGGCCGAGGTCCCACATGCTGCCCTGTCCGCCCGCGGCGGCCAGCTTCTCCAGAAAGTTCTTTTTCAGTTCCTCGTGCATGGCCGCTCTCCTTGCCGGCGCCCGGCGGTGAGTACAAACGCGCCGCGGGCCGGCGGCGATGCCGGCGGCCCGCTATCCCACCCTGACACGGCGGGCCGGGCGGGTCAAGCCCTGGGATCCAAGGGACATGGAACCCCGCGCAAGACTGTGGTATTTTAAGAGATCGAAGATGGGTTACCCGGGCAGCTTGGCGAAGTATGCGTGCCATGGCCGTATAGAGCCGTTCCCCCGCTTTCGGCAGGAATCCCGGGCGGGGAATGGCCATTATTCACCCCAGGAAAAATTCGAAGTTTTTTGGGGGAAGGGGGATGTGGGGGGAAGGGCCCTTTTTTTTCAAAAAAGGGCCCTTCCCCCCACACCTTCCCCTCTCTCCAAAGGGCTCCTAGGAGGCCTCTTTGTCCCGCGCCTGGCCCCTGGAAAAGATGCACCGCGAAATCCTGGCCCGGGAGCAAGGGACCATCCGCAAGGAAACCGGGGGCCGCCACAACCTGGTGATCCTCTATCCCAACACCTATCAGGTGGGCATGGCCAACCTGGGGCTGGCCACGGTCTACCGCCTGGTGAACGCGGCAGCCGATTTCCTCTGCGAGCGGGCCTTCCTGCCCGACCAGGCGGCCCGCGCCCTCTATAAAAAAACCAGGGTTCCCCTGTTGAGCCTGGAATCCAGCCGCCCGGTGGCCGAATTCGATTTGGTTTTGGCCACCCTGCCCTTTGAGAACGACGCGCCCAACCTGGCGGCCATGCTGGACCTGGCCGGCCTGGCCCGGCCGGGGAGGCCGGAGGCCGGGCCCCTGGTGGTGGCCGGCGGGGTGGTGCCCATGCTGAACCCCGAGCCTGTGGCGCCCTTGGTGGACGCCCTCTTGCTGGGCGAGGCCGAGGCGGCGCTGGAGCCCTTTCTCCGGGTGTGGGCCGGGCTCCGGGGCCGCCCCCGGGCGGAGCAGCTCCTCGCCCTGGTGGAGCGGGTGCCGGGCTTTTACGCGCCAGAGCTGTACCAGCCCGCCTACGCCCCGGACGGCACCCTGGCTTCCTTCACCCCCCTGGCCGAAGTGCCGCCCCGCATCGCAGTGCCCCGCTACACGGGACCGGCCGCCGGCCTGGCCCAAAGCGTGGTCTCCGCACCGGGCCCGGAGTTCGGGGACATGCTCCTGTTGGAGGTAGGCCGGGGCTGCGGCCACGCCTGCCGCTTCTGCGCGGCGGGCCACGTGTTCCGCCCGCCGCGCCTGGGCCGGGCCGAGGATTTCGCCACGCCGGCCCTGGCGGCCGCGGCGCGGGGAGAGCGGGTGGGCCTGGTCTCGGCCGCGGTGAGCGATCTGCCCGGCACGGCGGGGTTGGCCCGCCAGGTGCACCAGGCCGGCGGCACCCTGTCGGTTTCCAGCCTCCGGGCCGATTGCCTGGACCCGGAGCTGGTGGAGGCCCTGGCCCTGTCCCGCCACCAGACCGTGGCCCTGGCCCCGGAGGCCGGCGGCCTGCGGCTCCGCCAGTCGTTGAACAAACAGCTCACGGACCAGGAGCTGTTCCGGGCGGTGGAGGCCCTGATCCAGGGCGGGGTGCCCAACCTGAAGCTGTATTTCATGGTGGGGCTGCCGGGGGAAACCCGGGAGGACGTGGCGGCCATCGGGGAGCTGGTCAAGGCTGTGCGCCAGCAGGTGGTGAGCCTGGCCCGGGAAAAGGGCCATTTGGGGCTCATCACCGTGAGCCTGGCCGCCTTTGTGCCCAAGCCCTGGACGCCGTTTCAGTGGGAGGCCATGGCCTCGCTGAAGGAGATCAAGGCCCGCCTGGCCCAGGTGCAGGCCGACCTGGCCACCACGGCCAACGTGAAGGTGAACCACGAGGTGCCCAAATACGCGGTGCTGCAAGGGGTCATCAGCCGGGGGGACCGCCGCCTGGCGCCCCTGCTGGGGGCCCTGGGCCGCGGGGCCAAGCTGCCCGCCGCCTACGGGGCCACCGGGGTGGACCCTGTGTTCTACGCCCAGCGGGCCCGGCCCCGGGAGGAGCTTCTGCCCTGGTCCGTGGTTGACCCGGGCATCCGCCCCGACTATCTTTGGGCCGAGGCCGAGCGGGCCCGCCAAGCCCTGTCTTCCCCGCCCTGCGACCCGGAGCATTGCCGGCGCTGCGGGGTTTGTAGCTGAAGCCGAAAGGAGCGTGATGAGCCACGAGCCGACCCCGCCGGGGGAGTACGCCAAAATACTGGCCCAACCCCGCTCCCTGCTGGAGCTGGAAAAAAAGGACCCCCGCGCGGCCGAGGCCCTGTGGCACGGCCTCAGCCGGGCCGAGCGGCTCCGGGTGGTGCTGGCCGCGCCGCCTTTGGAGCGGGAGCGTTTGTTGACCCTGGCCCAGGACTCCCAGGAGCTGGTGCGGGCCCTGGCCCCGGATGAATTCGCCTCCACCGTGCTGGAGCTGGGCACGCATGACGCCGAGATGCTGGTGGCCCTGTCCAGCGACGAGCAGCTCAACTTCCTCCTGGACCTCACCGGCTGGGTGCGGGAGGAGTTCGCGCCGGAGCGTTTCGAGGCCTGGCTGCCCCTCCTCTTGGAGGCCGGCAGCGAGCGGGTGACCCGCTGGCTGGCCAACACCTCGCCCGAGGTGCTGGCCCTGCTCCTGGCCCATTGGGTGCGGGTGGAGAAGTTCCTGCCCAGCCAGGACCAGCAGGAGCCACCGGACGACCTGCCGGATTTCACCCTGGACGGCGTGTATTTCCTGGAGTTCCGCGACCCGGACACCCGGGACCCGGTGGCCCAGGCGCTGGTGGTCCTGAAGTCCGAGCTTCCCGACCTGTACCGCACCGTGCTGGAGGCCATGCTGTGGGAGAGCGGCGCGGGCATGGCCGAGGACGCCCTGCGCTGGCGCCTGGGCCGCCTGGCCGATCTGGGCTTTCCCGGCCGCATGGAGGCCCTGGAGCTGTGGGCCCGGCCGGCCCCGGGGGAGGCCGCCTGGGAAAAGCTGCCCCCCAAGGACCAGTTGGACTTCCTGGTGGACGAGCCGCCCCGGTCCGATGTGCTCCTGGGTTTGTTGCCCCAGGAGGAGACCCTGCCCGCCTTGGCCGGCGAGCTGGACCAAGCCGGCCTGGACGTATTGAAGGCCGAGCTGGCCTATGTGGCCAACTGCGGGGTGGTGGCCCTGGACGCCGACCCCGCCGATCCCGAGGCGGTGCGCCGGGCGGCGGCGGAGAGCCTGGGCCTGGTGAACCTGGGTTTGTCCCGCCTGGCCCAGGGCGACCACGACCGCGCCCGCCAGATTTTGGCCCGCCTGGGGCTGTCTGCCCTGGCCCGCCAGGGCGCCGCGGCCATCCGGGAGCTGAACCAGCGGGCCTGGAAGCTGATCCGCGAGGGCTGGCTCAAGGACATCCCCACCGGGCTCGCCGTGTTGGACCCGCCGTGGGACCGCTGGCTGGCCGGGCTGTTGTTCCCCCGGCCGCGGTTTTTTGACCCCAACCTGGGCGAGGGACGGGATTACCGCGCCTTCCGCAGCCTGGCCGACCTGGCCGAGGCGGCGCGGCGCCTGGAGCAGGTGGAGTTCTGGGGCGAGCTTTTGTTTGACCTGTTGGCCTGGGACCGCACCCAGGTGGCGGCCATGCTGGGCGGCCACACTCGCTCGGACCCGCCCCAGGAGATCCGGCTGACCCATTTGGTGGCCACCTGGCTGGCCCGGCGCGGCCTGGGGCTGCCGGGCCTGGCGCCGCTGGCGCGGGAGCAGGTGGTGCCGGCGGCCCTTTGCCTGCAAAAGGGCCTGGGCCACGGCCTGGACGCCGAGCTTATGACCTCCCTGGAGGCGCTGGGCGATCCCGGCAAGGCCCAACTGGCCGGCGAGGCGCTCCGGGGCGTCCTCGGGCGGCTCCGGGAAGACTTCCGCGCCTTGGAGCCCGAAAAGGGTTTGGACCCCCGTTACACCCCCTGGTTGGTGATGGAATCATGAGAGACCCCGAACAGCAAATCAGCCAGGTGCGGCGCATGTTCAGCCGCGTGGTGCCGGTCTACGACCTGATGAACCGTTTACTGAGCTTCCGGGAAGACGTGCGCTGGCGGCGCTTCGTGTCCCGCAGCCTCCGGCTGGCGCCCGGCGATCTGGTGCTGGACGTGGCCTGCGGCACCGGCGACGTAGCCCTGGCCGTGGCCGACCGGCCGGAAGTGGATCTGGTGGTGGGGTTGGATCTGGTGCCGCCCATGCTGGTCAAGGCCCGGCGCAAGGTGACGGCCCGGGGCCAGTCCTACCGCATTCCCCTCTTGGCCGGCGACGCCACCCGCCTGCCCTTCCCAGACCACACCTTTGCCGCGGTGACCATCGCCTTCGGCATCCGCAACATACCCTTTCGGGTGCGGGCCATGGCCGAGATGGGCCGGGTTTTGAAACCCGGCGGGCGGCTCTACGTCCTGGAGTTCACCACCCCGGAAAAGCCCTGGGTGCGCCGCCTCTACAAGGTGTACCTGACCGGGCTGCTGCCCAAACTGGGCCAGTGGATCGCCCGCTACGGCGAGCCCTACCAATACCTGGCCGAGACCATCCTGGAGTTCCCCAGCCCCTCCGCGTTCCGGGAGGAGATGCGCCAGGCCGGCCTGGTGGCCCCCCGCTCCCACGATCTCACCAAGGGCATCGCCTGGCTGCACGTGGCCGAGAAGCCTTAAGAAGCTTTCGGAGATAAGGGAAGATGTGGGGGTAGGGCTCGTCGTTCCGAGAAGCCGCGGGCCTGAAGCCCGGCATCGCGCTCAGGGGGCCCAGCCCCCCTGGCTGAAGCCCGAACCCGGCCCGGGAGCCGGCGCCCGGCGACAGGCCTCCCGGCAATCCGGCCGCCGGCGGCAGGCTTCCCGGTCGTTGATGAACAGACAACTGACGAGCCGGTTCACGGGGATGCCCGGCGGCGGCGGCTCGCCGGGGATTTCCTCGCAGAAGCAGCGGGTGACCGCGCCCGCCGGGTCCGGCCCCGGCGGCGGCGGGGCCGGACCCGGCTCCCAGGCCCAGTCCAGGACCACCTCCCGCACATTGGGCCATTCTTCCCCCTCTCTCTCGGAGGGGTAGCGGCAATCCAGGCGAAAGGAGCCGCCCTCTTCCACGTAGCGGCAGTATTGGTCGCACAAGGACGGCTTGATGATGAGCCGCCCGGCCACCTCCTGGCGAAACTCCCGGCAGGGATAGCAGAGATAGGCCAGGTTCAGGCTGAGCCGCCCGCCGCCGGCCGCGGCCGGCGGCAGGGGGATGGTGGTCCAGGGGAGGGTCTGGCCCGGGGTGAGGATCTCCTCCCGCCGCCGCCCCAGGTCCAGGGGATATTGGTTGCCTTGGCTGTCGGCCAGCCAGGATTTCTCGGGGATCACCTGGCAACGGGCGCGCTCTCCGCCCGGGTTGGCCAGGCGCACCTCTACCGCCGTGGGCGGGCCTCCCGGCGCGGCCGAGCCCGCGGCCCGCACCTCCCCGGCCACCTCCACCGGCTGGCCCAGCAGGTCCCGGTAATAGCGGCACATGGCTTCCAGCATGGCCTCTTCCCCGCCGAAATGCTCCTCTATGTAAGCCAGCACGGCCAGGGAGGACATGAATTCCGGGGTCTGGGCCAGGCGGCGGATCTCCTCCTGCAACTGCGCCACCCGCCAGTCCCGGATCATGGCCTGGATCACCGCGGCCAGCGCCTGCTGCCGTTCGGGCCGGGAAAATTCCAGGGCGAAGTTCATCTTCTGACGCTGCCACTCGGCCCAGCCCACCACCGGACCCCACCCACTCTCGCTGGGCGGGATCGGCACCGGGAAGCGCTGTTCCGGCGGCAGGAACACCTCCATGTAGCAGGTCAGGCCCCAAAGGTAGCGGGGATCGCAGCTCCGCATGCGGTCTTTGATCCAGGCCACTTTTTGCTCCACGGGCAGCTCGATCAACTCCGCCTGGGAGATGACCTCGGGCATGAACTGGCTCAGGTACTGGTTGCATCGCAGGTAGAGTCGGACTTCTTCCGCGTATTGGCCCGCGGCGAACAGCACGGACAAGGCGAACACCTGGGCCGAGAGCGTGGCGTAGGTGAGGCCCAGGAAGGAAGCGGCCGCTTCCAGGGCCACGCGCTGGAGGGCGATGTCCCGGGCGGCCGCGAGGTCACCCTGGGCCAAGCGGTAGATCACCTTGAGGCCATCATAGGTCCGGCCGAGATTGAGCGGCCCTTCCGCCATCCATCCCACCGCGGGATGGCGGTAAGTGATGATCTGTTTCCATTTGTCGACTTGGATGACCGTCATCAGGCCGGTGGCTTGGAAACCGGCGGGGAGCATGCGGTTGAAGGCCGGCTTAACGAGATGTTGCTCGAGCACCATTTTCAGGATGCCCTGGTCCACCAGGGAGGGCTCGCGGAAGCACTCCGGCGCCCGGGCTGGGGCCGCGGGCGGCCGGGCCGCACCGGCCAGGAGGAGCAGGGTCAGGAACGCGGCTCCGAAGACGTTTCGCCGGGACATGCCACCCCCTTCACCGAAGGGCAAGACTCGGGGCAGGGTTGGCTTATCTTGGCACATCGCCCCCGGGGCGCGGCCCGCAAAATCGCTTTGGAATAGGTGATTACTCCACCGGGAAGTCGAAGTAGGTGTGGGGGTAGGGCTCGTCCCGCAGGGTGTAGTGCCACCACTCCTGGGAGTAGTTTTTAAAGCCCTCGCTCTCCATGAGGGTCTTGAGGAGCAGGCGGTTCCGCCGGGCGTCCGGGTCCACGGCCGGGTTGGCCGTGGCGGCCAGGGGGGAGAAGCAGTCGAAGCCGGTGCCCATGTCGATGGTGTTGTCGGCAAAGCGCTCCCCCACCGGGCGGACGCAGTCCACCTGGGGCTGGCCCAGGTGGTAGGCCGGTTGGGGCGGGGCCGGCAGGGGCACGATGGTGAGGTCCACGGTGGAGCCCCGGCTGTGGCCGGAGTGGCGGGCGATGTAGCCGCCGCTGTGCAGGTTTTCCTTGGCCACGGTGGGGTAGAACTCGGCTTTGGTCTTGGTGTCGCTCACCGCCAGGGCCCAGCGCCCGAAATGGTCCACCGCGCGCTGGGGCCGGTAGCAGTCATAGGCCTTGAGCCCGTAGCCGTATTCCCGGAGCCGGTTTTGCACCCGGGCCAGGGCTTCGGCGGCCGGCCGGGTGAGGAGGCAGCGCGGGGCCAGGTAGCCGTCCACCCGGGCGCCCACGAAGTTGTGGTCGGTGTAGTAGCGGATATCCAGGACCAACCCGGGAATCAGAACCTGGGCGTCCACGAAATCGGCCGGGCGGGCCGCCACCACCTGGGGGGTGGGGGTGGGCGGGGGCACGGGAGGCGGGGCCTCCCCGGGCGCGCGGCAAGCCGCCAGGATACCAAGCACCAGGACCGCCGCCAACCTTAGCGCCAGACGCCCCTTAAACCGCATGCATTTAACTCCCTGAGCTTTCGGAACCCGCGATCCCATATCGAGAGCCTTGCACGGGGCGTCCCGCCCCGTGCAAGGTCGGCTTGGCAAAAACGTGACTCCACCCCAGCAAGCAGAGCTTGCCGGGGGCCCGGTTTTTGCCAAGCCTCACAAATTGCAAGCTTTTTAAAGCAAGCAATTTGGCGGGCCATCCTTGGCCCGCATCGGCCATTGCCCGCCGTAATCATGTTTCACAGCCATTTTTGACATAATATCAACACGTTTTATGTGTTTCACCATGCAATGGCCTCATATCCTCGCAACAGCTCGTTTACGAGCAGGTTGTGCGGCATCCCCTACGCTGGCGGATGGCGTCCTCGAAGGCTTCCTCGTAGCGCCGTCCGCCGGCTTCCCAGCTGAACTGCTCCTCCACCCGCCGGACGGCCTCGCGGCCTTTTTCGGCCCGGGCCTGGGGATCGGCCAAGAGTTCCATGATGGCCTGGGCCAGGCCGCGGGGGCTGCGTTCCGGGGCAAAGGCTCCGGTGTCGCCCAGGAAGGTGCGGTTGTTGGAGTTGTCGAAGCAGGCCACGGGCAGGCCGCCGCCCATGTAGTTGATGATCTTGCCGCTGGCTTCCCCGGCCACGTCCTCCTTGGGGTCCACGGCCACGTCGCCGATGGCCAAATAGTCCGGCAGCTCGAAGTAGTCCACCTGGCCCAGGAACTTCACGTGATCGGCCACGCCCAGGGAGGCCACCAGTTTCTGGCTCTCCTCCACGGGATAGCCCACCACCAGGAAGAAGGCCTCGGGGTACTCCTTGAGCACGTGGGGGATGGCTTCGAAGTAGTTGTTGACCCCTTTGGAGGCCAACAGGGCCCCGGTGTAGAGGACGATGGGACGTTGGGGATCGATGCCCAGCTCGGCCCGCAGGTTGCGGTTGCCGGAGCCCTGGAAGAAGCCCATGTGCACCCCATCGATGATGGTGCGCACCCGCTCCGGCGGCAGGCCCATCTCCTTGACCAGGAACTCGCTGACCATGACGTTGGAGCCCACCAACTGCTCGCTGCGCCGGTTGATCCAGTTCTCCACCCAGCGGAACAAGGGTCGTATGAACGGCATTTTGTTGAGCCAACCGTAGGAGTCCAGCTCCTGGGTCAGGCTGCCCTGCACGTCGAAGACCACGGGGGTGCTGGGGGCGGCAAAGGGACGGGCGATGAGGGCCAGGAAGGCCCCTTCATGCAGGTGGCCGTGCAGCACATCGGGTTTGAACTCCCGGATGGCCTGGACGGTTTTCCACCACAACAAGATATCCAGATAGAACTTGCCCAAGGCCGGGCCGGCCTCCAGCTTGTTGTACCATTTGACTTCCCGGGTCCGGAGGGCGGGGACACCTTCCACGTCACGACCCAGGTGATAGGTGACCAAGAGAACCTCGTGCCCCCGGCGCTGCAGGGCCTGCACCTCGCCTAAAATGCGCATGTGGCAGCCACGGTCGGCAAAGAAGGGGGTGGGGACCACGCCTAGGATTTTCATAGCTGTCTCGCATGTTTTGTAGTCTACGCAAATTTCAACCTTATACCTGGCCGGAGGCAGGTCTTCAACCAAATCCGGACGCAGCGCGGGACGAAATGGTTCAAAGAGAAACGGCCCCAAGGAGCCGGCGACGGGCGGGGAGAGAGGACGGACCAATTATTAGAGAGCATTGCACGGGGCGTCCCGCCCCCGTGCAAGGTCGGCTTGGCAAAAACGTGACTCCACCCCAGCAAGCAGAGCTTGCCGGGGGCCCGGGTTTTGCCAAGCCTCACAAATTGCAAGCTTTTTTAAGCTTGCAATTTGGCGGGCCATCCTTGGCCCGCATCGGCCATTGCCTGCCGTAATCATGTTTCACAGCCATTTTTGACATAATATCAACACGTTTTATGTGTTTCACCATGCAATGGCCTCTATTAGTGATTCCATAGGCATTTACCCAGAAAAAAAGAGGGCCTCCGCCCGAGAGGACGGAGGCCGCCTGAACAAACCAACAGAAACGGAGCGGGACCCGGCGGGGGCCGGCGTCCCGCGGGAAATTCAGGACCTCAGCAGCAGCAGCTGCCGCCGCCGCAGGAGCCGCCGCCGTTCAGGGGATTTGCCGAGGAGAGCACGAAGCCCTTCTCCCGGCCGTTATCCACGAAATCCACCTTCACGGCGCCGGTGGTCTGGGACAGGTCCTTGTCAATGAGATAGGTCAGGCCGTCCACGTCGAAGGTTTCATCATTGGCCTTGGCTTCGTCCAAGACCAAGCGCAGGGACGACCCACAACAGCCCCCTTCCTCGAGATAGACCCGCAAGGGGGACGCCAGGTTTTTTTCCGCCAAGAAGCCTTTGATGGCTTGGCTGGCGCTTTCAGTTACCTCCACCATGATATCCACCTTTCTCCACGGGCGCGGCTGACGGATATAGGCAGGACACTTATCATAAAAAAGCCGCCATACATCGCGCCGTCATATTTGTTGCCGATAACCACCAACTTTGGAAACAGATCGGTAAAATCTGACCTTTGCTTCCAAAATACAACCAGTTGCCCAACAAGATCACTCCCGCTTCCCGAAGAAGGCGCTCTGGTAATCTTTGATTTAACAGTAAGGCAGGCGACCCAGTTGTTCAACCTATAATTGACATTTAATTTTCAGATAGGCAGCCGAAGTTTTTCCCGCCGGCAGCGATACCCCAGCCCGCTTCCGTTCAGGAGAAATACCGGATTCGCCGGCCCGGTCCCGCGGGGTGTGGTGCGGTCCGGCGGGAGTTGCGGAAGCTGGGAGGCTTCTGGGAACCCAGGAGACCGGAAGAGCGGGAGCTGGGAACAAGAAAAGCGTGGGAGGATGGGCCAGGGCAAACGAGATGTGCCCGCCAGGGCGGCGCGGCCGTGAGATGCGGTTCTGTTTGATGCGGCTCAACTTCGGGAGCGACGGTGCCCCCGTTTGCATGGCAACTCAACCCGACCCGCTACGCCAGCCGTGGCACGCGGCCGACCCGCTACGCCAGCCGCGGCACGCGGCCGACCCGCTACGCCAGCCGCGGCACGCGGCCGACCCGCATTGCGACCGGCGGCAACGCCGGGGGGTCCCCCGGGTAGGGGACCCCCCGATCGAAATTAGCAGCTGCAACCACTGCCGCAGGAACTGGGAGCGCCCACGGGGTTGGTGGAAGATACCACGAAGCCCTGCTGCCAGCCGTTGTCCACGAAGTCCACCTTCACGGTACCGGCGGTCTGGGCCAGGTCCTTGTCAATAAGGTAGGTGAGGCCGTCCACATCGAACTTCTCGTCGGAGTCTTTCGGTTCATCCAGAACCAATCTCAGCGACGGACCGCCTCAACCACCTTCCTGCAAGTAGACCCGCAGCGGGGTGGTTAGATTCTTCTCAGCCAGAAAGCCCTTGATAGCCTGGCTGGCGCTTTCAGTGACCTCTACCATGACACTCACCTTTCTGTGGAACGCGGCTAACAATGATAGCCTTCATGATATCGCGGATATGGGGTTACGTCACGCACTCCGCATAATTTTCACCTATCGATACAATCACTCGGGAAAAAAGTGAAAACCTATTTTAACAGCAGTGTTAAAACCTTGTACGTTCCTCGTCCGCGTGCCCGACGTCGACTATCTCTCCTGGTTTGATTTAATCACCGGGGGCGGCAAATCGCGCTCGCGGTGTTTTTCAGCAAGATACGAGGCTAATAATCCTCAGGACTTATCCGCTGGTTTCTTGGCTCCCACAGGGCTGGTGACCGGTCTCCCCAGCGGATTCCGTCTGGGATAGTAGGAATATCAGCACGCCCCGGGGATGGTGCAAGCTGGGAATGATTTTTTTTTGCGCCGTGCTCCGCCGTGGGGGAGCCCAGCTTCCGCCATGAGGCTCGGAAAAAGGATGAAGCCGGACCCCGGGCTCAGTAAGATGGGGACCGGCCCGCGGGGGGCCCAGCCATGTGCCCCGGTTCCACTTAGTTTCAAGGAGTCCACCTTTGCCTGCGCCAGAAACCAGGGTCCCACCCACGGCCTGGATTGAAGCCATCTTCTTCCCGCCGGACAGTCAGACCGCCCGTGGGCTGGTGCGGGAGCTGAAGCGGGCCGGCGCGGCCCGGGTGTGGCAGGCCGAGCGGCGGGTGCTGAGCTTGTGGCCGGACGCGCCGGCCTCCCGCGCCGCCCTGAAGGCTTGGGCCGATTTGGAAACGCCTCCCCGGGTGCGGGAGCTGGTGCTGCGCGATCCCGGGCGGGAATGGGCCCCGGCGCCCCTGGTGGAGCCGGGGCCGGGCCTCCGGCTGGCGCCGGCCTGGGGGGGCGCCGTGGCCGGGCCCGAGGTCTTGATCATCGATCCGCTTACCGCTTTCGGGGCTGGGGATCACCCCAGCACCTGGTTGAACCTGCATCTCCTCTTACGCCTGTTGCAGGGGGAGTGGGGCGAGCCGCCGGGGCCGGGGAGTTGGGCGGCGGACGTGGGCGCGGGCAGCGGGGTGTTGGCCCTGGCCCTGGCCCTGAAGGGGGGGCTCCGGGTGGCCGCGGTGGACCCGGATCCGGCCTCACGGCGGGCCGTGGGCCTCAACCGCCGGCTGAACCCCTTGGCCGGCGGGTTGGTGCATTTCCTGACCGGGGACCACCGGGCCCTGGGGGGCCAGTTCCCTCTGGTGGCGGCCAACCTGCCCGGAGCGCTCCTCCGGGCCTTGGCCCCGGACCTGGCCGCCCTGGTGGCGCCGGGCGGGCGCCTGGTGGTGAGCGGCTTCCGGGACGAGGCCGGGGGGGAGACCGCGGAGCGCTTCCTGGCTCAGGGCCTGGCCGAGATCGCCCGGGCCTGGCGCCACGGCTGGGAGGGTCAGCTCTGGCGGCAGCCCCCCGGCGGGGACTAACCCCCCGTCTGCAAGTTTTTTGGTCGCCTTGGCAGCGGGACGCCAGCCGGGGCGCCTCGCCGTCAGGCACCAAGCCCCTTGCCCCGCCCCGCATGTTTTTTGGTCGCCTTGGCAGCGGGGCGCCAGCCGGGGCGCCTCGCCGTCAGGCCTCAAGCCCCTTGCCCTTTGGCTAGCGCTGCTACGGGCGGCGTCCGCCGAGGACCGAGCCCCCTTCACGAAGCTCCAACAGGCAATTTTTCAACAGCCTGCTAGAAATCCTCCTTCTTGGGGCGCCAGTCCGGCGCGGGAAGCTGGCGCGGCACGCCTGGCGCGAGCGCACGGCGGCCGTTCCCCGCCCCGCCGCCGTCCACCATGCCGCGCAGCTCCTCCACCATCTGGTGCAGGGTCTCGGCCTGGGCCTGCATTTCCTCGGAAGAGGCGGCTGACTGCTCGGCGTTGGAGGCTACGGACTGGGTCACCTTGTCCATCTCGCTGGTGGCCCGGTTGACCATCTCGATTCCCTGGGCCTGTTCCTGGGACGAGGAGGTGATCTCCCGCACCAGGCCGGCCGCCCGCTGGGAGCATTCCTCCACCTGGCCAAAAGCCTGGTCGGTGTCGTCCACCAGCTTGGCCCCCTGGCGGATGATCTCCAGATTGCTCTCGATGAGCGTGGTGGTGTTTTTGGCGGCCTCGGCGGCTCGCATGGCCAGGTTCCGCACTTCTTCGGCCACCACCGCGAAACCGGCCCCGGCCTCGCCGGCCCGGGCGGCCTCCACCGCGGCGTTCAAGGCCAACAGGTTGGTCTGGAAGGCGATCTCGTCGATGGTTTTGATGATCTTGGCGGTTTCCCCGCTGGCCTGGTTGATGCGGGACATGGTCTCTTTGAGCTGGTGCATGGCCTGGGCCGAGGTCTCCACTACCTGGCGGGTCTCCTCCATCAGGCGGTCCGCCTCCTGGGAGCTCTCGGCGTTGCGTTTGGTCATGGCGCCCATCTCTTCCATGGAGGCGCTGGTCTCTTCCAGGCTGGCCGCCTGCTCGCTGGCGCCCTGGGCCAGGCTCTGGCTGGCCGAGGAGGCCTCGCGGGAGGCCGCGGCCATGTTCTCCGCGCCGCTGGCCAGGCGGTGGGTGACGCTGCGCAGAAGGAGGTTGATGCCCCGAATGATGAAGTAGGCCAGCACCACCCCAATGACCACGGCCACCACGGCCACCACCGACACCTGCCAGCGGGTGCCTTCGGCCGCGGAGAGCATGGCCTGGTCGGTCATCACGTGGGCCTGGGCGTCCTGGCGGATCTGGTGCAACAGCTTCTGGGTCTCTTGCAGGGCGGGCATGGTCTGCTGGGCATAGATGACCTGGGCCGCCTTGACGCCCTGGAGGGAGTTTTCCGCTTCCTTCTGCATCTGGTGGAGAACGCTCCGCGTTTCCTCCAATCGCTCCAGGGTTTCGCCGGTGAAGATGGCCGTGGCGGCGGCGCGGCCCCCCACCAATTCCTGCTCGGATTTGATCGCCTCTTGGAATATCTTGTTCGCTTGGTCCAGGGCGAACAGGGTGGCGGCCTGGAAGATCTGCTCGGCCTGGGCCTTGTTGCCCGAGGCCAGGGCCCGGTCTATGGCCCGGGCTGAATCGTGCAAGGCGCGGTGGGGTTGGTCCACGGACTGGAGCAGGGAGGCCAGGGCCGGGGCGGCCTTCTCGTAAGCCTGGGCCTCGGGGCTGACCAGCCATTGGCCAAAGCCGCATTTGGTGGGGTCCATCTGCACGGACAGGCCCTTTTCACCCAGGATGATGGCTTCGGAGACCCGCTGGGCCCAGGCGTAGTGGTCGTTAAGCCGGGCCAGGAGCAGGTCGATAAGCCCGGGATGCACCTGGCGGTAGACCGCGCCGATGCGGCGGGCCGAATCATGCAGCTTGGCGTGGGGTTCCTTGATGGCTTCCAACAGGGCGGCCATTTTGGGGTTGGCGGCGGCCTCGCGCTTGGCTTCCTCGCCATAGAGCCAGCGGCCGAAGGCGCATTTGGTGGGATCGGTCTCCACGGTCAGGGCGGGTTCATTGCGGAGGAACAAGCCGCAGATATTGTTGGACCATTTGAGGTGGTCCACTTCTTTTTGAGCCAGAAAACCGGGTAGGCCCAGATCGGCGGGGTGGTACAGGCGTTTGATCTCGGCCGCCGAGGCGTGCAGGTGGGCGTGGGGCGTCTCCACCTCTTTGAGCAGGGGGGCCAGGCTGGGCACCAGGGCCTCGGCCTGCTGGCGGCCCTCGCCATAGAGCCAGCGGCCAAAGGCGCATTTGGCGGGATCGGTTTCCACCTTCAGCTCGGTGACCTTGTCGTCGGTCAACAGGGCGTTGACCTTGCCGGCCCAGTTGAGGTGGTCCACTTCCTTCTGGGCCAGCTCGCCGTCCAGGGCATTGCCCTGGATCACTTCCGTGGCGTTGTGCACGATGTTGCCCACGCCCAGAAAGCTCAAAACCCCTGCCAAAACCAGAAGCAACAACACCGTGCCGAACCCAGCGGTGATTTTGCCGCCAATGGTCAAATTTCTCCCCACCATCTGTCACCTCACGCGTTGAGACTGCAAAAATTTATGGTTCCGGGTGGGCAGGCTTGCGGGGGCGGGCATCCAGCGGGCAGCGATATGGAGAGAGAAGCAGAGGTATTGCGCAGCCGGAACCAGGCTCAGATGTACGAGCAGCAAAAACCGTGCCCCCCACGACAGCGCCTAGTATATTAGTTCACAAAGGAGCATAAAAGGACAACTTGGCCGATTAAGAGGAGCCTCGGCAAATTTTTTCCAGGCTGTGTTTGGGCTTGAGCGATTCAGCTGTTTTGGAATCCAGGATTGCGGGATGGCACAAAGGAATTCGTCTCCGTGAAAGAGAATTATTCCCGGAATTGGACCACCTCCGCGTAGGGTCGGGTTACCTGCCGGAGAGCTGCCCCCGCTACTCCCGCCCTCCAGGGTTTTCGGCCTCGCCCAGGCTCCCCGCGGGACACCCCCGCGTCCCGGCCTGTTCCGCGGGGCAGAATACAACACATTGAAAATGGTAACCTATATCTCCTAATCAGCGAGCCGTCCCAGGACTCCACGGCCCAGTCGCCGGGACTGCCGGGTCCCAACGGCCAGTCCGCGGCGGGGCTGGGAACGGCCGCCAGAGCAAGGCCCTCCCGCGGGCGGCATACCCGCCACCGAATCACCATATATTTAATAATATATTAAATTGATATAATTTAAATGACGAGCGAAACCCGGCGCCCTGAGATTTTATCCGCCGGGAATTCCGGCTCGCGGGCCGGGAACAGCGCGGGGTTTTCCGCTTGACCAGAGGTCCGGGCGGGGCTGTTTCCCGGCCCGGAGCAAGAGATAGCCTAAGCGCGAGCGGCCAAGGCGGCCAGCAGATTCTCGTGCAGGTTGTCAAAGCCGCCGTTGGACATGATCAGGCAGAGGTCGCCCGGCCGGAGATAGCCGCAGAGGGCCGCGGACAAGCGGGAGGTGTCTGCAAAGGCCCGGGCGGGAATCTCCTGGCGGGTAAGATCCGCGGCCAGGCGGGCGGCGGAGAAGCGCTCGGCCGGGGGAATCTCCTCCACCAGGGCCGGCTCCCGCAGGAACACCGCGTCCGCCCCCCGAAAGGCCCCGGCGTAGGCGGCCTGGAAGAAGTTGCGGCGGCTGGTGTTGCTGCGGGGTTCGAACACCGCCACCAGGCGGCCCGAGCCCGGCCGCCAGCCCGGCAGGCCGAAGCGGGCCACCGCGACCACGGTTTCCCGGACCGCGGTGGGGTGGTGGGCGAAGTCATCCACCACCACCACCCCGCCGGCCACCCCGCGCACCTCCTGGCGGCGGCGCACTCCACCGAACGCGGCCTGGGCCCCCGCCGCCTCGGCCGGGTCCAGGCCGGCCGCGGTGAGGGCGGCCAGGGCCGCGGTGAGGTTCAGGGCGTTGTGGCGGCCCACCAGGGGGGAGTAAAAGGCCAGTTCGCCGTGCTCCGGCGTGGTCACCACCAAGTCCATGCCCCCCTGGGCCGCGGGCTCCAGGGAGACCAGACGCCAGTCATTGCCCGGGGCCTCGCCGTAGTAGATCACCGGGCAGGCCGCGCCGGCCGCCCGGACCCGCACCTCGGCCACGTCGCCCCAGGCCACCAGGGCGCCCGTGGGCGGCAGGGCCGCCACCAGCATATCGAAGGCCCGCCGCACCGCGTCCAGATCCGGATAGATATCGGCGTGGTCGAACTCCACGCTGGTCAATATTGCTATGTGGGGCCGGTAGTGCACGAATTTGGGGCGTTTGTCAAAAAAGGCGGTGTCGTACTCGTCGCCTTCCACCACGAAATGCGGCCCGGCGCCTTCGCGGAAATTGGCCCCGTCCTCTTGCAGGAGCCCCCCCAGCATGAACCCCGGGTCCCGTCCGGTCTTGATCAGGGCGCTGGCCAACAGCGCGGTGAGGGTGGTCTTGCCGTGGGTGCCCGCGGCCACGAGCGACATGCGGCCCGGCAGGAAGAAGTGCCCCAGGGCCTGGGGCAGGGAGAGGTAGGGCAGGCCCCGGCGGGCCAGCTCCACCGCTTCGGGGTTGTCGCGGCGGATGACGTTGCCCACGATGACCAGGTCCGGGGCGGGCTCCAGGTTGGCCGCGGCAAAGCCCGGGGCCACGGCGATGCCCTTCTCGGCCAGGAAGGTGGACATGGGGGGGTACAAAGGCCGGTCCGAGCCGCGCACGGCCAGGCCCCGCTTCTGGAGCGCCCCGGCCAGGGCTCCCATGGCCACCCCGCCGATGCCCATGAGGTGAACGCTGTTCACCCGCTCCGGGGGGCGGTTCAGGGCGGGGTCCAGGTTCCGGGGCTCTGCTTGGGCGGAATCAACCACGATAACTACCTTCAACCGTTCTCAGGCTGGCAGCCTGCCACAAAACCGCTTGCCAGCTAATACTGTAAGGTTTTTTTTGGGGGTGTGGGGGAAAACCCTTTTTTGTTCACAAAAAAGGGTTTTCCCCCACATTCCCGTTTTTCCCCCAACCTCATTGCCCCAAAAGTGGCCAGGACAGCTCGTGCACTTGGCGGCGGAAGTCGCGGATTTGCAGGTTGCCGCGGCCCAGAGCGACCCGGTTGGTCAGGAGCACCACCCCTTGGCGGGAGAGGGGGTGCCACCACAGGCTGACCCCGGTGAAGCCCAGGTGCCCCACGGTGCCCTGGGGGGCGTTGGGCCCGGCGGCGCTATCACGGCCGGTGGGCGTATCAAAGCCCGGGGTGCGGGGGGAGCCCGGCAGGGAGGGGTCGCGGCGGAACAGCTCGCGGCCCGTGGCGGCGTCCCAGGGCCCGCCGCCCCGGGCGGCGCGCACCAGGGAGTCCATCACCGAGGCCACCTGGCCCGCGGTGCCGAAGAGCCCGGCGTGGCCCGCCACTCCGCCCAGGGCAAAGGCGTTTTCATCCTCCACCTGGCCGTGCACCACCGGCCGTCCGGGCAGGGGCCCACAAGGGGCCACCCGCTCCCGGGGCCAAGGCAGCTCCCGGTCCAGGGGCAGGAAGCAGGGGCCCTCCACCCCCAGGCTGCGGTAGAGCCCGGGGAGCAAGGCCTCCAGATAGGCCCCGGCCGTTTCCTCCAGCACCAGGCCCAGGAGGAGGTAACCCAGATCGCTGTACAGGGCCAGGGCGCCCGGGGCGTGGGCCAGGGGCTCGTTCATGAGCATGGACTTCAAAAGTCCCCGGCGCATGGTGGGGGAATATTTCAGGAGCAGTTCATGGTAGGGGCGATAGGCCGGCAAGCCAGCCGCGTGGGTCAGGAGCTGGCGGGGGGTGATATCCGCCTTGTCCGGGGGCACGGCCCGGCCCCACATCTCGCCCAGGGGGCGGTCCCAGCCCAGGCGCCCGGCCTCCCGTAGCTGCAGGGCCAGGGGCGCGGTGGCCAGGCACTTGGTCAGGGAAGCCAGGTCGTAGATGGTGTCGGGCCGGCCCTGGCCGGCGGCCAGGGTGGCCAGGGGGCGCTCGCCCTTCCACAGGAGGAGCGTCACGGCCGGGGCCACGCCCCGGGCCACGCCCTGGTCCAGGAGCTGCTCGAGGGGAGTCAGGTCAGGCACAATCGCACCCCACGGTGAGCCGGCCGGCCGCGCCGTCCAGCTCGCACCCCGCCCCCAGAGGCACCGGCCGGTTGGCCCGGCCGTGGCCCACGGCCAGGCCGCACACCACCGGCACTCCCCAGTCGGCCAGGCGGCGCTCCACCGCGGCCACTCGATTGGCCGGGTAGGAACCCCGGGCCGAGAGCCCGCCCACGGCCACCCCCACGATGCTCTCCGGCACCCCGGCCAGCTCCAACTGGGTCAGGAGGCGGTCCAGGCGGTAGGGCGCCTCGCCGGTGTCCTCCAGCAAGAGCACCGCGCCGCCCAGGGCCGGGAAGAAGGGGGTGCCCAGGAGATGGCAGAGCATGGTGAGGTTGCCGCCCATGAGAGGTCCCTGGGCCCGGCCCGGCCGCACCGGCCGCCCGGTCAGGGGGGCCGGCCACGGCGGCCGTCCGGCCAGGAGGGCGGCCACCTCGTCCCGGCTTTGGCGATCCAGGCGGGGCAGTTGGGTCACCACCGGGCCGTGCACCGCCACCAGGCCGCGGACGGCCAGGGCGTTCAACAGGCAGGTGAGGTCGGAAAAGCCCAGGAAAAGCTTTTGGCTGGCGGCCAGGCGGGCCAGATCCAGGCGGGGCAAGAGGCGGGAGAGCCCGAAGCCGCCCCGGGCGGCCAGCACCGCCCCCACCCCGGGGTCGGCGAACAGTTCGTTCAGGTGGGCGGCTCGGGCCGCGTCGCCACCGGCCAGGTAGCCCTCGCGGTCCCGCACCTGGGGGTCCACCCGCACGGGACCCGGGGCCACCAGCTCGGCCAAGACGGCCAACCCGGCGGCCAGGCGGTCCGGCGGCACCGCGCCCGAAGGCGCGGCCAGGGCCAGGCAACGCCCCGGCCCGGGCCAGGCCGGCCAAGCCGCGGGGGATATGGGGGAAGCTGAGATCATTGGTTCCGCTGGTACAGGAGGCGGAGCCCTTCCAGGGTCAGTTGGTCGTCCACGTGCTCGATGGTGGCCGAGGCCTCGGCGATGACCCCGGCCAGGCCGCCGGTGGCCACCACCCGGCTCTCCACGCCGCGCTCCTGGTGAATGGCCCGCACCAGGCCGTCCACCAGACCGGCATAGCCATAGATGATGCCCGCGTTCATGGAACTGATGGTGTCCTTGGCCACCACGTGGCGGGGCTTCTTGAAGATCTCCACCCTGGGCAGTTTGCTGGCCTTTTGGAACAGGGCCTCGCAGGAGATCACCACCCCGGGGGCGATGGCCCCGCCCAGGTACTCGCCCTTGGCTGACACGCAGTCAAAGGTGGTGGCCGTGCCGAAATCCACCACGATGAGGTCCGTGCGGAAGCGCTCATAGGCGGCCACCGCGTTGACGATGCGGTCGGCGCCCACCTCGCGGGGATTGTCGTAGAGGATGGGCATGCCGGTCTTGATGCCCGGGCCCACGATCACCGGGTCCACCTTGAGGTAGCGGGAGCAGAAGTGCACCAGGGTGCTCAGCATGGGCGGCACCACGCAGCTGATGATGCAACCGTTCAGGGAGGAGAGCGCCAGGGGACTGGCCGCGAAAAGCCCGCGCAAGAGGAGCGCCATCTCGTCGTGGGTGCGCTCCCGCTCGGTGCGCACCCGCCAGTCGGCCAGGAAGCGGTCGCCCTCGAACACGCCCAGCACGGTGTTGGTGTTGCCCACATCTATGGCCAGGAGCACGCCTCTAGCCCTCCGATCCGGCGCCCAGTTCCCGGGCCACCACTTCTTGCATTTCGCCGGCCACCCTGTCCAGCAGGGCTTGGTCCTCGGCCTCCACCATGATGCGTATCTTGGACTCGGTGCCGGAATAACGCAACAAAAGCCTGCCCCGCTCACCCAAAAGCTCGTCCATGGCCTTGTGAGCCTTCATCACCCCCGGCAACTCCCCCAGGGGCGGCTTTTTGGTCACCGGCAGGTTGATGAGCACCTGGGGCACCCGGGGCATGATGGCCGTCAGCTCGGAGAGGCGCTTGCCGGTGCGGAGCATGATGGACAGCACTTGCAGGGCCGAGAGGATGCCGTCACCCGTGGTGTTGTAGTCCAGGAAGATGATGTGGCCCGACTGCTCGCCGCCCAGGCTGTAACCGCCCTGGACCATGGCCTCCACCACGAAGCGGTCGCCCACCTTGGTGCGGAGCATGCGGATGCCCCGCTCCCGCAGGCACAACTCCAGGCCCAGGTTGGACATGACCGTGGCCACCACCGTGGCGTGCTTCAGGGTGCCCATGGTGAACATGTCGTCGGCGCAGAGCGCCATGATCTGGTCCCCGTCCACCACCCGGCCGTTCTCGTCGGTCATGATGAGGCGGTCGCCATCGCCGTCAAAGGCCAGGCCCACGTCCGCCCCCGCGGTGGCGACCAGGCGGGCCAGGTTCTCGGGATGGGTGGCCCCCACCTCGCGGTTGATGTTGGTGCCGTCCGGCTCGGCCCCGGTCACCGTGAGCTTGGCCCCCAGCTCGGAGAACACGGCCGGAGCCACCTTGTAGGTGGCGCCGTGGGCGCAGTCCAAGGCGATCTTGAGCCCATCCAGGGTGAGGTTGGCCGGAAACGAGTTCTTGAGGAACACGATATAGCGCCCGGTGGCGTCGTCGATGCGCCGGGCCTTGCCCACCTGGCCGGGCACCGGGCCGCCCTGGGTGTCCGCCGGGCAGCGCTCCCGCTGCCGCACGAAGTCCTCCACCCGCTCCTCCAGGGGATCGGGCAGCTTGAAGCCGTTGCCCCCGAAGACCTTGATGCCGTTGTCCTCATAGGGGTTGTGGCTGGCGCTGATGACCACGCCCGCGTCGGCCCGCATGTTGCGGGTGAGAAAGGCGATGGCCGGGGTGGGCTGGGGGCCCACCAGCATCACATCCACCCCCATGGAGCAGATGCCGGCCACCAGGGCGTTCTCGAACATGTAGCCCGAGATGCGGGTGTCCTTGCCGATGATGATCTTGTGCCGGCGCTCGTGGTTCTTGAAGACCGAGGCCACGCCTTGTCCGATGGCCAGGGCCATCTCCACGGTCATGGGGTAGACATTGGCCACCCCCCGCACCCCATCGGTGCCGAAAATCTTTGCTGCAGAAGTCATGTCATCACCTTAGGTGGGGTCCCCCCACGGGGACCCGCAGAAGGTCAGGGAGTGACCGGAAGGGGAGTCGAGCTGTCGGCGTCTTCCCTGCCGGGCAGGGGCCGCACGATGATGCGGGCTTCCACTTGGTCGGGGCGGACCAGGACGTTCTTGCCGAGCGAGGGCCGGAGCGCCACCTTGCGGGTGGTGTTGCTTTTCAGGTCGCCGACGTCGATGGGCACGGTCCAGATCCAGTCCACCTCGTCCACCTGCTCCTTCATCCCGCTCACGGCCACCTTGTCCGGCGTGAAAGTGATCTCGCTCACCTCGTAGCCCGGGGCGGGCTTGCCGGAAAGCACCGGCCGCACCGGCACCTTGCGTTCGTGGCGGGGCGAGAGATCCACCCTTATGCTGGCCGGGCTGATGCCCACGGCGGCCACGCCGGGGGGCAGGTTGAAGTCCTCGGGCAGGACCTGGAACACGTGCTCCCCGGCCTGCATGTCCGTGAGGTTGATGTTTTTCACCAAGCCGTCGGAAGCCACCAGGCGGATGAGGTTGCGGGGCCCGAACAGGCGGACTTCCACGTTGGGCAGCACCTGATCGCTGACCACCAGATTCGCGGGCGCGCCGGTGATGGCCACCGGCACGTTGAGCGCGATTTCCGTCTTCTCCTGGCCCACCACGTGGGCCCAGAGGCCCACGGCCACCACCAGGGACAGGATCTTCCACGACCAGTTGTTCAAGATGACCTTGAGCAAGAACCTACCCCTTGCCGAAACGCCAGCGCTTTTTCCGCTCGCCCAGTTCCATCAGTTCGTGCAGGAGATTGCGCAGTTGGTTGGTGTCCAGGTCCTTGGTCAGCTCGCCGCCCTGGGCCACGCTGACCCGGCCGCGCTCTTCGCTGACCACCACGCACACCGCATCGGCCTCCTCACTGAGGCCCAGGGCCGCCCGGTGGCGCGAGCCCATCTGCAACAACCCGCTGCCCGAGGCCAGGGGCAGCATGCAGCGGGCGGCCAGGATGGTGTCGCCCCGGATGATCACCGCGCCGTCGTGCAGGGGGCCGCTGGTCTGGAAAAGCTGCACCAGAAGCTCCCGGGACACCGAGGCGTTCAGGGGCACGCCGGCCTGCACGTAGTCAGCCAGGCCGATGCGCCGCTCCAGGACGATCAGGGCCCCGGTCATGCGGCTGGCCAGGTTCACCGCGCTCCGGACCACCTCTTCCAGGCAGTCCAGGCTCTCGGCCGTGCGGGTGAGGAAAGGCCGCCGGCCGATCTGGGCCAGGGCTTTCCGGATATCGTTCTGGAACAGGATGATGAGCACCAGGACCAAATAGGACAGGAAGGACTGCAACAACCAGTTGATGGTGTGCAGATTGAAGTACTGGCTCACCATGAGGGTGACCAGCACCAGGCCCAAACCCACCAGCATGTTCATGGCCCGGGTGCCCTTGACCAGGAGGATGGTCTGGTACACCACAAAGGCCACGCAAGCGATATCAACGATATCGCTCCAGCTTATCTGTCGGAACAGGGCCAGGGTTTCGTTCATGACGCCTCTCCGGCCGCCAACACCGCGTCGACCACCTTCAAGGCTTCCACCAGTGGTCCCACATCGTGGACCCGCACCAGATCGGCCCCCAGGGCCGCGCCCAGCACATGCACCCCCAGGGTGCCGTACAGGCGCTCCAGGGCCGGCCGGCCGGTGAGCGTGCCGATGAAGGCTTTGCGGGAGGCCCCCAGGAGCACGGGATAGCCCAGGGCGGCCAGGCGGTCCAGGCGGCGGATGAGCGTGAGGTTGTGCGCCAGGGTCTTGCCGAAACCGATGCCCGGGTCCACCACGATACGTTCCGGAGGCACTCCGGCCGCGCGGGCGGCCCCGGCCCTGGCGGCCAGAAACGCGGTCACTTCCGCCACCACGTCCTCATACACCGGGTTCGCCTGCATGGTTTTGGGGCTGCCCAGCATGTGCATCAGGATGAGCCCGGCCCCGCTCTCGGCGGCCAGGGCGGCCATGTCCGGGTCGAAGCGCAGGGCGGCCACGTCGTTGATGACGGCGGCGCCGGCCTCCAGGGCGGCCCGGGCCACGGGAGCCTTCATGGTGTCGATGCTGATCACCGCGCTCGTCTGGGCGGCCAGGGCCTGGATCACCGGCACCACCCGCCGGATTTCCTCCTCCACGGGCACGGAGTCCGAGCCGGGGCGGGTGGACTCCCCGCCCACGTCCAGGAGGTGGGCCCCTTCCTCCCACAGGCGCACCCCCTGCTCCACCGCGGCCTGGGTGGACAGAAAGAGGCCGCCGTCGGAAAAGGAGTCCGGCGTGACGTTGACCACCCCCATGACCAGGGTGCCCTGGCCCAGGGGAAGGCTCCCGCCCCGGAACACCAGGCGGCGCTCCCCGGCGGCGGGTGGCCGGTCGGGGCGCGGAAGCGTAACTTCCGCCAGAATGCTAGTGGACAAAGGGACCTCCCTGCCCTTCGCCGGAAGGACCGCCCGGTTCCTCGTCCGGGTCGTCATCCATCTCCGGCGGCTCGGGGGGCAGCTCGTGCTCCCGGGGAGGCGGGGCCGGGGCCGCCGCGGCCTTGGGCGGCCGGGGGCGGCCGGTGATGACGGCGTCCACCGCTTCGGCGTCCAGGGTCTCCTCCACCAACAGCGTCTTGGCCAGGGTCTCCAGCTTGTCCCGGTGCTCCAACAACAGCCCGGCGGCCCTCTCATAGGCCTCGGTCACCAGGAGGGTGACCTCCTCGTCGATGGAGCGGGCGGTATCCTCGCTGAAGTCCCGCTGGTTGCCCAGCTCGCGGCCCAGGAAGGGATGCTCCTCGCGGCGGCCGTAGGTCAGCGGACCCATGCGCTCGCTCATGCCCCACTCGCACACCATCTTGCGGGCCAGGTCCGTGGCCCGCTCGATGTCGTTGCCCGCCCCGGTGGTGACGTTGCCCATGACCAAAAGCTCCGCCGCCCGGCCGCCCATCAACACCGCCAGGGTGTTCAGGAGATAAGGCCGGGAGTAGGTGTGCCGCTCATCCACTGGCAACTGCTGGGTGAGGCCCAGGGCGCGCCCCCGGGGGATGATGGTGACCTTGTGCACGGGGTCGGTGCCCGGGGTCAAGAGGGCCACCAGGGCGTGGCCGGCCTCGTGGTAGGCGGTGTTCCTCTTCTCCTCCTCGGTGAGGATGAGGCTGCGGCGCTCCGAGCCCATGAGCACCTTGTCCTTGGCCCGTTCGAAGTCGTCCATCTCGATCTGGTTCTTGTTCTCCCGGGCGGCCAACAGCGCGGCCTCGTTGACCATGTTCTCCAGGTCGGCCCCGGAGAAGCCCGGGGTGCCCCGGGCCAGGATGGAGAGGTCCACGTTGGAGGACAAGGGCGTCCGCCGGGTGTGCACCCCCAGGATGGCCTCGCGGCCCCGCACATCGGGCACCGGCACCACCACTTGGCGGTCGAAGCGCCCGGGGCGCAGCAGCGCCGGGTCCAGCACGTCGGGACGGTTGGTGGCCGAGATGAGGATGACCCCCTCGTTGGACTCGAAGCCGTCCATCTCCACCAAGAGCTGGTTCAGGGTCTGCTCCCGCTCGTCGTGGCCGCCGCCCAGACCGGCGCCCCGGTGGCGGCCCACCGCGTCGATCTCGTCGATGAAGATGATGCAGGGAGCGTGCTTCTTGCCCTGGGTGAACAGATCGCGCACCCGGCTGGCGCCCACGCCCACGAACATCTCCACGAAATCCGAGCCGCTGATGGAGAAGAAGGGCACCCCGGCCTCGCCGGCGATGGCCCGGGCCAACAGGGTCTTGCCGGTGCCCGGCGAGCCCACCAGGAGCACGCCCTTGGGGATGCGGCCGCCCAGGCGGGTGAACTTCTTGGGGTCACGCAGGAACTCGACGATCTCCGCCAGCTCCTCCTTGGCCTCCTCCACCCCGGCCACGTCCTGGAAGGTCACCCGTTTGCCGCCGGGCTCAGTCATGAGCCGGGCCCGGCTCTTGCCAAAGCTCATGGCCTTGCCGCCGCCGGCCTGCATCTGGCGCATGAAAAAGATCCACACGCCGATCAACAGGATCATGGGGAACCAGGAAGCCAGGATGGTCATGTACCAGGGAGACTCCTCGGCCGGCTTGGCCGTGATGCGCACTCCCTTGGCCCTGAGCGTCTTGATGAGATCGGGATCATCCGGGGCATAGGTGCGGAAGCGCACGCCCTCGGTGGTGGCCCCGCTGATCTCCTGGCCCTGGACCACCACGTTGGTCACTTGGCTGCGGTCCACCGATTCCAGGAAGTCCGAATAGGGCATGGACTCGTTGCCCTGGCCCGGCCGGTTGAACATGTTGAACAAAAAGACCATCATCAAGCTGATGACCAGCCAGAGGGCCAGGTTCTTGTACAAAGGGTTCACTTAGTTCTCACTCTGATATTGCATCGGAGTTCAAGGGGATATGGCCCGAATGGCCCGGTTCGCCCCCAGGTGAAAATACTTTAGTATAGGAGGGTTGGCAGGGGGTGTCAACGAGGGCAAGCTGAACAAAATTCAGGGCATCCTCCCCCTGGCGGGCCCGCTCGGCCACGGACAGGGGCCCCACCCACCACAAACCCCGCTGGTCTTCCACCACCACCTGGCGGGCGCGCCACCACGGCGGCACCCCGCGGTCGATCAAGACCCGGGAAAGCCGCTTGGCTCCCGGCGCGCCCAGGGGGTGGAAACGCTCCCCCCGCCGGGGCCAGCGCACGGTCAGCGGCCAGGCCACCTCCCCGGCCGGCAGCCAGGCCACGGGACCCCGCGCCGCCAGGCGGGGCGGCCGGGAAGCCAGACGCACCACCAGGGTCTGCCCCAAGCCCGGCAGGTCCACCTCCCCCGGCCCGGCCAGCGCCGCGGCCAGGGGCGGCGGCGGGGCGGCCGGCCCCAGGCGCAGGGTGTCCCGCTCGGCGTGGGCGGTCAGGCCCCGGGGCAGGGTCAGCTGCCGCCCCGGCGGGCCGGCGGCCAGTTCCAAGACCTGGGCCACCTGCCGGGACAAGAGATGCTGGCCCCCGCCGGTGAGGGCCTGGGCCAGGTGGCGCACCAGCCGGGCCTGGGCCGCCGGGTGTTGGGCCCGGAAAAACCTGAGGTCCAGGCACAGGCTGTCCCCTTCCCCGCGGCCGGCGATTTGCCAGGCCTCGGCGCACCAGCCGGCCCAGTAGTCCTCCTCGGCCGCGCAGATGCCGGCCAGGCGGGCCAGGGCCAGGGTGGCCTGGGGGTTCACCGCCTCTTCCACCAGGGGCAGCACCCGGTGCCGCAGGCGGTTCCGCTGGAAATCCGGGGCAAGGTTGGTGGGGTCCTCGCGCCACTTCCGGCCCAGGGCCGTGAGCCAGGCGCGGAGGTCGGCCCGGCGATGATGGAGCAATGGGCGCCACCAACCGTCTTCCAGGGGGCGCATGGCCGCCAGGCCGGTGGGGCCCGCGCCGGTGAGCACCCGGGCCAACACGGTCTCGGCCTGGTCGTCGGCCGTATGGCCCAGGGCCACCACCCCGGCCCCGGCCCGCGCGGCCAGGTCCCGGAGCGCCCCCCGCCGCGCCTCCCGGGCCGCCTCCTCGGGGGAGCGGCCTCGGGCAAGCACCTTTACCCGGGCCAGCGCAAAGGTGAGACCCAGATCCCGGGCCAGCCCCGCCACAAACTCCGCGTCCCGGCCCGCGTCGGGCCGCAGCCCGTGGTCCACGTGGCCCACCACCACCTCCCAGCCCCCTGCCGAGGCCAAGGCGCCCAGATAGTGGACCAGGGCCACCGAGTCCCCTCCCCCGCTCACCGCGGCCAGCACCCGGCCGGGAGGCGGCGTGGGGGCCGCTTCCGCGGGGCGCACCGCCGGGAGCGGCGGGGGCGGCAAGGGAGATTTTTTTTCAGCGGGTGACAAAGGGCCCCCTTTGGGGAGTTGCCAGGGAGTTCATCAACATTATCGACTACTTTACCTTAGCCGCTCCGGAAAACCAGTCTCGGCCGACGCCCCCGGCGGCGCTGGGGTGGTGCAGGCCCAGGAAAAAATCGTAATATTAAAGGGATGAGCAATGCTAAATTCCCGGGGGGAAGAGGGAAGGAACTCCGCTCCGCCAAGAGGCCGCCCGCCGGCCACCCCCCAGGGAGAGCAGGACGTGAACCCATGAACCCCCTGGCGCGCCTGGAAGGCCGAAGCTGCGCCTACTATCTGCGGCGGCATTGCACCCGCACCTCGAGCCCCACGGCCTCGGAGCAGGCGCTGTGCCCCTTGCAGCAGGAGCGCCGCCGCTTGGGGGCCCAGGCCCTGGACCGCCTGCACCGTCTGCAACGCCTGGCCGACCCCGGGCAGCGGGAAACCGCCCGGCGGCACCTGATGGATAAAAACCTGGCCGACCTGGCCCGCCTGGAATGCCCGCATTTCGTGCCCACGGCCGACGGCCAGATCTGCCGGCAGCAGTATTTGGTCTATTGCCTGCGGCTCTTGCCCCTGTGCCCGGGACGCTGCCCCGAATACCTGGCCCGCCGAGCCGAAGGAGGACAAGCGTGCCCCGAACCTTGATTTGCCCCCATTGCGGTGGGGAAGTCAAAGTCTACCGCAACCCCTTCCCCACCGTGGACGTGGTCATTGAGCTGACCGATCAGGGGGACCCACCGCCCATCGTGTTGATCGAGCGCAAGAACCCTCCCCTGGGTTGGGCCCTGCCCGGGGGTTTCGTGGACTATGGGGAGAGCGTGGAGCAGGCGGCCCGGCGCGAAGCGGCCGAGGAGACCGGGCTCACCTTGGAGCTGGTGGCGCTGTTGGGCGTGTATTCCCGCCCGGACCGCGACCCCCGGCAGCACAACCTCTCCACCGTGTTCGTGGGCCGGGCCGCGGGGGAGCCCCGGGCCGGGGACGACGCGGGCCGGGTGCGGGTGGTGGCGCCGGCCGCGGCGCCCGCAAGCTTGTGCTTTGACCATGGGAAAATCTTGGCCCACTACCGGGCCTGGCGGGAGGGCCGGCGGCCGGCCGCCCCCGCTGACCAGGATTTGGAGTGATAACGATGAGTGATGACCGTCAACTGACCGCCGAAGAGAGAAAACGCCTCCTGGCCGTGGCCCGGGGGATCCTGGAGGAGGTGACCCACCACTCCACGCCCTCGCCGGTCCCCACCGACCTGCCGGGGCTCGACTTCCACCGGGGGGCCTTCGTGACCCTGCACCGCCAGGGCCAACTGCGGGGCTGCATCGGCAACTTCACCAGCGACGCGGCCCTGGTGGAAAACGTGCGCCAAATGGCCCGGGCCGCCGCCACCCAGGACCCCCGCTTTTCCCCGGTGCGGGCCGCGGAAGTGCCGGAGATCGACCTGGAGATCAGCGTGCTTTCGCCCCTGACCCCCATCGACGACGTGAACCAGATCGAGGTGGGCAAGCACGGCATCTACCTGGTCAGCCCCTGGGGCCGGGGGGTGCTTTTGCCCCAGGTGGCCACGGAGCAGGGCTGGGACCGCGACACCTTCCTGGACCACACCTGCCTGAAGGCCGGCCTGCCCCAGGGCTGCTGGCGGGACGAAAAGGTGCAGATCCTCGTCTTCAGCGCGGAGGTGTTCGGGGAGAAAGATATGCTGGGCTGAGGGGGGCGGACGTCCCCCGGGCCGCACGCCGCCCCGGACCCGGCGCTTCCCGGCTCAGCCGGCCAGGGCCAACAGGTCGCCGGCGTTCTCCAGCAGGCCGTGCATCTGGTGGGTCAGCCGCCGGAGATCGGCCGGGGCCAGCCGGAGGTCGATGATCAGGCTGGTGGGGGGCACCAGCGGCTCGGGGCCCAGGCGGTATTCCTCGCTCACCGCGTGGGCCAGGTAGTCGGCCAGGGTGGCCAGGTTCACCAGCTCGCGGTCGCCCGGGGCCTGGGCCGGACTGTGGTGATGGCGGATCACCTGGGCCACCGGAGCGGAGAGGTTCCAGCGGTCCGCCACCTGCCCCCCCAGTTCGGCGTGATCGATGCCCAAGACCTCCCGCTCCGCCTCCACCAGCTCTTTGCCCTCCACCAACACCAACCGCCCGATCTCCGGGAACTCCTGGTTGATGTGCGCGGCCAGGACCAGCTTGCCCACGTCGTGCAACAACCCCGCGGTGTGCAGGGTGGCCGGCTCGGCCAGGCCGCGGTCCTGGGCCAGTTGCCCGGCGATCAGCGCCACGGTGATGCTGTGCCGCCAGAGTTGGCCGCGGGATAGCAGATAACCCGGCTGCTCGCCCTGGAAGAAGCTGGCCACGGCCGAGGCCAGGGTGATCTCAATGAGCTTGGCCGTGCCCAGGTGGGGCAGGGCCCGCTCCAGGGAACTGACCGGCTGGCGGAGCCCGTAGAACGGCGAGTTGCACAGCCGGAGCACCGTGGCGGTGATGCCGGGGTCCAGGCGCACCGCCTCCACCAGATCCCCCATGGCGAACTCGGGGTCCCGGGAAAGGGCCATGACCCGGCCCACCACGGCGGGCAGGGCCGGCAGGTCCTCCATCTGGGCCAGGATCTCCGCGGCCAGGCTCACGGGCGCACCTCTGGCCGTCGGGAGTTCGGGCCGGGCGTAGGTCGGAGTATGCGCGCCATGGCTCTCTTCAGCTCACCACCCCTTTTTAAAAGAAATTCAGGCTCGAAAGCAGTCAACTATAACATACTTAAAACTATAAAGTTTTTTGGGGGAAGGGGGGCGTGGGGGGAAGGGGTCCTTTTTTTCAAAAAAGGACCCCTTCCCCCCACATTCCCAATTCTCCCAATAGACTCCCAACGTCAATCCGAGAGCATTGCACGGGGCGTCCTGCCCCGTGCAATGTCGGCTTGGCAAAAACGTGACTCCACCCCAGCAAGCAGAGCTTGCCGGGGGCCCGGGTTTTGCCAAGCCTCACAAATTGCAAGCTTTTTTAAGCTTGCAATTTGGCGGGCCATCCTTGGCCCGCATCGGCCATTGCCTGCCGTAATCTTGTTTCACAGCCCTTTTTGACATAATATCAATATGTTTTATGTGTTTCACCATGCAATGGCCTCAATCCGCATAATCCAGCCTTTCCAGGCAGAGGCTGAGCAGAAAGAGGAAGTGCGCCGCGGTGCGGCCGTTCAGCTCGGCCTCGGCCGTGGGCAGGCCGCTCTCCAGGGTCTCCCAAAGGCCCAGGAACAGGTCCCGGTAGCCTTCCTGGGCCAGGCGGCCCGGGCCGGCGCCCAGATCGGCCAGGCAGACCAGGGGCCGGGGCGGGTCCAGGGCCCGGTGGATCAGCTCCCGCCCGCTGGGCCGGCCGCCGCCGCGGCGGGCCACCGCCTCGGCCAGGCGGGCGAGCACCAGGTCCCGGCCGGCGGCCAGGGCCCGGCCGCGCTCCCCCCGCTCCCAGGGCTCCCGGGCCACCCGGCCGAGCCCCGGGTGCAACAGCCCCCAGGGCAGGCCCTCCGCGGCCGGGGCCGGGGTCTGGCCCGGCGGGGGAGCTGCGCGGCGGGCGTATTCCTCCTTGACCGCGGTGAGGGCCAGGGGAAACAGGGGCTCGGCCACGGAAAGCTCCAGGCGGCTGCCCCAGGGGTGGTCCTGGCGGGTCTCCCGGAGGTCGCGGATCACGCCCACGTCGCGCAGGAAGCCTGCCGCCACGCTGCGGCTCTCACCATAGGCCTCCAGGCTGCCGCCTCCCGTGGCCGGGTTCAACTCCTGGAAACGGCGCTTCATGGGCACCAGGGGGATGGTCAGCCGGTTCCCGCCCTTTTCCCGCGCCTCCTTCAGGTCCAGGAGCACGTCGCAGACCGTGAAGAAGAAGTTGTTGTCCATGCTGGCCAGCCACTTCATGGCCGCGTCTCCCTGCCGTGGGTCTCCCTGGGTGCACAAGGCCATGATAGCGGCCGCGCCCACCCAAGAGAAAGAAAAAGGAGGCCGACCCCCGCTGCTGCGGCAGGCGGCCTCCCCGGGAAGGATCGCAGGTTCTCGCCCTAACCCTAATCCAAGAGCACCATGGAGTACCAGGAGGGCAGGAGTTTGCCGTCCTGGTCGAACTTCACCTCCATGCCCAGGGGCGCCACGGTGGCCCCGATGTCCATGCCGTAGGCGTCCATGGAGGGCCGGGCCTTGTGGGGGAAGCGGCAGGGCTCGGGGAAGGCGCATTCGTCGCACATCACGCACAGGACCAGCGCCATGGCGAACATGCTGCCGTGCTCCAGCATGGCCAATTTTTCCAGCTCCAGGGTGATCTCCTGGGATTTCTTGGGGTCCGGGGCGCTCACCACCAGGGCCGTGCTGTAACGGTCAAAGGCCTCGTGGAAAGTCTCGGGGCCGAGGTTCAGGTTGGGCGGGCAGGTCCAGTATTTGCCCCAGCGGTTGCAGCCGAAGCGGCACTTCAGATACGACCGCGGATCGAACGCCACGTCCTTGGTGTCCATGAGCTTGGCGTCCCCGGCGCCCAGGGCCATGGCCTTTTCTTCCAGGGGCTTGTATTTGGGGTCCATGCGGGTGTCCTTTCGGTTCTTTTTCAGGATGTTGAGAGAGTCCATCCCTGGCACGTTCGGCCGGCGGTCATTCAACGACCTGCCATCAGGTGGTAAGCCTCTTATACATGGCCGGCAGCTTGAAGGGCAACAGCTCCACCTGGGGCACGATGATGGCCTGGGTTTCCGGGGAGATGAACTTCAGGTAGTCCGCCCCCTTCTGGTCGCTGGTGATGATGAAGGGGTTGATGCGGTGGTTCTTGCACTCCATCAGCGCCTTTTTGGTGTCGTGGCAGGCGTATTCCAGGTTGCCGTACTCCAGGTCATAGGGCCGGCCGTCGGTGAGGATGATCAGCAGCTTGATGGTGGCCGGCAGGTTGGCCAGCTTGTGGATGCCGTGGCGGATCACCGCGCCCATTCGGGTGAGGTTCAGGGGCTCCAGGGCGCCCAGGCGGTACTGGGCGTTGGCCGACCAGGGCTCGCCAAAATCCTTCACCGACCAGAGGTCCACCCGGAAGCGGCCCCGGGAGGAAAAGCCGAAGATGGCAAAGGGATCGCCCAGGGTGTCCAGGGCCTCGCTCATGAGCACCATGGCCTCCTTCTGGAGGTCGATGACCCGCCGGCCCTTGACCACCTCGGCCGTGGAGCCCGAGAGGTCCACCAGGAACAAGACCCCCACGTCCCTGACCCGCTTGTCGCGGCGGATGTACACGTTGTCATTGTAGGAGGCCCCCAGGGTCATGTCCACCACCGCCTCCACCAGGGCGTCCAGGTCCAGGTCGTCGCCGGCGGGCTGGGCCCGGTAGCGCTTGAACTGTTCGGGCTTCAGGCGGGTGAACTGGCGGCGGATCAGCCCGATGAGCCCGCTCATGCGGTCCCGGGTGCGGGCCACGAAGTCATTGGGGTCGCTGGGGGGCCGCCGCTGCCGCACCAGGCACCAGTCGGACTTGTAGTCCATCTGGTTGGCGTCCCATTCCTTGTAGAAGAAGGTCTGGAAATTCTCCTCCAGGTCCTCGGCGTCCGGGGAGAGCATCTCCAGGTCGTCGAACATGAGGGTGAGCTGGTTCCAGATGGCGTTCTCGTCCCGCTGGCCCTGGGACATCATGTAGGTCACCAAACGCTCCAGCACCTCGGGCGGCAGGTCCACTTCCTCCGCGGCCTTGGTCTTGATGCGTTCCACGGTGGACCGGGTCTGGCGGGTGAGGTGGGGCAGGTAATCGCCCCACCAGGGGAGATCCAGGCCGGGCCGCGGCAGGTCGTGGGGGTACTCGGCCGGGAACTCCTCCCCGGCCAGGTGGGCCATCTCTGCCTTGAGCCCGGGCATCACCTCCAACAGCTTGGCGTCGGCCACCAAATGAGCCGCGGCGTGCTCGTCCGGCGAAAGGTCCCGGGGGTTGTGGTCGGCGTTCCGGAGCAGCGCGGCCTGGTGCAGGGCCATGAGCTTGTAGTGGGAGAAGCCGGGCACCGTGGGCGGCAGGTACACCGTGGAGCCGTCGGTGGCCCCCCCGCCCCGGAAGCCGGCCACCCCGGCCAGGCTGCTGTTGGCCCTGATCTTGAGCGGCCGGCCCAAAAAGGCCTCGCACAACAGGGCCAGGGTGCCGGCGGCCCGGGTCAGCGGCAGGCCCGAAGCCAGATTGTCGCGGCTGGCCAGGGAGCGAAAGGACACGGCCTTGAAATAGTCGACCAGATCCTCCTCGCCCACCGAGGTCTTGAGCCCCTGGTCCACCCAGGCCTTGGTCTCTTCCTCGTTCAGGAGCAGACAGGCCTGGCTGCCCAGGCGGATGAAGGCCTCGGCCGCGTTCTCGGAGACCATGGCCACCACCTGGGCCTGCTCCAGGAGGAAGCACCAGCGCTCCCGGGTGGTGGCGCAGCGGTCGGTCACCGCCTCCTCCAGATAGGCCCGGGCCGGCTTCCACATGAGGCGGCCGGCCTCCAGGCACTCCAGGGCGGGCCGCCCCCAACCCAACAGATCGGCGGGGCCGAAGCGCTCCAGGGCGCCGGGTGTCTGGTTCAGGAACACCAGGGCCACGTCCATGTCGCTGGTGGCCAGGGCGCGCACGAAGCGGGCGTAGGTCCGGAGGGATTCCTCGGAGCCCTCCAGGCCGCGGGCGGTCTCCAGAAAAGGCTTCACCAGGGCCCATTGGCGGGGCCCCATGGCCACGGCCTCTTCCAACAGCACCCGGGCGTCTTCCCGGCCGGCCAGCCCCTGCACCAGTTGGAACATTTCCATGAAGTAGACCCGGGACTTGGCCGAGCGCAAATGGGTGATGTAGCCGCAGATGGTCAGGTAAAAAGGTTGCAGGTTTTCCGGGAGCTTCTCCAAAAACCCGGGATGGGCCGCGAGAAACTCTCCCAAGGCGTCCACCCGGCCGGTAGCTCTGGCCAGCATGACGCGCCTAGAAGATGCCCGAGACGATTTCGGCGATGGCCGTCTGCATCTCGGGATCGTCGGTCATGGGCCGGGTGATGGCCACGTCGGCGGCTTGGGCCGGGCTGGCCCCGGAAACGATGAGTTTGGAAGCGTAGACCAACAGCCGGGTGCTGACCCCCTCCTCCAGGCCGTGCTGCTTCAAATTGCGCACCATCTCGGCCAGTTTGACCAGTTGGGCGGCCAGGGCCTCGTCCAGACCGGTCTCGCTGATCAGGATCTGCTTCTCCAGCCCTGGCGGGGGATAGTCGAACTCCAGGGCCACGAAGCGTTGCCGGGTGGAGTGCTTCAGGTCCTTCATCACGCTTTGGTAGCCGGGGTTGTAGGAGATGCACAACAGGAAGTCCGGATGGGCTTCCAAAATCTTGCCCCGCTTCTCCTGGGGCAGCACCCGGCGGTCGTCGGTGAGGGGGTGGATCACCACCGTGGTGTCTTTCCGGGCCTCCACCACCTCGTCCAGGTAGCAGATGGCGCCGTGCTTCACGGCCAGGGACAGGGGCCCGTCCATCCACAGGGTCTCGGCGCCCTTCAGGAGGTAGCGTCCCACCAGATCGCTGGCGGTCAGGTCCTCATGACAGGCCACGGTGACCAAGGGACGGCCCAGGCGCCAGGCCATGTGCTCCAGGAAACGGGTCTTGCCGCAGCCGGTGGGACCCTTGAGCATGATGGGCAGCTTCAGGCCATAGGCCCTTAAAAATACGTCCACTTCCTGACCCACCGGGATGTAGTTGGGCTCCTGGCTGATGGAATATTCCTCGATTCCGCATTCAATGGCCGTCTTCACCTTGGGGGCTTCGGATTGCGTCACGTCTAACACCTCACGCAGCACAGGTGGTAGCGGTGAGCCACGGGCTCGCCCGCTGATTAATAGGCTAAATCATAAAGTGAGAGCATTGCACGGGGCGTCCTGCCCCGTGCAATGTCGGGTTGGCAAAAACCTGACTCCACCCCAGCAAGCAGAGCTTGCCGGGGGCCCGGGTTTTGCCAACCCTCACAAATTGCAAGCTTTTTGAAGCTTGCAATTTGGCGGGCCATCCTTGGCCCGCATCGGCCATTGCCTGCCGTAATCATGTTTCACAGCCATTTTTGACATAATATCAACACGTTTTATGTGTTTCACCATGCAATGGCCTCAAAGTATACCTATGGAATTCGAAGCTGGGGGCTTGCCGGGAAAAGATGCCGGCAAGCCCCCAGCACGAAACCGCGCCTGCCCTCCTTGGGGGAGGTCCCTCCCAGGACACGGCTCCGCCGAAATCCTTGGGCTGATCCGGGGCGGCCGCGGGAGGCGGCCTCACCGCCTCTCCCGTCAGCCGCCGCCGGAAAAGCCTTTAGTACTTGCCGTAAAGCTCGCCCGCCTCCATCATGGCGATGGCGTTCAAGAGGGAGCCGTTGGGCGGGAACTCGCAGCCGGTGGCCAGCACGAAGCCGCCGCCCTTGGCCAACTCGTTGATCTCCTTCTTGCACTCCTCCTTGACCTCGTCCGGAGTGCCCAGGAACAGGTAGCGGGCCGGCTCGATGTAGCCGATGATGGTGGTCTTGTCGCCCCACTTTTCCTTGGTCTCGGTCCAGGTCTTGCAGTCGTCGGGCACGTAGGCGCAAGAGATGCCCTCGGGCTGCATGGTCTCGATCTGCACGTCGAAGTAGATGCCGTTGCCGCAGTTGTGCACGATGACCATGGCGCCGGCATCGTGGATGGCCTTGGCGATCTTGCGGGCAAAGGGGCCCTCGATGTCCATCCACAGCTTCTTGCTCATGATGCACTGCGAGGCGAACAGGGTGTCCAGCACGATGGCGTGGCAGCCCACCTTGACCAGGGCCAAGGAGTAGTCGATGAGCATGTCGGTGATGGCAGCCTCGGCGGCGATAACCGCTTCCTTGTGCTTCATGCAATCCACGAATAGCTTCTCGGCCGAACGCATCATGGACAGGATGCCCAAGGGGCCATAGACAAAGCCCATCACCGGCACGGTGGAGCCGCGCTCATTGGCCAGGATGTCGCAGTATTTGATCATCTCGCTCATGCGCTTGGACTTGGTGGGGTCCACGGGCTGGACCTTGGCGTAGTCGTCGGGCGAGGTGATGAAGGGGTTGTCATAGTTGGGATGGGGAGTGTCCTCCAGGGGGAACAACACCTCCTGGCCCAAGTCGGCCGCTTCCACGCTGAGGTCCACCAGGCTCAGGAAGCCGTCAAAGCCGATCAGGTCCTGGGCTTGGATCATGCTTTTGGCGGCCATCTCGCCATCCTGGGCCCACTCGGCGTAGGAACAGCCGTACACCCGCCGCGACGCGCCGCAAACCAGGGGGGCGGTGGGCACGCGGTCAGGCTCTTTGTGCTGTATGGTGGTGGCGACTCTTTCCAATGGGGTCATCATGGCTTAATCTCTCCCTTTCCCCGGCGGGGTTTGCTCCCCTCGCCGGTACGAATAAAGACCTTCCGCGGGCCGGTGACCAAAAACCGGCTCGCGGCTACTCAAGCTTGGCAGGCCTCCTTGGCCTTCAACTTGTCACCCTTGGCTTGGCAATGAACGCAGACCGCGGGCTTGGGTTCAGCCGTGGTCGTCCAGCCGCATACTGTACATTGCCAAGTTTTCATCTCTTGCCTCCCGCGGCAGCCCCGGCCCTCCGGGTCCCGCCGATAGTTCTTCCTATTCGCTGGCCAGGGCGGCCAGGATCTGGGGCACCCCCCATTGGCGGGGCAGGCTCAGGCGGAAGATGCCCTCGCTCAGCTCGGCCAGCTCCTGCTCCACCGCGTACAACTCGTCTTCGTCCAAGAGGTCGGCCCGGCTCACGGCCACCAGGTCGGCCCCCATGATCTGGCCCCGGAGAAGGGGGCCGCGCTCCTGCCAGTTGAAGGCAAAGCCGGGGCCGTCCACCAAAGTCACCACCGGACCGTTCACGTACCGGATGTCCCGCTGGCCCATGGCCGTGACATCGCGGGTCTCCTTGGTCAACACCATCTCCGAGGGCTCCAGGAACAACACGTCGGGGTGGTATTTCTGGTGCACCTTCTTGAACCGGGCCACCAGACTGGAGGCCAGACTGCAGCCGGCTCAACCGCCCCGCAGTTTTTCCACCACCAGGTTGTGGGAGGCCTTGAACTCCGGCTCCACCCGCACCTCGCCTTCCTCGTTCTCCACCAGGGCGGTGGCCCGCCCCTCCCGGTGCAGCCGCCCCACCAACTCCTTGATGAGGCTGGTCTTGCCGCTGCCCATGGTGCCCTGCACAGTGACCAGCCGCATGCCTACTCGTCCCCCTCTTCGAACTGCTCGGCCAGCTTCTTGGCGTACTCCTGCTTGGAGGCGGTGAAGTCGAACTCGTCGAAGTAGGAGTGCTCCTTCTCCCGGATCAGATTGAGCCCCCGGGCCAGGGCCACCGCGTGGATGCCGTCCAGGGTGGCGGAGCGCACCTGGTCCTCGGGGATGCCCTGCACGATGCTGTTGACCGCCATGTAGATCTCGGTCACCGGGCCGGCCAGCTCGCCCGACGAATAGGTGCCGTGGGAGGTGCCGATGGTGTCGGCCTTCAGGGTGCCGGTCTCGGTCTGCATGTGGCTCTTGATGTGGCCGATGCAGCGGGCCCCCTTGCCCATGCAGTTGTTGGCGATGGTCAGCATCATCTCCTCGCCCATGGCCCGGACCCAGGCGGCATCCATGGCCTCGGCCCGCGAGAGCTTCACAGCCACCCCGTAGCCGCTGACCCCATGTTCGGTGTAACAGCCGTGTTCGGTGTTGCCCGGTTCGGTCATGGCTATTTCTCCTTCCAGTTTTCGATGAGGTCCCGCAGCTCCGGCAGGCCCTGGCCGGTGAAGGAGGACAAACGCAGGATCTGGGCATGCGCGTTCAACTCCCGAAGCTTTTCTTCGGCAAAGGCCAAGGCCCCTTCCTCGGCCGCGTCCACCTTGCTGATGGCCAGGATGTCGCCGTCCACCACCTGGGTCACCACCAGGCGGCCCAGCATGTCCATGTCCAACAGCTCGGCCGGCCGGGTGGCGTCGAACAGGACGATGGCCGGGCCCATCTCCAGCTTGGCGTCGCGGCCGGACATGGCCGCCGCCTGCTTCACCTGATGGGGCACGGCCACGCCGGTGGGCTCCACCAGCACGTGGTCCGGTTTGAACTCCCGCCACAACCCGGCCAGGGTCTTGGCAAAGGAGGCGGCCACCTCGCAGCAGATGCAACCGCCGCCGATGTCCTTCACCTGCATGCCGCTTTCCTGAATCACCTTGCCGTCCACCGGGATCTCCCCGATCTCGTTGACCACGAGGGCCACCTTCCGGTGGCCGCCGTCGGCCAACAGGCGGGAGAGCTTCAAGACCAGGGTGGTTTTGCCGCACCCCAGAAAACCGGCGATCTGCGTGACTTTCATATTTCCTCCAGGGGACAAAGGCGGCCTTTGCCCTATGCTCGGTTCGTTGGCTTCAGATAAGCTCCGGCCCCGGGGCCGCGGGCTCCGCCGCGTGCCCCAGCATCTGGCCCAGCCAGCGGGCGGCCTCCTCCACGTTCAGGGGCGCCTGGCCCGCGGCCCCGCCCATGGCCTCGAAGAGCTGGGTGAACAGGGGGGGCTCCAGGCGGGCCCGCTTCAACAGCGCCGCGTCCGAGAGCACCTGGCGGGCCGGGCCGTCGGCCACCAGGCGGCCTTCCCTCATCACCACCAGCCGGCGGGCCAACAAAGGCGCCAGGTCCATGCGGTGGGTCACGGTGACGAAGCTGTAGCCGTGGTGTTCGTTCAGGTGATTGATGAGCCGCACGAGATCCCGGGTCCCGGCCGGGTCCAGGCCGGCCGAGGGCTCGTCCAAAAGGATCAGGGGCGGGCGCATGGCGATGAGCCCGGCCAGGGCCACCTTCTTCATCTCCCCGTGGCTCAGGCGGTGGATGGGCCGCTCGGCCAGATGGGACACCTCCAGCAACTCCATGGCCGTCTTGGTCAGGCGCTCCACCTCCGCGGGCGGCAGGCCCTGGTTCCGGGGACCGAAGGCCACGTCCTCGGCCACGTGGGTGCAGAAAAGCTGGTCGTTGGGGTCCTGGAACAGGATGCCCACCCGGTGGAAGGCCCGGTCGCGGGAGTGCTTGTCCAGGACCTCGCCGCACAGCCGCACCTCCCCGGCCCCGGGGGCCAGGATGCCGGCCAACAGCTTCAACAGGGTGGTCTTGCCCGAGCCGTTGGGCCCGCACACGGCCACCATCTCGCCGGGGCGCACCGCGAGGTCCACCCCCTCCACCACGGCCCGCTGGGGGTAGGGATAGGAGAAGGAGACTCCCCGGGCCTGCACCAGCGGACCGCCGTCCGGGGGGGCGTCCGGGGTCACGTCGCAACGGTTGGGGCAATACTCGTCAGCGGGGGCTGGGGTCTGGCTCATGCTCGCCTCGCCCATGGCGGCCGCGCCGCGGGCCACCATGGCTTCTTGAATGCGGCGGGCCCGGTCATAGGCCCGCAGGATCACCTCGGCCAGCAGCATGGCCGTGGTGGAAAAGGACTGGGCGCGCTTCTCGAAGCCGCCGCGGCTGCGGGCGGCCTGGCGCATGCGGCTGAACTCCTCCACCAGGAGGAAGGTGTAGCGGTAGGACATGGCCACGGTTTCCACCAGCACCGCGGGCACCCGGAACCAAGTCAGGGCTTCCAGCACCCGGGTGAAGGGGGTGGTTAGGAAGACCACGGCCATCCAGGACATGTCGCTCACCACCCGGGCCGCGGCCGAGAGCCCCATCATCAGGCCCTCCTGGTGGAAGGTGAGCGGCCCCACGGTCCACAGGGGGGTGGTGCCGAAGCCGGCGGCCAGGCCGGCCACCACCATGACCACGGTCCAAGCCGGGGCCACCAGAAATATCGCGAACAGCTTCAGCGGGATGCGGGCCCAGATGCCCAATCCCCAGGCCACCAGGAACAACCCCACCGAAAGCCAAGGCAAAGCCAGGCCCACGTTAAGGGCCACGGCCAGGACCAAGAGGCCCAGCTTCAGGCGGGGGTCCCAAGCTCCCACCCCCCGCCGGCCGACCCGGGACTGATAGTCCTCGATCAACAGGTCGGTGCGGGAGAGGGCCAGGGGCGCCATTCCGTTCAGGGGCATGTAGGCCCCTCCTGCCAATTGCCCTGGGGCGCGGCCGGCCGGGGGTCCGCGGCCGGCTTCTTGCCCCACAACAGGTGCCACCAGCGGCCCAGGATGAAGCCGCAGATCCCGCCGGCCAGGAGCAGCAGCGAGTTCCACAGATCACCCAGGGACTCGGTGTCCAGGTAAGGGTCCCGGGCCGGCACCCCGGCCTCCTCGGCCAGGCGTTCGTTCACCGCCTCGTCCATGCCGGCCAGAGCGGGGGCCTCGGCGGCCTGGCTGGCCACGGCCGGCTCCGACGCGGGCGTCGCGCTCGAGGCTCCCGCGGCCACGGGCCACACCAGGGCCAATATGAATAGAAGCAAGAGCGCCCCGCCGGCGGCGCGCAACTTGGGCGAAGAGGGCCCGGGGTTGATGCCCAGGTCGGCCAACACCTCGGGACGGCGTTTGGCCGCGAAGGAGAGCAAGAGCCCGGTCAAGACCATCTCGCCCAAGGCGATGGGCAGCTGGGTCGGCAGGTACATGCCGTAGATGGCCAGGAGATAGCCGCCCTGGGAATATTGCGGGCTGGGGCCGTGGGCCAGGGTGGCGCCCAGGATGAGGCCCGAGACCCCGTACACGGCCAGATCCCCCAAGAGGCCGGCCGCGGCCCCGGCCGCCCACAAGGGGAGCCCCAGCCGCCGGGCCACCTGGAAAACGCTCCAGCCCACCAGGCAGCCGGCCACGCCCAGGGCCATGACATTGGCCCCCCAGGTGCCGAAGCCGCCGTGGGCGAAGAAGGCCGCCTGCAACAAGAGACTGACCCCGGTGAGCGCGATGCCCACCGCCGGGCCCAGCAGGATGGCCGCCAGGGGGGTGCCGGTGGGGTGGGTGCAGGTGCCGGTGAAAGCCGGGATGGGGATGAGCGAGATGAAAAAGATGAAAGCGCCGGCCATGCCCAAAAGGGGTTTCTTCTCCGGCCAGCGGGCGGCGAAGCGTTTCATGGCCGCCGCGCCCCAGCCCACCGCGGCCAAACCGGCCGCCGTGTAGGCCGCGGCGGGGACCCCGGTGATGATACCTTCGGTTATATGCATCGGCGTCTCCGATGTAACGAGAGGTTATAGGTATTACCTACCTATCAGATAACATTTTCTCTATTCTAGTCTGCGAGTAGTTCTTGTCCCAAGGGCAGATTTCGGTTAATAAATGAGTAGATTCGTCTACTCAATATTATTTCTGACTTTGGCCGTGGTCATTGATGGTTTTCTGTTTTTATTTAAACCATTTATCTTTTTATGTGCCCTTGCGGCACCGGTTTGGCGGCCTACCCCAGGCCGGGAGGACCCCATGACCCCTACCCTGCTCTTGCGCCTCAAGAACCACCTGGAGGATTTCCTGGAGATCTGGCCCCGGCGCATGGCCGAGGCCGGCTACCTCCAGCAGACCACCGCCCGCCGTCACGACTGCGTGCAGGCCTACTACGGGGTGCTCACCCCCATCTGGGAGTTGGCCAGCTCCTTCCAGTCGTGGTCCTTTGGTCGGCTAATTCAGAGCGATCTGGAAGTGGGCGGGTTCCTGGTGGCCGAGTCGCAGCGGCACCTGAACCGGGGGGTGACCCTGGAGCAATTCCTGGGCTGCTTCAAGACCGTGATTCACAGCCTGGAAGAGATCATCGACCACATGGACGCCGACGAAGCCGAGAAGAAGGTGGCCATCAACTGGCTCCGGCAATACCACGACGCCGGGGAATGCGCGGTGGCCGCGGCCTGGGTGCAGGTGGACTCCCACGAGATGATGGAGCGGCTCCGCCGCGGCAACCGGCGGCTGACCCTGGAGAAGAACAAGTTCGAGAACATCTTCCAGGCCACCAACGACCTGGTGATGATCGCCGACCGCAACGGGCTGTTGGCCGAGGCCAACGCGGCGGCCTTGTGCTGGTTCCGCCTGCCCCAGATCGTGGGCTGGCCCTTTTGGAAGATCCTGGGCCTGGAGGGGCACGACCTGGAAGAGGTGCTGAAGTTCTATCCCCCCTACCTAACCCACGAAATGACCCTGTTCGACGAATTGCAGCCCCAGTTCTACCATTTGCAGATCATCCCGCTGACCAGCGTGGCGCTCGGCAACCGGGGTTACGTCCTCATGCTCACCAACACCTCCTGCATGGTGGCCCAGCGTGAGCGCCTGGAAAAGCGCCTCCGGGCCAGCAACCAGGCGCTCATGAACAGCGAGAAGCTGTTCGGCACCCTGTTCCAGTCGGCCGGCGACGCTATCCTCTTGGTGGACCCGGACCTGAAGATCCTGGAGGCCAACCGCCGGGCCTGCGAGCTGTTCCAGTACAGCCCCGAGGCGCTCTCGGGCATGGACTGCCGCAACGTGGCCGCGCCCGGGGCCATGGCCACCCTGGACGGGGCCATCAAGGGCCTGGACGAGGACGAGATCTGGACCGGCGAGGTGAACGGCCGCAAGAAGAACGGCCAAAGCATGCCCTTGCAGCTCACCATCAACCGGGTGGAGCTGGACAAGGGCTCCATCTTCCACATCGTGCTGCGGGACATCACCGCCCAGAAGCGCCTGGAGGAGAGCCTGCGGCGGGAGAAGCACCAGACCGAGGAGATGAACATCACGCTCAAGAACGTGCTCAAGACCATCGACCGCGAGCGCGAGGAGATGGAAGGGGCCATCTCCCAGAACATCGAGACCGTGCTGTTGCCGGCCCTGGAGCGGGTGCGGGCGGAGGACGAGGACCACGTGCGGGACAGCTATTTGAAGCTGATCAAGAAGCAGCTCATCGGCCTCACCGCCGGCACCTCTCGCGGCCTGGACGAGCGCATGCTGAAACTCACCCGCACCGAGCTGCAAATCTGCCAGTACGTGCAGGCGGGGCTCTCCAGCAAGCAGATCGCCGAGGCCATGAACCTGGCCGCGGACACGGTGCACACCCACCGGCGGAACATCCGGAAAAAGCTGGGCATCAGGGGACGCGAGGTGAATCTGTACTCGTTCTTGAATACGAGCCAGCAGGGGGCGGTGGCGCGGGTGTAGGGAGGGCTGATTAGCCCAGCCCGGGTAATTTTTCCGGACGAGTCGAGAGAAGATCATATAAAGTGAACCGTATGGTACGGTCCAACGTTACAGATCAAGTTGATATCGCGGAACTGGCAGCCCGGTTGGCGCCGGTCCTGCGCCGCCATGGGGTAGCCCGGGCGGGAGTCTTTGGGTCGGTAGCGCGGGGGGAAGCCACGCCGGATAGTGACTTGGACTTGCTGGTGGAGTTTCGGACTGATGAGACGATGACCTTGCGCAAGCTGGTTGATCTTCACGAAGAAGTGGCTGATTTGGTGGGGCGTAAGGTGGAAATTGTACAGTATAAATTGTTAAAGCCGCGCATCCGGGATCGGGTGTTGGAGGAGCAAGTAGTAATAGTATGAAAAAGGACTATTTGCTCTATATTGAGGACATGGTTTTCAACGTGAAAGCCATTCTGTCGTTTGTAGAAGGAGTTAGCAAAGAAGAGTTTTTGAAGGATATGGAAAAGCAGTACGCCGTTGTCAGGGCGCTTACCATAATCGGTGAGGCCTGCAAAAAGGTTCCGCAAGAAGTCAAAGAGAAATATCCCAGCATTCCCTGGCGTGAAATGGCGTCCACACGAGATGTCCTCATCCATGACTACGATGGAGTGGATTTGGAGATTGTTTGGGATATTGTGACAAATGATTTGCCAGAGGTTTTGCCAGGGCTGGAAAGTTGCCTTGTAAGTGCTTAGAAATCTACATAGACATATATTAACCATGTTGATATAGTGTTAATTTAAGCGACTTGAATAATTTTTGTATCATAAAGATACAAATTGAGCATCAGATTAAATATACCATAAATATATCTATAAAGTTGTTTATACTGCTAAAATTAGCAAACATTAATTCTGCCAATGGCGAACCATAAATTGGTGAAGGGAAATTAATATGCCATGGCTGGGACCTTATAAGATTAGAACTCTTCTGGAAAATTGCTTATTAGATAACCAGGAATGGCCCCGAGAAACTAAGGGGGTTTACCTGGTTTCACAAAATGGCTGGAGGGATGAGCCAAAGCTAACCTCCGTGGTTCTTTATGTTGGTAGCAATACCGGTAATTCGGATAGATTTCGCACAAGGATTGGCGATTTAATAGCTGATATGTTTGGGTTCTATGGTCGCCAAACTGGCCACCATAGCGGAGGAGCCAACCTGTGGTATTTTTGCTATGAAAACAGTATAAATCCTTTAGATTTATATTTGGGATGGAAAAATTATGTACACTGTGCCTTGTGCGAGGAAAACAAACTATACGATCAATTTCAATCCAAACATCTTTTAAACAAAAAGCGCCCAAGCGAGTGCAAGGGCCACGACAAGTGATCTAAACACAACATAAGGTTATCACAACATCTATTGTGGCACCTTATTTTTTAACTTTGCATTAACACAGGATAAATATTTAGTCTCCGAGGCATTACACAACAATACCTCAAGCCTATGAAACCAATAAAGAACAATTGCTAAAAAATGTAATCTCCCTGTTGCCCCTCTCTGTTATATGCAGCTATTTCACCCCATCTTCTCACACCTGATCAACAACGACTTCACGATCGCCTCTTCCCGGAACGGCAGCGCCTTCTTGTATTCCGGGTCGGCGAGCATGGCCTGGAATGCGTCCCAACTGGGGTACTCCACGAAGAAGACCAAGTCCGCGTCGAACTCGCCGATGATGGCCTGGCGGGGGGTGCCGCCGGTGACCAGGCGTCCGCCGTGGCGGCGGAGGACCGGGGCGGCGAGGGCCAGGTATTTTTTATAGGTGGCTGAGCCGGTGTCCGGCTTGAACCAGAGGGCGTTGAACATCAGGAAGGGCTGGTCATCGCGCATGGTTCCCCCCCGGGAATAGTGGGCGTGGAGACAGGGATGGATGAACGGCCACCATCATAACTCGCAACGCCCCACCCCGTCCCCGAAAAAAGCCACCCGCCGCGGACTCCGCGACAGGTGGCCGATCTTCTGCGCACGCAGCCTCGGCTCCACCGCCGAAAGCTGCTTCTTTCTATCCCGTCACCCCATTGAAGTTTTTTGGGGAATGGGGGGTGTGGGGGGAAGGGTACTTTTTTTCAAAAAAGTACCCTTCCCCCCACAATCTCTTATCTCCTCAAAACAAACTCCTAAGCCAGCCGCTGGGCCACCAGTTCGGTGATGTCCAGGACCTTGATCTTGCCGAGCTTTTCTTTCTTGGCCCGGGCGGCGGCCTGGTTGAGGGAGTTCTTGCAGGAGGGGCAGGCGGAGACGACGGTGTCGGCGCCCACGGAGATGGCCTCCTTGATGCGTTCGAAGGCGATGTCGCCGGCCAGGGGGTTATCGAAGGCTTTGACGCCACCGCCGCCTCCGCAGCACTTGGCCAGGTTGCGGTTGCGCGGGAATTCCACGAATTCGACGTTGGGGAGGGCCTTGATGACCTGGCGGGGCGGCTCGTAGATGCCCATGTGGCGGCCGATGTCGCAGGGATCGTGGTAGGCCACCTTGGCCGGCTTGGCGTCGGGGTCGAAGGAGAGTTTCTTCTCTTCGACGAGGCGGGCCAGGGTCTCGATGAAGTGCTCGGACTTTTGGCCGCCCTTATGGCCGTACTTGGGGTAGAGGTCGTGGAAGGTCTTGTGGCAGCCGGCGCAGGTGGTGATGATGGTGTCGGCGTTGGTGGAGGCGAAATTGGCCAGGCACTTGTCGGCGCAGGCGTCGAAGGTGGCCATGTCGCCCACCAGGTAGGCCAGGTAGCCGCAGCAGGACTCGTCCTCGCCCTTGGTGGTGTAATCGAAGCCGGCCGTGTCGAGGATCTTCATGACCGCGGGGATGATCTTCACGTCCTGGTAGGAGCTTACGCAGCCCAGGTGCAGCAGGTTTTTGGCCGCGGCCTTGGCTTCCCAGCCGGCCGGGTAGGAGTCCATGCGGGTCTCCTTGGGCTGCAAGAGGGGGTTGCCCAGGTCGAGCATGTGGCTCATGAGCTGTTTGAAGCTCTCGGGCAGGTAGCCCTCGTCCACCAGGCGGCGGCGGGCCGCTTGCACGATGGCGGCCACGTTGATCTGGGCCGGGCAGGTGTACTTGCAGTTCAGGCAGAGCATGCATTGGTACAGGCGCTCGGCGATTTCGGGGCCGGGCTGCAAATAGCCCGTGAGCATGTGGAAGGCCAGGCTCACCCGGCCGCGGGCGTTCATGGACTCCAGGCCGGTCTGGGCAAAGGTGGGGCAGCCCAGGGTGCAGAAGCCGCACTGGATGCAGGCCAGGATCTCGTTGTCCACCTCGCCGAAGCTTTTCACCTGGTCGGACTTGGCGGCCAGGGGGCCGAAGGCCGAGTGGGCGTAGATGTCGTCGATGGAGCCGGCGAGCCCCAGCTTGTGGGGGTTCAGGATGTTGTCCGGGTCCAGGGCCTTCTTGATCTTTTCCATGAGTTCCAGGCCCAGGGCGCCGAGCTCGCGGTCCACGTAGGGGGACTTGGCCATGCCGAGGCCGTGCTCGGCGCTCATGGTGCCTTCCATCTGGGCGGTGACGTCCACCAGCTCGAAGGCGATCTTCTTGACCGCGTCCCACTGGTCCGGCTCTTTCACGTCCATGACAAAGGTGGCGTGCAGGTTGCCGTCGCCGATGTGGCCGAAGGTGGCGATGGGGAAGCCGTACTTGTCGCCGATGGACTGGATCTGCTTGATGGTCTCGGGGATCTTGGAGACAGGAACGCCGAAGTCCTCCATCACCGGCACCAAGCGGTAGCCGGGCTTGAGGCGGCTCATGGCCGGCACCAGCTTGTGCCGGGCCTCCCAGAGGGGGGCCTTTTCGGCCGGGTCGTCGGTCCAGATCTGCCCGGTGCTGCCGTTCTTCAGGCAGATTTCATTGACCCGCTGCACCTGATCGGACACGGCGGCGCGGTGGCCGTCCAGCTCCAGCATCAGGACACAGCCCACGCCTTCGGGGACCGTGAGCCCGATGGCCTGCTGCAGCACGGCCAGGGAGGCGTTGTCCAGGATCTCGCAGGTGGCGATGGGGACGCCGCCGGTGAGCATGTCGGTGACGGCCTGGCCGGCGCCCTCGATGTCCGGGAACTCCAGGCGCGAGGCGATGGAGTATTCCGGCTGGGGCAGGATCTTGAGCACGGCCTGGGTGATGACCCCCAGGGTGCCCTCGGAGCGGCAGAAGAGCTGGGTCAGGTCGTAGCCGCTGGAGGATTTGGGGGCGATGGTGCCGGTCTTGAGCACCCGGCCATCGGCCAGCACCACTTCCAGGCCCATGACGTAGTCCTTGGTGGTGCCGTACTTCACGGCCCGGATGCCGCTGGCGTTGGTGTTGATCATGCCGCCCAGGGTGGCGATGCCGGCCGAGCCCGGGTCGGGCGGGAAGAAGAACCTGTCCTTGGCCAACAACCCATTCAGGGCGGCGCAGACCACGCCCGGCTCCACCCGCACGTAATGGTCGGGCAGGTTGACCTCCAGGATTTTTTTCATGCGCATGAGGTTCAGGAGCACCCCGCCGGACATGGGCAGCACCGCGCCGGTGACGCTGGTGCCGCCGCCGCGGGGGATCACCGGCACCCCGGCCGCATGGCAGGCGGCCATGACGCGGCTCACCTCCTCGGTGGAGTGGGCGAAGACCACGCAGTCGGGCACGCCCATGTGCACGCTCATGTCGCGCGAATAGCCCAGGCAGTCGGCCTTGGAGCTGATCACGTTTTCCGGGCCCACGATCTGGGCCAGTTGGGCCGTAATGTCCATTCCCAGTCCTCCCCGGCCGGGGTCCCGTCTCCCCGGCGTGGCTTAGGGCGGGCTGCTGGAAAGCAGCCCGCTAGCTGGCAGGCGGCAGGGCGAGCTGTCGCGTTCCCGGGCCGGGCCCTCCCCCCGGCCGGGCTCTGCCCCTGCCCGTTCTTTCCCCCTCTTGAGCCGATCTCGCGGCGGGTGTCAGTCCTTGGCCAGTTTGTCGATCTCGGCGCTCACCCAGTCCGCGTAAGCCTGGCCTTGCAGCAGGTTGGCCAGGTCGGCTTCCAGGTTGGAGGGCGTGATCTTGGCCACCCAGCCCTCGCCGTAGCAATCGGAGTTGATGAGCTCGGGCTCGTCGTCCAGGGCTTCGTTGCCTTCGGCCACTTCCCCGCTGACCACGGCGTACACCCGGCCCACCCATTTGCCGCTCTCGATGGAGCCAAAGGGTTTGCCCTGGGTCACCTCGTCGCCCTCCTCGGGCACGTCCACAAAGGTGATCTCGCCAGCCAGCTTCTGGGTCAGGTCGGTGGTGCCCATGACCACCACGTCGCCGTCCACTTTGGCCCAGAAGTGGTTTTTGTCGTAGTAGAGCTCGTCGGGGAAGTTGTAGCCCTTCACTTCCATAGAACCCGCTCCTTGTACCGGCCCCGCCAAAGGCCGGCGATTAGAGTATTTACTCATAGTGGTTTAGATCAATTACTTGAAAGCTTCCAAAAGCTCCTTGGGCTTGGACCGGTTAAGCTTGAAGCCCAGTTCATCGGGGGCGAGCCCCAGGGCCAGGCCCAAGACCTGGGTCAGGTAGACCACTGGCACCTTGAGCTTGGTTTCCAGGCGTTTGCCGATGGCCTTTTGCTGGCCCTCGAACATCACGTTGCAGAAGGGGCAGACCACCACCAGGGCGGCCACCCCGGTGTCGTTCAGCTCCGTGAGCTTGCCCCCGGCCAGTTTGCCGGCCAGCTCCTCGTCGGCCCCCAAGACCCCGCCGCCGCAGCAGTCCTTGAGTCGGGCGTAGCGCATGACGTGGGCCCCGGTGGCCGTGAGGAGCAGGTCGATGCTCCGGGGGTCCTCGGGGTCGTCGAAGCGGCCGGTTACCTCGCTGGGTTTCAGGTAGTGGCAGCCGTAATGGGGGGCAAAGGAAAACCCGGTGAGGGGATGGGTGACCTTCTTCTTGAGGTTCTCCAGGCCCACCTCCTCCAGGAGATAGCGCACAAAGTGCCGCACTTCCACCCCGGGCTCATAGGTCTCGCCCAGGGGGGCCAACTCGCGGTTCACTTCCTCCCGGAGCCCGGCGTCGCGGTCCAAAAGGTGGGCCGCCTCGGCCAGGGTGCCGGCACAGGCCGAGCACAGGGGCACCAGGTCCAGGCCCCGGGCCCCGGCCCGGGCCAGGGAGCGGGCGGCCAAGACCAGGGCGGCCCGTTGGTCTGTGGCCTTCAGGGGGAAGCCGCAGCAACCCAGGTCGGCGTCGTCCACCAGCGTGAGGCCCAGGGCCGCGGCCACCTTGCGGGCCGACAGCTCGTAGTTCAGGTTGCGGACCGGCACGGTGCAGCCCAAGTAGAGTAAGGCCGCCATCATTCGTCCTCCGCGGGGGCCGCCGGGGCCGTGGCCTGGCCCAAAATCTCGGCCGCCGCCCCGATGCAGGCCGCCACCGGCGGCAGGCCCAACTCGGCGCGCTTCTCGTTCTCGAAGTCCGTGACTTCGAGCAAACGGCCCTGCTTGGCCAACAACTCCCGCACCACCCGGCTGCCGGTCGGGGCATGGCCCGCCCGGGCGGCCAGATTCTTCATGGCGGTCAACACCTCGGTGAAGCGCACCTGTTGGGGGCAGACCTCCTGGCAGTTGTAGCAGGTGGAGCACATCCAGATCAGCGGCGAGGAAAGCACTTCCTCCCGCCGGCCCAAGAGCGCCAGGCGGATGAGCCGCCGGGGGTCGTATGCCGGCAGGTGCTCACCCACCGGGCAGCGGGCCGAGCAGGCCGCGCAGGCAAAGCAGGCCTTGATCCCCTCGCCGCCGGGCTCAGCCGCGATTTCGTGCTTGAAGGCAGGGTCGCCATCATTTAAGCGCATGCTCAAACCTCCCCGATCCGGCCGGCCATTTCCTCCACCATGCCCAGCAGCTCCCGGGGTTGGTTGGAGGCCAGGTGCCGGAACTCCACCGGCCGCTGGGTTTCGCCCACCCCGGCCAGAAGCTCCCCGGCCTGGCGGGTGCGGAGCTTGGCCCGGAGATTGCCGGTGAGGGAGCGGCAGTTGCCCTCGTGGCAGCCCACGGTCAGGACTCCCCGGGCGCCGCGGTCCAGGGCTCCCAGGATAAGCTGGGTGCCCACCCGCCCGGCGCAGGCCACCGGGAAGGCCAGCATGCCCGCCGGCCAGACCTGGCCCTCGCGGCTCAGGTTGGCCAGGGCCTGGTAGGCCGAGCCCCGGCAGGCAAAGAGCACCCAGGACGGCTGGGGCGCCCGGGCCAGGCCCTCGGTGAGGGCGGCCAAAAGCTCGGGGTTGGACATGCCCGGCGGGGTGATGGCCTGGGCCGGGCACTCGGCCGCGCAGACCCCGCAGCCCACGCAGCCGGCCGGCGCGCACTGGATGCGGTCCACCAAATAGCGCGGCACCCCGTGGGGGCAGGTGCGCACGCAGGTGAGGCAGGTGGCGCAGATGGTGTGGCGCACAGCCGGCAGCGGCACAGACCCGCCACCGGCCAGGCGGTGATGCATTTCCGCCGCGGCCGTGGCGGCCTCGGCCAGGCGGTCGTCGCCCGGCGGGGTGCCCCGGGCCGCGCCCAGGAGATAGAGCCCGCTGCGGCCGGTGAGCCCCCCGGCCAGGCGGGGGTTCTCCGGCACCAGCCGCTCGGCCGGAGGCCACTCCAGACCGGACAGGCAGGCGGGCCAGGCGGCCGCGAAATCCTCGGCCAGATACACTTCGTCCGGGGCCAGTTCCACTTCCTCGCCCACCAGCGGGTCGGGCCAAGCCAAAACCCGGCCGTGTTCCCGCACCACCAGATCCCCCGGGTCCACCTTCACGGCCAAGACCCCGGCCTCCCGGGCCTGGCGGTAGCGAGCCTCGCCGCCGGGCACGGCCACCCGGGCCTCGGGGAAGAGGAGCACCACCTGGGTGCGGGGCCGGTGGGACAGGGCCAGGGCCAGGCTAACCGCCCGGTCAAAGGCCGGCGAGGTCAGGGGCTCGGTCACCCCGGCCAGGATGGCCACGTAGCGCCAGCCCGCGGGCGGCTCGTCCTGCTTTTCCTGGCAGGCGCAGCCGCCGGCGGCCAGGCCGGAGAGGGGCCGCAAAAGGGTCGGGTCCAAGCCGTCCGGCGCCGGGGGCGCGGCCCAACGGCCCGGCGGGGCCAGCATCACCGCACCGAATACCCCCTCCCGGCGGCCGTCGGGGCCCTCCAGGGCGGCCCGGAAATCGCCGGCCGCGCCGCTGAGCCGCACCAGGCGGGTGGCGGGCGCCGGGGTCACCTGGGCCGGGAGCTGCTCGGCCAGCCAGGAGACCTGGCCCGGGTCGTCGTCGCCGCCGGCCTCCGGGGCCGCGCCTTCCAGGGCCAGGAGCACCGGATGGCCCAAGGCCGCGGCCTCGGCCGCCGCAGCCACCGCGGCCAGGCCGTTGCCGGCCACCAAAACGTTGAGGGCGGGCTGAGGGGCGTACACCTGGGGAAGCGTGGCCTTGGCCGCCTGCCCGGCCGCCCGGGCCACCGCCGCGGCCGCCCGGGCCAGCCGGAGCGCCTCGGGCCCGCCGCCCACCTCGGCCGCCAGGTCCAGCCACACCACCGGCTGGCCGGCCAAACGCCGCTTCAGGGAAGCCATGGCCCGCTCCCGGGGCACGGTCACCACCGCGGCGGCCACGGGGCCGCCCTGGTCCAGGTCCACGCCCGCGGCCCGGGCCACCACCACCGGGGTCAGCCCGGCCAGGCCGGGCGTCTCCTGCCAGCACAAGCTCACCCTAGCCATGGGCCTTGCCTCCCCGGCGGGCGGCCAGATGGCGGCCCGCCGCCGCGGCGGCCAGGCCGGCGTGAGTCAGGGACTCCCCGATGGAGCGGGGCCCCTGGGCCGAGCCGGCCACGAAGACCCCGGCCCGCCCGGCGCCCACCACGTCGTCAGCCGCGCCGATGAAGCCGTCGGCGGTCTGGGAGAGGCCCAGCATGTCGCCCAGGGCCCCGGCGGCCAGAGGCGGGCCCATGCCGATGGAGAGCACCACCAAGTCGTAGTCGCGGCGCACCTGCGACCCGCCCGGTGCGGCGTAAAGCACCGAGGGCCCGGTGGGCCCGGCGGTCACTTCGCCCGGGATGGCCCGGATGAACTCCACCTCCTGCCGCAGCCCGGCCAGTTCGTCCTCCCAGGCCCGGCCGTAATCTTGTACATCCATATGATAAAAGGTCACCTCGCTGCCGGGGTGTTGGTGGCGAAGCAGGCGGGCCAGCCGGAGGGCATAGCCGCAGCAGACCCGGGAGCAGTACAGGCGGCCCAAGGCCTGGTCCCGGGAGCCCACGCACTGGATGAAGGCCACCCGCTGGGGAGGCTCCCCGCCCTGGCCGCTCACCCCGCCTTTGAGCAGGGCCTTTTCCAGCTCCAGGCCGGTGACCACGCCCTCCACCCGGCCATAGCCAAAGCGGCTCTTGTGCCGGGCGTTGAATGGGGTGTGCCCCACGGCCAGGATGATGGCGCCGGCCGCCACCTGGTTCTTGCGGGACAAGGGCGGGGCCAGGGGGTCGTCCGGGGCCGAACCGGCCGGCTGGGGCGCCAGGTCCACCAGCCAGCCCTCGCCCTCGGCCCGCAGGGCCACGGGCATGGCCCGGGTCAGGGCCTCGATGCCGGGGCGGGCGGCCACCTCGCCCAAGAGGTCGCCGAGGCGGCAGGCGCCGCAGCGGGCGCAGACCGGCGCGGCCTTGCAACAGAAGCGCGCCACCGCGCCGCCCAGGCTGGGGCCTTTCTCCACCACCAGGCTGTCCAGGCCCTGGCGGGCCAGGGCCGTGGCGGCCCCCAGACCGGCCACGCCGCCGCCCACGATCAAAACGGAAGTTTTTTTCATGCCTTTGTGACTCGCCCGCCGCCGAAGCCGCGTGGCACGCTCCGGCACGTTGGGTGATCCGCGGCCCCCAGGCCGGGCGCGAAGCGCCGGCAGCGGGAGGGCGGCCGGACTGCTACAATTTCGTAAACTTGCCCGCGGGGTGGGGCCGCGAGCCGCCGGAGAACCTCGCCGGCAACTGCTTTCACCGCCACCCTCTCCGGGACCTGTTTTGCGCTTGACAAGGTCTTTTTTCCCCGTCTATAGTGCGAATTAGCTAGATTGTAGCTAAGTTGTAATCATTTTGTCCACCAGTTTTTTAGCGCCGCGTGGCCCGCCCCGGAGGCTATTGCGGAGGGAAAAAAATATAATGCCCGCCGTTTCGCCGCCACCCATCGCCGCCACCACCAAAATGAAGGAACTCATGGCCGAGCACTTCCTGAGCCTGGATCGGGCCAGCCGGGAAGGCAGCGCCAAGGTGGCCTGGTGCACCAGTGTGGGACCGGCCGAGCTCTTGTTGGCCCTGGGCTATGAGGTGTACTTCCCCGAGAATCACGGGGCGCTCTTGGGGGCCACCCGCCTGGCCACCGAGGTGATCCCCGCGGCCAACGCGGCGGGCTACAGCCCGGACATCTGCTCCTACCTTACCAGCGATATCGGGGCCTTCCTGGAGGGCGTCACCCCCCTGACCAAAGCTTACGGCATAGAGAGTGTGCCCAAGCCCGACATTCTGGTTTACAACACCAACCAATGCCGCGACGTGCAGGACTGGTTCGAGTTCTACGGCCGCCATTGGCAGGCGCCGGTGATCGGGGTGAAGACCCACCGGGGGGTGGGCGAGGTCAAGGATTACATGGTGGACGACGTGGCCGCCCAGTTCAAGGAATTGGTGCCCACCCTGGAAAAAGTCGGCGGCCAGAAGCTCGACATCGACCGCCTGCGGGAGACGGTGGGCCTGTCCAAGGACTGCACCGTGCGCTGGCGCAAGGTGCTGGAGGCCGCCCGCCAGGTGCCGGCGCCCCTGACCTTCTTCGACCACACCATCCACATGGCCCCGGCCGTGGTGCTGCGGGGGCGGCCCGAAGCGGTGGCCTACTACGACCTCCTGTTGGCCGAGTTGGCCGAGCGGAGCCAAGCCCAGGTGCAGGCGGTGCCGGGCGAAAAGGTGCGGCTCTACTGGGACGGCATGCCGGTGTGGGGACGGCTCCGCATGCTGGCCCAGGTGCTGACCGGCCTGGGCGCGGCGGTGGTGGCCTCCACCTACTGCAACTCCTGGATCTTCGACGCCTTTGACGCGGACGATCCCTTCCGCTCCATGGCCCGGGCCTATCTGGAGCTCTTTATCGTGCGCGACGAGCCCTTCAAGGAGGAGTACATCGCCCGGCACGTGGAGGAGTACCGGATCGACGGCCTGGTGTTCCACGACGCCAAGACCTGCCCCAACAACTCCAACAACCGCTACGGCATGCCCGGCCGCCTCACGGGTCGGCTGGGGGCGCCGTCGTTGATCCTGCACGGTGATCTGAACGACCTCCGCTGTTTCTCCGACGAGCAGGCCAAGACCAACCTGGAGGCCTTTGTGGAGCAGCTTTTGGAGCGCGCCGCCTGATGTATTTTGGCGGCGTGGACATCGGGGCCAGCGCGGCCAAGGTGGCCCTGGTGAACCAGGCGGGAAAACTCCTGGGCCACAGCGTGCGCCGCTCGGGCGTGGATTTCGCGGCCAGCGCCCGGAAAGGCTTGGCCGAGGCCCTGACCCGGGCCGGCCTGGCGCGGGAAGAGGTGCGGGCCGTGTTCGCCTGCGGCTACGGCCGGGGCAACGTGGAGTTTGCCGACGCCACCCCCACCGAGATCGCCTGCCACGCGGCGGGGGCCTATTTTCATTTCCCCCGGGCCATCACCGTGGTGGACATCGGCGGTCAGGACAACAAGGTCATCCGCCTGGATGAGCGGGGCAACCGGGTGTCGTTCCAGATGAACCGCAAATGCGCCGCCGGCACCGGGGCCTTTCTGGAGGAGATGGCGCTCCGCTTGGACCTGGAGCTGACCAGCTTCGACCGTCTGGCCCGGGAGGCCGCCGAGGAAGTCAGCCTGGGCTCTTTCTGCACCGTGTTCACCGCCACCGAGGTGCTGGCCAAGATCCGCCACGGCGTGCCGGTGGGCAACCTGGTGCGGGGGCTTTTCGGCTCGGTGCTCAAGCGCATCCGCGAAATGGACCCCCTGGCCGGGGAAGTGGTGATGACCGGCGGGGTGGTGGAGCACAGTCCCTATCTGGCCGAGATGCTGGCCGCCCAGTTGGGCCGGCCGGTTTTGACCCCGCCGCACCCCCAGCTCACCGGAGCCTGGGGCGCGGCGCTCCTGGCCCGGCGGAGTGTGAACGCCGGGACAGCGCCCGCGGACTAAGGACTCCGCCGGGCGCCCGGGAGTGAGGCCCGAAAACTTTTGCGGCCGGGAGCCAAGGGCTCCCGGCCGGCCGAACCCGGCGGTTTTACCGCCGCGCATTGGCTACTAACAGGGAGGAACATCGATGAGTCGCTGGCTGCACGTGGGAGACGTCCTGAGAGTGAACGCCACCATGTTCCCGGACAAGGAAGGCACCGGAGACCTTTACCGCCGGCTTACTTTCCGCGAGTGGAACGAAAGGTGCAACCGCCTGGCCAACGCCTTGGCCGCGCAGGGCCTCAAAAAAGGCGACCGCATCGCGATCCTGGCTTTCAACTGCCTGGAGTGGATGGAGATCTACGGCGCCTGCGCCAAGGGCGGCTTCGTGGCCGTGCCCATCATGTTCCGCCTGACCCCGGTGGAGTACACCTACATCGTCAATGACGCCGAATGCGCCGCCTTCATCTGCGAAGCGCCGTTCGTGAAAGACGTGGACGAGACCAAGCCCGACCTGACCACCATCCCGGCGGACCGCTACTACTTCTTCGGCCGCGAGGCCGGCCCGGCGCCCACGGGCTACACCCACCTGGAAGACCTCTTCGCCGCCGGGGACCCCGGCGAGCCCAGCACGGTGGTGGACCACGCGGACACCTGGATCATCATGTACACCTCCGGCACCACCGGCCGGCCCAAGGGCGTAGTGCGGACCCACGAGTCCCTGATCGCCCAGTACCTGACCAACATCTCGGCCCTGGAATTCTCCGCCGCCGACCGCGGGCTCAGCGTCATGCCCATGTGCCACATCAACAGTGTGTACTATTCCTTTGTGTTCACCTATGTGCGCGGCGCGGCCCTGGTGTACAACTCCACCTCCTTTGACCCGGAGCACATGCTGAAGACCCTGAGCGAGATGCGGGTCACCTTCACCTCCCTGGTGCCCACCCACTACATCATGATGCTGTCCCTGCCCGAAGAGGTGAAGGCCAAGCACAACGTGGACTGCGTGAAAAAGCTGATGATCAGCTCGGCTCCCGCCCGCCGCGACACCAAGCTGGCCATCATGGACCATTTCAAGAACTCGCAGCTCTACGAGGCCTACGGCTCCACCGAGGCCGGCCTGGTGACCCTGCTGCAGCCCAGCGAGCAGTTCGACAAGCTGGGCTCCATCGGCCGCGAGATCATCGGCACCGACCTCATCAAGCTCCTGGACCCCGACGGGGTGGAGGTGCCGGTGGGCGAGGTGGGCGAGCTGTATTCGCGCACCCCCATGGTGTTCAGCGAGTACTGGAAGCAGCCGGAACTCACCAAGCAGGCCTTTGTGGGCGAGCACTTCAGCGCCGGGGACATGGCCTACAAGGATGAGGAGGGCTACTACTACCTGGTGGACCGCAAGAAGAACATGATCATCACCGGCGGCGAGAACGTCTACCCCTCCGAGGTGGAGGATTGCGTGGGCGGCCACACCGCGGTGAAGGACGTGGCGGTCATCGGGGTGCCCGACGAGAAATGGGGCGAGCGGGTGGTGGCCGTGGTGATCCTGCACAAGGATTTCCAGGCCTCCCCCGAGCTGGCCAAGGAGATTACCGAGTTCACCAAGAGCAAGATCGCCGGTTTCAAGCGTCCCAAGGACATCCTGTTCATCGCCGAGGAGGAGATGCCGCGCACCGGCACGGGCAAGATCCTGCATCGCAAGCTGCGGGAACGTTTCGGCCACTGGGCCGACAATAAAAACTGAGCGGGCGGGGTCTCCCCCCCGCAATCCCTGCTTCCCAAAACTGTTAACTAGGAGCCGCTTTCATGTTCAGCAAAGCCTTTATTCCCCATAAGGCCTACTGGTCCTCCCCCTTCTGCCGTTGGCAGGGTTCCTTCCAGAACCAGCACGCCATCCAGCTGGCCGCCTCCACGGCCAAGAAGTTCTTCGAACTCCGGGGTTACGGCCCCGACATCCTTGACGGCTGCGTGTTCGGCATGACCATCGGCCAGCCGGCCTGGTTCTACGGCAACCCCTGGTTCTCGGCCCTCCTGGGCAATGACCGCATCAGCGGCCCCACCCTGAGCCAGGCCTGCGCCACCAGCACCACCTGCATCTACACCGCGGCGGCCAACCTGGAGACCGGCTGCTACCAGTCGGTCTTGGTGGCCACCACCGACCGCTGCTCCAACGGCCCCCACACCGTCTGGCCCAACCCCCTGGGCCCCGGCGCCGAGGTGATCAGCGAAAACTGGATGATGGACAACTTCAACCGCGATCCCTACGGCGGCGTGGCCATGATCCAGACGGCCGAAAACGTGGCCGCCGACTGCGGCGGGGTGTCCAAGGAAGAGTCCGACGCCATGGCGCTCCGGCGTTATGAGCAGTACCTCATGTCCACCGCCGATGACCGCGCCTTCCAGAAGGGCTACATGATCCCGGTGGAGGTGCCGCTCTCCAAGAAAAAGAGCGTGATGGTGGAGACCGACGAGGGCATCATGCCCACCACGGCCGAGGGCCTGGCCAAGCTGAAGCCGGCCCTCCCCGGCGGCTGCATCTCCTTTGGCGCCCAGACCCACCCGGCCGACGGCAACGCCGGCCTCATCGTGACCACCAAGGAAAAGGCCGCCGAACTGAGCCAGGACAAGGGCGTGACCATCCAGCTTCTGTCCTATGGCTACGCCCGGGCCAAGAAGGCCCACATGGCCGCCGCGGTCACCCCGGCCGCCGAGATGGCCCTGGCCCAGGCGGGGCTCAAGGTGAGCGACCTGGCCGCGGTGAAGACCCACAACCCCTTCTCGGTCAACGACGTGGTCATGGGCCGGCTCATGAACATCCCCCCGGAGATCTTCAACAACTACGGCTCTTCCCTGATCTTCGGCCATCCCCAGGGCCCCACAGGCGCGCGCTGCGTGGTGGAGATGATCGAGGAACTGGTGCTCAAGGGCGGCGGCTACGGCCTGTTCGCGGGCTGCGCGGCCGGCGACACCGCGGCGGCCCTGGTGCTGAAGGTCAACTGACCCGGCGGCCCAGCGCGCCAACCTTTTTGTAATTCGCCGCGGGGGCGGGGAGGTTTCCTCCCTGCCCCCGCTTTTTGGCGGCCCGGTCTCCGCCTGGACGAGGCCCCCCCACGCGGGGGAAAGCGCCGCTACCCTGCCCCGCCGGCGCGAAAACCGCCCGCCCTGCCTGCCCGGCCCGGTCCCCGGCCCTGGCGGTGGAGGGGTCGCCCGGGCATTTGATCCGTTATATTCAGGAGTTATTTAGAGCGATCTTCGCCTGCCTTGCCAGGCCCCAATTGAGGGTGATGCACGGCGCGTCCTGCACCCTGCATCTTAAGCTGGTTGGCAAAAGCGTGGTTTTGCCAACCAGCGCAAATCACCATCCTTTTAGGTTCGTGATTTGGCGGGCCATCCCCGGGGTCCCCAAGCAAGTGGAACTGGCTTGGGGTGGATGCGTGGCCCGCTTGAGGCAGATGGCGCACAACTAACCGCCAAAACATGTCATATGCCACTGTTTTAACTAAAATATATTTGTATTTGCCATGCATCGGCCTCCAATTGCTTTTCCGCTGTTTTTTCCTGGTCTCCGAGCATTATGGACCCTGGCAATCCCACCCCGCCACACCACAACTGCGGCAGCTTTACCCGGTTGGCGCGTCCCCCGTTAGGTAAGTCTAAGATTTTTTCCATAATCAGACCCAAAGTGGCAAGCCTCTGAACTTTACGCTTTGCATAACGTTTGCCCGCCTCTATAATCTTTTTAGGAAGCAAGATACCGGTTCTCGTTTTTCGGGAGAGAAAAATGGCGCGCAATTCCAAATGGAACGAAAACGACCGCAAGAAACTTCTGCAAATGGTGGAGCAAGGCGTCACGGAGCAGGATATCCGCTCCGACTTGGCGCAGGGGGGAAAGGACATGACCGCCGTAGAATTTGCCCAGCAATTCAAAACGGCCATGGTGGAGGCCGGTAAAATCAAGCAATCCAGCGGCGGCGGCAAGGCCGATAGCGCGCCTACCGTCTATGAGATCAGCCCCACGGGGCGGCTGACCATCACCGACTTCCAGGAGCTGACGGGCGCCCAGCAGGGCGAGAAGTTTGTCCTGGAGAAGCCCCGGGGCCGCTCCAAGGCCTGGCGGCTGGTGCCGGCCTAGGCCGGCGGGTGGGGGAATTGCGAGCCTGCAGCGAGTAACCGGGGGGTTACACCCTAACCATAGCTTGGTCGATGCGCGGGCCGGGGGTCAGGTATGACGCCCCGGCCCGCGGTGCGTCCGGCCCCGGGACCAGGATTCCAAACAAAAGGTGGATGACCTACTGCGTCTCCCTGACCAGCCGGGAGGACTCCCTGCGGGGCGCGGTTAAAACACTGGGCAGGGAAATGATTTTCCGGGGCCCGCGGGCTTATTATGCTCCGGCGGGCGGCGACGGCCGGTTCCCAGCGGGCTTATTTAGCTGCCGGCAAAAAGGCCGGTGCGGCGCGGGAAGGCCGTTCCCTTGGCGGAGCCACCATTTGCAAATAAACCCCCGGACTGGCCGGAGTAGTAGTCATAAATCTCGGGCCTCCCTTGCCGCTTTTACCTGATGCCAGGCCCAGGCCCGGCCCACCTGACCCTGCATTTTCGAGGGCAACCAGGTGCTTTTCGATCGCCGTCAACCCCTGGAGCCTCCCAAAGACCCACTGAATCGCGTTCGTTTTTCCCTCCTTGCGGCCTCCGAAACAGCAAGGCTCTTCGCAGGAGCTTGCCGCACCGTCAAGACCGGCTTCTGACCTGACTCTTCTGCACCAGATCCGCCATGGCCCCCACCACCCGCGGCCATACCCCCGTGGGCAGGTCGTGGCCCATGCCCTCGATGAGCAGGAACCCCGCCCCCGGGATGACCTGGGCGGTGTCCCGGCCGGAGGCCACGTTCATCAGCGGGTCGGCCGAGCCGTGGATCACCAGGGTGGGCGCCTGGATGGTGACCAGCGAGGCTCTCCGGTCGCCCGCCGCAATGACCGCCACGTTTTGGCGGGCCATGCCCTGGGGGTAATGGGAGCGGTCAAAACTCCGCTCCAAAAAGCGCCGCGCCCGGGCTTCCTCAAAGGGAAAACCCGGGCTCCAAATCTTCCGCCACACCGCCAACTGGTGGGCGATGTAGGCCTCGCGCTCGTCCGGCGCCGGGGCCACCACCGCGGCGATGGCTTCCTGGCTCCCCATGGGCAGCCCGGGGTTGCCGGTGGTGGACATGATGGAGGTCAGGCTCAGGACCCGCGCGGGGTGCCCATAAGCCACCGCCTGGGCGATCATGCCGCCCATGGAAGCGCCGCAGATGTGGGCCCGGCCGATACCCAGGGCATCCAGCAGGCCCGCCGCGTCGTCGGCCATGTCCCCCAGGGAGTAGGGCGCCTCCACCGGCTGCCCGGCCATGGCGGCTTGGATGGTGGCCATGATGTCCGGGACGCCCGCCGCCTCGAATTTGGTGGACAGGCCCACGTCCCGGTTGTCAAAGCGAATCACATAGAGACCGGCCTGGACCAAGGCCTCGCAGAACTCCGGCTCCCAAAAGAGCAACTGCGCGCCATTGCCGGCGATCAACAGCATGGCCGGCGAGGCGCTGTCGCCAAAGGTGTCATAGGCGATTTCGATTCCATTGGCCGTTACCTGGGGCATGGCTAACTCCTTGTTCGCTGTGATGGTAAACACCTTGAGCCAAATGTAGGGATAGCCATGCCGTCACCTGCCGGAAAAGAAGAATTGTTATTGAAGTGCTTAACAACCTTGGAGGTATGAGGCATGACCACCGAGGGGAAAGTAGCACGAAGGAAACGGAGCCGGCCAGAACTGGCCGCGAAGATGAACAATATCAGCGGTTACGGCAGGCTTTGCGATTTTCGCGCCAGCAATTCCACGAGACCGGGAGCGACTGCCAGATCCATGGGGCCGAGGGCCCAGTGCGCCGCAGAACCGGGGTGCGTCATCAGGCTGCGGAATGAGCATTTCCGTATCATGGGGCGAAAGTTGAGGTACGAGAGCGGGAGGAGATCGGGTGATTATCCGGTCGCCTACAAAACGAAGCGACCCCACCCAGGCCGCAACATGAAAGGGAGGCCCCCCTTCCAGACCGTCTCAGACGGTATGAAGGACTAGAATCCGGGACCCCAAAAGACGGAAACTGACCAGGCAGCCTAACCACTCCCGGTAGGAGGCGACTGTCAGGCGAATACCGTCACCGTACATTCGTTACAAATGCTTAGGAAACGGATGCTCATGCCAAGTATTTTTTTCTGCCAGCTTCCGTGCTTTTTCTAAGTTTTTTCCATTTTTTCGCCAAATAATTACTCCGCCAAATACACCTAGAACTCCGCCAACTATTACACCAAACAACAGCAGGATCACGTTCAGAATAGCAGCGTAATGTTCGGGAATTTTACAGGCAAACCACAGCAATTTGATAAACAACCATGGTAAATCAACAATCGCCCCCATCAAACCAACAATCGACCCAAAACATAACGTTAGCGGTAAAACAAATGAAACAGAAAAATATTTCGTACCACTCTCTCCAAAATTGGTTAACACTTTACTATCTTCGAAACCCGTTAAGTAATACTGAGACCTATGCAAATGATATTCATACAAAAAATTTAACTTAATCAGCAAAAGAACACTCAACACCCCCAACACGAATAGCAAAAAAAATCCAGCAACATTCTCCCCTGTTTTTGGTAAAAATACTCCGTTTGTTTTGATCAACCAACCGAATGCCGCTCCATATACTACAACAACCCACATTCTTTCTTTTGAGATAAGTTGAGCGTGATCCCAGTGCTTCTCAATCAACATTTTAATAAATTCTTTCCGAGTCTCTCTTTCATAACTCTTCTTTTGCTCACACATGTCACCCCCCTAACGATAAGTTCAAAACCGTTCCCTCCAGCTTACCCATACGCCCTGGTTTTTGGCGACAAATTTGTAGCTGTTTACCGCCGTTCCGCTTTTTATGACAGCAACTTGAGAGTAGCTGAGAACCTTAGGAAGGGATTCAGCCACAAAATTTGCGTTTGTTCACTAAAATATATTTTTTCCATTATAGTGTTATACTCATGAAATCTTGAGGGAATATTTTTTTCATTTATCGTAGCTCCATCGTTAGAACCTCCCACCGTTTGCCCCCCTCCCATCCCCGGAACCCCTCGCATTCCCGGGCAAAAGACGCCTTGACACTCCCCGACCATGGTCTATAGTCAGATAGCTGACAAAGGCCGTCCTGGCCTTTGTCAGCTGCGACTTGGCAAAAATGTGATTTTGCCAAGTCGCACGATTTGCGACGATTTTGGCAAATCGTCGCAAATCGGCGAGCCGTCCTTGGCTCGCGGCAGGCTGTTGGTCAACAGCCTGCCTATTGTCGCAAGCCCCCGGTGAAGGCGCCGGGGCGTGAACCCGTGCCGTGTTGGGGCGCCCTTCTCCCCGTGTCCGCGCCCGCGCCAAGCGCCCCGGGGGAGAACACCCGTTGACAACCAAGGCCATGCCGTCCCCGGCCCGCCGCTCGTCGCCGCCTTGCCCTTCTTGCTCGCCTGCGCCGCCGTCCGGACCGCCGGGGGGGCGCCCCGGGAGCCGTCAGCCATGAACCACCGCCCAGCCGCCGCCGCCACGCCGCCCCAGGCCGTGGCCGTCCTGTCCCTGTCCAGGAGCGGTTCCTCGCTCACCGCCCGCATCCTGCGCAAGATCCTGGGCCTGAACTTCGGCGAGCCGGTGGAGCACATTCCCCCGAACCGCTACAACCGCGACGGCTATCTGGAGTTGGGCGAGGTACTGAAGCTGGACAACGCCATCCTGGCCGAGGCCGGGGGGCAGGTGTTCGCGCCGCCGCCGCCGGACTACTTCCTCAAGATGAACCCATTGCGGGCCGCGGAGTTCCGGGCCGAGGCCGCCCGGCTGGCCGCCTGGCTCATGAGCCAGCCCGGCCTGCCGGGCATCAAGGACCCCCGCCTGGCCCTCACCTTCCCTTTTTGGAAAGAGGCCCTGGGCCGGCCCGCCGCGGTGATCATCTTCCGCAACCCCACGGTGGCCGCCTTTTCCATCGTGGAGCAAAACCCCGAAGTGGCCCTGCACCAGGCTTTGGGCCTGTGGTTCGAGTACTACTACCGCATCTTCCTCTATACCGCGGGCGTACCGCGCCATGTCATCAGCTTCGAGGCGCTGTTGGTCAACCCCCTGGCGGCGTTGTGGCCCCTGGTGGAGATGCTGGGCCTGGCCCTCACCCGGGAGGAGATGGCCCACCAGTTGGCCCAGATCATCGACCCCCGCCGGCCCAAGCACCAGGGCCGGGCCGAGGTGGTGCAGTTCTCGCCCTATCTGGACGCCAACACCAAGCTCCTCTACGACTACCTGGAGCGCGCCACCCAGGACGGCGGCCAGCCGGACTACGAGCACCTGGGCTCCCTGCTCTCGGGCCTCCACTACCACGACCACGAGTACGCCGAGTCCACCATCCGCCTGGCCGAGGTGCGGGGCCTGGCCATGGCCGGCCCCGAGGCGGCGGCTTGGCAGGCCGAGGCCCGCCGCCTGGAGGCCCAGGTCGCGCGCCTCTTGGCTCGGCAGGCCGCCGACCGGGAACCCGCCCTGGCCCCGCCGGCCCCCAAGGCGGCCATGCTGGTGCCGGTGGAGCCCTCGCCGCCCGAGGAGCCGCCCCCGCCGCCGCCCAGCCTGGGCGACCGGGCCCGGGCCTGGAAGCACCGTCTGGCCCGCGCGGCCGGACGGGCCAAGAACGGCGGCCACCCTGCCCCCCCATCGTTCTTCCACGAGACCGCCTACCTGGCCCAAAACCCGGACGTGGCCCGCCAGGTTTCCCAGGGGACCTGGGCCTCGGGCTGGGCCCATTGGCAGGCCGAGGGGCAGAAGGAGGTGCTGGCCGGCGCGCGGCGCTATTTCCCGCCCGGGTGGGATGATTTCTTCGACGAGGCCGCCTACCTGGCCCAGAACCCCGATATCGCGGCCGAGGTGGCGGCCGGCCGCCTGGCCTCGGGACGCGAGCACTACCAAAGGCTAGGTTGGCTGGAAACCGTGCTGCGGCGCCGCTCCTACCTGCCGCCCCAGGTGGAGAGCTGCTACGACGAGATCGCCTACATCAACCAGAACCCCGACCTGGCCGGCTGGGTGGCCCAGGGGCGCTACACCTTTGGCTGGCAGCACTGGCTGGAGCGCGGCCGGGAAGAGGTGTGGCAGGGCGCCAGGCCCTATTACCCGCCCCACCTGGAGGCCGGTTTCGACGAGACCGCCTACCTGGCCCAGAACCCCGACCTGGCCGAGGCCATGGCCCAGGGGCTGTTTGCCCGGCCCTGGCAGCATTGGTGGGCCAGCGGGCGCTGCGAGGTGCAAAAGGGGCTCCGGCCCTTTTATCCCCCAGCCCTGGAGCCGGGCTTCGACGCGGAGCTTTACCTGCGGGACAACCCCGACGTGGCCCAAGCCCTGGCCACGGGGCAAAACCTCTTTGCCTGGGAGCATTGGCTGGCCTGCGGCCGCCTCGAGGCCCGCCAGGGGGCCCGGCCCTGGCCGCTCCGCCCGGCGCCCCGGGTCAGCCTGGTGGCCGCGGTGTACAACAAGGCCCACTCCCTGGAAACCTTCCTCGCGGCGCTGGCCCGCCAGACCTACCGCGGCGAGCTGGAGGTCATCTTCGTGGATGACCAGTCCACGGACGGCTCCCGGGAGTTGATCCGCCGCGCCATCGAGAAGCCCTGGCGGCCGGCCGGGCCCCTGGCCCTGCACCTCGTGGAGAACGAGGAGAACCTGGGCAACTGCCGCAGCCGCAACCGCGGCCTGGCCGCGGCCACGGGCGGGGTGGTGGTGGTGATGGACGCGGACTGCATCCCCAACCCCGACTTTTTGGCCGAGCACGTCAAAAGCCACACCCTGGACCAGGCCCAGGTGGTGGTGGGCCCCATGAACCTGGAGACCCACGGCGGCGACCCCTTCGTGCTCCTGGCCGAGCTGGCCGGGGACCCGGAGCGCCTGGCCCGGGAGATGTCCTTGCAGGACCCGGGGCTGAAGTCCTCGTTCCTGAACAACATCACCCGGAACTTCTCGGTGGCCCGGGATTGTCTGCCCGAGGAGCTTTTCGACCCGGCTTTCAGCTATTCCCAGGACCCGGCCGGCGGTTTCGGCTGGGAGGACGTGGACATGGGCTACCGGCTCTTCGAGGCCGGTCTGGCCACGGCCTTCAACCCCCGGGCCATCGCGGTGCACATGACCCACCCGCCGTCCACCCCGGCCCCGGAGCTGCCGGAGAAGAGCGCCCGCAACTTCCACCGCCTGTTCGCCAAGCATCCCGGCCTGGAGCTGGCCGCCGCCGACTGGGCCCGGGGCACGCTCGCGGCCATCGAGAACTGGCTGGCCGCCGAGGGCCGCCCGGCCAGCCCCGATGCCCGAGCCGTGGGCGGCATCCTGGCCGGGCCGGCCGTGCCCGCGCCCCTGGTGCGCCAGGCCGCCCGCCGGCTCAAGATTCTTACCTTCCGCTGGCACTGCGGCCACCAGTACGAGCTGTTCCGCCTGCCCCACGACTTCACCCTGGCCCTGACCCCGGCCGGGCTCAGCTCCGGCTGGGACTACGACCTCCGCCCCCTGCGGGACAACGTGCGCCTGCTCCCCCTGGACCAGGTGGACTACGCGGACTACGACCTGGCCATCGTGCACTTCGACGAGTTCTCCGTGGACCCGGAGCCGGCCCGGGGTCACGTGCAGGCCGATTGGGGCCAGGTCTGCCGCCGGCTCCTGGCCGAGTTCCCCGGCCCGGTCATCGGGGTGTGCCACGGAGTGCCCCACTACCACGGGGCCTACCAGCCGGGCTTTTTGGGGGCCAACCTGGGCCTGGCCGTGGCGGAGACCCGCCGCACCACGGTGGAGGCCTTCCGCCGGGCCACGGTGGTAGTGAATTCCCACCGCGCCAAGGAATTGTGGGGCTTCTCCGACTCCCGGGTGATCTGGCACGGCTTCGACCCCAAGGACTACCCCGGCGCCCGGGGCGAGCGCTGGGCGCTCACCGCCCCGGGGCTGATGATCCAGCGGCCCCACTACCGGGGCATGGCCCTGTACCTGGAGGTGCTGCACCTCCTGGCCAATTTGCACCGGGGGCCGGCCCCGGACTTTTTGGGCGACCGCTTCTACCAGCGGGTGGAGGCCCGGCCCACGGATCTGGCGGACTTCGCCCCGGACCTGAACCGCTACGCCGAGGCCAAGTTCCGGGCCTACGTGAGCCTGTTGGGCCAGTACCGGGTGTTCTTGAACACCACCCTCACCTCGCCCATGCCCCGCACCCGGGGCGAGGCCATGCTGGTGGGCCTGGCCATGGTCACCACCAACTACCACGACGAGGAGATGTTCATCGAGCACGGAGTCAATGGGTTCTTGTCCAACGACGCCCGGGAGATGACCGAAATCCTCCTCACCCTGAACCACGACCCCGGCCTGGCCCGGGAGGTGGGGCGCCGGGGGCGGGAGCGGGCCCGGGAAGCCTTCCACATCACCGATTACCTGCACGCCTGGCATCGCCTGCTCTCGGACGTCATGGGCGAGGAGCTGGCCCCCACCGCCCGGGAGAGCGCCCGCCGCTACGGCCTGACCGGCCGCGCGCCCGGCGCGGAAGCCGCGCCCGGCGAGAAGCCCCTGCACGTGCTGGTGGTGGCCCCGGAGGAGCCCGGCGGCTCCCGGGCCCGCACCGACGACCTGGTGGAGGCGCTTGCCTCGGCCGGGGCCGCCGCCCGCAAGCTGGCCTATTCCCATCCCGGGGTGCTGGCCGAGGCCACCGGCGCGGTGGCGGGGGCCGACGTGGCCATCCTGGCCGGGGCCCTGGCCGATCACCGCCTGCCCAACAAGTTCCTGGCCGCCCTCCGGAAGGCCGGGGTGCGGGTGGTGGCTGACCACACCGACCTCTGGTTCGCCGCCCCGGGCGAGGCCTCGCCGGACCAGGCCCAGGCGGTGCGGGACACCCTGTCCCACGCCGGCGCGGTGCTCACCGCGTCCCAGGCCCAGGCCGACGCCCTGGCCCGGGCCGGCTGGCGCACCGGGGTGCTGCCGGGTTCGGTGGGCGCGGAGATGACCCGGCTCTCGGGGCTGGCCCGGGAGGCTGCGGAGCGGGACCCGGCCGCGCCGGGGTTGGGCCTGGATTTGGCCGACCCGGCCCGGGCGGCCGGCCTGGCCCTTATTGCCCCCGTTCTGGCCAAGGTCTTGGCCGCCCATCCGGCCGCCCGGCTGCGGCTCTGGGGCCCGGGCGAGCTGCCGCCGGCCCTGGCCGCGGTGGCGAGCCAGGTGCGCCGGGAGCCCCGGCCGGACTGGAAGCACCAGCCCCGGGCCCTGGCCGGGCTCTCGCTCCTCTTGCTGCCCGCGGACCCGGCCTGGCCGGCCGCGGCCTCGCTGTCGGAGAGCCCCTGGCTGGCCGCGTCCCTGGTGGAGACCCCGGTGCTGGCCTCGCCGGAAGGAGCCCTGGGCGAGGTGATCCGCCCCGGAGTGGACGGCCGCCTGGCCGCCACGGCCGCGGAGTGGCAGGCCGCCCTCACCGAGTTCCTGGCCGCGCCCAAGGCCTGGGCCGGGCTGGGCCGGGCCGCCCGCGCGCGGGTGGAGGCCGAGTACCAACCCCTGGCCCGGGGCCGCCAGGCCCTGGCCCTCTTGCGGACGCTTACCGCGGACCCGGCCCCCACGGAGGGCCCGGCCCCCACGGAGGACCCGGCCCCCACGGAGGACCTGGCCCCCACGGAGGACCTGGCTTAGATGTGCGGCATCGCCGGCATCTGGGGACCGGCCGGGCCCGCGGAGGCCGAGGCCGCCCTGGCCCGCCTCCTGCCGGCCCTGGCCCTGCGCGGCCCGGACGGTCGGGGCGTCCACCTCCACGCCCAAGGCGCCTTTGGGCACACCCGCCTGGCCATCGTGGACGTGGCCCACGGGGCCCAGCCTCTCTACAACGAGGACGGCCGGGTGGGGGTGGTGTACAACGGCGAGATCTACAACTACCGGGAGCTGCGCCAGGAGCTGCAAGCCCAGGGCCACCAGTTCCGCACCAACAGCGACACCGAGGTCATCGTCCATCTCTTCGAGCAGGAGGGCGAGGCCGCCTTTGCCCGGCTCACCGGCATGTTCGCCTTGGCCCTGTGGACCGACGACGCCGCTTACCTGGTGCGCGATCCCGTGGGGGTGAAGCCTCTCTATTATTATCAGGACGCCACGCGGCTCATCTTCGCCAGCCAGCTCTCCGCCCTGTTGGCCCTGGGCCGCGGCCCGGCGGCCCTGCCGGATCTGGATTTCGGCCTCGACCCGGGGGGCCTGGCCCAGTATCTGGCCTTCCGCTACTGCCCGGCCGGGGAGACCGTCTATGGCCGCATCAAGAAATTGCCCCCGGGCCATTTCCTGAAAATCGGCCCCGGGGCCGGGCCGGTCAGGTACGCGGACATCCTGGGCCAGGCCGCGGACATCCCCCCCGGGGAAGAGCTGGCGGCCCTGGAGGCCACCCTCAGCGAGGTGGTGGCCTCCCAGCTCATGGGCGAGGCGCCCCTGGGGCTGACCCTGTCCGGCGGGCTGGACTCCAGCACCCTGGCCTGGTTCCTGGCCCGGGCCGGCGCCCGGCCCGAGACCTTCAACATCGGCTTCCCCGGGGTGAACGAGTTCGCCTATTCCAGCGAGGTGGCCCGGCAGGCCGGGCTCAACCACACCCTGGTGCGCCTGGACGCGTCCGAGGTGCCGGGACTGTTGCCGGCCTACATCCAGGCCATTGACGAGCCCCTGGCCGACGCGGCCTGCCTGCCCCTGTATTGCCTGGGCCAGGCCATGCGGGAAAAGGTGACCGTGGTCTTCTCCGGCGAGGGCGGCGACGAGGTGTTCGGCGGCTATCCCCAGTACGCCCGCACCCTGGCCGCCCACCACGAGGCCGGGCCCGCGGCCTTCCGCTTTTTCCTGGACCACAGCCAGTACTTTCTGGACCGGGACGGCTGGCTGGTGGAGCCGCCGGCCCCGGGCCCGGCCCGGGCCGCGGCCTTCAGGGGCAGCCTGCTCTCGGCCATGACCGACTACGACCTGGCCACCTGGGTGCCGGAAAACCTGATGATGAAGGCCGACAAGATCCTCATGGCCCACTCCCTGGAGGGGCGCTTCCCCCTGCTGGACCCCCGGGTCATCGCCGTGGCCCGGGGCCTGGCCGACCGGGACAAGATCGGCCCCGACGGCGAGGGCAAGCTGATCCTGAAACGGCTCATGGCCGGGCGGCTGCCGGCCGGGGTGCTCACCCGGCCCAAGATGGGCTTCTCCGTGCCCCTGGACGAGCTCTTGGCCGCCAACCGGGATTTGTGCCTGGATCTGTTGGCCACGGCCTCGCCCCTGGACGCGGTGCTCCGCCGGGAGGAACTCCGCGCCCGGGCCCTGGCCTTTTACGCCGGGGAGGTGGTGTCGCCGCTTTTGGTCTGGACCGTGTTCGTGCTGTATTATTGGATGCGCCAAAATCACCCCACGGCCGGGGCCAGGTGAACGCGCGCCGCGGCCTCCGGCCACCAAGGATTGCTTGATGCCCATCGCTCCCCCCCAAACCGCCGCCCACCCCGCCGGCGCCGAGGCCCTGAGCCCCTGGACCGTCTACCGCCTGGCCTGGCAGAACCGGCGGCTCATCGGCCGGCTCACCCGCCGGGAATTGGCCTCCCGTTACCGGGGCAGCTTCCTGGGCTTTGCCTGGATGTTCATCACCCCGGTCTTGATCCTGGCCGTGTACACTTTCGTGTTCAGCGTGGTGTTCCGGGCCCGCTGGAACGTGCCGGTGGGCGGCAAGGGCGAGTTCGCCCTGCTCCTCTTTGCCGGCCTGAACCTCTACAACGTGTTCTCGGAGACGGCCAACCGCACGGCCACCCTGTTGATCGCCAATGTGAACTACATCAAGAAGGTGGTGTTCCCCCTGGAGGTGCTGCCCATCGTCACCCTGGTCACGGCCATGTTCACCAACCTGGTGGTGAACGGGGTGATCCTGCTGGCGGCCTATTTCCTCATCCTGGGGGTGCCGCCCTGGACCGCGGTGCTGTTCCCGGTGGTGGTGCTGCCGCTGGCCCTGTTCACCCTGGGGGTGGGCTGGTTCCTGTCCTCCATGGGGGTGTACATCCGCGATCTGGGCCACGCGGTGGGGGTGGTGACGCTCATCATGGTGTTCCTCTCGCCCATCTTCTACCCGGTGGAGGCGGTGCCCGCGGGCTTCCGCACCCTGATCTACCTCTCGCCCTTCACCCTGATCATCGAGCAGGGCCGCGACCTGTTGTTCTGGGGCCGCCTCCCGAATTTCTGGCACACCCTCCTCGCCACGGGCGGGGCCTTTTTGGTCAACTGGCTGGGCTATATCTGGTTCGCCAAGACCCGGAAGGGGTTCGCCGATGTCGTCTGAGGCGGCCATCCGCATCCAGGGGCTCTCCAAGGTCTACAACATCTTCGCCAAGCCCGAGGACCGCCTGAAGCAGATGTTCTGGCGGCACCGCCGGCAATACTTCCACGAATTCTGGGCGCTCCGGGACCTGACCCTGGAGATCGGCCACGGCGAGACCGTGGGCATCGTGGGGCGCAACGGCTCGGGCAAGTCCACCCTGTTGCAGATCGTGGCCGGCACCCTGGCCCCCACCTTTGGCGAGGTGGAGGTGCACGGCCGGGTGGCCGCCCTGTTGGAGCTGGGCTCGGGCTTCAATCCCGAGTTCACCGGCCGGGAGAACATCCAGCTCAACGCGGCCATCCTGGGGCTCACGGACCAGGAGATCGCGGACCGCTACGACGACATCGTGGCTTTCGCGGACATCGGGGAGTTCGTGGAGCAGCCGGTGAAGACCTACTCCAGCGGCATGCACGCCCGCCTGGCCTTTGCCGTGGCCATCAACGTGGACCCCCAGATCCTGGCCGTGGACGAGATCCTGGCGGTGGGCGACGAAGCCTTTTCCCGCAAATGCTTCGCCCGCATCCACGAACTGAAGAAGCGGGGGGCCACCATCCTGTTCGTGACCCACTCGGCCGGCGCGGTGGTGGAGCTGTGCGACCGGGCGGTCCTCCTGGATCATGGCGAAAGGCTGTTCACCGGGCCGCCCAAGGCGGTGATCGGCAAATATCAGCGGCTCATGTACGCCCCGGCCGACCGCCAGGCGGCCATCCGGGCCGAGATCCGGGAGCTGGACCAATGGTGGGCCCTTCGCGGGCCGGACGACGCCGAGGCCCCGCCCCCCCGCGCCGCGGATTCCGAGCCGGGCGCGCCCCCCGCCCCGGCCAACGGCTGGGCCGAGCCGGCGACGGTGGAGGCCCAGGCCGCGGGCGGCGGGACCGGCGGCGGCGCAGCGGACACCGAGGAGGCCTTTTTCGACCCCCACCTGGAGCCCCAGAGCACGGTGGACTACGTGCCCCGGGGGGCCAAAATCACCGGGGTGGGCATCTACGACGCGGCGGGCCGACGGGTGAATCACCTGATCCTGGGCCGGACCTACACCTACCGCTACCAGGTGGAATTCCTGCAGGCCGCCACCAACGTGGTGTTCGGCATGCTCATCAAGACCATCCAGGGGGTGGAAGTGGCCGGGCTCATCTCCCATCCCGTGGCCCAGGGCCACGAGTTCGTGGAGCCGGGGGTCACGGTGGAGGCCTCCTTCGAGTTCCAGAACCTGTTGCACCCGGGCGCCTACTTCACCAACGCCGGGGTGCTGGGCTCCTTGGAAGGCGAGTACCAATACCTGCACCGCATCCTGGACGTGGCCATGTTCCGGGTGCAACCGGTCCGGGACCTCACCTCCACCGGGCTGGTCAACCTCTCCACCGGGGCTCCGGTCCGGCTGACCACCGGCTCGGGCGAGCCCCTGGAATGAACCTCGCAAAGGTGGGCTGCATGTTTGACAAGCGCGAAGACTTCCTGCCCTTTTCCAAACCCAGCTTCGACCGGCTGGAGGAGGAGGAGATCATCAGTTGCCTGCGCTCGGGCTGGATCACCACCGGCCCCCGCTGCCAGGCCCTGGAAAAGGCCTTTGCCGCCAAGCTGGGCGGGGGAGCCCGGGCCGTGGCCGTCAACTCCGGCACCGCGGCCCTGCACCTGGCCCTGTTGGCCCTGGGGGTGGGGCCGGGCCAGGACGTGCTGACATCATCCTTCACCTGGGTCTCCACGGCCAACGTCATCGTGCACGTGGGGGCCGGCCCGGTGTTGGCCGACATCGACCCCCGCACCTTCAACCTGGACCCCGCGGCAGTGGAGCGGGTCATCGCGGAAAGCTATCAGCCCGGGCCCGACGGCCGCCCGGTGCACCGCACCACCGGCCGCACCCTGACCACCCTGTTGCCGGTGCACTACGCCGGCCAGGCCTGCGACATGGCGCCCCTGTTGGAGCTGGCCCGGGCCCACCGGCTGGACGTGGTGGAGGACGCGGCCCACGCCGTGGGCACCACCTACCAGGGCGTGCCGGCCGGCCGCCTGGGCCGGGTGGGCTGCTTCTCCTTCTATGCCAACAAGAACCTCACCACCGGCGAGGGCGGCATGGTCACCGCCGAGGAGGAGGCCCTGATCGACCGGGTGCGCATGTTCTCCCTGCACGGCCTGGACAAGGGCGCCTGGAAGCGTTACGCCAAGGACGGCCAGTGGTACCAGGTGATCCACGAGCCGGGGTTCAAGTACAACCTCACCGATATCGCCGCCTCCCTGGGCCTGCACCAGTTGGCCAAGGTGGAGGGCTTCAACGTGCGGCGGCGGGAGCTCGCGGCCATCTACGACCAGGAGCTGGCCAAAATCCCGGGCCTGCGGCTCAGCCAGGACCTGGGCCTGGGGGTGCACGCCCGCCACCTCTACCCCATCGTGGTCACCCCCGCAGCCGCCCAAGACCGGGCCGCGGTCATCCGGGGCCTGGGCGAACTGAACGTGGGCACCGGGGTGCACTACGTGCCGGTGCATTTGCACCCCTATTACCAGGAAGCCCACGGCTTCCGGGAGGGCGACTTCCCGGAAACCGAGGCGGTGTACCAAGGCGAGATCAGCCTGCCGCTCTTCCCCACCATGAGCGACGACGACGCCCGCTACGTGGGCCGGGCCCTGGCCCACCTCCTGGGAGCGGCCTAGGCATGAGCGAGGGCGGGCCGGGCAGCCTCCGGGTGCTGCAGCTCATCACCCGCCTGAACGTGGGTGGTCCGGCCAAGCATGTGGCCTGGCTCATGACCGGGCTTCCGCCGGAGCGCTTCACCCAAAAGCTGGTGACCGGCAGCCTGCCCCCCGGCGAGGACGACATGGGCCCCTGGTGCCGGGAGATCGGGGTGGAGTTCACCGTACTGCCCGAGTTGGGCCGCCAGGTGAGCCCCCTGGACGATTTGCGGGCCCTGGCCGGGGTGTTCCGCCTGCTCTGGCGCTTCGCCCCCCACGTGGTGGCCACCCACACCTCCAAGGCCGGCTTCCTGGGCCGCGCCGCGCTCGTCCTCTACCGTCCCCTGGCCCGTCTCTGCGGCCGGCCCCGCCCCGGGGCGGTGCACACCTTCCACGGCCACACCTTCCACGGCTACTTCTCGCCGCTCACCAGCCGGGTGTTCTTGGCCGCGGAGAGGATCCTGGGCCGCTTGGCCACGGACCGGGTGGTGGTGATCAGCCCGGAGCAGCTCCGGGAGATCCGCGACGTGTACCGGGTGGCCCCGGCCCGGCGCTTCGCGCTGTTGCCCCTGGGCATCGACCTGGCCCCCTTTGCCGACCCCGCCCCCGGGCGGGAGGCCTTCCGCCGGGAACTGGGCCTGCCGGCCGGAGCCTGGCTGGTGGGCGCGGTGGGGCGCATCTCGCCCATCAAGAACTACGGCCTGTTCCTGACCGCCGCGGCCCGGGCCCGGGAGCTTTCCCCGGACCTGGCCTCCCGCCTGCACGTGGCCCTCATCGGCGGTGGCCCCCCGGAGCAGGTGGCCGCGCTGCAAAGCCAGGCCCGGGATCTGGGGCTCGCCCCGGTGCTGCATCTCTTGGGCAACCGCGACGACCCGGCGCGCTTTTTCCCGGGCCTGGACGCCCTGGCTCTCACCAGCCGGAATGAAGGCACCCCCATGGCCATCCTGGAGGGCGGCGCGGTGGGGCTGCCGGTCTTGGCCACGGCGGTGGGCGGGGTGCCGGACCTGTTGGGCCCAGAGGAGGGCGAGGCCGCCTCGGGAGTGACCCGGCGGGAGCGGGGCCTCACCACGGCCGCGGGTGAGGCCGAGGCCCTGGCCCGGGGCCTGGTCTGGCTGGCCGAACACCCAGGCGCGGCCCGGGATCTGGGCGCGGCCTTGGCCGCCGAGGTGCGCCGGGCCTACAGCCGGGAGCGGCTGGCGGCTGACACCGCGGCGCTTTACGAGAAAGTGGCGGGCCGTGGCCGCTGAGCCGGCCGCGCCCGGCGGGGGCCGCTTCTCCCGGCAAACCCTGATCTGGGCCCTCTTTTTCCTCCTGGCCACCGGGCTCTTTTGGGGTCTCCGGGCCTCCTACTGGGCCATCACCACCGAAGTCCCCTTCTCGGACATGTCCAACTACCAGACCATCGCCACGGGCATCCTCCAGCATGGGGACTTCTCCCAGAGCGATTTTTGGCGCTCCTATCGCACCCCCACCACTCCCCTCCTCCGGGCCTTGCAGATGGCCCTCACCGGGCCCTCCCTCACCGCCTGGCAGTGGTTTCTGGCCACCCTGACCTTCCTCTCCCTGGCCTGGCTGGCCTGGGAGGTCGGGGCCCTCACCCGCTCCCGCTACCTGGCCCTGGCCCTGGTCCTCACCGTGGCCCTGGCCAAGGGCTCCATCTTCTGGAGCTACAAGCTGAGCCGGGAATCGGTGGCCGAGCCCCTGGTCTACCTGGGCCTGGCCGCCATGCTGGCCGCGCTCAGGCGGCCCCGGCCCTGGCTGTTTTTGCTGGCCGGGGCGGTGAACCTGGCCGCGGCCCTGAACCGGCCCAACGCCTTTGTCACCGTGCCCCTGTTTGCGGCCGGGCTGGCCGGAGCCTGGCTCTGGGCCCGGCGGGGGTCCGCGGGCCCCAACCCGGCCCGGGGCAAGGCCCTGGCCTGGGGGCTGGCGGCTTTTCTGCTGGGGGTGGTCCTGGTGTGGTCGCCCTGGCTGGTCCGGAACTGGCGCATCTACCACCGCGTGGTGCCGTTTTCCAGCCAGGGGCCCTTCAGCTTCCTCTGGGATCTGGGCCGCTTCCGGGTGGAGCTGCCGGACGGGCGGGTCTTGGTCACCGACGCCCGGGAGGTGCGGGCCCAGGTGATGCGCGAGTTCCCCAGCGATATGGCCGGCGCGGACTACGCCCAGGAGCTGGGCCGGCTTTGGCTGGCCCAGAACTGGCGAGCCTACCTGCGGCTCTTGCCGGGGCGGGCCTGGGCCGGCTGGTACGGCGACCAGATCAACCTCACCCGGGTGTCCCGCCGGGAGCTGTTCCCGGCCTGGTGGAACGCGTGGCTCCCGGACCGCGCCCCGGGGCTGTTGTTCCTGGGCCTGGCCGGGCTCGTGGCCCTGGGCCTGGCCTATGGCCCCCGCCTGTGGCTGCTGCCCGTCATGGGCCTGACCCCCTGGCTGGCCACCCTGCCCTTTCTGGGGCTCCCCCGCATGTTGGAGCCCTCGGTGCCGCTCTTGCTGTTCGGCGTGGCGGCCTGGCCGGCCGTGGGGCTGGCCCTGTGGCGGCGCTGGCGGAGCGGCCCGGACCTTGCCTGAGGGCCATGGCGCCCCCTAAAGCCGCAGGGCCTCCAGGTCGGCGTAGAGCCCGAGCACCTCGGGATTGGCCAGGGCGTCCCGGTTCTGCACCGGGCGGCCGTGGATCACCTGGCGCACGGCCAGCTCCACCTTCTTGCCGCTGAGGGTGTAGGGGATGTCGGGAATGGGGATGATCTTGGCCGGCACGTGGCGCGGGGTGCAGTTGCCGCGGATCCGGGTTTTGATGCGCCCCGCCAGCTCAACGTCGAACACCACCCCCGGGTTCAGGCGCACGAACAGGATCACCCGCCCGTCGTTCTCCCAGTTATGGCCGATGACCAGGCTGTCGGCGATCTCGTCCAGGCCCTCCACCTGGCGGTAGATCTCGGCCGTGCCGATACGCACCCCGCCGGGGTTGAGGGTGGCGTCGGAGCGGCCGTACAGCACCATCCCACCCTCAGGGGTCACCTCGCAGAAATCGCCGTGGAACCACACCTTGAGGCCATTGCATGGTGAAACAGATAAATCATGTTGATATTATATCAAAACTGGCTGTGAAACATGGTTTCGGCAGGCAATGGCCGATGCGGGCCAAGGATGGCCCGCCAAATTGCATGCTTAAAAAAGCTTGCAATTTGTGAGGCTTGGCAAAAACCGGGCCCCCGGCAAGCTCTGCTTGCTGGGGTGGAGTCACGTTTTTGCCAAACCGACATTGCACGGGGCAGGACGCCGCGTGCAATGATCTCACCTTGGGGTACTCCGCGAAATAGGCGTCGTGGTATTTGGCCCCGTCCGGCTCGTTCCAAAAGCCCACCGGCATGGAGGGCCGGGGCTTGACGCACACCAGCTCGCCCTTTTGGCCCACCACCGGCTGGCCCTGGTCGTCCCAGGCCTCCACGGCCATGCCCAGGTTGCGCACCTGGAGCTGCCCCGCGTACCCCGCGCCGATGGGGTTGCCCCCGGCAAAGCAGCCCACCAGGTCGCTGCCCCCGCTGATGGAGGACAGGCACAGGTCCGCCTTGATGTCGCGGTACACGTAGTGGAAGCTATCGGCGCCCAGGGGAGACCCGGTGGACAGGATGGTCCGCAAGGCGCCCAGGTCGTATTGCGCGCCCGGCTTCAGCCCTTGGTTCTCGATGGCCGCCAGATAGCGGGCGCTGGCGCCGAAGATGGTGATCTTCTCCTGGGCCGCGTAGTCCCAGAGCGCCTCCGGCCCGGGATAAAAAGGCGAGCCGCAGGTCGCTGTGCAGGCCCAGCTCCTTCAAGTGCTGCACCAGCACGTAGCCCGCCCCGTGCACCAGGCACTTGGGCACCCCGGTGGTGCCCGAGGAGTAGAGGACGTACAAGGGGTGGTCCGGCGGGAGCGGGGCAAAGGACCGGGCCGGGGGAGCGCCCCGGCCGAGCAGGTCGGGGAACAGCACCGCGCCGGGCACCGGGCTCAGGTCCGGGGCCTCTTGGGTGAAGGGCGCCACCACCACCTGGGCGAGGCTGGCGAGGCTGGCCTTGATCTCGGCCACCCGGGCCAGGGAATCAAAGGTCTTGCCCCCGTAGAAGTAGCCGTCCGCGGTGAACAGCACCTTGGGGCGAACCTGGCAGAAACGGTCCATCACCCCCCGGAAGCCGAAATCCGGGCTGCAGGAGGACCAGGTGGCCCCCAGGCTGGTGGCGGCCAGCATGGCCACCACCGTCTCGGGGAGGTTCGGCAGGAAACCCGCCACCCGGTCGCCCGCCCCCACGCCCAGGTCCCGGAGGGCCGCGGCCAGCCAGGCGGTCTGGGCCTGGAGTTCGGCATAGCTCAACCGGCGCGAGGAGCCGTTCTCCGCGCGGAAGATCACGGCCGGGTGGTCATCGCGGAAGCGCAGCATATTCTCGGCGAAGTTGAGCCGCGCCCCGGGGAACCATCTGGCTCCGGGCATCTTGTCCGGGTCGGCCAGCACCTGGTCCTAGGGCCGGCTGTGGATGACCTCGAAAAACTCCCACACCGCACCCTGGAAGGCGGCCGGGTGGGAGATGGACCAGGCCTAGAGTCCGGGATAATTCTGGAAGTCCGTGCCATGCTTCTGGTTGACCAAGGCGATGAACCGGGTCAGGTTGGCCCGGGATACCCGCTCCGGGGAAGGCTCCCACAATTTCTCCGCCAGGTGAACCGCCTCTTTCAATGCCACCTAAGGCATTGGAGGATTGCCTTGGGTACGTCGTGCATGCCCTGCAAAGCCACGTAACTGCCCCGCCCGCACGCGGCGATCTTCTTGGCGAATTCGGCCTTGCCCCCGGGCAGGTTGATGACGTGGAGCTTGGGGAACCTGCCCGCCGGCGGGAGGGGGTCCCCGCCCACGTTCTGCTGCCCATCGGTCAGGAGAATGCCGATCTTGCCCTCGATGGTGGAGCGCTGGAGTTCCCGCAGGCCCGTCGAAATCCCCAGCTCGAGGTTGGTGCGCCCCTCGGGGCGGAGGTTCAGGATTTCATTCAGCACCCGGTCCAAGGGCAAGGCTTGGTCAACCCGTTTGGTGATCTTGGCCTTTTCGGAGAAAAGCACCACCCCATACTCATCCCGCGCGTCCAGGTTCAGGGCCAAGGAGGCCACGGCTATGGCCGCCAGGGACAGTTTCTCTCCCTGCATGGAGCCGGAGGCGTCCATCATGATCACCGCCGCCCGCCGGTATTTCTTGCGATCAAGGACAAAAATGTTCTCATAGGACCACACGGGATGTTCCAGGCGAGCCTCCAGGGTCTGGTCCAGGTCGATTTCATCCCCTTCGAACGAAAACGGCACGGTGGTGACCTCGCCGGTGGGGATCCCCTTGCGGAGCAGCTCGCTGCGGGACACCCGGTAAACCATATTGATCATCAGGTGCAGGAACTGTTTCTTGGTCGGTGCGTCCAGACGATTCCAGGTCCGGACCAGGAGTTTGCGCAACAGCTCCGGCTCGCATTCCTCCCACTGCGCCAAGGCCAGCCCGTAGTTGCCGAGCAGGTCCCCCACCACCCGGGGGAATTCTGCCGCGAGGTCATAGACGGCTTGCAGGTCGCCTTGGCGGAGCAGTTCGTCGATCCTTTGCTCGAGCGGGCGCAGATCCCGCGGCCCGGCCCAGCCGCCCGGGCCGGCGGGGCCGGAATCAAAGAGCAGCCGCAGCTCGGCCGGGCTCAATTTTTTTTTTGCCGTTGCAGCTTTTCCAGAATTTCGGCGAGGACCTGTTCCGCGGTGCGGTCGCTGGTTTCATACAGCCAAACCTTGTTCCGGAAGGCCATCATGGCCGCCGCATGCAAGAGGCCTTCCCCGCCGGGATCGTCGTTGCCCAGGGCCAGGGCGGCCCGGGCGTGGATTTCCACCATGTCGATGGCTCCCCGGATGGAGGAACCGAGTTTCAAGTCGTGGTGCCGGCGCGTCTCGCGGGCGATATCCACCGCCAGGCAAACCGTGTCGGCGTCGCCGTTGCCGCACCGCCTGGTGACGATGGCGATCTCCTCGTCCCGCGGGTGGTAGTCCAGGCGGATGGAACTGAAGCGGTCCTTGAGGGCCCGGGAGATGCGGCTGATGCCGATGTCGTCCAGGGGATTCAGGGCCGCGATGATGCGGAAAGCGGGATGGGCCTCGACCGTGCCCAGGCGGGGGACGGTCAGCTTCTTCTCGGACATCACCGTGATGAAAACGTTGGTGGTCTCATCCGGCAGCCGGTTGAACTCCTCGATGTAGAGATAGGCCCCTTGTTGCATGGCCTGGAGCAGGGGGCCGGGTTGGAAAAACTCGGCCTTGTATCCCTGGGCCAGGGTCTCGGCGGGGTCGAAATAGCCGATCAGCTTGGAGGTGGTCAGGTCACTGTTGCCGGTCACCAGGCAATAGGCCCGTCCGGTGCTTTCGGCTATCGCCTTGAGAATGGTGGACTTGGAGGTGCCCGGCGGTCCCTCCAGGAATATGTGCTTGCCGGCCTCCAGGGCGGAAGCGATCATGAGGATTTCATTTTTCCGCCCCACCACCCGCTCGTTTACGCGCTGCAATGCTTCCTTCACCGACTCCCCCTTGTTACGTCATCCGGCCGCGTTGACCCGTGGGAGACCCGGCCGTCACACTCCGCCGTGGCCGCGCATCGCCTAGCTCGCGCGGCGGGCCCGCCCCGGCTGGGCAGGGGAGCGGCGCCCCTTCTGCCCAGCCGGGGGCCGCGGCTCACTTGTCCAGCTTGCCGCCGGGTTTCCGCATCTTCAGCAGGGTTCTCCACTCGTCCGGAGAAATGATCTCCCGGCCGAGCAGTCCGACCATCTGCTTGGCGGATTCAAAAGTTTCCAGGTTGTGCTTGATCTTTTCATCGCGGTGCGGCCAACGCCAGACGGAGTCCTCCATGCCCACCCGGATATGGAGGCCCAGGAGCAGGGCGAAGGTGGTGAGATAGGAAGAGGCGCGTCCCGAGGCGCACACCACGATCTGGGAATCCTCATCGATTTCCTTGATCCGGTTGGTGTAGTGCATCAGTACTTCCACCATGGCTTTGGGGTTTTGCATGGGCGACCCGCCGGGCAGGGTGGGAAGGATGATCCAGTAGTAGGGTTTTTCCAGCAGGCCGGTCCTGATGAGGTAGCGATGAGCGTTGTCGATATCGCCGTCGCTGTACACCGCGATCTGCGGCTTGCAGCCCAGCTCCTGGCAAATCCGGGTCTTCTCGATCATGACGTGGGGCGGCTTGCAGAACAGGGTGTCCCCGCAGAAGGCCGCGACGGTGTTGATGGGGGTCTGATCGAACAGGCCGTCTTCCATGCACTCGATGAATTTGGGCCACTCCCCGCTTTGGAACGGCACCATGCAACCGCAGACCAGCCGGTCGGGAAAGGCCTTCCGGATCGGATCGATCACATAGTGGAACAGCTCGGGGTCCAGGACGTTGTAGCCATCCTCATCGCGGACGTGGATGTGAATGTTGGGGGCCCCGGCTTCCAGACAGGCCAGGGCTTGGTCCCGGATGTCATCGGCCGCGATCGGATGGTTGGGGTTGCCCTGCTTGCTGTAGAACGCGCCCACGACAGTCTGGGAAATGAAAACCTTTTGGGGAATGTTCCATTTGGGCTGCACATCCACCCCGATACCGAACTTGGTGCCCACGGGGTCGACGATCTCGGGAAGCCCGTAGGGAATCCAGAGGCACTTGAACTCCTCGCTCATTCCCAAGGGGTTGGGATCCTTTTTCCATTCGTTTACCCACTCCCAATTCACCTTGTCTTTCGCCATGGCAACCCTCTCCTTTTGATACGTTGCGAACACGAGGGTGATGCACGGTGCGTCCCGCGTCGGGCATCATAAGCTAGCCGGCAAAAGCGTTGTTTTGCCAACCAGCGCTAACAACTAGCCTTTCAGGCCCGTGATTTGGCGGGCCATCCCCGGGTTCCCCAAGCTAGCCTTGCTAGCTTGGGGTGAATCCTTGACCCGCCCGAGGCCGGTTGCACACAACGAACCGACAAAATGTTTGGTAACTGACTGTCTAGCAGGATGTTGAAAAAGTACCTCCATGGCCTTTTTCAACCAAACTTGACAAAAGCGTGGTTTTGTCAAGTTTGGCAAATTGCTTGCTTTTTCAAAGACGCGCAATTTGGCGCGCCATCCCTGGCGCGCCTAGCAGGCCGTTTTTCAACAGCCTGCTAGACATCAATACTTTCACAATTGCCGTGCATCGGCCTCAACTTGGTTCAGGCGAAGTCTTCTGACGCCGCTTGGCGGGAAATAGCGCAAGGGATCTGGGGAGGACCAAGGCCAAGGACGCCTCCGGGTCAAAGGCAGTTCCCCTGCTTGGCCCCTGTTCACGCAGCTTGCCCTTTCGTGAGCGGCTGCCTTTGGGGGCGCATCATCCCACGCCATTTTTCAGTATGTTAAATACTTTTTTAATTTATTTAATATTATCAGCCAAAGTCAAGCACAATATTGAATATTATGTAATTATTTTCGCGTTGGTGGGCTGTTATGGGCATTTATTTGATATTAATGATTTTTTGGTTGGGCGCTGCCGGACGGTTTTCAACATCTTAAAATCAGGAGGCCTGTTGACAGCCCGGGCTGCGCTCTGGTATGAAAAACAGCCTAACCTATCATTTTTATTTAAATATTTCTGGCTGGTTATCCTGGGAGCGCACCATGGCGGAGGCGGCTGAAATGAAAGACATCAGCAAAAAATTAAAAACGTTGCGCAACCTCAAGGGCAAGACTTTACAGGATGTCTCGGACGCCACGGGAATCTCGGTTGCCTTTTTGAGCCTGGTTGAAAACTCCAAATCGGGGATAAGCCTGGCGAACCTCCAAAAAATCATGAAGTATTATGGCACTTCCATAAATGACATCATCAACCTGGACGAGGAGGAGGAGAGGGCCAGGGAGGAGGAAGCCGCCCCTGCCACGGCTTCCCGGGTGGTGCGGTTCGAGGAAGCCAAAAGAATCCGTTCCTTTAAGGATGACGTAAAGGTGTTGTCCCTGGTCCACGGGGCCAAGGGCAAAAAGATGTGGCCGGGAATGTTCATCATGGAACCCGGAGCCACCATGGGCCCCTTCAATCACGAAGGCGAAGAATTCGGGCACATCATTCAGGGGAAAGTGGAAGTGATTTTAACCAATCCTCAAACAGGGGACACGGAAAAGTATATCCTCACCGAAGGCGACACCATCTATTATCCGAGTTCGTTCGACCATTCTTACGCCAATCTGAGCAGGCAAAAAAGCATCCTGATTGCGACGGTGACCCCTCCGACCTTCTAGCAGGGGGTTGAAAAAGTCCATCCATGGCGCGCCCAGCAGGCTGTTGAAAAACAGCCTGCCAGCCCGGAGACCCCGATTCCGCGGGCCCCGGGGCCTGGCCGGCGGCGGCCCCGGCCCTGTGGCGCAGGTTCCGCGCCTAGGCAAACAGCGCACGGGCCACCTCGGCCGCGGTGCGCACATCCCCAAAGAACAGCTTGAGGTTCAAGAGCGAGATCTCGTGCAAAAGCGGGTCAAAGGCGGTGGTGGCGTCGGCCAGCACCGTGACTTCGTAGCCCCGCTGCATGGCGTCCCGGGCCGTGGACTCCACGCACACGTTGGTGGCCGCGCCCCCCAGGATGAGCTGCCGCCGGCCTAGCCCGGCGAGCACCTGGGCCAGGCGGGAGGAGCCGGGGGCAAGGGCGCTGTAGCGGTTTTTCGCCACCACATAGTCCCGCGCCGGGTCCACCTGCATGCCGGCGTACAGCTCCGCGGCTTCGCCCCCCTCGAACAGGCCGGGGTCCAGAGGCTCCCGGTGAAAGCGCCGATACAGGCCCGCGTCGTCCCCGCCGGCCTGGCGGTGGAACACCTGCCGCAGCCACACCACGGGGATGCCCTGCAGGCGGCACCCCGCGGCCAGGGAGTTCAGGCGCTCCATCACCTCGGCCAAGCCCGGCAACTCCCGCCCCGGCGCCGGCCGGCACACGAAGTTCTGCATATCCACCACCACCAGCACGGCCTGGCTGGCCCGCAGTTCGAACACATGCTCCCCGCGGCCCAAACCGTGCACATACTCGCAGGCCTTGTCCCGCAAGGCCTTGACGCTGGCCTCTGGCATAAACCGGCTCCTTCCGCTTCCCGGGGTCTGGCTTAGGTCCCCGGCCGGAACTTGGGGTAGACCCGGCACTCCTGGATGGTCCCGTCCGGGGCCAAGGTGTAGACGTCCACGCAGGGCACCTCCACCACGCTGCCCTGGACATAGCTCTGGCCCAGGAAGCTGCCGTTCTGGATGAACTCCAGCCGGAACGTGGTCTGCAAGTAGGCCCCGGTGTCCGTGAAGGCGATGTTGGTGGGCGGGCTCAGGCTCTCCCGGATGGCGGCGTGCGCGCCGGTCCAATAGGCCCGGATGGCCTCGCGGCCCTTCAGACGCTGCTCCGTGGCGTCCCAGACGCAGTCCTCGTGCAGATAGGACAGGGTCTCCTCCCAGTCCTGGCGGCTGAAGGCCTGGAAAAAAGCCAAGAAATCGTTGGGGGTGCGGATGGGCCGCTTGGTCATGGCACACTCCTGTCGTGAGAGGCGCAAGCGGGGCAGGTGGCGCCGGGCAGCTCTCCCGGCGCTCAGGGGGCAGACGGGTGGGCGAGCCACGCCGCTCGGGCACGGCTCGGCCCGCCAAAGGGATCGCGGGCTTTGGCCCCGGGGCTGGGTCTGGGCCAGCCGGAGGGGCGGGCGGCTAGAATCCGCCCCGCTTGCCGCTGGAGGCGGCGGCCTTTTCCCGCTGCATCATCATCTCCCGGGAATACAGCAGGAACTCTCCCTTGCCGCCAGCCGAGCCCGGTGTGGCGCCGGCCGCCCCGCCGCCGAGGCCAGGGGCCGCGCCCCCGGGGACGCCGGCCGCGCCCGGGGCGCCCGGGGCGCCCGGGGCCTGGGCCGCGCCGGGGAAGAACAGGATCATCAGGGTCTTGTCACCCCACCAGCAGAACTCCTGGCCCTTGGGGTTTTTCCGGCTCCGGCCTTTGCCAAAATGCTTGAACGCCGCCTTTTGCAGCTTTTGGTAGTTGGCCTGGCCGCGGAAGGAGATGCGCACCAGGGCGAAGCGGCCGTTCCAGAAGCCGTACTCGAGGTTGGTCAAGGCCGCCCCGCCGATGTCCATGACCTCCCCGGGCTTGGTGTAGAGGGCAAAGCCCTCGGGCACTTGGCCGGTGGCCCGGGCCGGGGCCAGCTTGCCCGCCTGGGCCAGGGGAGTGCCCCATTTGAGCCCCCGGAAGCCCTCGGGTTCGTTCTGGTAACCCGCCGCCCGGGCCGGGGCCGCCGCCCACCACAGCGCCGCCCAGAGGGCCAGGACGCCGCAGCCCAGGATTCTGCTCACGCGTAGCCATTTTTGCATGGTTGTTCTCCCCGACCGGGGGCTGGTCCCCCGTGGTGCAGGTGCTGCCCTATTTATGGCACGAACCGCGCCCGGGGTCAAAATTCCGGGGCCCAAGAGCGGGATACCAAACAGCCTGCCGACTAAAGCTATGAAGTTTTTGGGGGGAAGGGGGTTCCCCCCACATCTTCTCTTTTCTCCCACAAACTCCTATGCCAAACACCCGGCGATGAACTCGGCCGCGGCGGCCAGGTCGGGGGCCACGCGGGCGGCCCGTTGGCGCACCGTCTCTGCGGCTTCAGCGCCGTGGCCGGTGAGGACCAGGATAGCCGTGGCTCCGGCCCCCAGGCCCAGGTCCACGTCGGCGGCCTTGTCCCCCACCACAAAGGCCTGGGCCGGGTCGAAGCCGTGTTCCCGGGCGGCTTGCAGCAAGAGGGCCGGGCCGGGCTTGCGGCAGGCGCAGCCTTCCTCCGGGGTGTGGGGGCAATAGTACCAGCCCGCCACCGCCACCCCGCCGGCGGCCAAGAGCTCGGCCACCCGGGCGTTGACCGCGGCCACCTCGGCCGGGCCGAAGTAACCGCGGCCCACCCCGGACTGGTTGCTGATGACCACCAGGCCGAGCCCCAGGCCGGCCAAGCGGGCCAGGCCGGCCAGGCTGCCGGGCAACAGCTCCACCCCGGCGGGATCGGCCAGGTAATGGGCGTCCTTGATTATGGTGCCGTCGCGGTCCAACACCACGAAACGGCGGGGTTTTTTATCGCTCATGCGCTCACCGCGTTCCGGGCCGGCCGGGCCGGGCCCCCAGGGTGATCACCGGCCCTGGCGTGGCCCGGGGTTGTGGTAAAGTTATGCCATGAAAGCCAGGTCCACCGCCGCAATTTCGTGCTTTTTCCGCTGGGTCCTTGGAGGCCTGGTCGGCGTTTGGGCCTGTTTCCCGGCCCTGGCCCCGGCGGCGCCGCCGGCCTGCGGCATACAGGTGACCCCGCCCAGGCCCCTGGTGGGCCAGCCGGCCACGGCCAGCCTGAGTTCGGCGGGCCTGGCCGAGACCGACGCCGCGCCGCCTACCTGGCTGCCCCTTCCGGCCGCGGCGGCCCGGGTGGAGGGCAGCCGGGAGGGCCCCAGCCTCACCTTTGTGCCCCTGAAGGCCGGCCCCCTGTCCCTCACCGTGGAGCCGGGCGGCGGGGGCCGCTGCACGGTGCAGGTGGAAGTGCGGCCCTTTCAGGTGCAGGTGAGCTTCCGGGGAGCCCAGGGTCCCCGGCCGGGCATCTGGTCCCACGGGCGCCTGGTGGAGTCGGCCAACCGCTTGGCCGTGGGGCAGAAGCTCCGCTTCCGGGCCGGGCTGAGCCCCCCGCTCCCGGCCGGCGAGCTGGGGTATGTCTGGCAGGGCCCGGGGCCCGCCGAGGCGATAATCCAGCCCCAGGGTGCGGAGATCGAGGTGACTCCCCAAAAGACCGGGCGCCACCGGCTCATGGTGCAGGTGCGGGACGCCGAGGGCCTGGTTTTGGGCCAGGGGGAAGCCGTGTTCGCGGTGGAGATCTCGGCGGCTGACCTGGCCCGGGCGGCGCAGCACCAGGACGCGGCCCTGTTCCTGACCCGGGCCCGCAGCGAGCGGGCCGGCGGCCGGCTGCCCCAGGCCCTGGCCCTGGCCCGGGAGGCCCAGTCCCTGGACCCGGGGCTCACCGACGCCGGCACCCTGCTCCGCCGCTGGCAGGAGGACCTGAAACGCCAGAACACCCTCCTGGACCAGGCCCAAAAATACCTGGCCGCCCGAGATTTCGTCCAGGCCCGGGAACGGCTGGGCCAGGCCCGGGGGCTGGGGGCGGCCAGCGAGCGTTTGGCCACCTTGACCGAGCGTCTGGCCCGGGAAGAAGCCCAGACCCAAGCCACCCTTAACCAGGTCATGCAACAGGTGCGGACGGCTCAGCGCCGGCGGAATTTCGCCGCGGCGCGCCGAGAGCTGGCCGCCTTCCAGCAGGACCACCCCCAGATCCCGCCGGCCTGGGCCGCGGAGATCCGCCGCCAGAACCTGGCCGTTACCCGGGATCTGGCCAAAAAAGAGGAGAAACGGGCGCTGTTCGCCCTGGCCCGGGACTGCCACCGGGCTCGGGAGTTCAAGCTGGCTCAGAGTTTTTTGAACTACGGCCTCAAAAACGCCGCGGCCTATTTTGGCCCGGACGACACCGAGGTGCTCCGGGAGGCTTTGCAACGCTCCCAGGACCTGAGCCAGACCATGTCTTCCTTAAAGCGCATGGAAAGCGAGATGAGCCGCGCCCTGGCCGAGGCGCAGCAAGAGGACCCCCGGCGGGCGGTGCTGGAAAAGGGCGTGGCCGCGGCGGACAATCTCTTGGCCGTGCAGCCCTGGAACCACAAGGCCCGCCAGGGCCGGGACACCTTGCTGGCCCGCCTGGGCGGTCCGGCCCCCACCCCGCCGCGGCCCTGAGCCCGGGCGCGACCCGCCCGGCCGGGCTTTCAGGCGTTCTGGGCGGAGGTCCCCAAGTTGCGCAACAGCCGCATCATGTTCTGGGCTTCGGGGAAGTCCGGGCGCAGTTCCAGGGCCTTTTCCAGGATCTTGGCCGCCACCCCGGGCTTCTTGGACTCCAGGAGGGTGTAGGCCATGTTGTAGTAGATGTTTTCGTCGCGGGGGTTGACCTTCAAGGCCTTGTGATAGCAGCGCACCGCCCGGTCGTGATCGCCCCGGCGGCGGTAGATGATGCCCAGGCTGTTGTAAACGTTGATCACGTTGGGGTTGAGCTTCAACACCTCCTGCAAAAGCTCCTCGGCGGTGTCGTCCAGTTGGTTCTCCAGGAACAGATCGGCCGCCTTGGTGTACAGGTTTTCCGCCTGGGAGTTGTCCCCCAAGGCCTGATAGCACTTGGCCATCTGGCGGTAGGCCTGGGCAAAGGTGCTGTCCAGCTCGGTGGCGCGGCGGAAATACACCACCGCCTCGTTGTAGCGCTCCTGGGCCGCCTTGATGTAGCCCATGTTGTAGTAGGCTTCGGCGTTTTCAAAAGTCTCGGTGACCCGCTGGAAGCAGGCCAGGGCCTTTTCCCAATCCTCGCCCTGCATCAGCTCCTGGCCCCGGTGGAACTGGATGCTCACCTCGGCCCGCTGGGACGCGGCCCGGGGGTCCATGACCTGGGTGATCTTCTCCAAGAGGGTGCGCCCCGACAGGGGCAGGAGCACGATATCAGTGACCCCGGCCCGGCCGGCTTTGACCACGTCACGGGTGGTGATGTGCTGGACCAGAACCACCACCGGCAGGGTGAACAGCTCGCGGTGCCCGCGCACGGCCCGGATAAGCCCCAGGCCGCCGCCTTCCGGCAGGTTCCAGCCGCAGAGCACCAAGTCCACCCCGCCGCGCTTCAAAAGGTTCACCGCCTGGGGCCCATTGGAAACCTGGGCCACGTTTTGGAAACCCAGCCGCTCCAGAAGGTCCACCGCTCCCTGGCGCAACAAGGGCTCTCCCTCGGCCACCACCACGCTGAGGTTGGACTGAGGGGACTTGCCGTATGCCGATGGTTTGGCGCCCATAAGGCCTTTCTGCCGCTCCCTATCCGGGGGACTCCCAGGATAGCGTTATGCCTACTATCCCTGATCCGGCCTGGCAACCATTATTTGCCGGCACAGCACCGGTTTGAGTGAAGAATAGGCTTCACCCGGCAACGTCATCCGGTTTAGTCTACTTCATATAGCGCTCCCGGGCCGGCCGGCCCGGGCGGGCGGCCTGCCGTGGCCCGCCAAGTTGCGGGGATATACCATTTTTCTGGTATGCTTTGTTGCAGGATGAAGGAGCCATGCCCATACTGACCGCGATGATAGCCGGCGTCCTCTTGGCCACGCTCAGCCCAGCGGCCCTGGCCGGGCAGGCCACCCCACCCGGCGACGAGGCCAAACAGGCCTCCCGGCGTGCGGCCATGGTGGCCGAGCATATCGCGGCCCGGGGGGTGACCGATCCCCTGGTGCTGGCGGCCATGAAGCGGGTGCCCCGCCATCTGTTCGTGCCCCCGGGCCTGGCCGGCGCGGCCTACGCCGACCATCCCCTGCCCATCGGCGGGGGCCAGACCATCTCCCAGCCCTACATCGTGGCCTACATGACCGAGCTGTTGGGTTTGAAGGGCGGGGAAAAGGTCCTGGAAATCGGCACCGGCTCGGGCTACCAGGCCGCGGTGCTGGCCGAGATCGCCGGCCGGGTCTACACCATCGAGATCGTGCCTTCCCTGGCCCAGGAGGCCGCCCGCCGCCTGGCCGCCCTGGGTTACCGGAACATCGAGACCCGGGCCGGCGACGGCTACCAGGGTTGGCCCGCGGCCGCGCCCTTTGACGCCATCATCCTCACCGCGGCCGCGCCCCAGATTCCCGACGCCCTGGTGGAGCAACTGGCTCCCGGCGGCCGGCTGGTGGCCCCGGTGGGTCCGCCCGGCGGGTTGCAGTTCCTGGATCTCCTGGTCAAGGACGCCCAGGGCCGGTTCACCGTGCGCCGGTTGGAGCCCGTGGTTTTCGTGCCCATGACCGGCGGGGAAGTCCGCTGATGCCGCCCCCCATCCCCGCGCCACCCGCACCCGGCTTGGGGAAGGAGCCCCATTTAGAAGAACTGGAGCGGCTCCGCCAGGAAAACACGCGGCTCCGCCAGGACCGCCGCCTGTACCAGGAGCTCTTGGCCTCCAACAGCTTCATGGTGCGCTGGGACTCCCAGGGCCGGGTCGTGCACCTGAACCAATACGCCCTGGACTTCTTCGGCTACCGGCCCGAGGAGATCGTGGGCCGACCCCTGTTGGGCAGCCTGATCCCCGAGGTGGATTCCTGGGGGCGGAATCTCAACCCCATGGTGCGGGCCCTGGTGGCCGAACCCCACCGCTTTCCCATCAACGAAAACGAGAACCAGCGGGCCAACGGGGAGCGGGTCTGGGTGTCCTGGCGCAACCACCCGGTGTTGAACGCCGCAGGCCAGTTGCAGGAGGTCATCTCGGTGGGGGTGGACATCACCCAGCGCAAACGGGCCGAGGAGGCGCTCCGGGCCGGCGAGTTGCGTTACCGGGTGCTGTTCCAGTCCTCGCCGGTGGCCCTGATGGAAAAGGACGCCTCCCTGCTGAAAGCCTATCTGGAGCAAAAAGAGGCCGAGGGCGTGGAGGACTGGGTCCGTTGGGTGGATGAGAACCCGGCCGAGGTCCGGCAGGCCATGGGACTGGTGCGGCACATGGACCAGAACCTGGCCCTGTACGAGCTTTTCGAGGTGGAACCCGGCCAGCCCCTGGACACCAACCTGGCCCAACAAGATCCCGTACGCTTTTTGCGCCTGGCCCGCCAGATCATCCCGGCCCTGGCCGAAGGCCGCATCGTGTCCCACGAGCGGGAGGACTCCTTCTACACCGCCAAGGGCAACCTCCGGCACGTGGTGCTGCGCTCCACCGCGGTGCCCGGCCACGAGGACTCCCTGTCCCGGGTGGTCATCGCCCTCATCGACATCACCGAGCGTAAGCGGGCGGAGGAAGAGCTCCGGGCCAGCGAGCGCAAGTTCCGGCTCATCATCAACACCACCAACCAGGGTTTCTGCCTCACCGGTCCGGACCTGGCCATCCAGGAGGTGAACGAGGCCCTGTGCCACCTCCTGGAGTACACCGAGGGGGATCTCTTGGGCCGGGACATCAAGGGGCTGGTGGCGGACGAACCCACCCGGCGGCTGTTGAGCCTGGACTCCGAGGAGCTGGCCCAACAGGAACCCCTGGTGTCGGAGATGGCCCTGTGGGTCAAGGACGGCTCCCGCCAGGTGCCGGTCCTCACCTTCGGCAACTGGCTCTTGCAGGAAGACGGGGAACTGGCCGGCTATTTCAGCTTTGTGGCCGACCTCTCCCGCCAGAAACGCAACGAGGAGGAGCTGCGGGCCAGCCGGGAGAAGTTCCGGCGCCTGTCCAACCACGACAGCCTCACCAACCTGCACAACACCCGTTTTCTCTACCAGGACCTGGAGCGGCTCATAGCGGCCCAAAAAGAGGCCGGCGGCCGCTTCTCCCTCATCTTCCTGGACCTGGACCATTTCAAGGAAATCGTCGATACCCACGGGCACTTGAACGGCAGCCGGGCCATCCGCGAGGTGGCCCACACCATCCGTGAACTGTTGAGTGAGCCCAGCTACGCCGTGGCTTACGCCGGCGACGAGTTCGTGGTGGTGCTGCCGGGTTATGACCGGGGCCTGGCCCTGGACAAGGCCCGGGAGATCTGCCTCACCCTGGCCGAGCGGGTGTTTCTCAGCGCCTTCGATCTGGAGGTGCGCCTAACGGCCAGCGCCGGCTTGGCAACCTTCCCGGACGACGCCCAGGACATGCAGACCCTGTTGGCCTTGGCCGACCAAGCCCTGTTTGGCAGCAAACGCCACGGCCGCAACCGGGTGACCGTGGGCGGTTGAGTGAGCCCCAGCGGAGGGCCCGGCACGGCGGACCGGCCCCCCCCGACGCGGTACTGGCCGCCGACTTTCTTCCTGGCCCCCGGGGCGAGGATTTTTGGAGGTACCTCCATGCTTGGTAAGCAGTCTAGCAGTTCAGCAGGCTGGCGGGGCCTTGGCGCTCCCAGACTCATCCCGGCCCTGGCCCTGGGTTTGTTCCTGGTTTTCCTGGCCGCGCCGGCCCTGGCCGGTCCCCTGGATGGTGACTGGCAAGGCGGCGACGGCGTCGAGCAATGGGCCGTACACTTCAACCCGGACGGCACCTTCACCCGCCAGGTGAACACCAGCGGTCAGGGCATCCGGGCCGAACGGGGCCGCTACCGCCTGCAGGGCTCCAACCTCATGGTCGAGGTGCCCGGCGAGTCGCCCTATGTGCTGCAATATCAAATGCCGGACGGTAACACTCTGCTGCTCTACGAAGACGGGCAGGCCCTGGCCCGTTTGGAGCGGGTGAACAGCGATACCCAGCCCCCGGCCGCCGACTGGCCCACCCCACCGCCCGGCTCGTCCGGCTCGTCCGGTTACGGGGGCCAGCCCGGTTACGGGGGCCAGCCCGGTTACGTGAGCCAGCCGGGGTACCCGGGGCAGCAGCCCCCGCCCTCGCAGCCCAACCTGCCCGGCTACACCAGCCAGCCCCCCTACCCCGGCCAGCCCGGTCAGCCCGGGATGAACCAGGCTGTGGGCGGCAAGGTCACGGCGGCCAGTCTGGGCCTGCCGGCCACGTTGCGGCTCCGGCCCTACCGCGATCACACCGAAGGGGCCTTCTCGGTGCTCCTGCCCGAAGGCTGGCAGACCGAGGGCGGGATCATGCGCCTCATTCCCCAACAGACTGGCGGGCCCTTCAACGCCATGAAGGCCAAGATCAACTTCTGGGTGTTCAGCCCGGACAAGCGGGTGGTGCTGAACCTGTTCCCCACCTGGTACTACATGGACCCCACCTACAACCAGATCCTGCGGGGGCAGATCGGCCAGTCCTACCAGGGGGCCACGGTGCGCTACGCGCTGACCCCCCAGCAGTTCGCCATGCAGGTGATGTTCCCGGCCCTGCACAAGAACGGCGGCCTGGGCAACGTCCGCATCCTGAGCCAGGAAGACCTGCCCCGGGTGGCCGAATTGATCCGCAACTACAGCCCCGGCGCCCGCCTGGGCGTCACCTATCAGGCCGGCCAGGTGAAGATCACCTACGTGGAAGGCGGCGTGACCTACCTGGAGATCTACACCGTGGTCATCGAACAGACCGGCCAGCTGGTGGCCGGCCTCTGGTCCAACTCCTTCAGCCTGGCCGTGCGCTGCCCCCTGAACGAGGTGGAGAAATGGGGCCCGGTCATGGCCGAGATCCAGCAGTCCTTTGCCCTGGACCCCCATTGGCTGGCCAAGGAGCTGCAAGGCCAGGCCACCCGCAGCCGCACCGCCGTGGGCGTCTGGACCCAGATGCAGCAGACCGATCAGCAGATCGTGGAAAGCCGCCAGAAGACCAACGCGCTCATCAACTTCCACCAGCAGCTCAACCTCAAGGGCCAACAGCTCTATACCAACCCCATCACCCGCCAGCCCGAGGTCGGCCCCAACTGCTATGAGAAGCGCTGGGTGCACCCGGACGGCTCGGTGATTTACACCAACAACCAGGACTACAACCCCGGATCGGTGTGGCAGGATAGCCAGCCGCGGCCGATCACCGCGGACTGAAGAAGGTTTGGCCAGAGGGGGAGCAGCAGGGAAGGAACGGCCGCGCGGCTTTTCCGCCGGAGAAGGGGCGGCTGGGCCGAGGCCTCCGGGCTGGGGACCGGACCCGCGGGGCAACCGCCGGGCCGCTAGGCGTCCCGCCGGGTCGCCAGGCCGTGGAACACCACCTCACAGAGCTTTTCCGTGAACTGGTCCGCGTCCAGCTTCTGGTTGAAGATGATGCTGGGCAGGACCACGTGCTCGATGCTGCCCAGGATGACCTGCATGGCGAACCAGGGCGACACCTCCCGGCGGATCTCCCCCCGGGCGATGCCCTCCCGGATCAGGGCGCGGATGAACTTGGCATAGCCCATGACGATGCCGTAGGTCTCGCTCTTGAAGTAACCCTGAAAATTGCGCACCTCCAACAGGAGGATCTTGGCGTACACCGGGTTGCAGCGCCAGTTCTCGATGGTGCGCCAGATGAGCTGGCGGAGTTTGGCCACCGGGCTGTCCAGGGGCTGGAGGTCGGCGTAGATGATGCGGACCGTCTCCTTCAGGTATTCCGCCAGGATGAAATGCAGCAAACCGCGCTTGTTGGTGAAGTAGCGGTAGATCAACGACTCGTTCACGCCGGAGACGCGGGCGATCTCCGCGGTGGTGATGGAGTTGAAGTTCTTGTGTTTGAGCAGGGTCTCCAGGCCGATGGCCAGCTTGATCTTGCCCGGGGGAGCGGTCGGAATGTTCTGGCAGAGAAAATGATCTTTGTAATCTTCCATGGAATCCATAAGCCAGTTCACCACGCTTAAAAAGAGGGCGTTGTCTGATAAAAACCGCCGGAGCGTATCAACCTAAAATAGGACATCCCGTCTCCGGACTTGCGCCGCCCGGGCCGACCGGTTCCCCGGCCCGGCCAGGGTCCGCCGGGGCCGGCAAACGCCGCGGGGTTAGTGTATAGACCTTGAACTGTTTTCACAAGCATATCCCTCGGGGACAGCCGCCGTCAGGCCGACATGAGCTCTGGGCGCAGCAAAAAACCGGCCCTCCCCGGGCGGGGAGGGCCGGCCGCGGGCCGCCCCCGGAGCCCCCAAACAAGCCGTAGGCTTTTTGGGGTGGGTCCAGGGACCCGGTCGTTGCCTCGCGTCAGACCTGTCTCAGTCCGCCATGACGAACTTGCCGCCCTTGACCTCGAGCATGATCATGGAGTCGGTGCCCAGGCCGTTGTGGTCGGTGGGCGAGAGGTTGTAAACCCCGCTGATGCCCACGTAGTCCTTGGTGTTCTCCAGGGCGTCCCGGAGCTTGTCCGGGTCGGTGCCGGCCTTCTGCATGGCCCCGGCCAGCAGGTACACCGCGTCCCAGGCATAACCCGAGTGGGTGTCGAGGGGGTACTTCTCGTTGTACTTGTACACGTCGTTGTACAGATGCACGAACTCGGCGATCACCTTCTTCTGGGGATCGCTGTCCGGCAGGGCCTGCCAGGCCATGAGCTTGGTGCCGGGCATCAGGTCGCCCTCGGCCGCCTCGCCGGCCAGTTGCAGATAGCGCTCGCCGGGCAGGCCGTGGCACTGCACCAGGGGAGCCTTGAGGCCCAGGGCGTGGTGGTTCTTGGACACGATGGCCCCGGCCGGGCCGATGGTCCAGCAGATGAAGGCCTCGGGCTTGGCCGCGGCCAGCTTGGTGAGCTGGCTCTTCATGTCCACGTCGCTGGGGTTGAACTGCTCCTCAGCCACGATGGTGATGCCGGCCGCGGGGGCCAGCTTGGCCAGCCAGCGGGCGCCGTCCCGCCCAAAGCCATCGCCGGCGGTGAGGACCGCCACCTTGGTCATACCTTTTTTCTTCAGGTAGTCCAAAACCTTCTGCACGGCCACCGAAGAGCGCTGCGGGGCCTTGAACACCCAGCGAGCCGTGCCGAAGTCCATCTTGCCGTGCTTGCCCTCCATGATCACCGGGTCGCCGCCCACGGTCATCACGGTGGGGATGTGGGCCGCCTCGATCTGCTTCTTCACGGCCATGCCGGTGCCGGTGCGGGTGGGGCCGATCACGGCCACCACCTTGTCCAGCGTGGCGAACTTCTTGAACACCATGACGGCCTTGGTGGGCTCGCCCTCGGTGTCGCCCAACACCAGCTCCAGGGGCCGGCCGTTGATGCCGCCGTTCTTGTTGATGTGGTCCACCACCATCAGGGCCACCAGCTTGGTGGGCGTGCCGATGGAGGCCCCGGGGCCGGACAGGGCGAAGAACGCCCCGATCTTGATGGGTTCCGCCGCCGCGGCCGGGCCGGCCAGACCCAAGCCCGCCAGGCTCAAGGCCAGGGCCAGGACCAGGGCCAGGACCAGGATCAATTTCCGTTTCATGACTCTCCTCCCGCTAAAGTTTCGCCGCTCAGGCCGGCGGACGGCCGGGACGCCACCCAGTCCGCCCCGCCGCTCCCCCGCGCCTCGTCAGTTGCCCGAACTCCGCCGGGCCGGAGCGCCGTGGCGCTCTCCCGGCCCGGAAATCTCCCTACTCCGCGGTCTGCTCCCCGGCCCCCTTGGCCCGCTGCGGCCCCAAAAAGGCCTCGCGCAAAAGCTGGTCCCCCAGGATGTCCTGGGCCGCCCCGCTGAAACGGATGCGCCCGCCGGTAATGATGTAGCCTCGCTGGGACACTGACAGCGCGCCCAGGGCGTTCTGCTCCACCAACAGCACCGCCACCCCGTCGGCGGCCAGGCGCCGGATCACGGCCAAAATCTCCGCGGCCAAGAGGGGCGCCAGGCCCAGGCTGGGCTCATCCAGGAGGAGCAGGTTGGGGTGGGCCATCAGCCCCCGGCCGATGGCCAGCATCTGCTGCTCGCCGCCGGACAGGGTGCCGGCCGGCTGGGCCAGACGGGGGGCCAGGGCCGGGAACAACTCCAGCACCCGGGCCTTGTCCCGGGCCACCTGGGCCGCCTGGCGCTTCCGGAGCCGCAAATAGGCCCCCAACTCCAGGTTCTCCTCCACGGTCAGGGGAGCGAACACCTGCCGCCCCTCGGGCACCTGCACCACCCCCTGGGCCACCACCCTTTGGGGCCGCCAGCCCGTGGCGTCCTGGCCCCCCAGGACCACCCGGCCCCGCCCGGGCCGCAAGAGCCCGCTCACGATGTTCAGGAGCGTGGTCTTGCCGGCCCCGTTCATGCCCAACAGGCTCACCACCTCGCCGGGGGCCACGGCCAGGCTCACGTCCTCCAAGGCCCGCACCCCGCCGTAACTGAAGGAGACGCCGTCGATCTCAAGCACGGGCCGCCTCCTCCCCGCCGCCCAGATAGGTGCGGATCACTTCCGGGTCGGCCTGCACCTCTTGCGGGGCGCCCTGGGCGATCTTCTCGCCGTAGGAGAGCACCACCACCTGGTCGCTGAGCCGCATCACCAGGCCCATGTCGTGCTCCACCAGCACCACCGCAGTGCCCTCGGCCCGGGTGGCCAGGATCAGCCGGCCCAGCTCCTCGCTCTCGGCCGGGTTCAGGCCGGCCACCGGCTCGTCCAACAGCACCATGCGCGGCCGGCTCACCAGGGCCCGGGCCAGCTCCACCCGCTTCTGGTCGCCGTAGGACAGCTCCGTGGCCGGGCGGCCGGCCGCCGCGGTGAGCCCCACGAACTCCAGCATCTCCCAGGCCCGGCGCCGCATGGCCCGCTCCTCGGCCCGGGTGCCGGGCAGGCGGAACAGGGCGGCCAAAAACTCCCGCTTGGTGACGCAGTGCTGGCCCACCATGACGTTTTCCAGCACGGACATCTTGCCGAACACCTGGAGGTTCTGGAAAGTGCGGGTGAGGCCCAAACGGGCCAGGCGGTGGCCCCCCAGGCCCATCACCGGCCGGCCGCCAAAGCTCACGTCGCCCTTGCCCGGCCGGTAAACCCCGCTGATGCAGTTCAGGGCCGTGGTCTTGCCGGCGCCGTTGGGCCCGATCAAGGCGGTGATGCTGCCGGCCGCCGCGGTGAAGCTGATTTCGTGCAGGGCCTGCACCCCTCCGAAGCTGATGCTGAGGTCCCTGACCATGAGGAGCGGCTCCCTCACGGCTCCACCCTCTCTTCCAGGCGGCCCAGGCGGGACAGCCGGGCCTCGGCCCAACCCATGACCCCCTGGGGCAGGAACATCAGGACCATCAGGAGGAGCCCGCCGAAGATGAGGTCGTGATACTCCTCGAACACGGCCAAGAGCTGCGGCAGGGGGGTGATGAGCACCGCGCCCAACAGCCCGCCCCACAACGAGCCCATGCCCCCCACGATGCACATGGTCACCAGCTCCACCGACTTGAAGATGTCAAAGGTCTTGGGAGTGACAATGCTGAAATAGTGGGCATAGAGCGAGCCCGCCACGCTGGCGAACACGGCCGAGAGCACGAAGACCTTGACCTTGTAGGCCTCGATGGGCACCCCCACCGCGGCGGCGGCCAGGGGCGAGTCGTGCAGGGCCCGGAGCCCCCGCCCCACCCGGGAGTAGGCCAGGTTGCGGGCCAGGGCCAGGGCCGCCAGCGCCGCGCCCCAGGCCAGGGGGAAGAAGTCCTGGTCGCTGACGATGGGGTGGCCGAAGACGGACAGCGAGGGCACCCCGGCGTAGCCGCTGGGCCCGCCGGTGATCTCGTCCAACTGCAACAGGAACACGGTGACGATGAGGTTGAAGCCCAGGGTGGCCATGACCAGGTAGTTGCCGGTCAGCCGCAGGGTGGGCACCCCGATCACCAGGGCCACAAGGGCCACCATGACCGCCGCGAAGCCCAGGGTGGTCCAGGGCTCCCAGCCGTAAGAGCCGGTGAGGACGCCCGAGATATAGGCGCCCAAGCCGAAGAACGCCGCGTGGCCCAGGCTGATCTGCCCGGCAAAGCCGATGAGGAGGTTCAGCCCGGCCAGCACGATGACGTTCAGGGCCACCACGTTCATGACGTTCAGGTAATAGGGATTGTCCACCACCCCATAGAGCAGGGCCAACCCCCCGGCCAGGATGAGGAGCCCCAGGCTGAACATCTTGCCGTGCCGGGTCATACGCGGCCCCGCTCCCGCACGTTCATCAGCCCGCCCGGCCGGGCAAAGAGCACCAGCACCAGGACCAGAAAGGCGATGACGTCCTTATAGGCGCTGGAGATGAGCCCCGCGCCCAGGCTCTCCAACAGGCCCAGCACCACCCCCCCCAGGATGGCCCCGGGGAAGCTGCCATAGCCCCCCAGCACCGCGGCGGCAAAGCCCTTGAGCCCCATGATCACCCCCACGTCGTAGGACAGGCTGGTGATGGGGGTGATGATCACCCCGGCCAGGGCGCCCAGCCCGCCGGCCAGGGAAAAGGAGTAGAGGTTCATGCGGCCCACGTCGATGCCCATGAGCCGGGCGGCTCGGGGGTTGGCGGCAGTGGCCCGTAGCGCCTTGCCGGTGAGGGTGCGGCTGAAGAACCAGCCCAACAGCCCGATGGCCGCCACGGTGATGCCCACCACCCAGAGGTTCTGGGGGGTGAACACCGCCCCGGCGAAGTGCAAGGGCACCTCGCGGGACAGGGGCGGCAGGGCCAGGGCGTCCTTGCCCCAGCCCAGCTTGTACAAACCCCTGAGCAGGGTGCTGGCCGCGATGGTGATGAAGATCAGCACCGTCACCTCGCGGCTCCTGGCCGGCCTGAGCGCCAGGCGCTCCAACAAGGCCCCCACCACCATCACCGCGGCCACCGCGGCCGGGAAGGCCAAGAGCGCCGGCCAGGCCAGGCCCACCAGGGTGGAGTACATCACCAGCCCGCCCAGGCTCAAAAAGTCGCCCTGGGCGAAGTTGACGATGCCGGTGGCGTTGTAGACCAGGCAGAAGCCCAGGGCCACCAGGGCGTAGATGGCGCCGGTGGTGAGGCCGCTGACCAGGTATTGGGCCAGTTGATCCCAGGCGGGCAAGATGGAATTACCTTTACCTTGCTAAAGCCGTGCGAGCAGGGGGGGCCGCGGACGGACGGCGCAAAGACCGGCCGCCAGCAACCCCCGGGCGAGGCGAGTCCCCCTGGCTCCCGGCGAATTTTGCGGTGGCATACAAGAGGCGGGAACGGCGCCCCGGGCAGGACGACGCGGCCCCGGGGCCCTCGGTATACGGTATACCGAATTTAGGCCGTGAGGCCCGCCCTGTCAAGGGGCTAGGAGGCTTTCGGAGAAATGGGAAGATGTGGGGGGAAGGGCCCTTTTTTTCAAAAAAGGGCCCTTCCCCCCACACCACCCATCCCCCAAAAAACTTCATGGTGGTATTTAGCAGTCTGATGAAACACAGCCCGCCAGGCACGGCCAAACGCGATCAAACGAGGTTGGAGGCGCGGGCGGGTGAGCGGGGCGCTAACCCCGGGCCTGGTATTTGCGGCGGAAGGCGGCCGGAGTCTGGCCGGTGTGGCGTTTGAACACCCGGCGGAAGAAGGCCGTGTCCTCATAGCCAACCTGGGCGCTCACCTCCTCCACCCCCTGCCTCCCGGCCATGAGGGCGCGCTTGGCGCTCTCCACCCGGCAGCGTTGCAGGTAGGCCAGGGGCGTGTCCCCGGTGGCCCGCTTGAAGCGGCGCTTCAGGTTGCGGGGGCTCATGCCGAAACGGGGGGCCAGATCCTCCACCACCACCCGGCCGGCGTGGTTGTCTTCCAGCCAGGTCTGCACGGCCAGGATCTCCCGGTCGGCGTGGCGTTTCTGGAAATCGAAAATGGCGTACGGCGTCTGGGAATCGCGTCCCTCGGCCAGCACCAGGGCCTGGGCCGCCTGGTGGGCCGCCTCGAACCCGGCGGTACGCTCCACCAGGTAGAGGCAGAGTTCCACGTAGGCGCTCACCCCGCCGGAGCAGAACAGGCTGCCCGCGTCGGTGACCAGGCGCTCGGGCCTGAGGTCCACCGCCGGGTAGCGGCCACGGAACAGCCCGGCGTAGGCCCAGTGGGTGGTGGCGACGCGGCCGTCCAGGAGCCCGGTCTCGGCCAGGAAAAACGCCCCCACGCAGACGCTGGCCAGGCTGGCCCCGGCCGCGTGGCGCTCCCGGAGCCAGGGGATCAGCTCCCGGTGCTCCGCCCCCAGGCGCTCCAGGCTGCCGGCGGAGATGATCACCAGGTCCGCGTCATGGGCGGCGTCCAGCCCGCCGTGGGGAATGAGGCGGAGCCCCCCCTGGCAGGTCACGGGCCCGCCCGAGGGGCTCACCAGGCCCACCTGGAACCAGGGGCGGGGGGTGGTTTCACTGATGTGGTTCCACAGCACCCCGGCCTGGCCGAAGATGTCCAGGGGCCCGGTGACCGTGGAGGCCAGAGCCCCCTCCAGGGCCACGACGGCCACCTTGTGGGGCTCCCGGTCGGCGTTTGGCACGATGCACCCTCCTCTTTGTCCCGGCCCTCCCTGTCCCCCGCCCGGCGGGGGGGGCTAAGCTGCCTCAGATTATACAACCCTTCAGCCAACGGCGTCCGCCGGGGAGCAGGCACATGCCCAGGTCGGTTTTTTCCCAGGAGTTCCAGGCCCGCTGGTCCGATCTGGATTCCAACGCCCATCTGGCCAACACGGCCTACCTGGAGTACGCCATCCAGTGCCGCATGGCCTATTTCCACACCCACGGCTTTTCGCCCACGGAGTTCGCCCGGCAGGGCTTCGGCCCGGTGATCTTCCGGGAGGAGATCGTCTATTTGGCCGAGATCCGGCTCATGGAGAAATTCCGGGTGGAACTCAGGCTGGGGGAGATGACCCCGGACGGGGCGCGCTATACCCTGTTGAACGACATCTACAAGGAGGACGGACGGCCGGCGGCCCGGCTGCGCACCGAGGCGGCGTGGCTGGACCTGAGGACCCGCAAGCTCATCGCCCCGCCGGACAAGGTGCGGGAGCTGCTGGCCCGGGGAGAGGAAGCGGCGGCCTGAGGGAAAACCGGGCAGGGTCGCTCCCGCCCGAGGCGCGCCACCCCAGGGGACTGCCGGAACAACCGCCCCAACCGTCCGCCCTGAAACACTATGAAGTTTTTTTGGGGGAAAGGGGTGTGGGGAAAACCCCCTTTTTGTTCACAAAAAGGGGGTTTTCCCCACATTCTTTCATCTCTTCCAAAAGCGCTCAGCCGCGCTTGACCCCGGCCATGGTGAAGCAGTTGAAGCGGAGGCCGAAGGCGATCCACATGGTTTGGGACATGAAGCGGGACAGGGGCCCGGGGGTGGGGAACGGCGGCACTTCGTCGTCTTTGGGGCCGATGTTCTTGGAGAGTTTGGTCATGGTGTCGGCCACGGCCCGCATCACGGGGAAGCCTTCGAAGGTGGAGCGGAACACCCGGTATTCCGGTTGCCGGAAGGCGTAGAAGTAGTCTCGGATGCGGAGGGGGGCGAAGGCCCCGATGTAGTCCACGTCGGTGTACTTGAACCAGCGCAGCACTTCGCCGGCCGAGTGCAGGCTCTCGTGCGGGAACCCGAAGATGTCGTAGGCGATCTGCTTGGTGTTCACGCCGTGGTAGCGCTTGTCCAGCTTCTTCAGGGTGCGGCCGAACAGCCTTTCGCCCCACTCCACCCGCTTGTCGATGTCGTCGCCGCCCAGCCACTTGCAGGTGTATTGCTTCAGGCGGAGGATACGGCGGCTGTAGTCGTTATAGAGGCTCACCACCACCACGCCGCCGGGCTTGGTGGCCCGCACCAGGTGGCGGAAGCCCCGGAAGGGGTCGCCGGTGTGGTGCAGCACGCCCACGCTGTAGGAGTAGTCGAAGTAGTTGTCCGGCAGGTTGCAGTTCAGGATGTCCATCTTGCGGAAGTCGGTGTTCAACAGGCCGGATTCCTCGCGGCGCTGCCGGGCGATGGAGAGGGAGCCGTCGGAGAGGTCCACGCCCTGTACGAACCCGGCCCCGTTCTGGGCGTACCACAGGGCGTACTCGCCGGTGCCGCAGCCCAGGTCCAGCACGTTCTTGCCCTGGTAGTGCTCGGGCTTGACCCCCAGGCACTTCAGCCGCCAGCCCATTTCCTCGTCGGCGTCGCGGTGCAGGGGCCAGGGGTGCTCGGAGTACATCCCCACCACGGTTTCCTGAATTTTTTTAATATCCGGGGATAGTTCCGTCGCCATCACAAACTCCTAATCCTTGGTCGGGCCCTGTTGGCCCCTGATTTTCACCACCCGGGCCGGCACGCCCATGCACACGCCGCCAGGGGGAACGTCCTTGGTGACCACCGCGCCCGCCGCGGCGATGGCGCCCTGGCCCAGGGTCACCCCGCCCAAGACGGTGACCATGGCCCCCAGCCAGGCGCCGGGTTCCACGGTGACCCCGCCGTCCGGGGCGATGCCCTGTTGGCCAAGGGGCAGGTCCAGGCGGTCGGTGTGGTAGTTGCCGCCGCCCACCAGATAGCACATGGGGCCGATGACCACGTCCCGGCCCACGAAGACCGGGTTCTCCGGCTCGGCCGAGTGGATGATGGTGCGGGCTCCGATGCCCGTGGCCGCCCCGATCGCCACCTTGCCGCCCTTGCAGGAGATCATCACCCCATTGGACAGGTTCACGTCATCGCCCAGCTCCAGGACCCGGGTCTCGTCCGGGGAGCGGGCGTCCAGGATGCAGTCCTCGCTCACCACCACCCGCTCACCCAGGTGGATGCGCCCCGGCTGGCGCAGCACGATGCCCCGGCCGAAGGCCGCCCCCCGGCCGCAGGACCCGAAGAGCCGGGGCCAGAAAAGGCCCCGCAGAAACAGCCCCAACGCCCCGGGCAGGGCGGAAAGGAGCAGGCACCATTCAAAATAGAGCAGCGCCAGGAGGCCCGGCCGCCCCACCATCAATTCCGAATAGCGGGCCAGGGCGCTTCCCCCGCCGGTGACCGCCTGGTGGGTCTTCACGCCTGGCCGCCCTCGAAGAAGCGCCGGTGCCACAGGGCCGCGTTCATGAGGGCCCACAAAACGTGGTTGTGGTTGGCCACCTCGTTCAGGTGCTCGTCCATCATGCGCCGCACCGTGGCCGGGGACATGAAGTCCGTGACCAGGGGGCTTTTGGTCAGGAGATCCTCCATCAAGGGCCGGAGCTGACCCCGGAGGAGGTTCTTCACGGGCAGGCTGTAGCCCTGCTTGCCGCGGTCCACCACCCGGTCGGGCACCAGGCCCCGGATGGCCTCGCGCAGGATGTATTTGGTGGTGAAGCCCTTCAGCTTGAACCAGCCGGGCATGCCCGCGGTCAGCTCGATGACCTCGTGGTCCAGGAAGGGCACCCGCACCTCCAGGGAGGTGGACATGGACATCTTGTCCACCTTCATCAGCACGCTGTCCGCCATGAACAGGCGGATGTCGGCGTACACCTCGCGGTTCAGGCGGTCAGAGGTGTGGCAGGAGGACAGGATGTTCCGCACCGGGGCGAAGGTGTCGAAGCTCACCTCGCGGCGCACCTGGTCGTTGAACAGGGCCTCGGCCTGGCCCGGGGCGAGGAAGTATTGCCAGCGCAGATGCATGCCCTCGGGCGGCAGGATGGCCCCGTCCAGGAAGCGCTTGATGATGTTCACCGCGCCCTTTTTCTGGGGCCGGTCCTTGAGCATGCGGGAAAGGCCGTGGGCGCCCTGGGCCAGCAGGGGGACCATATCCAGCATATGGCCCACCTTGTCGGCCTTGAAGCGGTCGTAACCGCAGAAGATCTCGTCGCCGCCCTCGCCGGAGAGCACCACGGTCACCTGTTCCCGGGCCTTGCGGCAGATGAGCATCAGCGGTATGGCCGAGAGGTCGGTCATGGGCTCGTCCAGGTGGTACACCGCCTTTTCCAGGTCGTCGGTGGTGAGCCCCTCGATCATCAGGATGGTCTGCTGGGTGTGGTAATGCTGGGCCATGTCCGTGGCGTAGTCCAGCTCGGAGAAGCTCTTGTCCGGGTAGCCGATGGAGAAGGTGCGGAGCGGGTCCACGCCCAACTCCCGCATCAGGGCCACCACCGTGGTGGAGTCCAGGCCGCCCGAGAGGAACACCCCCAGAGGCACGTCGCTCATGAGCCGGCGGCGCACCGCCGTCCTGAGCATGGCCCTGAGCTCCTCCACCGCTTCCCCCGGCTCCTTGAAGCGGGGCTGAAAATCGATGTCCCAGTACTTCTGCTCGGAAAGCCGGCCGCTCTCCATGTCGAACACCGCGTAATGGCCCTGGCGAAGCTTGTTGATGCCCTTGAACAGGGTGCGGGGCGCCGGCACGAACTCATAGCCCAGATAGTGGTACAGGGCGGTGAGGTCCACCGCGCGCTCCAGGCCGGGCCAGGCCAGCATGGACTTGATCTCGTTGGCGAAGATCAGCTTGTTCCCCACCACGTGATAGTACAGGGGCTTGATGCCCAGGCGGTCCCGGCCCAGCACCATGAGGCGTTTCTTGGTGTCCAGGATGGCGAAGCAGAACATGCCGCCGATCTTGCGGCAGCACTCCGGGCCCCACTCCTCATAGGCGTGCAGGATGGACTCGGAATCCGATTGCGAATAGAATTGGTGCCCTTTGGCGATGAGTTCCCGGCGGAGTTCCTGGTGGTTGTAGATCTCGCCATTGTGCACCAGAAAGATGTCGCCGGTCTCGTTGACCATGGGCTGGCGGCCCTTGGGCGAGAGGTCGATGATGGACAGCCGGGCGTGGCCCAGGCTGCCGCCGCCGCCCACGTGATCCCCCCGGGCGTCCGGGCCCCGGTGGTGCAAACGGGCGGTCATTTCCTTGATCAGCTCGTGATCTTCCCAACTGATTCCGCAGATTCCGCACATGGTGTAATCGCAAAAATTAGTTATCCCGGCCTAGGCCGGGGTTGGGCGGCGGAGCGCCGCGTGGGCGGGGTCCAAAGCTGAAAGACTAATGGCACTTGCCCGAAAATGCAAGCCCTATCACCATCGGCTTTGATTGACGGGGGAAGGGGCTCGTGTTACCTTCGCCGGACCAATCAGGAACCAGGGGGAACCATCCCCTGGTGGGCGCCTGAGGACGGGCCCGGCCCCCGCTACTCACCTCCGGCCGGCGGGGAACTGGACCGCGGCCCGCCCTTTTGCCCCTCCATTCCTTTGGTACAATTCCCGGAGCCGGCCGAGCAGGCGCCGGGGCCGCTTCCCCCGGAGCCAACCGACACAAGGCTTCTTCCAACCCCTTCGGCGGAGTGGGACGCGTTGCATAAAGGAGTGAAAACCGCCCTCAGGACCGGCGTGAGCCTGGCGCTTTTGGCCGGCATCATGGTCTTCCTGGTGGATTGGCCCCGGGCCTGGCAAGTGGTCCGGGGGGGCAACTGGCTTTTGCTCTCGCTCCTGCCCTTGTGGATGCTCCTGGACCGTCTCCTCATGAGCTACAAATGGCGCCTCCTCCTCACCTGCCGGGGTTACGGGCTGGGGCACTGGGAGTCGTTCAAGGCCTACCTCCTGGCCACCTTTGCCGGCTCGTTTTTGCCCAGCACCCTGGGGGCGGACGCGGTGCGGGTGGTGGCCGTGACCCGCACCTCGGGAGTGCCCAGCGACGTGGTGGCGGCCTCCGTGTTTTTGGAGCGGGCCTTGGGCTTCGTGGCCGCCGCCCTGGCCGCGGTCATGGCCCTGGTGCTGTTGGCCGGGCTCACCACCGAGCTGCCGCGGCAGGCGGTGTACTGGTCCTGGGGGCTGTTGGCCTTGGGCGCCGTGGCCATCCTGGCCTCTCTCAGCCAGGCCGCGGGCCGGGCCCACCGCTGGCTGGAGGAGAAGCTGGCCGGCCGCCACCAGCTGTTGGTCTGGACCGGCAAGTTCCTGGGCTCCTACCACAACTACCGCGGCCACCGCGGGGTGTTGGCCTGGGTGTTGTTCCTCTCCCTGGTGGAGCAGGGCGCCCCGGTGGTGGGCAACTGGCTGGCCGCCCGGGCCTTGCACCTGGATTTGACCCTGGTCCAGGCCGCGGCGGTGACCCCGGTGGCCATCCTCCTGGCGCGGCTCCCCGTGTCCTCCTCGGCCTTCGGGGTGTTGGAGGGCCTGTTCGTGGCCTTCTTCGGCCTGGTGGGGCTGGCGCCCACCGGGGCCTTTCTTTTGGGCTTCATCCAGAACCTCTCCACCCTGGTCACCGGCATCCCCGGCCTGTTCATCTACCTGGCCGGCGGCATCACCCTGAAAAAGCCGCCGGAGACGGGCGCATGATCCCCCGGCAACCCGGCCGCCGCCCAATTTGGCGGGAGTTTGTCCTGGTGGGGCTGGCCCTGGCGCTCCTGGCCCTGTGGCAGACCGCGCCCCTGTATCGCCATCTCTCGGCCAGCCTGCCCTACGTGTACAACCCCGCGCCGGGCAGCGAGGTCCTGCCCCTGGTGCCCGGCGACCACCTCCAGACCTATATGTGGTTCTGGATGCTCACCGACAATCTGCGGGGCCCTTCCTCTTTATTGACCAACCCCTACGAGTTCAACAGCGCGGTGACCCCCCACGGCCTGCCCCTGTACGCCAATTTCCCCTTCTCGCTGTTGTATTTGCCCCTGGCCCCCCTGGGCGGGCTCACCGCCTACAACCTCCTGGTCCTGGGGTCCTATCTCCTGGCCGGCCTGGCCGCCTTCGGCCTGGCCCGCCGCCTGTTGGGCAGTCCCTGGCCGGCCCTGGTGGCGGCCCTGGCCTTTGCCTTTTTGCCCTTCCGGGCCAGCCGGGTGTTGTCCGGGCACATGTTCGGCTTTGTCGCCTTCCTGCTGCCCCTGTGCCTTTGGGCCCTGGAAGAGTCCTGGGAGGCGGGGAAACAAGGCCGGCGTCTGCCCGCCCTGTGGCTGGGGGCCGGGGCCGGGGCCTACCTGGCCGCCCTGGCCCCCATGGAAAGCCACCTGGTCTATTACACCTGCCTGCTCCTGGGCCTGTACGTGCCGCTCCGCCTGACCCAGGCCCTGCCCCCCGGGGAGGACGACCCCACCCCGCCGCCCCTGGGCCTGGGGCCGGGCTTGGTGGTGTTCGGCGCCGCCACGGCCCTGGGTTTCACCGTGCAGGCCTGGGCCGCCCTGGCCCACGGGCTGCCCCTGTGGAGCGGCGACCTGGGGCTCACCCTGGCGGCGTATCTGGTGGTGGTGCCGGGGCTGTGGCTGGGGCTCGCCGCCGTGCTCCGCGCCCTCACCACCCTCACCTGGCCCGCGGCGGCCGGGGTTTTGGCCTGGGGCCTGGCCCCCCTGCTCCTGGCCCCTTTGGGTCTGGCGGCGGTGGCCGGGGGCCGGCCCGGCCTGGCCGGGGCCTGGCTGGGGCTGTTGGCCCTGGCCGGCCTGGTCCTGCTGGCGCAGCGGCTGTGGCTGGCCCGCGCCCCCCGCGGCCCCCGATCCCCCCGCCGTTCCCGCCCAGCCCTGCGCCCGGCGCCGTGGTATTGGCTGCCCCTGCCGGGCTTGGTGGCCGGCCTGGGGTTCGCCGCGGCCTTCATGCTGCACCGCAAGGCCGTGTTGTGGGAGGGCAGCATCGTGGGCAAGGGCCGGGGCCTGGCCGAGGTGGCGCTTTTCGCCCCGGGCCTCACCGATCTCCTGCACCTGGACCCGGCCCACAGCGAACGGCTCATCTACCCCGGCCTGGCCGGCTTGTTGGCCCTGGCCGCCCTGCTCTGGCTGGCCCTGGGCTGGGGCCGGGGGGTGCGGGGGCGGGTGGCCGCCGGCCTGTGGCTGGGCCTGGCCGCCCTGTTCACCCTGTTGTGCCTGGGCCCCACCCTGGGCTCCCTGCCCCTGTACCAGTTCCTTTATCAGCACCTGCCGTTTTTCAACTTCCCCCGGGTGCCGGGCCGGCTCATCGTGTACGCGGTGTTGTTCATGGCCCTGGCCGGCGGCTGGGTCTGGCGGGAGGCGGTGTTGACCCGCCTGGGGCGCTGGGGCGGCGTGGCGGCCAGCCTGGCCCTGGCCGCCCTGTTGGCCTGGGATTTCTGGCCGGCCACCCCGCCGGGGCTGTGCCTGGTGCCGCCGCCCGGGCGGGTGACCCAGGCCGTGCTGAAGAACCTGCCCACCGGGCCCGCGGCGGACGCCCGGCTGCTGCACCTGCCCATCTGGCCCGGGGACTCCCACCAGTCCTCCTTATATGAGTTGTTGATCACCCGCACCCGGGCCCTGACCGTAAACGGTTACGGCCCGGCCGTGCCGCTCAAATATCTGAAAAGGGTCTTCACCCCCTTGTACGCCCTGGACTACGGCCAGTTCACCCCGGGCGCCTTGGCGGCCCTGACGGACAACCAGGTGGGCCTGGTGGTGTTCCACGACAACGCCCAGGTCTACACCCGCAAGATCGGTCCCTTCCCGCCGGCCCTGACCCGGGAACGCCTGGCCGGCTCCGGCCGCCTGACCTTCCTGGCCCAGGAGGGCAACGCCCTGGTCTATCGCCTGGGGCCGCCAGCCGGACCCGACTACGCCGCCGGCCTGACCTCGCCCTGGACCGCCGTGTGGCCGGCCACCTGGCTGAAGCGGCGCACCGGCCAGGTGAGCACCGAGGACGGCCGCGAGGTGGCCCGGGCCCGGGCCGGCCAGGATCGGCCGGGCTATTTGGCCTACGGCCCCCAGGAAGTGCTGCCCCCGGGGGCCTACCTGGTGCGCTTCCGCCTGCGGCGGGGCTCCGGCGGCCCGCCGGGGCGGGTCTCCGTGTGGGGCCCCCGGGCCAACCGGGAGTTGGCCGCGGCCGCGCTGACCCCCCAGGAGCTGCCGGCCGACGGCGCCTGGCACGAGGTGGCGCTCGCCTTCCAGCTGAAAGACCTGGAGACCCCCGGCTTCCGGGTGGAGTTCTCCGGCAAGGCCGACCTGGATCTGGCTGCGGTGCTCCTGGGCTTTTTCGGTGAGGAAAGGGGCCGCCCCTTTTACCCGGCCGCCCGCATGTGGCGGGACGGCGGCGACCTGACCCCGGACCCCCTGGTGCCGGGCCACTGGGCCGTGAGCGCCCGGCCGGGCTGGACCCCAGCCCAGCTCCTCATGACCGGGCCGCACCTCACGCTGGACCCGACGCCCCGGCGGGCGCTGTTCCGCTTGGCGCTGGGCCCCGGCCCGGCCGCCCTGACCCCGGGCCCCGCAGCGGAGATCAGCGTGACCTGGGGCCCCTTGCGCCAGGAGCTGGCCCGGGGAGTGGTGCAGGCCGGGGAGCTGACCCAGGCGTACCAGGACTTTGCCCTGGACTTCACCCCCCCGGCCCGGGGCGAGGTGGAGTTCCTGGTGCGCTACCAGGGCGGCGCGCCACTATTGGTGGCCGGGGCCGGCCTGGCCCCGCCGGCCGCCAAGCCCTGATTCCAACATTCAAGCAAACACTCCAAGTTAGCCGCACCGGCCCCGGCCGTGCTACCATAGGCCCCATAATCGCCCCGGCCCTCCACCCCCCACCCCCCACGCCCGTGGCCCCGGGAGAAGTCCCATGCCCAAGCTGAAAATTTTCCTGGCGGCGTCCCTGGTGCTGCTCGGCCTCCTGCCGGCCCGGCCGGCCGCGGCCGAGGTCAAGACCGTGGAGATGCCCTTGACCCTGGACTGGGGTCTGGTGCGCTCCTTCCTCATCCGCCAGATGTTCCACGAACCGGGCCAGCGGGCCGTGGTGCTGGACGACGGCCAGAACTGCAACCGCATCGAGTTGTGGGACCCCCAGCCGCGGGCGGCCGGGGAGTTCATGCTCTTGAAAGTGCGGCTCCGGGTGCGGGCCGGCCTGGTGATCCTGGGGGAGTGCCGCCAGCCGGTGGACTGGGCCGGGTCCATGGAGCTGAAACAACGGGTCTGGCTGGACTACAACGATTGGCAGGTGCGGGTGCAGACCGTGGCTTCCCAGCTCCTGGATGCCCAGGGCCAGCCGGCCACCGTGGCCAACCTGGTGTACCAGCTGGTCAAGGACCACGTACACGCCTATCTGGACCAGTTCCGGGTGGACTTGACCTTCCCCCGCCAGGAGCTGGCCCAGGCCCTGCCCCTGGTGTTCCCTCCCCACAAGGAGCAGGAGGTCAAGGACTGGCTCACCACCCTCCGGCTGGACAAGCTCCGGGTGGAGCCAACCGGCCTGGTGGCTCCCCTTTTGATGGAGGTGTATTTGCCCTCCGCGCCGGAGCCCACCCCCACCCCGCGGGCCGAGCCCACCGCGACGCCATCCCCGGCAGCCACCGCCCCCGCCCCCGCGGAGGCCGCGGCCCCCAGCCCCCCGGAGTCACCGGCCAGCGCCACCCCCCCACCGGAGGCGGAGCCTACCGCGGTCACCCCCGCCGAGGTGACGGCTTTTACCAATTACTGGCAGACCTGGGACAGCTATCTGGTGTGGGAGTTGCTCTCCCTGCAGGGCCTGGACCTGACCCCGGCCGAGCGGAATCTGCTCCTGACCACCCTGCTGGAGGCGCGCTACCGCTTCGTGGACGCCCTGACCCAACCCAGTCCCCCGGGCCGCGATCTGGTGCGCCGCTTGTTCCTGGAAACCTGGCAGAAGCTGGCCCCGGTGCTCCGGCGCCATCTCCTGGACCAGCCCTCGCCCTCGCTCCTGAACTACCTGGCCTTTTTCACGGCCACCGACGCCCTGGCCGCCCTGGACCGCCTGGGGCCCGACTTGGGCCTGGACATCAGCCAGGAGGGGCTGGCCCGCCTGGCCCGGCTGTTGGCCCAGGGGGGCGCCGCGGTGTCCCTGGCCCCCAGCGATCAGGTGAACCCCCGGCTCCGGGAGGTGCTGGGCCTGGGCGCGCCGCTGCCGGAAGAGGGCCCGGCCCTGCCCGAGGAGGACCTGGAGTACGCACCCACCCTGGGGCCGCCGGGCCCGCCCCAGCCCCGCCACCTGACCCCCGCGCCGGATCAGGGCTGGCTCCGCTTCCTCTGGGGGCCGGCCGCGGCCTGGGCCGCGCCGGCGGCTGGGGAGAAGGACCTGGAAGAGATCCGGCGCTGGCTGCCCCCCAAGCAAGAACTCGAACCCTACCTGAGCCGGGTGCGCGAGGTGCTGGACCAGGCGGTGCAAGCGGTCCTGGGCCGGGACGAAACCCTGAGCGGCCTGGGTCCGGTGTTCCCCCGCCTGGCCGCGGCCACGGCCTGGCAGGAGAGCTGCTGGCGGCAGTTCGTGGTGAAAAACAGCCGCCTGACCTACCTGAAGTCCTACAACAACACCTCGGTGGGCCTGATGCAGGTGAACATGTACGCCTGGCGGGACATCTACCGCCTGGACAGCCTTCGCTGGAACATCCGCTACAACGCCCAGGCCGGGGCCGAGATCCTGGCCCAGTACCTGGTGCGCTACGTGTGGCCCCGGCGGCAGGAATTGGCCGCCGACAAGCTGCCCCACGCGGTGTACGCCCTCTACAACGGCGGGCCGGCCCAGCTGGGCCGCTATCTGCGGGATCACAAGAAGGGCCGCCTCTGGCAGAGCGACCGCCTGTTCGCGGAGAAGCTCTCCTGGGTGCGGGCCCAGCAGTTCGAACAGGCCGCGGGCTGCCTCTTGGGCCGCTGAGCTGAACGGACAAAAGGCAGGAAAAGCGAAGGGGGCCCCCGCCGGGACCCCCTTCTACCTGCCAAGTACGATTCCTGCAGGTCCCGCGCTGGTTGAAGGGACGCGGACCCACCTAAGGCCTCGTTCGATCTTCAATTGCGGGCCAGGAACCGCCCCAAGCAAGCTAACGGCTTGCTTGGGGACCCCGGGGATGGCCCGCCGCAAGGGCGCACGGCAAGGCCGGGCGCCCGGCGTGAATCAGTGCCCGGAGCAGATGCCGTCGTGGCCCTGGCAGACCTGGGCCGGGGCGAAACGCTGAGCCGCGCCGGAGCCCAACAGCTCCACGGCCTGGGCCACGGTGGAGGCCGTGCCGCTGTGGAACACGGTGATGCCCACCTCCTGGAAGCCCATCAGGGGCCGCATGCCCATGCCGCCGGCCACCAGGGCCTCGGCGCCGGCGCTCTTCAGATGATGCACCGCCCCCAGGCACCCACCGGCCTCGTGACCGGGATTGGGAAGCACTTCCACTGCTTGCACCTGACCCTCCTCAAGGTCCACCAGGGTGTAGGCGTCGCAATGACCAAAGTGGGGCGAGACGGCCGACTCGAGGCCGCCGGGAAGGAAGCTCGGAATAGCTACTTTCATGTTAGACTCCTGGATCGCCCGGGTTTGCTGGGCCCGGGTGGTTTTGTGTATTTGCAATTAAGTATATCCGCCGTCCCGGCTTGTCAAGGCGGGGCGACCCCTCCGGAGTAAAAACCTCATGACCCCCGCGCCCGCCTCCCCGCCCGCGCCCCGCCTCTCCGCCACCGTGATCCTGCTGGACCCCGCCCGGGGCGGGGATGAACCCTTTGGGGTGTATCTCCTGAAGCGGGTGGCGGCCATGGCCTTCATGCCCGGGCGCTACGTGTTTCCCGGCGGGGGGGTGGAGCCACAGGATAGGCAGGAGGACGACCCGGAGCTGACCCTCCGGCTCTGCGCCCTGCGGGAGCTGTGGGAGGAGGCCGGAGTGGCCCTGGCCCGCCCCCGGCCCAGCGCCGCCGCCCCGGCAACGAGCCAGCGCGAAGCCCTGCGCCAGGCCGTGGCCCGGGGCGAAATGACCCTGGCCGCGGCCTGGGAGCGCCTGGGCCTGGCGCCGGACCCCACGCTGCTCCTGCCCCACGCCCGCTGGATCACACCGCTGGCCCGGCCCAAGCGCTTTGACACCATGTTCTACCTGGCCCAACTGCCCCCCGCCGAGCACGCCGGCGCGGACCAACAGGAGAGTGAGGAGGGCCGCTGGCTGGGGCCCCGCCGGGCCTTGGAGCTGAACCTCACCGGCGAACTGGGCCTGGCCCCGCCCCAGGTGCGGCTGTTGGGGCAATTGGCCCAGGCCCCCTCCCTGGAGGCCCTGTGGGCCGCGCCGCCGAATCTCGCGCCGGTCCAACCGATCCTCTGGTCCGATGGCCAGGTGCGGGTGATCCTGTTCCCCTGGGACCCGGACTACCCCGCCGGCCGCCCCGCCGACTTGGCCCAGCCCGGCTGCGAGGTGCCCCCCCATCTGGCCGGGCGTCTCTGGCAGGTGGACGGGGTCTGGCGGCCCCTGGCCAAGGAGTGAGGCCGGAGTAAGCTGGAGAAGGCTCCTAACCCAATTATTTCCTGAAAGCGGGTGGTTTGGCCGACAGGCCGCTCGTTTTTTCAGGGGACCGTATATCTCTGCAACCGGCCCAGCCAGATGCCGCGTCGCCGCGGCTGGCGTAGCGGGTCGTGTCAGGTTGCCCTCCAGACCTGGCCGCGTTCGCTCCCGTGGCAAAGCTGGGGGAAACGCTTGGTGATCGCATGCCCACCAAGTGGCTTAGCCCGGATATTCCGTGAAAGGCGGGGGGCTGGGTCAAGACCGATCTATTTTGGATGCTTTTTTCCTCTGATGTTTTACGCCCCGGACCGGCCCAGCCAGATGTCTGCCGGCAAGGCGACGGCCGCGTCGCCGCGGCTGGCGTGGCGGGTCGTGTCAGGTTGCCCTCCAGACCTGGCCGCGTTCGCTCCCGTGGCAAAGCTGGGGGAAACGCTTGGTGATCGCATGCCCACCAAGTGGCTTAGCCCGGATATTCCGTGAAAGGCGGGGGGCTGGGTCAAGACCGATCGATTTTGGATTCTTTAGGATTCTTTTTTCCTCAGATGTTTTACGCCCCGGACCGGCCCAGCCAGATGTTTGCCGGCAAGGCGTCGGACAAGCGACAGCCGGAGGCGTAGCCTTAGCTACGTCGAGGCTGGAGTGAAGTCCGCAACGCAGCCGGCGGGCATCTGGCGCAGCCGCTCCCCCCGCTAGCCCCAGATGCTCCCCGACAGCACCGCTTCCGCCTCGTCCGGGTGAGCCTGGCCCAGCTCGCGCACCAACTGCCGCCCGGCCCGGTCCAGCACCTCCTCCGGCGGCCGGAGCGCCTCCAACTCCCCATCCAGGCCCAAAATTCCCCGGGGCACCGGCCGAAAGGCCAGGCTGGCCGCCGAAAGCTCCCGCTCCCGGGCGGTAAAATTGTCGCCCATGATGTTCTGGCGGGCCAGTTCCACCGAGTCCAAACTCCGGAGGTAGGCCGCCAACGTCAAAAAATCGTTGTTGGCCTCGAAGCGGACGATGTCGCGGTTCACCTCGTCCAACAGCCCCAGGAGCCGGGCCTTCTCCTCCCGCAAAGGCTGGGCCGCTTCCCACAGCCGCTGATACAGGCGCTCCACCAGCTTGGCATAACGGCTGTTCCGGGTCAGGCCGTGCACCCGGGGCAAGTCCCGGGAGAGATAGCGGCGGCGCACCTCGTCCTCCGGCGGCGGCTGCATCCCCGTGCGGGCGAAGAAATCCCGCCGGCCCGCGGGCGTCAAGAGCGCCAGGGCCAGGCGGAGTTTGTGCCGCTCCCAGGCGGCCAAACCACCGTGCAAGGCGCAGGCGTCCTCCTTCAAAATGTTTGTCTCCTCCTCCAAAATGCGGCGGTCGCGGAAGTAGTTGTCCACCACTTCCTTTTTGACCTGCATTTGCAGGGCCTTGATCAGAGTATCATCAGAGGACATTCACGGCTCCCGCCGGTGGGCCGGGCTTGTGGGACCAAGGGAATTCTGTTATTTAGAAGCCGAACCTGCGGCCCCGAATCCAACCGCCTTCGACGGAAGCAAGGGGCCGGCGTTCCTGGTTAACATAACCCGGTTTGCCCCGGGCGGCCAGCCCGGAGCGCCGGGTGCAGCCCCAGAGCCCCCCGGTCCCCGCCCGCCCCGGAGGATGCGCGTTTTGCAAGACGTGGTGGTTTTTTACAAGGTGCACAACCCCGACGCCCGGGACCTGGCCACCTGCCTGCAGGACTGGCTCACCCCCCGGGGCATCCGGGTGCACTCGGTACAGGCCGGTCACGGCGATCCCCAGACCCCCGCCCCGGCCCCGGCCGCCCTGCCGGAGCGGGCCGATCTCGTGGTGGTGCTGGGGGGGGACGGGACCATGCTGGGCGCCGCGCGCACCCTCATGCAGGCCGGCCTGCAGGACGCCCCGGTGTTGGGCGTGAATCTGGGCGGGCTGGGCTTTCTCACCGCCCTTTCCCCCGAAGAGATCATGCCGGCCCTGGAAAAAGTGCTGGCCGGCGACTACCAGGCCTCCCCCCGCCTCACCCTGGAAGCCGCGGTGATCCGCGACGGCCGCGCGATAACCCACCTCTCGGCTTTGAACGACCTGGTGATCAACAAGGCGGCCCTGGCCAGCATCGTGGAAATCGAGGTGGAAGTGCAGTCCCGCCTGGTGACCACCATGCGGGCCGACGGCCTCATCATCGCCACCCCCACCGGCTCCACCGCCTACAACCTCTCGGCCGGCGGCCCCATCTGCCACCCCGAGTTGGACTGCATCCTGGTCACCCCCATCTGCTCCTTCACCCTCAGCAACCGCCCGCTCCTGCTCTCGCCGGACATGGCCCTGGCCGTTTCCCTGGGCGAAAAGGCCCGCGACACCCTCCTCACCGCTGACGGACAGGTGGGCTTTACCCTGGCTCCCCTGGACCGGGTCGAGGTGCGCCGCTCCCCCCGGACCATCCGGCTCATCCACTCACCGTTCAAGGATTATTTCGAAATCCTCCGCACCAAACTCCGCTGGGGGCCCATCTAGGGGCCGCGTCGCCGCGGCGGGCGTAGCGTGTCGTGGGAAGCCCCCAGGAGATCAGACCGCGTGCGCTCCCGAAGTTGGCTTGGATTCAAGAAAGAGTCGGGGCCGCGTCGCCGGCCGCGTCGCCGCGGCGGGCGTAGCGTGTCGTGGGAAGCCCCCAGGAGATCAGACCGCGTGCGCTCCCGAAGTTGGCTTGGATTCAAGAAAGAGTCGGGGCCGCGTCGCCGGCCGCATGCTGCGGCTCCCATAACGGGTCGGGGGAGGTCGCCAGGATATCGGACCGCGTTCGCTCCCGAAGTTGGCTAGGATTCAAGAGAGTGCCGGGGCCGCATGCTG
>JAHLLK010000103.1 GCA_020444165.1 Deltaproteobacteria bacterium | reverse complement strand
GCCGTGACGCACAGTGCCTGTGCCCGGCACAGTGCCTGTGCCCGCATAGCGGGTCGGGGCAGGTTGCCCTGAGAAGGGGCTTCCTTCGCTCCCGAAGATAAGCCGCATGGACGCCCGCCGTGACGCACAGTGCCTGTGCCCGCATAACGGGTCGAGCCGCGCCAACCCCATTTCCTCCTGCTGCAACGAACCCTTTACAGGGCCGGGCCGCCGGGCCGACCATAATAAGAGGCCAGGGATCTGGCGCGGGCCGCCGGGCCGGCCAGGGCCCCGGGCGCACCTCAACCAGCCAATTGGGAGGGACCATGCTGGAGATACCGCAGAAAATCCAGGAGATCGTCAACCGGGCCGGGCGCATCGGCACCCTGTCCACCGCCGACCGCGAGGGACGGCCCAACGTGGCCTACTTCGGCAGCGCCCGGCTCCTGGAAGACGGCGGCTTCGTGGTGGGCCTGGCCCAGAACCGCACCCTGGCCAACCTGGCCGAGAACCCCCATGCGGTGTTCTTCTGCGTGGAGCCGGGTCCGGTGGGCTTCGACACCCCGGGGTGCCGTTTGTACCTGAAGGTCAAGGAAATCCAGGAAAAGGGCCCGGTGCTGAACGCCATCAAGAAGGCCATCGCCGAGCACGCCGGCGAGGCGGCGGCGAATATGATGTTCGCGGCGGTGATCTTCGACGTCGTGAAGCTCAGGCCCGTCATGGATATGGAGCACGCGGCCTGGCTGTAGGGTCCCGGCGGCCGGCCCGGCTCCCCCAGGGAACCGGCCGGTCCGCGAGCCGAGGGCGGAGAGCGCAGCCCCGGGGGGGCTCAGCCCAAGGGGCGGGGGGGAGTTGCGTCGGGACGGCCGGCCTCGCCGCGGCGGGGAGCTAAAAGCTGTTGCTTCAACTCCTCGAACATGGCCACGAGCAACTGCTCGAACTTGCGCCCGGCCAGCTCGGCCGGCAGTTCGCCCAGGCGCTCCAAAAGCTCGCGGTCCGGGTCGGTCAGATAGGCGTGATGCTCCCAGAAATGGGACCGGAAGTCCTGGCTGATTCCCCGGCGGTCCAGCTGGCTCACCGCCAGGAGCACCCCCAGCTTGCGCAAAAGGAAGAAGGAGCGCTGCCAGCCATGGGCCAAGAGGTTGTGGTAGGCGGCCGGGTCCGGACCGGGATGGCCCAGCTGGGTAAAGTGGTGGGACACCTGGGCCTGGCTGCGCCCCAGGTCCACCAGCCGGCCGGTGGCCTGCCACACCAAGAGCGCGTTCTTCAAATACTCTACGATACTGCGCAGATAAGCCGCCGCACCCCCTGAGACGTTGAAGCGGGGCAAAATGGCCCGGCTGAAGTTGAAGGGATGCATCTCCGGGTGGGTCTTCAACATCCCCAGCCACAACTCCAGGTCCAACCAGCCCTCCAGGGCCAGAGGCGGCAGCCCGGCCAGGGCCTCGGGACGGAGTTCCAGCACCAAGCGCCCGTCCGGCAGCTCCAGGTTCACCGCGGCTTGGCCGGTGGCGGGCTGGCCGGACAGGGTCCGCACCAGCAGGCGGGGGGGCTTGTCCGGCCCGAAATGGGGGGCCAGTTCGGCCAGCAGCCGGCGGGCCAGATCTTCCAGGGGATGGGCCGCGGCAGCGGCGCAAACGGGGCGGCGGGGGGAGTCCATGAGCGAAAACCTTGCGACGGAGTGATTTTTTCCGGATCATGAAAATGATGCCCGCTGGTAATGGCCCAGGGCATCACTTGGGCCTGGCAACAGAGGATTTTACCAACAGTCTAAACTAAAAATCCTCTCCGGCGCCAGACGGAGCGCCAGTGGCCGAGCCCCGGGAGCCGGCGACGCTTAGGGACCGGCCAACATGGTGAACCGGGGTGGCTCTCGCAATTATCCGAAATATTGCCGGGCGTTGGGTTCATTATAACAGGAGATTCCCCGGCCACCACTTTGGCCCGCTCCCGGGCCCAATCCTGGGCCCAATCCTGGGTTTGGCCCCGGCCGCTCACCCCGCTTGGAGGACCAGGCATGGACCCTGAAAAACCCGCTCCTCACGTGCACTTGGACGACCCGCCCGCCGCTGACCCGGCCGGCCGGCAACAAGCCGAGGGGGAGGCCCGGGACAAGCTGAAGAACCTCCTTTCCTCGAGCCCCCACGAGGTAAAGATCCTTTTCTTCAGCGACCCCAAGGAAAACGAAGCCTACACCGAAGCGAGCCGCCGGGTGCTGGCGGGCTTTGCCGAGCTTTCCTCCCGTCTGGTGGTGGAGGAGCACGGCCTGGACTCCCCCGAGGCCGCCCGGCACCGGGTGCTCCGCTCGCCCACCCTGGTCTTCAGCCCCGCGGAGCACCACATCCGTTGGCTGGGCGCGCCCCTGGGCGAGGAAGGCCTGACCCTGGTGGAGTCCCTGTTGATGCTGGGCTACCGCCACACCCAAATGAGCGATCAGGCCCGGAAAGTGTTGGACAGCATCACCGAACCCCGGGAGATCAAGGTCTTCGTCAGCCCCACCTGCCCCTATTGCCCCCCGCAGGCGGTGAACGGCCTGTTGGCCGCGGTGGCCCGGCCGGAGCTGATGTCCCTGGATATCGTGGACGTGCAGGCCTTCCCGGACCTGGCCGGGCAGTACAACGCCTTCTCCACCCCCACCACCTATGCCAACGAGCAGCTCATCGCCCAGGGGGCCCAGGCCCCCGAGCTGTTCATGGCCAGCCTCAAGGAGCTGTCCCCCCAGGCGGTGTTCATCCCGGATATCGACGCGCCCCTGGTGGAGGCCGACCTGGTGATCGTGGGCGGCGGTCCGGCCGGGCTCACCGCGGCCATTTACGCCGCCCGGGGCGGGCTCCGCACCGTGGTGGTGGAAAAGGGCCCCCTGGGCGGTCAGGTGGCCACCACTCCGGTGGTGGAGAACTACCCCGCCTTTACCCAGGTGGGGGGCAAGGTGCTGGTGGACCTCTTGACCGCCCACGCCCTGGAATACGTGAACATCTTCAAAAGCGAGGAGGTGATGGAGATCTCGCCCGGCCGGCCGCTCACCGTGGTCACCAGCCGGCGGCGCTTCGCCACCCGGGCCGTGCTCCTGGCCACCGGCGCCTCCCACCGGCATTTGGAGGTGCCCGGTGAGGAGCGGCTCTCCGGCCGGGGGGTGAGCTACTGCTCCACCTGCGACGGGCCCCTGTTCCGGGGCAAGACCGTGTTTTTGGCCGGTGGCGGCGACAGTGCGGTGACCGAGGCCCTGTACCTGGCCAGCCTGGGGGCCCAGGTGACCCTGGTGCACCGCCGTGACGAGCTGCGGGCCCAGAAGGCCCTGCAAGACCGCCTGGCGGCCAGCGGCCTGGAAACCCTGCTCCACACCGAGGTGAAGGAGGTCTTGGGCCAGGAACGGGTGCGCGAACTGGTGCTCCACGACAACCAGACCGGCGAGACCTTCACCCGGGAGGCCGACGGCCTGTTCGTGGCGGTGGGCTACTCCCCGGCCACCGAGCTGGCCGTGCGGGCCGGGGTGAAGCTCTCCCCGGACGGCTACCTCGCCCGGGATCCCCAGCACCGCACCAACGTGCCGGGCATCTACTCCGCCGGGGACGTGGAAGGGGGCTACAAGCAGATCGTGACCGCGGCCGGCCAGGGCGCCGAGGCGGCCATGAGCATCTACACCGATCTCTTGGACCCGGATTTCGCCTGGCCGGGGTAGGCCCGGTGGCGGACCGGAAGCTCAGGTCCCCTTGGCGTCCTTGGCTTGGGACAGCCTGGCCAGCACGCCGTCGGCCAGGTCGGGGTAGAGGAGCCGCAGGCAGTCGGGGCAGAGGCCATGGGTCACCTGGGCCTCGGAGCGGGCCTGCAAATAGGTCTCCAGGGGGTGCCAGCGGCCCTCCTCGTCGAGAATCTTCTTGCAGTGGGGGCACATGGGCAACAGGCCTTGCAGGGTCTTAACCTCGCCCTGCGTCCTTCGAAGGTCATACTCCAGGCGCTGGGAATTGACCTTGATCAGGCCCAGGACCATGACGAGATAGCCCAGGAAAGCGCCCAGGGCGGCCAGCAACGCTCCCGGGCTGGGCTGCATGAAATCCTGGCCGGTGGGCCGGCTCAGGATGACCAAAAGCGGCCGGGACAAGAAGACGAGCGCGATGACCGCCATGCCGGTGATGAAAACATAATCCCGCTCGCCCAACACGGCCGGGAAATGGCGGTACGCCGAGGCGATGCACCAGGACAGGATCGAAACCACGGCCGCGGCCGTCAGGAATTTCCGGGCGTTTACGTCCGGAGTCACCAGCCAGAAATAGGTGAACGCCGCGAAAAGGACCAGGAGGGGGAACGCCACCAGGAGCCGACGTGGCGGCAGCCCCACGAAGCGGTCCATCCCCCGGCGCAGGAGATAAAGCGCGGTCAACCAAGAGGCGTTGCTCAGCCAGACCGGCCACACTTCCGGCACCCAATTGCGTAGGCCCACCAGGAAAAAGCCCATGGCAAAGCAAGCCGCGGCGGCGGTCCACAGCCCAAAGCCGGGGTATACCTGCCGGGTGAACCGCAAATAAACCAGGATCAAGGACAAGTTGAGGCAGCCGAAAGCGGCCAACAGAATGAGGGTGCGCATATCCATGAGTGCGGCTCTGCCCCGTCATCCAGGCAGGGGGGCCATACGCGCCCCCGGGGCGGGCGGGTCCAGCCGCTTCCGGGGGGCCGGCGCGCCCCCGGTGGAGTCCGGGGAGATCTCCCGGCCGCAGTCCGGGCAGAGGCCGAGGGTAACCTGGGCCGCGGAGCGGGTGCGCAGATAACTTTCCACCGAGTGCCAATGGTCCTCTTCATCGCGGATATTCTTGCAATTGGAGCACATGGGCAAAAGTCCCTGCAAGGTGGAAAGAGTGCCGCGGGTCTGGCCGAGGTCGTACTCCAAACGCTGGCTGTTCACCTTTATCAGGGCCACGCACAGGGTTAGGTAGCTCAGGAAGCTGACCAGGTGGAATATTTGTTCGGAGACGCCGCCCCGCAGGAGATCATGGCTTCCCTCCGCCCCCGCGAGGAGCATCACCGGCCGCGTCAGGCCGATCAGGGCCAAACCCAACATGCCGCCGACGGACAAGATGTCGCGGCTGCCCATCACCACCGGAAAACCACGCCAGGCGACGATCGCGCCCCAGCCCAGGTAGAAAACCATGACGGTGCTCATCAGGGTGATCCGCCCGATCAGGGAGGGTGTGGCCAACCAGAAGTAGTTGAACACCAGGAACAAGGCCAGAAACGGGGCCGTTTCCCGGAGCAGGTTGGCCGGCCGGCCGCAAAAAAGGCGCAGGCCGTGCAATAACAGGATAAAGGAGCAGCCGACCAGGCTGTTGCCCACGAAAATGGAGAGCCAGTCCGGCAACACGGAGCGCAGGGCCACCAGGTCGCAGCCCACGGTGAGACAGGCCACGGCCGTGGTCCAGTAGCCGAAACCGGGGTAGGTGTGCCGGGTGATGCGCAGGTAGGCCATCACCAGGGCGATGGTGACGAGCACGGCCGCTTCGGTCAGAAATATGGTCTTGATATCCATGCCTGGGCCACATGAAGTTCGAGTTCGCCGGGAACGGAATAAATCCGCGGGCTTTGCCCCCGGGCCACCCGCGACGGCCGGGAGGTGGGCCCGGACCGGGGGCGGCTACCGCCGGCTGACCAGGCAGGGGACATTTTCGCCGGCGATGGTAACCAATGGGCCGGCCCGCCTGGGCAGGGTGTGTGGGGGATGCCTACCTGTCACTTTACCATTGCAGGGCGGATTCGCACCCCGGACCAAGACAAAGGTACCAGGATTCCGGCCGGCCTATTCCCAGGCCGGGGTCCAACCGCCGCCCGGCGCAGCCCGGAAAGGCAGCCAGGCCAGGTCAAAAGCCCATAGCCCGATGTCCGAGGCCTTGGCCGTCACCTCGGTCCGTTCCAGTTCCAGCCTGGCCGGGTCCAGGCCGGCCGTGAACTCGGCCAGGTCCCGGGCCAGTTCCTGGTTCAGGCGGGCCACCTCGTCCTCCAGGCCGGCCACCTTTTGCCGGGCCAGATCCACGTCCATCTTCTCCCGGCCGGCCCGGGACACCGAGCGCAGCGTGCGCGAGCCCCGGCTGATGGTGGTGGAGCTGACCGTCTTGCGGCCGAACAGCGCCCCCAACAGCGTCGCCCCCAGGTTCACCACCGTGTCCATCTGGCTGGCCCGGGCCTGCTCCTCCTCCCGGGAGAGGGCCTGGCGGGCCCGCGCCAACTGATCCTCCAGCTTGCCCAGGCTGGCGGCGTACTTGGCCCGCAACGCCTCTTTCATCAGGTCCTGGCGCTCCCGGAGCGCCTGGGCCACCCGGGCCCGGAACTGCCCCTCGCTTTCCTCGGGCAGGCTGGTGAGTTTGAACTCGGGGTGGCGGAACAGCACCAGGGGCCGGTTGAGCCGGAGCCAGCGCAGGAAGTCCTTCTGGGCGCGCGCGAGGGCGGTCTTGCCCAGGGCGGCGGCGGGCAGGCCCGCTAACCCGGCCCCGGCCGCGGGCGCGTCGTCCCAGCGGGCCGGGTCCAGGCCGGGCTGCCAGGCCCCCTCCCAGTCCAGGGGCGTGTCCTCCTCCAACGGCGCGGCCAGGAGGAAGTCCCGGGTGAGCGCCGTGGGCAGGCTGGCCCGGGCATAAGTCACCCGGGCCTGGGCCAACCGGGCCGGGAAGTATTGCAGCGGACCGGCCGGGCCGCCGGCCACCGGCGGCAGATAGCGCATCTTGACCCCGGGCGGGGCCAGGGGCGGGCCTGCGGTCGTGGGGGCCCCGGATGGGGGCGGTGGGGGCGGCGGGGGCACGGAACTGGCGGAAGTCGAGGCGGCGGCCGGGGCGGCCAGCTCGGGGCGGGGCAGGCGCTTGATCTGCTCCCGGGTCAGGGGGCCGGCCAGGTAGGAGAGGCACCAGCGGCTCTCCAGCACCACCGGCCGGTTCTCGTGCACGTTGTGCAAGAAAAAGCGGCGTTTGCCCAAACCGGCGATGAGCTTCTCCAAAGCCGGGCGGGAGAGGCCCGCCCCGGCGTCGGCCCCGGCCAGGCCGTCCAGGAGCCGCTCGCGGTCCCGCTCGGTCTGCAACCGCCCCACCCACCAGGTGCCCGCGTTGGACAGGGCCTTGTAATCCAGGTCCACCGGGTTCTGGGTGGCCAACACCACCCCCAGGCCAAAGGCCCGGGCCTGCTTCAACAGGGTCAACAGCGGCCGCTTGCTGGGCGGGTTGCCCTGGGGCGGCAGATAGCCGAACACCTCGTCCAGGTACAACAGCGCCCGCAGGGAAGCGGTGCCGGGCTGGGTCCGCATCCAACTGATCACCTGGCCCAACAGGAGGGTCACGAAGAACATGCGCTGGGCGTCGGAAAGATGGCTGATGGTGAACACCGCCGCCCGGGGCCGGCCGCTGGGGGTGTAGAGCAGGCTGGCCGCGTCCAGGGGCGGGCCTTCCAGCCAGGCTGCGAAGCCCGGCGAGGCCAGCAGGTTGTTCAGCCCCAGGGCCAGGGCGAAGCGCTCCTTGGCCGGGAAGAAGGACTCCAGATCCAACACCCCCACCCGCTCGAACGGCGGGCCCTGCACTCCCCGGATCAGTTCGGCCAAGCCCAGGCCCCGGCCCTGGGTCCAGTGCCAGTTCAGGAGGTTGGAAACCAGGATGTGCTCCCGGCTGGTGAGGGGATCGGCGTCGATGCCGGCCAGGGTGAGGAGCCCGGTGGCGGTGTACTCCACCCGCTCCCGCAAGAGGTCCGGCTCGGCGGCCACGGCCGCGGACGGCGGGTCGAAGTTTTTCAAGAGGCTCACCGGCAGGCCGGCCGAACTGCCCGGGGTGTACACCGCGAACTCCGCCGCCGCCTTGAGGCGGGCGATGCGGGCCGGCTCCTGGCCCCAGCCGGCCAGGCCCTTTTTCCAGGTCTGGGCCTCCCGGGCGGCCAGCTCGGCCGGGGTCAGGCCCTCCTGCAAGGCCCGGGAGGGATTGACCCAGGGCTCGAAGTCGGCCGGCGCCAGGTCCGGGAAGGTGAGGAGCAGGTTGGTGAGATCGCCCTTGGGGTCGATGGCGATCACCGGCACCCCGTCGATCAGGGCCTCCTCCAACAGGGCCAGGCCCAGGCCGGTCTTGCCGCTGCCGGTCATGCCCACGATCACCCCGTGGGTGGTGAGGTCCTTGGCGTCGTAGAGCACCAGCTCCGGCGCGGCGGATTTTTTCTCCGCCACCTCGCGGCCCAGGTAGAAAAGCCCCAGTTTTTCGTAATCTTGCATGGCCCTCTCCCCAGGAGTGCGTCGGAGTAATCACGCCAGGAGGTTATATCTCAACATGCTGAAAAATATAAAGTTTTTTGGGGGAAGGGGGGTGTGGGGGGAAACCAGCGGGGTCCCCGGAAAAGCATAGCTTTTCTGGGGTGCAACCCTCTTTTTGTTCACAAAAAGGGGTTTCCCCCCACATCTTCTCCCCCATTCTCCCCATTTCTCCGATCTACTCCCAGCCCCCTCAGGCCGGGCGGAACTCGGCCGCCCGCGCCTCGATATCCCGGATGAGCCCCTGGATGACCTTGCAGGCCAGGCCGTGGCGCTGGCCCCGGCGCACCACCGCCCCGGCTATGGCGTCCAGCTCCAGGGGGCGGCCGGCCTCCAGGTCGCGCTGCAGGCTGGTGCCCAGGCTGGCGGGCAGCTGGGCCAGCTGCACCAAGACTTCCTCGGTCGAGACCTCATAGCCCTCGGCCCGGGCCACCGCCGCCGCCTCGCTCACCGCCCCGGCCAGCCGGTCCTGCCAGAACGGCTCGGCCAAGACCCCGCCCAGGGTCAGCCCGCTGGCCGCGGTGAGGCAGGCCAGGGCGTTCAGGCGCACCAGCTTGGCCCAGACCACGTCGGCCTCGCTGGGGGCGATTTCGGTCTTGAGCCCGGCCCGGTTCAGAAACTCCGCGACCTGGGCCAGCCGTGCGGCCGGCACGTCGCTGTCCGAGGCCAGGCGGATCAGCGCGAAGGGGGTGGTGTGGGCCACCCGTCCCGGCCCCAGGTACTTGGCCTCGGCGCTGATAGAGCCGGCCGCCACCCGGGGGCCGTAGCGCTCCCGCAGGCGGGTCAGGTGCTCCAGTCCGTTCAGGAGGGGCGCCACCACCGCCCCGGGGCCCAGCAGGTCCGCTGGCACCCGCTCCAGGCTGGCGGCCAGGTCCGGGGCCTTCACGGTGATGAAGAGCAGGTCCACCGGCGCGTCCAGGCGCTCCATTGCCCGGGGCCGGGCGATGAAGTCGCCGTAGCGCACACTCTCCAGACTGATGCCCCGCTGGGCGATGAGTTCCGCGGTGGCCGGCCGGGCCACGGTGATCACCGGGTCGCCGGTCTGCCCCAGCACCGCGGCCAAGAGCCCGCCCACCGCGCCGGGCCCCAGCACCCCCACGGTGAACTGGGGGCTCACCCGCTTGTCTTCATTATTCAAAAAATGATCTCCTTGGGGCCAGTTGGGAGATGACTATGGCCCCACCGGTTGAGAGTGATCCCCGGCGCGTCCTGCCCGGGCCGCGGCCTCCAACGAAAACTCTATGGTTTTCCCTGCCGGGCGCGCGCGGCCCCGGTCTGCGTCCCGCCGCCCCCGCCGCCCTCGCCGCCCGGCCGCTCCCGTTCAGTCGTACAAGCCCACTTGCTGGAAATGCAGGGTGAACTTGCCGCAGTTGGGGCAGAGGTAGTCGCCGTCGGTGAGCACCAGACTCCGGCCCAGCCGCTTCTGGGTGTTCCACGAGGTGATGACCTTGGCGCCCTTCTTGCCCAGCAGACTGGGATCGTCGTAGGGCACGGCCCGGCTGTTCGGGCAGGCCTGGCACACCGTGCGCTCGGCGTAGAGGTTCACCACCTCGAGTTGCTTGCAGTCCACGCAGTACACCGGGAAATCGCAGTGGGTCTCGAAATCAGCCTTGCCGCCGAACAGGCCCATGCCCTGGTGATAGCCGCAGTTGGCGCAGGTGGCCTCCACCATGCTGCCGGCCCGGGCCATCTCGGCCGCGGTCAAGAGCAGCACCACAGCCAACCACCAAACCAGACACGCTTTTCGGCCCATGCGCCCCTCCCGTTACCTTGCTGTAAGAACCCGCTCCCGCCCCCTCAGCAAATAATAGGCCAAGCGCCTGGTCAAGGGCAATGGCCGGTTGCGGGGAGAGCTTTGCCGCCCGCCGCCCCTTGACAAGACCGGGGGGCGGCTTATTCTAAATGGTAAATTCCGATGTGAGGCCGGCGGATGGTTGGGAAGTGGCAAATGCCTTGCTAACCATCAGCTGGGTGGGTGGCGGGCGCGCGCCTGCCCCCAGGCCTCGGCGGGTCAGGGAGACCCGCCCAATCACGAGCCCAAAAGGCGAGTGATTTGTGCTTCTTGGCAAAAACACTTTTTGCCGGGAATCCATAATGCACGGCGCACCGTGCATCACTCTCGAATCTGAAGAGGCGGACATGCCGATTTACGAATTCAAGTGCCCCGAGTGCGGGCAGTTCTTTGAGAAACTGGTGCTTTCCCAGGCGGAAGAAGTCTGCTGCACCAAATGCGGCTCGCCCCGGGTCGAAAAGCAGATGTCGGGATTCTCCACCAGCGGCGGGGAACCGGCCGGCATCGGCTCGGCCCTGTCCAGCAGCTCCTGCGGCAGCGGCGGCTTCTCCTGAGCGGGCTAGAACCAGGCGGCGCGTGACGCCGCCCGTTCTGCAAAATCTTTCCGCTTTGCCCGCCCGCCCCTGGCTCAGGCCGGGGGCGGCGCGTCGTGCTCCGGCGCCCCCGCGGCCGCCGCGGCCAGGACACGCCTCCACAACTCGTCCCGGCCCAGGCGGGTCGTGGCCGAGCACACCACCGGCCGCGCGTCATAGGCGGCCAAAAGGGGCCCCAGCACCCGCCGCCGGGCGGCGAGCTGGTTGTTGGAGAGCTTGTCGGACTTGGTCAAGGCCACAATGGCCGGCACCCCGAGGGAGTTCAAGTAGTTCAGGAGCATCAGGTCCTCGTTATTGGGCTCCCGCCGCACATCCAGGATCACCACCACCGCCCGGAGCGTCTCCCGCCCGTCCAGATAGCTCTCCACCATGCGCCGCCACGAGGCCTTTACGGCCGGCGGCACCTTGGCAAAGCCGTAACCCGGCAAATCCACCAGGCACAGCTCCCCGCCGTTCAAGGCGAAGAAATTGATCAACTGGGTGCGCCCCGGCCGGGACGACACCCGCACCAGTTTCTTCTGGCCCACCAGGCAGTTGATCAGGGATGACTTGCCCACGTTGGAGCGGCCGGCAAAGGCCACCTCGGGCGGGCCGGGCGGCGGATAGCCCTTGGGGCTGCCGGCGCTGGTGAGGAACTCGGCGCTTTTTAAAACAAATTCCATGCCGCCCGCTCAAAGCCCGGCCGGTAAGCCGGGGAAAAAACCGCCCCGGGGCGCAGCTGGGCCCCGGGGGGATAGTGCCTCGTTGAACTAGTCGGCGGTCGGGCGGGCGAAAGCCCGGCCTACCACCAGCTGATGATGTCTTCGTGCTCGAATATCTGCTTTACCAACTCATCGTAATCCGGGTTGGCGAACAGCTCGAACTTGGTGACCTCCTTGCCCTCGCCCAGCTTCTCGGACAGGAACTGGGTGTGGGGGGCCGGCGCGGTCTTGAAGATCTGCAACTGCTTCATGTTAGCTTCTCCCGTCAACGTGGGCTAGCCCCCAAATGGAACTACCAGTTCGTATTCCTTGATTTTGGCCGCCATGTCCTCCAGGGACATGTACTCCAGGTACTCGAACCGGTCCACGTTGGCCTGCACGTTGCTGTAGACCTCGCCTTCCAGGTCCTCCACCAGCATCTCCAGGTTCTCCTGGAACTCTTCCTCGGATTTGCTCGCCGGCAGCTCCACCGGGCAGTCGATGATGAAGGCCGCGGCCCAGAAGTTCTCCACCAACAGGCCCAGGGTGGAGCGCACTCCTTCCCAGCAATCATCCGATTTCTCGATCAAAAAGGCTACTCGCTTGGTTTCCATGTCGGCCTTCCCCTTACAGCACGATGTAGCGCTGGCAATCCTCGATCATGATGGCGTGGCGCATCTGGGTGGCGAAGTTCTTCTCCTGCACCACATACACCGGCTTGGTCATCTCGAAGTGTTCAAAGCCCACGTTGCACAGGCTGATGTCGGGGCAGGCCTCCATCTCCTGGAACCGCGGATCCTTGCTCAGAAGCACGCCCCGCGCGGACAGGAAAATGGTCACCTCCTTGCCGGCCCGCCGGGCCGCTTGGCAGATGCCGATCAGATGCTCCAGGTTCCGGTCGGAGGAAACCAGGATGCCTAAGTCTTTGGACACGTTGAATCACTCCTTTCCCCGGGGCCGATGGCGGCGCCGGTTAGGCTTCCCAAAACTGAATACCAACTATACGAGTAAGATTAAAGGAAGGTTTCGCAAGGGAACAAGCTTTTTTATTTGCCAGGGGCGGCCGGGTCAGCCCCAGGCCAGCATGGTGCTGAAACGGGCGTTGCCCACCGTGCGCGCCCGCTGACGGATCACTGGGGCGGCCACCACCCGGCCGGGATCCACGGCCAGCCAGCCCAGGGGCGGATTGCTCACCCCCGCCACCAAGGTGGTCTCGGCCTCGGTCTCCTGCTTCAAAAACACCCGGCCGAACTCCCCCTCGATGATCAACACGCCGTGCTCCCCGGCTCGCACCTCGCTGGCCGGCGGCAAATGGAAAAACACCTCCAGGACGTGCTCCCCCTCGCACTGCAACTGGTCCACCACGCCCAAGTGGCCGCGCTCCAGGTCCAGATACACCCGCCGCCGCAAGGTCACCGGGTCAGCCAGATGGCGGTAGCCGTCGTACACCGCCGACAAGAACTGATGCCGGGGCGATAGCTCCAAGGTCTCCAGGCTCACCCGGCCGCCCACCGGCTCCACCCCGTCCAACCGGGCCGCGTTCATGGCCGCCCGCGCCCGCAGATGCGGCCCCAGGGGCCCGCCGCCCGCCGGACCCGGCGGCACCAGCACCGGCCGGCCCTCCAGGCACAGGCCCAGGGCCAACGAGCGCGCCGGCCAAGCCCCCGGCCCGGCCGCCTGCCGCCCGCCGGTGGCGATCCACACGCTGGCGCTCCGGCCCGCCGCGCTGCCGGCCAAAACCGTCAGACCCGGGCCGGGCTGGTCCCCGGCCTGGGGCGGCCGCCCCCCGGCCAAAAGCCGGAGCTTGTCCGCCGCCATGCCGCCGAAGAGCCAGAACAGCTCCTCCTCCAGCCGGCGGCCCGCCCGGAACTCGGCCTGATCGGTCAACAGGGCGCCCAAATTGGCCGCCACGCTCCAGGGATCGCCCCTGCGGGGGTCCAGATTGAACAGGGATGTCAGGGGGGTATAACCCCAGCCCAGGCCCGCGCCCCAGGGAGGCGCGGCCAGGCGGCAGAAAGCCAAAGGCGCCAGGAGCCCGCCCGTGAGCCCGGGCACCGCGATATTGCCCTTCATGGCCAGCCACTGGGCCAGGCCCGCGGACTGGCTGATGGCCGCCAGCGCAGCCGTGGCCAGCGGCCGGCCGGGCTGTTTCCAAGCGGCCAGGGATGGCCCCAGGCTGCGGCTGCCCGCGGCCAGCCACTCCCCGGCCCGGGGCAGGAAAGGCAGGCAATGCCCCGCGAACATCAGCGCCGTGGCCGGCAGCACCAACTCCAGGCTCGGCTGGGCGGCCCGCTCCATCAGCCGCTGCTCCAGGAGCATGCCCGCCACGTTCAAATGCCCCAGCACGTCGGCCACCACCTCGGGCTCCAAGCGCCCGAGATCCCCCCACAAGGCCAGGGCCAAAAGCCAGTTCACCACCCGGGCGGCCACCACCTGGAGCCGGAGCCAGCCCGGGCCCGACAAGGGCGGGTTGGCCAGGCAGAAGTCCCGGAAAGAGCGCTCCAGGGCGTCCACCAGATCCTGGTCGCCGGTCAACAGCGCGGCCCGGGCCAGCCGGGTCGTCCGCTGGCCCCCGGTCCAGGGCCACAGCCCGTGCTCCTCCTCGGGGGTCAGCCGGATGCGGCTGGCCGGCAGGGGGCCCTCCGGCCCCGGCTGGGGGCAGCGCAGCACCGCCTCGCCGCGCACGGCCTGCATCAGGGCGGAAGCATCGAAAAACTCACCGAAACTCCCCACCGCCCCGCGCCCGGCCAGCGGCAGAAACCGGGCCAGGTCATCCTGCACCCGCCGGGCCAGGCCCGCCGGACTGCCCGGATGCCCCGCCTGGGCCAGAAGCTCCTCCCGCGCCCGCGGCCCGGCCAGATCCCGGGCCACCTGGCCGGCCACCCGCCCCCGGGCCAGCTTTTGCCAGATTTTGCCGCCGCTTAGTATCGCCATGGGGCCCAAGCATATCACATGCAGCGTGCCGCTGCCGCGTCGCCGCGGCTGGCTTAGCGGGTCGGCCGCGTCGCCGCGGCTGGCGTAGCGGGTCGGGCGAGGCGGTCATTCAGACCTAGCTCGCGCGCTCCCGAAGGTAGGCTGCAAGGGATCGGGGTC
>JAHLLK010000007.1 GCA_020444165.1 Deltaproteobacteria bacterium | reverse complement strand
CTTTTTTGAAAAAAAGGGCCCCTTCCCCCCACACCCCCCATCCCCCAAAAAACTTTATAATTTTAAACAGGTTGGGTCATGGCCTGGACGATCGGAGGTTCCCGTCAAAAGGGGGGGCTCTGAAAACGGCCATGGCGCCATCACTCCCACAGGCTCCGAGGCCCCCAGGGACCAGCGGCCGAAATGGGTTAATTTTTTGGGAGCAGAGCATGTCCGAAGAGCTTTTTCAAAAATTGCGCGCCCAGTTGGACGGCTATTCCATCGGCTTCCCCGCCGTGAATTCCGGGGTGGAGCTGGAGATCCTGCGCCGGCTGTTCTCCGAGGAGGACGCCCAGCTGTTCACCTGCCTGAGCCCGCGCCTGGAGACCCCGGCCGAGGCGGCCGCCCGCCTGGAGCGGAACGAGGCCGAACTGGCCGCCCAGTTGGACCGCATGGCCGAAAGCGGGCTGTTGTTCCGCAAAAAGGCCGCCGCGGGCTCGCGCTACGCGGCCATCCCCTTTATCCACGGCCTGTTCGAGTTCCAGGTGAAAAACCTGGACCCGGTCCTGGCCCGGCTCATGGAGCGCTACACCCAAGAGGCGGGCTTTGATCAGGCCATGCAGACCAGCGCCGGGGCCTTTCTGCGGCCCATCCCGGTGCAGCGCGCCGTGCCGGTGAGCCACCAGGTGGCCCCCTACGAGGACGCCAAGGCCCTGTTGGCCCAGGCCCCCAGCATCGTCCTGGCCGAGTGCATCTGCCGGAAGCAGAAGGAGACCGTGGGCCAGGGCTGCGGCAAGCTCAAGGAGGCCTGCTTCATGTTCGGCTCCATGGGCCAGTACTACCTGGACCGGGGCATGGGCCGGGCCATCAGCCTGGAAGAGGGCCTGGCCGTGCTGGCCCAGGCCGCGGAACAGGGCCTGGTGACCCAGCCGGGCACGGCCCAGAACCCGGCCGGCATGTGCAACTGCTGCGGCGATTGCTGCGGGGTGCTCATCTCCCTGAAAAAGCACCCCGCTCCGGCCAGCCTGACCTTCTCCAATTACTTCGTGGAGCTGGACCGGGAGCTGTGCAGCGGCTGCGAAACCTGCCTCTCCCGCTGCCAGATGGACGCCATCCGCCTGGACGAAGAGGGCCTGGCCACCCTGGACCGCGAGCGCTGCCTCGGCTGCGGCCTCTGCGTCACCACCTGCCCCTCCGAGGCCCTCACCCTCTCCCCCAAGCCGGCGGACCAGCTCCTGACCCCGCCCCGCAGCTCGGCTGACCAAATGCGCTTCATGGCCCAGCGGAGGGGGTTGATCTAGGCAAGGGGAAGATGTGGGGGGAAGGACCCTTTTTTGAAAAAAGGGGTCCTTCCCCCCACACCCCCCATCCCCCAAAAAACTTAAAGTGTTTGGCAGCGGCCGGGTTCCTCCGGCCCCCACATTTTTTAAAGAATGGCTGCCACCATGTTGGTCTGGAACGGCGGGGGCAGGTCGTCCGGCCGGGAGGCGTAATAGCGCTCCTTGGCCTGGTCCGGGGTGAGGAGTTCCACCTGACCGAAGCCGGTGGCCCGGAGGAGGTCGGTCATCTCCTCCGGGGTGAAGTAGCTGATCCAGGGCTCGCCCAGGCCGGCCGAGCGCTGGTCATAGTGGGAGGGCTGGTCCCCGGGCGGCGGCGCGAAGGTGAGGACGATCTCGCTCCCCGGGGGGAAGGAGGCCACGGCGCTGAGCACGGCGACGATGGCCTCTTGGCCCAGGTACATGGTCACCCCCAACCAGGAGAAAAAGGCCGGCGTGTCCTTGGAGACCCCGTGGCGGGCCAAGCTCTGGGCCAGGGTCTCCCGCTCGAAATCCACCGCGGCCAGGGTGGCGGCCGCGGGCAGGCTCAGCCCGGCCGCGGCGATGAGTTCGCGCTTGCGGGCCTGGGTGCCGGCGTGATCCACTTCCCACAGCCGGAGGCCCGCGGCCCAAGCCGGGTTCCTGAGGGCAAAGGTGTCGAACCCCGCGCCCAAGACCAGGTATTGACCCACCCCCCGGCTGACCGCCCGGGCCAGGCGGTCCTCGGCGAAGCGGGAGCGCAACACCACGTGGGAGCGCAGATGCAGGCGGTTCTTCTCCCGGAAGCTGGCCGCGGTTTCCCGGATGTGTTTCTCGGCCCCGGGGCCCAGGAGGCGGACGGCCAAGGGGTCCTCCAGGATCAAGGGCGGGGCGTCCAAAAGCTGGTGGGCGGCCCGCATGCAGGCGGTGCCCAGGGCGGTGCGGCTGGCGCTTTTCTCGGCCATGGCAGGCTTATCCTTTGGCTGGGGGTGTGCATCCCAGCATTACACCAAATGGGGCCCGCCAGCCAAGGCCCCGCCTCCTTGCGGCTTCGGCTCCGGCTCCGGCCGGGTAGGGTGGGGGGTGGCGGGGCGGCAGGTCCCGGGGTATATCTGTCAGGCGGTATTTTTTTGCGGTTCCGGCCAGGCTCTAGCAGGATATTGAAAAAGTCCATCCACGGCCTTTTTCAACCAAACTTGGCAAAAGCACGGTTTTGCCAAGTTTGGCAAATTGCTTGCTTTTTCAAAGCTGCGCAATTGGGCGCGCCATCCATGGCGCGCCTGGCAGGCTGTTTTTCAACAGCCTGCCAGGCCCGGGGCCGGCTCCGGCACCGTCACCCCTGGGGGACTCTGGCATGCACCGTCTTTCGCCTGCGGACCACTACACCCCATGAAAAAACTGGCTCTGGGCCTCTCCGAAGCGCGCGACCTGACCCTGGCGGGGCTCTCACCCCTGCCGGCCGAGAAGGTGGGGCTTTTGGACGCCGCCGGCCGGGTGGCCGCCCGGGGCCTCTCGGCCCAGGTGGACTCCCCCACCGAGGCGGTCTCGCGCAAGGATGGCTTTGCCGTGACCCTTCGGGAGGTGGCCCAGGCCACGCCCGAACATCCGGTGAGCCTGCGGGTCCTGGGGGTCATGACCGCCGGCGGCCGGGAGGAGGTGGCCCTGGCCCCGGGCGGCACGGTGAAGGTCTTCACCGGCGCCCGCCTGCCCCGGGGGACCGACGCGGTGGTGCCCGAGGAGCAGGTGCGCCCGGCCCCGGACGGCGTGCTCATCCTGAACCCGGTGCGCCCTGGGCTGAACGTGTTGCCCCGGGGCAGCGACGTGGCCGCGGGCCGGGCCCTGGTGCAGGCCGGCGAGATCATCACCCCGGTGCGCCTGGGGCTGTTGGCCGCGGCCGGGGTGGCCCGCCTGGCCGTATACGGCCGCCCCCGGGTGGGCATCGTGGGCATCGGCGACGAGCTGGTGGAGCCGGGCCGGCCGCTGGCCCCGGGCAAGGTCTACGCCAGCAACATCGTCACCCTGGCGGGGTTGTGCCAGCGTTACGGTTTCCGCCCCCGGCTCACGGTGGTGGCGGACGAGCATGGGCCGGTGGCCCAGGCGCTCACCACCCTGTCCCCGGCCACGGACGTGGTGATCACCAGCGGCGGGGCCTGGTTCGGCGACCGCGACATTGTGGCGGGGGTGTTGGAGAGCCTGGGCTGGGAGCAGGTGTTCCACCGCATCCGCATCGGACCGGGCAAGGCCGTGGGCTTTGGCCGCCTGGCCGGCAAGCCGGTGTTCATCCTGCCCGGCGGCCCCCCTTCCAACCTCATGGGCTTTTTGCAGATCGCCTTGCCGGGGCTGTTGACCCTGGCCGGCTGGGCCGACCCCGGCCTGCCCCAGGCCCAGGCCTGCCTGGCCGAGGATCTGGGTGAAGGTCATCCAGCCTGGACCGACTTTTTCTTCGGCACCCTGTTCCCGGGCCCCGAGGTGCCGCTCTTCCATCCCCTGCCCAAGCGCTGCCGCCTGGGGGCCATTGCCCAGGCCACCGCCGTGGCGGCCATCCCCGAAGGCCAGGACCGCCTGCCGGCCGGGACCCGGCTCGCGGTGCAGCTTTTGGCCTGAGCGCCCTGGCCTTCGGCCCCGGGGCCAGGCGCTTTTCCCCGCTCCCCCGCCGCGTTTTTCCGCCTTCGCGGTCGCCGGCCCCCCTCCGGCCCCCCAAAGAATTGCCTAGACCTTCAGGATTATTGATATAAACGATATAAGAACATCGTAGATATCTATATTAGCTATTTTACTTGGCCGGTGGGTTTTAGCTAAACTGCGGCACTTTTGGGCGTATGCCAGCCGGAAACGGCTGCCCCGCCCCCGCAAAGGGGGTGAAAACCCGCGCCGCCAGCCGCCATCGCGCTGCACCGGCGTGCTCCCGATCGCGGGAGGGAAGGAGCTGCATGAGCGCGGACAACCAGGGAATGGGCCGCCGGGCCTTTCTGACCTCAGCCGCCACCGCGGCCCTGGCGGCGGCCCTGCCGGCCGGACCGGCCCGGGCGGGCAAGTTCAGCCAGGACAGCCTGCAGGTGTGGTCCTGCGGCGGCCTGGCCGAGGCCTTCCTGCCGGCCAACGCGGCTTTCCAGCAGGAGACCGGGGTGCGGATCAACTACACCGGGGCCTTTGCCGCGGCTTTGGGCAAGTCGCTCTTGGGCAGCGCCCACACCGAGGTCTTCGGGGGCCGGGTGCTGGAGCTGGCCAAAAAGCTGCGCCAGGCCGGCAAGATGATCTACTTCAAGCCCTTGTGCTTCACCTCCTACGTGCTGGTCACTCCCATGGGCAACCCGGCGGGCATCTCGTCCGTGGCCGACCTGGCCCGGCCGGGGGTGCGGCTCCTGCTGGCGCCCGGGGCCTCGCCGCCCGGCGGCGCGGCGGTGAACGTGCTGCTCAAGAAGGCCGGGGTGGCCAAGGAGGCCCAGGCCAACCTGGTGCAGGCGGGCTCCTGCGTGCAGCGCACCATGGCCGAGCTGGTGGACGGCCAGGGCGACGCCTCGGTGGTGGAGCTCCGGGTCACCCGCCTGCCGGCCTTCCAGGGCCGCTGCGAGGTCATCCCCATCCCGGACAAGTTCTTCCCACCGCCGCCCCTGACCTTCACCGTGGGGGTGATGCAGGACGTGGGCGACCGGGCCCTGGCCGACTACTTCGTGGAGTGGATCACCTCGCCCGCGGGCCAGGCTCACTTCGAGAAGGCCGGCTTCATCCCGGCCATCTCCGAACGGGGCCGCGAGCTGACCGAGAAATTGGGGGTGAAGGATGCCTGAGACCACCGCCACCCCCCTGGCCGGCGAGGGCAGCCGGACCGGGGCCCGCCTGGGCGTGCGGGTCTGGCGCCGCCTGACCCAACTGGCCATGTTGGGCGTGTTGGGCCAATGGTCCTTCTACGGCATTTTCCGCTGTCCCTTTGTGGTGCCTTTCGTGAGTTGCGAGAGTTGCCCGGTGCTCACCTGTCACGGCCGCATCTTCACCTTGTTCTGGGGCTTTTGGCTGGGCCTGCCCTTGTTGACCCTGGTGTTCGGGCGGGCCTTTTGCGCCTGGGCCTGCCCCGGGGGGCTGGTGAACCAGCTCCTGGGCAAGGTCTCCTGGGGCAAGCTGAATGTGCAGCCCAGCCGGGCGGTGTGGGGACTTTTCCTGGGCTTGGCCGCGGCCCTGGCCATCTGGCTGGGCCTGGGGCAGCCCCGTATGGCCATTCCCATCCGGGTGGGCGAGTTCTTCACTTCGGTGGGGCTCACCTTTGAGCACGCCAACCTCTGGTGGCTGGTGCGCACCGGGGTGGTCCTGGGCCTGGTGGCCCTGGGCCTGGTGGCGGCCAACCTCTGGTGCCGGATGGCCTGTCCCACCGGCGGGGCCCTGGAGCTGCTGCAACGCTTCAGTTTGTTCCGGGTCTACAAGACCAGCCGGTGCAACGACTGCAACCAGTGCCGCCGGGTCTGCGCCATGGCCACCCGCCCGGCAGAGGCCAACTGCACCAACTGCGCGGATTGCCTGGATTCCTGCCCGGTGGGAGCCATCAAGGTGGGCCGCCCCGGACCAAAGGCCTAGCCGGCTCCATGCCCGCCACGGCGACCTCACACCCCTGCTTTTACCCCGAGGCGCGGACCCGTTACGGCCGCATCCACCTGCCGGTGGCGCCGGGGTGCAACATCTCCTGCCTGTATTGCCGGCGGGATTACGACTGCGCCAACGAGAGCCGGCCGGGGGTGACCAGCCAGGTGCTGGAGCCGGCGGCGGCCCTGGAGCACCTGGAGCGCGCCCTGGCGTCCATGCCCTACCTCCGGGTGGTGGGCATCGCGGGGCCGGGCGATCCCTTTCATCAGCCCGCGCGGACCCTGGCCTGTCTGGAGCTGGTGCGGAGCCGCCATCCCGAGCTGATCCTCTGCCTGTCCACCAACGGCTACGGCCTGGCCCCCCACGTGGCGGACCTGGCCGAACTGGGGGTGGGGTTCGCCACTCTGACCATCAACGCGGTGGACCCGGCCGTGGGGGCCGGGCTCTATCAACGGGTGGGCGTGGGGGAGGCGGCGCGGCGCGGCGCGGAGGGGGCCGGGGAGTTGATCGCCCGCCAGTTCGCGGCCCTGGCCGCTTTGAAGGCCCGGGGTCTCACGGTGAAGGTGAACACCGTGGTGGTGCCGGGCCTCAACCAGGGCCAGGTGGGGGCCATCGCCCGCCGGGCCGGCCGCCTGGGCGCGGACCTCATGAACCTGATCCCGGTGATCCCCCTGGCCGGCACGCCCTTGGCCGGGCAGGTGGCGCCCCACCCGGCCCTGATCCGCCGCCTGCGCCAGGAAGCGCGGCAACACCTGCCCCAGATGGAGCATTGCCAGCGCTGCCGGGCCGACGCCGTGGGGCTTTTGGGCGGGTCCCTGCCGGGCTGCCCCACCCGGCCCTGAACCCGGCCCTGAACCGGGGCCATCTTTGGCCGGACATCATGGCCCAGCCGCCCACCAGGCCGGGTCTTGGTCACTACGGCCACCCCCCCCGTGCCCGGGGCGAGCTTTTGGGGCCGACCTGCGGCGCCCACCTGCCGTTTTCCGGTTTTTTCCCCCCGCCAAAACACGCTTCGCGCCCCTTCCAGGCCACCTGAGGGCAAGGCTCGGCAGGCTCTAACTATCGAAGATGGAAAAGAGAGTTTAGGGCTTGACACGTAGTCACAATGTAGCTACATTGCAACCATGAACCCCTTGCCGGTAATTGGGGTGCGCGCTTGCCAAGTGGTAGTGGAAGCTGAGTCCGGCAAGGACCGACGGGACGGCGGCAGCAAGCGCGGCAAATTGCGAAACGCGGAGCTTGGGCGGGCGAGCATGGACGGCGGGAAGATCAGGGGAAAATGCCTTGCACCTGTTACAGGGCTGTCCCGGGGGAAGACGGCGGTCGGCGCCGTATGGTGCGCTCCTCTCCCCTCCTCCGGCCGGGCGCTGCCGCGCCGGGGCGTCCGCGCCCCGCAGTATAACCCAGGCCCCCAGGCCCTTCTGCATTTTCCACGCGAAAATCTTACCCCTGCGGGAGCCGCTTCCCGGCCCTCCCGGTCGTCTGCTCCCGGGGGGCCGGCGCGCGGGAGCGAAAAGATCAGCCTGTCCACGGGCGCCCCGGGGCGGGGCGGCGAGGCCGCTCTCTGGGGCCGCGGCCGTGGACCGGAGCATATTGCCTGGATCAGGGAACCCCTGATGCCCTAGGCATCTTTCCCGGGGTTCATGTGAGGTGGAAGGAAAACACGATGAGATACGGAGAGACCGGCTACAACCTGGAAATAGATTTGGAGACCGGGAACATCGAGCGGGTGGAGACCGATCCCAAGATCTTGGAGACCCACCTGGGCGGCCTCGGCACCAGCGTGAAGCTGCACTGGGACCGGGTGCCCCCGGAGGTCAAGCCCTTTGACAAAGAAAACCTGATGATCTTCAGCTCGGGCTTGCTCAACGCCACCCCGGCCTTCTCGGCCAACCGCACGGTGGTCACCTTTGTTTCGCCCCAATCGGAGCTGTTGGCCTACCCCATGATGGGCGGTTTCTGGTCGGCGGAGCTGAAACACGCCGGCTATGACAAGGTGCTCCTGAAAAACAAATCCCCCAAATTGGTCTACATCTGGATTCACAACGACAAGGTGGAGATCCGCGACGCCGAGCACCTGCGGGGCCGGGGCGCCCTGGAGACCCAGGACCTGATCCGCGAGGAGCTGGGCCAGCCCAACGCCCAGGTGGCGGCCATCGGCCTGGCCGGCGAGAACCGCATGTTCTGCGCTTCCATCGAGCAGTCCCGCTCCAGCGCCAGCCGGCTGGGCGGCGGCGCGGTCATGGGCGACAAGAAGGTGAAAGCCATCGCGGTGCGGGGCACCAAGGACGTGAACCTGGCCGACGGCATGGCGTTCATGGAGGTGATCAAGGAGGTTACGGACTACATCAACTACCGTAACGAGAACCCCATCCCCGACGTGATGACCATCCTCTCGGGCATCGGCTCGCCCCAGGAGATGGTGCACACCGACGAGAAGTGGCACACCGAGAACTTCGTATGGGGCAACGCCCGCGAACGGCGGCGCGACTTCTGGACCGACGAGATCAACGACAGCTGGTCCAAATGCCAGACCGACTCCATCAAGCGGCTCATCAGCTGCTACAACTGCCCCCAGCACTGCGGCGCCCTGATCAACTACCCCAACGTGCCGCGCTACATGATGAAGTGCTTCTCCAAGCTGACCTACGCCATGGCGGCCTACGTGGACAACCTGGACTTCGGCTTCAAGATCGCCCAGGCTGCCTCGGAATACGGGGTGGACGGCTTCTCCACCCCGCAGATCCTGGCCTTTGCCGTGGAGCTTTATGAAGCCGGCATCCTGACCGACAAGGACTTCGAGGGCTGCCCCCAGGACAACGAGGGCCGCTTCTTCTGGCTGCTGGACCGGGTGGTCCGGCGGGAGGGCATCGGCGACATCCTGGCCGACGGCACCTATTGGGCGGCCAAGCGGATCGGCAAGGGGGCCGAGGAGTTCGCCCACAACTGCATCAAGAAGCACGAGCAGTTGCCCATCAAGCTGGGCATGCTGGACCCCCTGTACTTTTTGATGTACTCCACCAACGAGAAGATCAGCATCACCCAGATCGAGGGCAACTGGCCCCAGGGCGCCTTCCCCACCCGGGAGCAGCGCGAGAGGTTCGTCAAGGACTGGCCCCAGCTGCCGGACGAGAGCTGGAAGGAGATTCTCCTGGAGTGGGAGCCCCGGGGCGAGAAATCCATTCCCTACTTTCCCACCCCGGAAATGGCCGCCCAGATCGTGGACTGGATGGAGATGCTGCACAACATCGACGACGCCTTGTGCATCTGCGCCGGCATGGCCTCGTTCTGCCTGAAGCCGCCCTACCACATCCACAACTATCCCAAGCTGATCTCGGCCGCCACCGGCATGGACCTCGACGAGGAGGGCCTGAAGAAGATCGTCAACCGCAGCCGGAACCTGCACCGGGCCTTCAACAACCTCCGGGGCATGAGCCGGGCCGACGAAAAACCGCCCGCCGACCACTGGAAGCGGCGCTTCCCCGAGCTGGAGGAGGAGCTGCTCACCACCTACTACGCCTACAAGGGCTGGAACTACGACGGCATCCCCACCAAGGAACGGCTCCACGAGCTGGATTTGGACTACGTTGCCGAGGAATTGATCAAGAGAGGGATTCTGAAAGATGGCGAAGGTCAAGAAGAAGGTAAAGAGGATTAAGATTGACGCCGACCGTTGCAATGGCTGCCGGGGCTGCGAGATCATCTGCTCCGCCTTCCATGCGACGCCGAAATACTCGAGCATCAATCCGGCCAAGTCCCGCATCCAGGTGATCAGCCACCGCCTGAAGGACATCTGGCTGCCGGTGTTCGCGGGGGAATACACCCCGGCCGAGTGCATGGGCCGCGACACCTACGTCATCGACGGCAAGGAGTACGACGAGTGCGCCTTTTGCCGGGCCTCCTGCCCCTCCCGGGAAATGTTCAAGGACCCGGACACCGGTCTGCCCTTGAAGTGCGACATGTGCGAGGGCGAGGACACGCCCAAATGCGTGGAGTGGTGCCTCAACGACGTGCTCACCTACGAGGAGCGGGAAGAGGAAGTCGAGGAGGACGAGCCCCAGGAAGAGCTGAACATCGGCCTGGAAGCGTTGGCGGACAAATTTGGCATGGACAAGATCGTCGAAGCGCTGGCCCGCATGAGCGAAAAGGACTGATGAGCGCGAGCGGTCTGAGGGGGTTGGGATAAGCCGTGGAAAATGTAGCCGATTACAAGGAAATCGTTGAGGTAATCAAGGACAGCGGCGGGGAAGCCTTCAAACTATGCTTTCAATGTGGCTTGTGTGACACGGTTTGTCCCTGGAACCGGGTGACCAACTTCAGCATGCGCAAGATCGTTCGCCAAGCCACCTTCGGCCTGGTGGAGATCGAGAGCGAGGACATCTGGCGCTGCACCACCTGCGGCCGCTGTCCCCAGCGCTGCCCCCGGGACGTGAAGCAGATCGAGTCCGGGGTGGCGCTCAGGCGCATCGCCACGGAATATGGGGTGTTCCCGCCCCACGTGCAACCCATCCGGGGCATCCGGGCCAGCCTGGTGGGCGAGGGCAATCCACTGTCCGAGGAGCGGGGCAAGCGCGCCGCCTGGGCCCAGGGCCTGGGGGTGCAGCCCTTTGCCGAGGACATGGAAATCCTCTACTTCCCTGGCTGTTACCTCAGCTATGACCCCCGGCTCAAGAAGGTGGCCGCGGCCACGGTCAAGGTGCTGAAAAAGGCCGGGGTCTCCTTCGGCATCCTGGGGGAAGAGGAGAGCTGCTGCGGCGAGAGCATCCGCAAGACCGGCGAGGAAGAGCTTTTCAAGAAGCTGGCCAAGGAGAACATCAAGGCCTTCATCGACCATGGCGTGAAGAAGATCCTGGTGTCCTCGCCCCATTGCTATCACACCTTCAAGAACGAGTACCCCGAGTTCATGGTGAACTTCGAAGTGGTGCACATGTCGCAGTTCCTCGCCCAGCTCCTGGCGGAAGGCCGGCTCACCCTGTCCGGCAAGTTCGAGAAAAAGCTTACCTATCACGATCCCTGCTATCTGGGCCGGCACAACGGGGTGTACGAAGAACCCCGCGAGGTGCTGGCCCGGGCCACGGGCGAGGAAGTGTGCGAGCTGCCCGAGTACGGCAAGGACAGCCTCTGCTGCGGCGGCGGCGGGGGGCGGATCTGGATGGAGACTCCCAAGGGAGAGCGCTTCTCCGATATCCGCCTGGAGCAGGCCCTGGGGTTGGGCGCGGAGGTGCTGGTCACCGCCTGCCCCTACTGCATCTCCAACTTCGAGGACAGCAAGCTGACCTTGGACGTGGTGGAGAAGATTGAGATCAAGGATATCACCGAGGTGATCTCGGAAGTCATCTGAGCCAGCGGGTGAGGCACCGGGTTGCGGCTCCTCGCCGCGAACGGCCGGGGGGACCGCCGGAAGGGAATACCGATCATGTTGAAAGAAAAGCTTCAACTCCTACATAAAGACTTGGCCAAGCAGAACTTCGGTGACGTGATGGTGGTCGGCGGCGGCATCAGCGCCATCCAGGCCTCCCTGGACCTGGCCGCGGCCGGTTACAAGGTTTACATGATCGAAAAAGCGCCGGCCATTGGTGGCCACATGGCGCAGTTGGACAAGACGTATCCGACCAACGACTGCTCCATGTGAATACTCTCACCCAAACTGGTCGAGGTCGGCCGGCATCCAAATATTGAGGTCATGTCGTTCACGGAAGTGGAACGGGTCGAGGGTGAAGTCGGGGATTTCAAGGTCAGTCTGATCAAGAAACCCCGCTACATCGACGAAGAAAAATGCACGGGTTGCAACACCTGCATGGAAAACTGCCCCGTGGAGTATCCTGACCAATTCAACCAGGAGATCTCCAACAACAAGGCGGTGCATATCTACTTCGCGCAGGCGATTCCCCTCATCGCCTACATCGATGAGAGCTGCATTTACCTGAAGGAAAAGAAGTGCCGGATCTGCGAAGGGGTCTGCAAGGCCAAGGCCATCGACCTCCGGCAGAAAGCGGAAAAGATCGAGATCTCCGTGGGCTCCATCATCCTGTCCGCGGGCTACGATGTTTTCGATCCCAAGATCAACGACAACTATGGCTACGGCAAGCTGCCCAATGTGGTGACCAGCATGGATTTCGAACGGCTTTTGTGCGCCACCGGGCCGCACGAAGGCGAGATCCTGCGCGCTTCCGACCGGAAGCATCCCCACAAGATCGCCTGGATCCAGTGCATCGGCTCCCGGCGGGTCACCCCGGGCGACAACAGCTATTGCTCCGCGGTTTGCTGCACCTACACCCAGAAGCAGGTGATCCTGGCCAAGGAGCACGACGCCGAGGCCCAGTGCACCATCTTCCACAACGATATCCGCGCCTATGGCAAGGATTTCGAGCGCTATTACCAGCGCACCAGCAACCTTACCGACGTGCGGTTCATCCGCTCCTACGCCACCATCGCCCGGGAAGACCCGGTGACCCACAACGTCTTCGTCCGCTATGACACCGAGGAAAACGGGGTCATCGAGGAAGAATTCGACCTGGTGGTGCTCTCGGTGGGCCTTAACCCGCCCAAGGACCACGCGGAACTGGCCCAGAAACTGGGCATCGAGCTGACCCCCCACGGCTTCTGCAAGATCGCCACCACCAATCCGGTGGAAACCACCCGGGCCGGCGTGTACGTCAGCGGAGCTTTCCAGGGGCCCATGGACATTCCCGAGTCAGTGTTCACGGCCAGCGCGGCCGGGGCGCAATGCGGGGAAATTCTCGATTACCGGCGGAACAAACTCACCAAGGAAAGAGTTTATCCCTCGGAGTTGGACGTACGGGAGGACGAACTCCGCATCGGGGTTTTTGTCTGCCACTGCGGGGCCAACATCTCCCGGGCGGTGGATGTGCCCAACACGGTGGACTACGCGATGTCCCTGCCCAACGTGGTGTACGCCCAGGAGCAGCTCTTCTCCTGCGCCACCAACTCGGCCAAGGAGATCACCGACAAGATCAAGGAGATGAAGCTCAACCGGGTGGTGGTGGCCGCCTGCTCGCCCCGCACCCTGGAGAGCCTGTTCCGGGACACCCTCCGGGAGGCGGGCCTCAACCAGTACTACTTCGAGATGGCCAACATCCGCGAGCATTGCTCCTGGGTGCACGCCAAGGAGCGGGAGGAATCCACCCACAAGGCCCAGGACATCATCCGCATGGCCGTGGCCCGCGCCGCCCTGCTGGAGCCCTTGCGGGAGATCGACCTGCCGGTGGACAAGAGGGCCGTGGTGGTGGGCGGCGGCATCGCGGGCATGACCGCGGCCTTGTCCATCGCCAAGCAGGGGCACGAGGTTTACCTGCTCGAAAAAGAGAACACCCTGGGCGGCCTGGCCCGGAAGATTCACCACACCCTGGACGGCACTGACGTGCAGGCCTTTGTGGACGATCTGATCCAGCAGGTGCATAAAAACCTGGCCATTCACGTGTACACGGGGGCCACGATCATTGAGGCCGGCGGCTATGTGGGCAACTTCCTCACCCGGGTCAAATCGGACCGTGGCATCACCGAGATCAAGCACGGCGCCACGGTCATCGCCACCGGTTCGGAAGTGTATCAGCCCACGGAATATCTCTACGGCCAGGACGAAAGGGTGCTCACCCATTTGGAGCTGGAAGAGAGAATCGTCGCCGGCGACGAGGCCGTGACCGGCGCGGAAAACATCGTGATGATCCAGTGCGTGGGTTGCCGCAATGAGGACCGCAACTACTGCTCCCGGGTGTGCTGCGGCGAGTCGATCAAGAACGCCCTGAAGCTGAAAGAAGCCAATCCCGATATGGATGTTTACATCCTGTTCCGGGATATCCGGGCCTACGGCTTCATGGAGGATTATTACCGCGAAGCCTCCACCCAGGGGGTGCGTTTCATCCGCTATGAGCCCACCGCGCCGCCCCAGGTGGAAGCCACCACCTCGGACGAGGGCAAGCCGGTTCTCCGGGTGGCGGTGATGGACTATATCCTGGGCCAGGAGCTGGCCATTGACGCGGATTTCCTGGCCCTGGCCGCGGCGGTGATCGCGCCCCAAGGCAACAAGGAAATCGCGCAGCAGTTCCAGGCCACCCTGGGGCCGGACGACTTCTTCAAGGAAGCCCACGTCAAGCTGCGACCGGTGGAGTTCGCCACCCAGGGCGTGTACCTCTGCGGCGCGGCGCATTACCCCAAGTTCATCCCGGAGACCATCAACCAGGCCTATGGCGCGGCAGGGCGGGTCCTCACCCTCCTGGCCAACGACAAGGTCACGGTTTCCGGCTCCATCTGCGAGGTGGAGGAGAAAAGGTGCATGGGCTGCGGGGCCTGCATCGACGCCTGCACCTACCGCGCCATCGAGTTCCAGAACACCAAGCAGGGCCAAAAGGCGGTGGTCAACCCGGTCATCTGCAAGGGCGACGGGCTGTGCAACGCCAAATGCCCCACCGGCGCCATCACCTTGAAACATTTCACTGATGATGAATTGGACCGCCAGATAGACGCCCTGGCGGCCAGCTGACAGGATTAGATTATGCGTCCTTCGCTAAGTTGTCATGGCACTGGAAAGTAGGGAGGGGGTTACATGAGCGCAGCCGCCACATTCAAACCTCGAATTGTAGGATTCCTGTGCCATTGGTGAGCATACGGCGCTGCCGACATGGCTGGAGTTTCCAGACTACAATATTCGAGTGAGATCAGGCTGATTAGGGTAATGTGCTCGGGAAGGGTGGACCTGGAGTTCATTCTGCGGTCCTTCCTGAACGGCATGGATGGCGTGTTCCTGGGAGCGTGCCATCTGGGTGAATGCAACTACATAACGCACGGCAATTACAGTGCGCTGAACACGGTGCTCCTGGCCAAGAAAATCCTGGCCCAGATCGGGATCGATCCCAGCCGATTGACCATCGAGTTCATGTCTTCCGGCGAGGGCAACCGCTTTGCCGAATTGGTGGACCGCTTCACCAAGAACCTGCGGGAATTGGGCCCCCTGGGCCTGCCGGAAGAGATGAGCCCGGAGGAGATGCTGGAAAAGCTGACCCAGGTGATGAAATTGGTGCCTTATATCAAGATCGCCCTGCGGGACAAGCTGGCCTCCCGCTTCGCAAACGAAGCGGAGTACCAAAACCTGTTCAGCGACGAGGAAGTGCACCAGCTCCTGTACGAGCCCACTTCCTACTACATCGATCCCGTGAAATGCCGGGCCTGTGGGACCTGCCTCCGCCGCTGCCCGGTGGGGGCCATCGAAGGGGCCAAGAAAACCATTCACGTGATCGATCAGGACATATGCATCAAATGCGGCACCTGCCTGGAGGTCTGCCCGGCGAAATTCTCCGCCGTGACCAAACTGGCCAACCAACCCGTGCCGCCGGCCATCCCCGCCGGACAACGCCTCATGGCCGAGGCGGGTTGATCGGTAAAGTTTTTGGAGAAAGAGCAAGACGTGGGGGAAAACCCCTTTTTGTGAACAAAAAGGGGTTTTCCCCCACACCCCCTTTCCCCAAAAAAACTTGATGGTTTTAACCAGGGGGAAAAACAACTAGGTTCAACCGGAGCGTTACGGTGAGAAAAGAGACCGAGCACAGCCGTAGGCTGAAGAAAATGTACACGCTGGATGACGGGCGGGTGCAGGGCGAAGGGTGCTGGTCCAAGTTGCCGCAGTTCTGGTTCATCCTGTTCCTGTCCTATCACTGCACCCGGCAATGCAAGTACTGCTACTCCTTCAATCAGGTGGGTTTTGACTGCCAGAACGAGATGGATGAGCGCACCTTTGCCCGGCTGTTGGAGTGGATTCCCGAGGTCTGGAAAGTCAACAACATCAAGGTCAATTACGTCGGGTTTTTGGGCGGGGAGCCGTTCCTCTTCACCGACCGCATCAAAAAGGTGATGGACGCGGTTTTCGCCCATACCGACGGCATGCAGGGGGCCCTGAACACCAACGCCGACCTGGTGGATTCGGTGAATTGGGACGATCTTCTGGACATCCAGTGGATCACCACCAATATCACTGATATCAGCCTCAACGAACTGGCCCGGCGCATGAAGGTCATCGCCGAGCGCTCCAACGCCATCGGCCAGACCATCACCGCCACCCTGGACGATTACAACTTGGCCCGCATCCTGGAGGTCTCCCGCTTCGGCATCGAGCAGGGCTACCGCCTGCGCTATCAAAAAGACCTCTACCGCGGCAAGGACGCGGAATATTCCGCCCGCTTGCTGAAAACCTACCACCAGCTTTGCGATATGTTCGAGGACTACATCCTCCGGGGCTATGACGTGCACACCACCTTCCTCCTGGACGCCCTGATCCCGGGCTGGGAGGCCGAGGACTCCCCCTATCCCTGCGGCAAGCGCCTGGCCGCGGTGTTCCCTGACGGCTCGGTGGGGCCCTGCATCCGGGATCACTCCTTCAAGACCGGCGCCATCTTCGACCCCGACCCCCTGAAGATCATCTCGTGCGAGAGGTTCCACTACGGGGTGCAACGCCCGGGGATTCCCCAGGAATGCCGGGAGTGCGCGGCCCGCGGGGCCTGCCAGGGCGGCTGCCCCCATGACAAAATCCTCTTGACCGGCGGGGTGGACTGCAAGTCCGTGGCCTGCGAGATCCACCGGGAGATCGTGCCGCGGCTGTTGCACCTGGATGAACTCAAGGCCCGGCAGCCGAAACAAGCTAAGTAGAGGCCATTGCATGGTGAAACACATAAAACGTGTTGATATTATGTCCAAAAGGGCTGTGAAACATAATTACGACAGGCAATGGCCGATGCGGGCCAAGGATGGCCCGCCAAATTGCAAGCTTCAAAAAGCTTGCAATTTGTGAGGCTTGGCAAAACCCGGGCCCCCGGCAAGCTCTGCTTGCTGGGGTGGAGTCACGTTTTTGCCAAGCCGACATTGCACGGGGCAGGACGCCCCGTGCAATGCTCTCAAGTAAGCCAGCGTTATCCCGAAAAAATTACCACCTTGTGGCGACATCCCCCGCGTGGGAGGGGCGCCTTGGCATCAGGCGGAAGCTGACGCCTCCCCGCCGCCAGCCAGGGCGGCCAGGATCTCCGCCCGGGCAAAAGCCGCGTCTTCCCGGAGCAAGGCGGCCTCCAGGGCCGCCCGCGCCTGCCGGCCGCCGAGTCTCCCCAGGGCCCAAGCCGCATAGCCGCGCACCAGGTCCTCGGGGTCTGTCAGGGCCGCGGCCAAGGCGGGCACGTGGTCCGGGTCGCCGGTGTTGCCCAAGGCGATGGCGGCGTTGCGCTGGAAGTACTTCTTGTCGTTGATGTAGTTGTACATGAGAGGCCGCACGGTCCGGGCCAGGAAGTCCGGGGGCATGGCCAGCATCTGTTCCAGGCTGAAACGGCCGGCCAGCAGGGTCAGGAAGGGATCCTGGGGCAACTTGGCCTTCAGCTTGGCGGCGTTGCGGGGGCAAACCTCCTGGCAGACGTCGCAGCCGTGCACCCTGACGCCCATCTTTTCACGTATTTCCGGAGGGATATAGCTGCTGACGCCAGGACGGCCGTCCTGGGTCCACCAGGCGTTGAAGGCGAGGCAGCGCCGGGGGTTCAACTTTAGCGGCTCGTAGATGGCCCGGGTGGGGCAGGCGTCCAGGCAGGCGGTGCATCCCTCGGGGCATTTCACCCGCAGGGTGGGCTCGTCGTACGCCAATTCCCGGTCCACCACCACCGAAGCGAGCAGGATGAAGGAACCGGTGCCGGGGAGATGGGCGAAGTTGTTGCGCCCAAAGGTGGTCACCCCTGCCCGGGCGGCCGCCCTCCGCTCCGGCAACCAGAAGCCCTTGCCCACCTGACAGCCGGACTTTTCCAGGAACTCCACCAACAGCCGCAGGCGGGCTCCATTGATGCGGTGGGGCGGCGCGCCGTAGCAGCGGGCCTGGTAGATGCGGCCCACCCGGCCCACCAGCTCGGGGGGGAAATCCGTACGCCAATAGTCCCAGGCCAGGGCGATGACGGAGCGGGCGGTGGCCAGGTGGCGGCGCGGGGCGGCGCCGGGCAGGAACCGGCGGGGATCGGCCGTATAAAAATCATAGATCTCCCCCCGCGACCGCACCTCCTCCTGGTGGTCCAGGAAATCCTCGGCCGTGGTGACGCCCACGCCGCTGTAGCCCAGATCCAGGGCGAACTCCTTGATATCTTGCGTCAAGGACATAGGGCCTCCTCCCATAAAATATGTATATGCATATAAAAGGGCAAAATTCAAGCGCCCGGCTCACTCCGCCAGTTTGCCCAGGATCGCCAAAAGCCCCTCCGCGCCCTGGCGGCCCAGGGTCTCCTCCACCTCGCGCTGCGCCTGGTCCCACCAGGGCCGGGCTTGAGCCAACTTGGCCGCGCCCGGCCCGGAGATGTACACCCGCTTTACCCGGCGGTCGGTTTCCGCGGGCTCCAGACGCACGTAGCCCTCCCGTACCAGCACCCCCAGGTTGCGGGTGACCGTGGTCTGGTCCATGACCAACAGCCCGGCCAAATCCGAAACGGTGAGGCCGGGGTTGCGGTTGATGTTGGCCAGCATGCTGAACTGGGTGATCTTGAGGCCGCTGGGCTCCAGACGCCGGTCGTAATGCCGGGTCAGACGGCGGCCCGCCTTGCGGACCGCCGCGCAGAGGCAGGGCAGGGAGGGAGTGCTCCCCGGCTTGGGAGGGGATTGATTGGCCATGAAACATGTATATACATTAATTGCTCGGCGTGTCAAGCCGGCGGTGGAACGGCCCGGCGCCCGCTGGCCCGGCCCTCTCTTGGCGCGAAGGGATGATGGGTTGGCGTGATTGGTCAGTCCGGCGGCCGCGGGGCAAGGCTAGTCCGGGCTTGGTACACGGCGGGGCCGGGGAGCGCCCCCGGTTCCCGGCCGATATGAGGCCGATGCACGGTTGAATTGAATATATTGAAGTCTAAACAGAGAGTGCCGCACGGTGCGTCCTGCACCGTGCATTTCAAGCTGGTTGGTAAAAGCGTGTTTCTGCCAACCAGCACAAATCACTAGCCTTTCAGGCTTGTGATTTGGCGGGCCGTCCATGGCCCGCATCGGCCAGGGCATGCCTTGATCGCGTCTTGTGACCATTTTATCGGCAACATCAAGGAGATAGATGTGTCTAACCATGCAATGGCCTCGCCGGGGCAACTCGGCTATCTCCGGGGCGGATATCTCCATTCTCCTGGGCTACGAGGACCCCAATTCCTTTTTTCGGGCCTTCCCCATGGGGACCGGCCAGACCCCGGCACGGACCCGCGAGGCCCTGGGGCGGGCCCTCTGAGCCAGTTCGCGGACCCCTTCTTTCCGCCCCCCTGCGGCCGAATTTAGACTTGGCGCGGCTGTCCCGCTTGTGTTATCGGTGATATCACAGATACGGGCAGTGGTTGCTGTCCAATATAATTCCATTGATATATTGACAGGGTAGCGAGGTGGCCAGCATGGAGAACCCCATGAACGAACGTTCCATCCGGGAGCGGCTGACCGCGGCGGTGCTGGAGATTTTCCCCAGCCATGACTACCACCAAGTGGGCATGCGGGGCATTGCCCAGCGGGCCGGCGTGGGCTACGCCACCCTGTTCCGGCACTATGGCTCCAAGGAAAAACTGTTGTTCGCCGTGGTGCAGGGGTGGCTGGACGAACTGGCCCAAACGAGCGCCGCGGCGCTCCAGGGGGTGGACGAAGTGCCGGAAAAAATCCGCCGGCTTTTGGCCACCCAGCTGGAATTCTTCGGCGCCCGGCCCGCGGTGGGGAGAATTGTGTTCATGTCCCTGCCCAGCCAGACCTGGATGGCCGACGATTCCTTCCGCCAGGCGCGCCTGGCCCGCTTGTTTTTGGAGGTCATCGGCCAGGGGCAGCGGGGCGGGATGCTGGACCGCGGCGTACCGCCCCTGATGCTCCTGGACCTGATGTGGGGGGTGGTGGCCCGGGCCTTCACCATGTGGGTCTACCGCGGCAAGAAGGGCAGCCTGGCCGCGCAGAGCGAGGCCTGGTTCCAGTTGGTGTGGCGGGGCATGGCCACGGCCGGGGCCCGGGACGCGGCGGAGCGCTCCGCCTACAAGAAGGTCGAGGGGGTTTTCCTGGATTTTTAGTGGCTTACTTGGGGGGTAGTCCGGAGCCGCCCGCCTGGGGCTGTTTGTCAACAGCCTGGCCACGCCTCTCGGTTGTCGCTGGTCTGTCGCCTTGCCGTCCGCCATCGGACTGGGCCGGTCCAGGGTGCCAAACAACGTGACCTACAAAACCGGCAATCGTCGGTTGATGACGGGACACCCCAGATAAAAATCTAAAGTTTTTTTGGGGAAAGGGGGTGTGGGGGAAAACCCCCTTTTTTTCAAAAAAAGGGGTTTTCCCCCACATCTTCGCCCCCTCTTAAGACAAAATCAGGGTGGCGTCCACGGCCAGCAGGCCTTCTGGGGTGAGCACCAGGGGGTTGATGTCGATCTCTTGCAGGCGGGGGTGGGCGGCCATCAGGTCGCCCACCTGCACCAGCAACCTGGCCAGGGCCGCCCGGTCCACCTTCGGCGCGCCGCGGAAGCCGTTCAACAGCCGCTGGGAGGGCAGGCGGTCGATGAGATCCGTGGCCTCTTCCGGGCTCAGGGGGGCCATGGCGAACTGGGCCCGGCCCAGCACCTCGGCCAGCACCCCGCCGTAGCCCAGCATCACCGTGGGCCCGAAGCTGGCGTCCCGGATGGCCCCCACGATCAGCTCCAGGGCTACCGGCACCTGGCGCTGCACCAGCACCCGGCCCGCCGGCCCCATGCGCCCGGTCAAATCGGCAAAGGCCTTTTGCACCATTTCCCCGGAAGAAAGCCCCAGCTTCACCAGCCCGGCCTCGGTCTTGTGCACCAGGCCCGGGTCCAGGCCCTTCAAGACCACCGGCAGGCCCAGCTCAAAGGCTTGGTAAACCGCCTTCTCGGCCGTGGGGACCACGGCCTCGGCCACCACCGGCACCCCGGCCGCGGCCAAGACCTGCTTGGCCAGATGCTCGTCCAGCACCCCCTTGTGGCCCTTGGTCAGCTCCACCACCGGGAGCAGCGCCTTGGCGGCGTCGCTACGGGCCGGGCGGGCCTGCGGCCGGGCGAACAGGGCGTTCAAGCACTCCACCGCCCGGTAGAGCTCCCGGAACACCGGCAGGCCCAGGGCCTGGCATTCCTGGCGGAACTCGTCCACGGCCGGGCGGGTGCCCTGCACCCAGATCACCAGGGGTTTCTCGGCCTGGTCGGCCGCCTTGGCCAACTGGGCCAGGTCGGGCTTCAGGTCGAAGCCGCCGGTAAAAGCGTGCAGGAGGATGGCGTCCACCCCGGGATCGGCGGCCAGGGCCTCCACCGTGACGTTGTAGGTGCGGACCCCGCCGCTGGCGATCACCGCGGGGTAGATGTCGCAGGGGTTGTCCGGGGCCATCCAGGCCGGGTAGACGGTCTGGAGGGCGGTGACGGTCTCCGGGGAAATCTTGGCCAGCTCCAGGGCCAGGCCGTCCATGAAGTCCGCGGAGACGATGCCGGCCGCGCCGGTGTAGGTGGCGATGCCCACCCGGCCGGGCCGGTGGGCGGGCGGCGCGGGATAGCGGGCCAGGGTGTGGCAAATGTCCAGCATTTGCTTGAAATCGTGGGCTTCGTACACCCCGGCTTGCGCCAAGAGGCTGTGGATCAGGCTGTGATCCGCGGCCAGGCTGGCCGTGTGGCTGGCCGCGGCCCGGGCGCCCTGGGCGCTCTGCCCGCCCTTCAGAATCACCAGCGGCTTGGCGGCCCCCCGGCAAAGCTCCACCAGGCGGCGGCCCCGGGGCAGGGATTCCAGGTACATGCCGATCACCTGGGTCTGGTCGTCACCCAGGAGGTACTCCAATACGTCGCACTCATCCACGTCGACCTTGTTGCCCAGGGAGCAGACCTTGCTCACCCCCTGCTCCCCGTGGGAGGCGATGTCGATGAGAAACACCCCCGAGAGCATGCCGGACTGCACGATGAGCGACACCTCTGAGGAGGGCAGGCCGCTGGCCCAAATGGCCCGGTCCACGAAGGAAAACACGTGCCGGGCCTTGGTGTCCACCAGGCCCATGCAGTTGGGGCCCCACAGGCGGATGCCTTTTTCCCGGGCCGCCGCGGCCAGGGCGTCCTGGACCTCGCGGCCCTCCTCGCCGGTCTCGGCAAAGCCGCCGGCCTGAATCATGGCCCCCTTGATGCCCCGGGCGGCGCAGGCCTCCACCACGCCCAGCACCCGTTGGTTGGGCACCATGATGATGGCCAGGTCCACCGGGTCGGGCACCTCGGCCAGGCCCGGGTAGCAGGTGAGCCCCTGGATCTCCCGGTAGCTGGGATTTACAGGATATATCTTGCCGTCATAACCGTTTAGCAGGTTATAGACCAGGTCGTAACCGCCCTTGCCGGGCTTGTCGCTGGCCCCGATCACAGCTATGCCCCGTGGCTGGAAGAAGAATTCCATAGCCCCATTCCTCAGAAAGTGCGTTGTGAAAGCCCCGGGTAACTGCTGAAAAATCTAGGACCACTTTTGGGTGCTTGTCTACTGCAAAATTGCCGTCCCGGTTGGCGGCCCCCGGCGGCGGCGTCCTGGCGGCCGGGGCGGCAGACCTGGATTCCGGGAAAATATAGTCAAACGCGGGGGGAGGTTAGTTGGGGTTTGCCGCTCTGGAGGCCGCTGGCGCGCCGGGCGAAATTCCCGGAGAAGGAAAAACATGGGACGCGGTCCCGACCACCGGACCCCGGGGTGGGGCGGTAGCTTTTAAGTTCAGCTAAAATCGGCCCGGCTCGGACTGGGCCACCCCCAGGTCGGGATGCCCCCCAGCCAGCCAGCGCCGCGAGGATTTCCTGCTGCCATGTCACACTCTTGCCGGGAAAATTGCCGGGCAACAATTTTGTTAAAAGGGGCTTTCATTTTCAGTTAGTGAATTTTTTATCATCGAGAAACCTCCTCTAAGTTATCAGTATCGTTCACATGTTCGCTAAGTGGCAATGAATGGGATTCATAAACCCCCCCTTTAGGCTAGGTAAAAAAAATATAAAAAAAACAAATGGTTAATAAATGGAAGAAATATCAGGCCCCTGTAGGCTTTCTCCCTGGGGGCGCTCGAATTTGTACTTGACATGGAAACTTGAAAAGAATTAAACAAAATTATCGAGCGTGTGTTTGCAAAAAAACACAAATTTGTGAGGCGCTCGATCCCCGGGTCAAAGGCGAGTATCAAAACCGTTGACCATTCAATCAGCCCTGGGCTTCCAGTAAGCTGATGGCAAAACTCAATATTGCGGGGAGGTTGGCAAGTATGGATTTGCAGGAGGTTCAGGAGAGAATAGTCGCGGATAAAATCGATACCCTGCGTATCGAGTATCCGGATGTGTACGGCGTCTGCCGTTCCAAGGCCATGCCGGCCGCGAAGCTGGCCAGTGTGGCGGAGCACGGCATCAACTTTGCCAAGGCCGTATATGCCATCGATCTTTCTAACAATATCCCTCCCGGTACCGGCGTGGCCGATGAGATCGACTGGCGCGACATGGCCGTGATTCCCGACCTGGACACCTACACTCCCATTCCGTACCTGCCTGGCACCGCCCGGTTGCTGGCCGATCCCATGTTCGACGGCAAGCCTTCCCAGGTTTGCCCCCGCAACCTGCTGAAAAGAGTGGTGAACCTGTACAAGGACCTGAATCTCCGCCCCATGGCCGCCACGGAGCTGGAGTTTTTCCTTTTCCGCCTGGAGAACGGCCAGTCCGGACCCTACTACGCCAACCAGCCCGACAGCGTCTACACCACCGGCCCGCGGGTGGATGAGATGGGCATCCTCAGGAACTTGCAGAACATTCTCATGGCCATGGGCCTTGACGTGCTCTACATGAACCACGAGTTCTTCAGCGGTCAGTACGAGATCAACTGGAAGTACGACGACGCCCTGGCCATGGCCGACCAGTCCTTCACCTACAAGACCGTGTGCAAGGACTACGCCGCTCAGCAGGGCCTGCACCTGACCTTCATGGACCGGCCCAAGAACGAGGGCGGCGGCAGCGGCTACCACGTGCATTTCTCGGTGAACGACCCGGAGGGCACCAGGAACCTCTTTGACGATCCCCAGGGCAAGCACGGGCTCAGCGAACTGGCCCTGAATTTCATCGCCGGGCAGATGGCCCACGCCAAGTCCATGACCCCCTTCATGTTGTCCACCATCAACTCCTATCGCCGGGTCTGTCTGGACAGCTTCGCTCCCTACTTCCTGGTGTGGGGCCTGGACAACCGCACGGTGTACCTCCGGGTGCCCGGAGAGCGGGGGCGGGCCACCCGTTGCGAGAACCGGGGGCCCGGCGCTTCGGCCAACCCCTATCTGGTGATCGCGGCGGGGCTCCTGGCCGGCTTGGACGGCATCAGGAACAAAATGGACCCCGGCGACCCCTTCCTGGGTGACGCCTACCGTCTGGACCCGGAGACCACGCCCACGGTGCCGCAGTACATGCCCGACGCCTTGGCCGCGCTGAAAAAGGACGCCTGGCTGTGCGAGGCCATGGGTACGGATCTGGTGCAGTGTTTCCTGGCCCTGAAGGAGGGCGAGTTGGAACGGTTCCGGACCTACGTCACCGACTGGGAGTGGAACGAATACTCCCGCCACCTCTAGGCGGGAGGGCAGGCACCCCGCCGGGCGGGACCGTCAGGTCCCGCCGGGGGGCCGGACCTGGCCAAGGCAAGCCAAGGGGGATGCCGCCCCAAACCGGGTTTGGGGCCGGCAGCGCCCAGGAAAGCCAGGACGACCTTTTTCGGAGGTCTCCCAAGGACCGAGATAACGACTGCTCCCCGCGGGAGCGGCCGGAAGAGAGGACGCCATGTGCGGTATAGCCGGAATCATTGCCCCGGGCTCACAGACCCTGGCCGTGGATCTGGTGGAAATGCTCAAGCATCTGGAGCACCGGGGGCGCGACGCCACGGGCGTGGCTTTTTACGAGCTGCGCGATAGCCTCGCCATCCGGGTCTCGCTCCGGAACTTGGCCTCCGAGGATCATCTGGAGAAGATCATCTCGGGATACGCCAAGATCGTGGACCCCGTCACCTACACCGGGGAAGGCATTTTCACCTTCTACGAAGCCAAGCTGGACATGGACCCCGCCCGGCTGGCCGAGCTCAACTGGGCGGTGGACTCAGATCCCAACCTCTGCATCCATTCCCTGGGCCCCCGCCTGACCATCTACAAGGACGAGGGCTCGGCCGAGGACCTGGCCCGGCGCCACCATATCAAGGCCGGACCCTGCACCCACGGCATCGGCCACGTGCGCATGGCCACCGAGAGCGTGGAGAACATCGACTTCGCGCACCCCTTCACCAGCTACCTGCTGCCCGATTTGGCCCTGGTGCACAACGGTCAGTTCACCAACTACTTCAACATGCGCCGCCTCATGGAAACCCGGGGCATCCGTTTCAAGACCAACAATGACTCGGAAATGGCCGCCCATTACCTGGCCTGGGAAATGACCCATAACGGCCTGTCCATGGAAGAGGCCATGACCAAGGCCCTGGACGACATGGACGGCATCTTCACCATCATCGCGACCACCACGGATCAGATGGGCGCCTTCCGGGACCGCCTGGGCATCAAACCGGTGCTCTTCTACGAAGCCGACGACGGCACGGTGCTCCTGGGCTCGGAACAGATCGCCTTGACCCCCATCTTCGACGACATCTACGCCACGGAGATGGAGCCGGGAGGAGTGAAGGTATGGTCAGTCTAGACATCAGCGGCATGAATGTCCGCCAGGTCAACGCCCGGCTCAAGGAGCTGATGGCCGAGGGCCAGGAGGTGGAGATTCTCCATCCGGGCTCCATTCACAACTTCGCCACGGGCATCAAGGGCAACGGCAGCATCGTGGTGCGGGGCAGCACCGGCTTTTACACCGGCGGCTTCCTGCAAGGCCCCAGCATGGTCATCGAGGGCAACACCGGCCTGTACACCGGCGACAACATGGGCGCCGGCGAGATCATCGTGGAGCGCAACACCGGCATGAACCTGGCCCCCTCCCAGGTGGGCGGCACCGTGTTGGTGCGGGGCAACACCGGCAGCCGGGCGGCCTTTGGCATGAAAGGCGGCAACCTCATCGTGTGCGGCGACGTGGGCATGCGCTCGGGCCAGATGACCCTGGGCGGCCGCATGATCTTCCTGGGCAAAGTGGGCCCCGAGATCGGCGAGTCCATGTACAACGGGGTGATCCACGTGGCCGATCCCGAGGTGGATTCCCACCTGGGCGGCAACGTGACCCTGAAGCCCATCACCAGCGAGGAACACGACGAGGTGGCGCGGCTGTTCGAGAAGTACGGCATCGCCCAGGACGTGGGCGGGCTGCAGAGCATCGTGCCCAAGGTCTACGGCCGTCACGATTACGTGATGTTCAAACCCAGCCACTTGACCGGGAGGGCCTAATGTCCACCAACCCCCAGCCGGAAGGCCAGACCAAGCCGGAGGAGACCAAGACGCCGCGTCCCCGGGACGTGCAGCATGGGGTCTGGAACGCGGACACCATCGCCGAGATTCGGATCAAGGCCCAGACCGGCAAACACCGCATCCGGGGTTGCGGCTCCACCCGCTACTTCCCCACCCTGGACGACTTGACCATCTTGCCCGGGCAGCTCACCCGCATGCCCATCGACACCTACCGGGAGGACTGCAAGTCCCAGACGGTGTTGGGCGCCCGCTACGCCAAGAAGCCCCTGGTGGTGGAGACGCCGATCCTCATCTCGGGCATGAGCTACGGCGCGCTCAGCAAGGAAGCCAAGACCGCCCTGGCCAAGGCCACCCAGTACGTGGGCACCTCCATCAACAACGGCGAGGGCGGGCTCCTGCCCGAGGAACGCGGCAACTCCTACAAGCAGGTGGTGCAGATCACCCCCAGCCGCATCGGCTTCTCGCTCCGCAATATCGAAGCGGCCGACGCCCTGGAGATCATCGTGGGCATCGGGGCCAAGCCCGGCCTGGCCGGCCACCTCATGGGCTCCAAGATCACCGAGGAGATCGGCAAGTTCCGCCAGCTTCCGCCGGGCATGGACCTGCACAGCCATCCCCGCCACGGCGACATCTTCGGGGCCGACGACCTGGTCTTGAAGATTCAGGAGCTCCGCGACCTGACCAACTACGAGATTCCCATCTTTCTTAAGATGGCCGCCGGCCGGGTCCGCGAGGACATCAAGATCGCGGCCAAGGCCGGGGTGGACGGCGTGGTGATCGACGGGGCCGAGGGCGGCACCGGGGCCTCGCCGGTCATGGCCACCACCCACCTGGGCATCCCCACCCTGGCGGCCATCGTCTTGGCGGTGCGCGGCCTGGAGGAGATGGGGGTGAAGCAGGAGGTGAGCCTCATCGTCAGCGGCGGCATCAAGGACGGCGCGGACGTGGCCAAGGCCCTGGCCCTGGGCGCCGACGCGGTGGCTATCGGCACTGGAGCCATGGTGGCCATGGGCTGCGCGGTGTGCCTCCGCTGCCACGAGGGCAAATGCGCCTTTGGCATCGGCACCCAGGACCCGGCCCAGCGGGCCAAGCTGGATATCGAACTGGCCGCCCAACGGGTGGGCAACTACATCAAGGCCATGACCATCGAGGCCAGCTTGTTGGCCAAGGCGGCGGGCAAGACCAAACTGGCCAACCTGGAACGCGAGGATCTGCGCTCCCTGACCATGGAGGCCTGCGCCATCACCGGAGTACCTCTGATCGGTTCCAACTTCACCTTCGGAGAGCGGTTCGGATTCTGTTAGCAGGGGGTTCTAATGCGGATTGACGATCACCCCATCCTGGGGCAGATACCCAAAGGCCCGGAGGTGCAGTTCACCTTTGACGGCCGCAGCCTGACCGGCCGGGAGGGCGAACCCATTGCGGTGGCCCTCCGGGCGGCCGGGGTCTTGGTCCATCGTATCACGGCCAAACGCGGCGACCCGCGGGGCGTGTTCTGCGCCATCGGCCGCTGCACCGACTGCATCATGGTGGTGGACGGGCGGCCCAATGTGCGCACCTGCGTCACTCCCCTGCGGGCGGGAATGGCCGTGGAAACCCAGCAGGGACTTGGTCCCGAACCGAAGCGAGCCTAGCCATGCGGCGATACGAATTGGTGGTTATAGGGGCCGGGCCGGCCGGCCTGGCCGGGGCCATCGAGGCCGCCCGCGCCGGGGCGCAGGTGGTGGTCTTTGACGAAAACGAGCGGCCCGGCGGGCAGCTCTTCAAACAGATCCACAAGTTCTTCGGCTCCCGGGAGCACCGGGCCGGCGAGCGCGGCTTCGAGATCGGCCAGAGCATGCTGGACGAAGCCCGGGAGCTGGGCGTGGAAGTGGTGCTGAACGCCACGGTCTTGGGCATTTACGAAGGCGGCAACCTGGCGGTGCGGCTGGACGACGACATCGTCCCGGTGTTCGGCCAGAAGCTGCTCATCGCCACCGGCGCCTCGGAGAACATGGTCCCCTTCCCGGGCTGGACCCTGCCCGGGGTCATCGGGGCCGGGGCGGCCCAGACCATGGCCAACCTCCACGGGGTGCGGCCGGGCAACCGCCTGCTCATGGTGGGGGCCGGCAACGTGGGCCTGGTGGTGAGCTACCAGATGATCCAGGCCGGCTGCCAGGTGGTGGCGGTGATCGACGCCGCGCCGGCCATCGGCGGCTATGGCGTGCACGCGGCCAAGGTGGCCCGCCAGGGTGTGCCCTTCCTCATGTCCCACACCATTGTCCTGGCCCACGGCAAGGACAAGGTGGAAGGGGCCACCATCGCCCAGGTGGACGACAAGTGGCAGGCCATGCCCGGCACGGAGCAGCGCCTGGAGGTGGACACCATCTGCCTGGCCGTGGGGCTGAACCCCATGACCCAGCTCTGCCGCATGGCCCATTGCCAGACGGTGTTCGTGCCCGCCCTGGGCGGCCACGTGCCGGCCCACGACCTGAACCAGGAGACCACGGTCCCGGGCTTTTACGTGGCCGGCGACGTCTCGGGCATCGAGGAGGCCAGCTCGGCCATCATCCAGGGCCGGGTGGCCGGCCTGGCTGTGGCCCATGCCCTGGGCTACCTGGACGACGACAAGTTCGCGGGCCTGCACCAGGAGCAGCTCGCAAGCATGCGGGGTCTCCGGCACGGCCCCTTTGGACAGGCGCGGGCCGACGCCAAGGAGCTGTTGGCCCGTAGCGTGGAAGAGGCGAGGCGATGAGCAAAGGACTGGCCAGAGAAGGAATCATAGCCGACAACGAGCTGGCGGGCGGACCGGGCATTCCCTCGGCCGCGCGGCGGGCCAAGGGGCCGGTGGCGGTGATCGAGTGCATCCAGCCCATCCCTTGCAACCCCTGCGAGGCCAGTTGCCGGACCGAGGCTATCTCGGTGGGCGCGGACATCACCGCGCTGCCCCGCCTGGACGAGGACAAGTGCATAGGTTGTTACACCTGCGTACCCATCTGCCCGGGGCAGGCCATTTTCGTGGTGGACGAGTCCCTGCCCGGTGACGAGGCCACCATCGCCATGCCCTATGAGTTTCTGCCCCTGCCCGCGGAGGGGGAGAAGGTCACGGCCCTGGACCGCAGCGGCGCGGAGCTGGGCGAGGCCGAGGTCAAGCGGGTGCAAAAAAGCAAGCGCATGAACCAAACCGCCATGGTCACCCTGAGCATACCCAAGGCGTGGACCATGCGGGCTCGATCTTTTCGTTTGAAGAGATAACTCTAATTCACACGTAGAGCACTTAGTGCAGGAGGAAACATCCGATGGCTGAGCAGGCATTGGGAATGGTGGAAACCCGGGGGCTGGTGGGCGCCATCGAGGCGGCCGACGCCATGGTCAAAGCGGCCAACGTGAAGATGGTGGGTCAGGTGAAGGTCGGTGGCGGCCTGGTGGCGATCTTCGTGCGCGGCGACGTGGGCGCGGTGAAGGCGGCCACGGATGCCGGCGGCGCGGCGGCCCAGAAGGTGGGCGAGTTGATCTCGGTCCACGTGATCCCCAGACCGCATTCGGACATCGAGTTCATCATCCCCAAACCTGAATAGGCGGGGAGTGGTCCGGCCAGGCAGGGCGGCCGTAGGGGCCGCCCGTGCAAGGTGTTCTGAGGACGTGGACAGGAGAGGGCTGTGGCCGTTAGCACCCAATTCATAAGCCATCCGGGGCCCGGAGTGATCGATATGCTCATGTCCCGGATGGGAGGATCGGCCAAAAAATCGCTGGAAGTCATGGACTTCAGCGCGGTGGGGCTGGTGCAGGGGCGCCTGTTGGACATGATCGCCGCTTCCGATGTGGCCGAAAAGGCGGCGGCGGTGCAGGTGTACGACCTCAAGGGGACCTGCCCCCAGCACACCACCATGATCGGGATCTTCGGCGATATCGCCGCGGTGAAAGCGGCTTTGGACGCGGTGGAAAAGGCCGAGCACTTGTAGCCGATTTGCGAGGCAGGATGCTGATAGCCAAAGTCATAGGCAATGTGTGGTCCACCAAGAAACTGGACAGCCTGCATGCGCTCCGCCTGTTGTTCGTGCAGCCCCTGGACCGGAAGCTGCAGCCGGTGGGCCATGTGCTCCTGGCGGCCGACGAGATAGGGGCCGGCGACGACGAGTTGGTCATCGTGACCCAGGGCGCCCCGGCCATGCAGGCCCTGAAGCGGGAAGCGCCCGTGCCGGTGGACGCGGTGGTGGTGGGCATCGTCGACAGCTTCGAGATGTTCGGCGAGGTCAAGTAGGGACTCTGGAGCACTCCAACCCCGGGATGCGAATGTAGAACATGGACAAAGCCCAGATCATAAGCAAAGTCCAGGAGGCGGGTGTGGTGGGCGCCGGCGGGGCCGGTTTTCCCACCCACGTGAAGCTGAACGCCACGGTGGAACGGGTGCTGGCCAACGGGGCTTCCTGTGAGCCCCTTTTGATGAGCGATCCCTACCTCATGGAGGCCCGGCCCACGGAAATCCTGGCCGGGCTTCAGCTGGCCATGGCGGCCACCGGCGCGGGCCAGGGCCTGGTTTGCCTCAAGGGCAAACACGGCCACGCCATGGAGTCGGTGCGGGAAGCCCTGGCCCGGATCAAGGACGGGCTGGCGCTTTTCGAGCTGGAGGACTTCTACCCGGCCGGCGATGAGCAGGTGTTGGTGTACGAAGTCACCGGCCGGGTGGTGCCCGAGGGCGGCATCCCCCTGATGGTGGGCGCGGTGGTGTCCAACGTGGAATCCCTGTTGAACCTCGCCGCGGCCGTGGAAGGCAAACCGGTCACCCACCGCTACCTGACCGTGTGCGGCGAGGTGGCCCGGCCCATGGTCACCCGGGTGCCCCTGGGGGTGAGCCTGCAGGAAGTGATCGACCACGCCGGCGGCCCCACGGTGAGCGATTACCGGGTGGTGGTGGGCGGGCCCATGATGGGGGCGGTGGCCGGGGACACCACCCTGCCGGTCACCAAGACCACCAGCGGGGTGATCCTCCTGCCCGCGGGGCACAACGTGGTGGCCGACAAGGAAAAGGACCTGGCGAAGGTGAGCCGGCTGGCCCGCATCGCCTGCTGCCAGTGCTCGCGCTGTAGCGACCTCTGCCCCCGGAACCTTTTGGGGCACGGTCTCTATCCCCACAAGATCATGCGCCAGCTGGCCGCCCAGGGCGGTCCCCAGCTGGCGAACCAAGTGGACGCCCTGATCTGCAGCGAATGCGGCATCTGCGAGAAGTTCGCCTGCCCCATGGGCCTGGCGCCCCGGGAGATCAACGCCGGCGTGAAGAAACAGCTCATGGCCGCGGGGATCAAACGGGGCCAGCCCCGGCAGGAGTACCACCCCTCCGGGTTCCGCGACTACCGCAAGATCCCCACCAGCCGGCTCATGGAGCGGCTGGGGGTGAAGCGTTACGACGTGCATCCGCCCTTTGTGGAGTTCACTCGGCCGGTGGGTGCGGTGCGGATTCCCCTGAAACAGCATTTGGGCGCCCCGGCCCAGGCCACCGTCGCCAAGGGCGACCGGGTGAGCCTGGGCCAGGTGATCGGCGAGATCCCGGCGGGCGCCCTGGGCGCCCGGGTGCATGCCAGCATCGCGGGCACCGTGACCGCGGTGGACGGCGCCGTGGCCATTTCCACGAGCTAAGGAAGTCTGATCATGGCATTCCGCTCCATTGGACTGATCGAACTGAACAGCGTGGCCCAGGGCATCCTGGTGGCTGACGAGATGCTGAAAGCGGCCGACGTGGAACTGATCATGGCCCGGCCGGCCTGCCCGGGGCGCTATTTGGCCATGGTCGCCGGCGACGTGGGCGCGGTGCAGAGCGCGGTGGACGTGGGCCGCGACACCGGGGCGGACCTGGTGGTGGACAGCTTCGTGATTCCCGCCGTGCACTCGGCCGTGTTCCCGGCCCTGTCCGCCGCCACCTCCCTGGTGCACATGGGCTCCCTGGGGGTCATCGAAACCTACACGGCGGCCTCGGCCATCATGGCGGCCGACGCCGCGGTGAAGGCGGCCGAAGTGGTGCTCATCGAGGTGCGCTGCTCCACGGGCCTGGCCGGCAAATCCTACCTGACCCTCACCGGCGACGTGGGCTCGGTGCGGGCTGCGGTGGACGCTGGGGTGGACAGCATTCGCGACACAGGGCTGGTCCTGGCGCAGGTGGTCATCGCCGCGCCCAGCCCGGAATTGGTGCCATGCCTGATCTGAGGCCCCATATCGCCACCCTCCGCAGCCTGGTGAACCAGCCCGAGCGCTGGGACTTCAGCGGGGCCCGGGAGCTCTTCTGCGGGGTGGACATCGGCACGGCCACGGTGGTGGCCGTGGTGGTGGACGAGACGGGGCGGCCCCGGGGGGCTCGGCTGCAGCCGGCCGAGGTGGTGAAAAGCGGCCTGGTGGTGGACTACGTGGGAGCCCTGGAGATCGTGCGTGGCCTGGTGGGCGAATTGCGGGAAGCGTCTGCCCTGCCCATCGAGAAAGGCGCCACTTCCTTTCCCCCGGACACCGAGACGGGCAACATCAACACCACCCGCTACATCCTGGAGGGCGCCGGCCTGGAGGTGCTGAAGGTCCTGGACGAGCCGAGCGCGGCCAACGTGGCTTTGGGCATCGTCAACGGGGCCATCTGCGACGTGGGCGGCGGCACCACCGGCGTGGCGGTGATCCAGGACGGCCGGGTGGTCTACAGCGGCGACGAAGCCACCGGCGGGGTGCACCTCTCCCTGGTTTTGGCCGGGGGCTACCGCATCAGCCTGGAAGAGGCCGAGGCGCTCAAGGCCGACAAGAGCAAAAACGCCGAGATCCTGCCGGTGGTGCGGCCGGTGTTGGACAAGATCGCCAGCATCGTGGCCCGCCATCTGGCCGGGCACGCCATCGACGAAGTGTGGATGGTGGGCGGCACTTGTGAGCTGGAAGGCCTCTGCCAGGTGGTGGGGGCCAACCTGAACCTGCCGACCCAGCGCACCGAGTATTCCCAGATCGTCACCCCCTTGGGCATCGCCTTGTCATGCCTGAACGGGCAGGGAGGGCAGTGAGCATGGCGCAGGATTTGGAAGCGCGGGTGCGGGCCGCCCTCCGGGAGGTGCTGCGGGAGATGGGCCTCCTCTTGCCCAAACCCCCGGCTCCCGCCGGGCCCCGGGTGCTGTTCGTGGTGCACGGCGGCAGCCCGGCCCAGAACTTGGCCCTGGAGCAGATCGCGGCCATCCAGGACTTGGCCGGCAAGTCCAGCGTGTACCTGTCTGGCGCGGCCCGGCTGTGCATGGACTCCGAGGAGGTCCGGGAGCAGACCGGGGCCCGCTGCCTGTTGGGCGACGTCACCCCCGACGAGTTGGACCGGGTCTTGGCCCGGGCCGACTGGCTGGTGGTGCCGACCCTGCCCCTGAACCTGGCGGCGCGGGCGGCCCAGCTGGGCGCCGTGGACTATTGCCCCATCCAGGAGGCGCTTCTGCGGGGCAAGCAGGTCCTGGCCGCGCGGGACGCCTTCCGGCACGCCGGGGTCATGCCGCGGCCGGCCCTGGAAGAGTCCATCGCCCAGGTCCTGGCCACCCTGGAGAGCTGGGGGGTGATCCTGGCTCCGGTGGCCCGCCTGGCCCAGGTTTTCGAGAGCAAGGTGCGGCCCCCGGCCCCCGCCGCGCCTGCCGCGCCGGCTCCCGCCCCCGCCGCGCCGGCCCCGGCCCCCGCGCCGGAGGAGCCGGCCCTGGCCTACGTTTCCGCCCGGGACGTGCGCCGGGCCGCGGACGAGGGCCGCAAGCTCCTTCGCGTCAAGCCGGGCGGCTTGGTGGGGCCCTTGGCCAGGGATTTGGCCCGGGACAACGGGATCGAAATCAAAATGAATTCCTAACCGGGCAAGCAACAGCTTGTTTTTGCCCGCCACCCCCTTGGTTGGAGAACCTTTATGGCAGAGTTGAGAGCGTACGTCTTCCTGGATCGCATGCAGCCCCAGTTCGCTTCGCTGTTCGCCAGCATCGGCCGTGGCTTCCTGCCCGTGGAAGGGATGGCGTCCCTGTTCGTGGAGGTGCAGCCGGGCATCGAGATCAACCGCCTGGCCGACATCGCGGTGAAGACCACCAACGCCAAACCCGGCGAGATGATCGTGGAGCGGCGTTACGGCATGCTGGAGATTCACCACGAGGACCAGCAGGAGATTATCCAGGCCGGCAACGCCATTCTGGCCGAGCTGGGGCAGGTGGCCGAAGACCGCGTCAAACCCCAGGTCCTGGCCACCAGCATCATCAACAAGATGGACCCTTACCAGTCGGTGATCATCAACCGCAACAGTAAGGGCATGCTGATTTTGGGCGGCGACGACGTGTACCTGTTGGAGGTGACCCCGGCCGCCTACTGCGCCCTGGCCGCCAATGAGGCCGAGAAATACTGCAATGTCAAGTTGGTGGACGCCCGGCTCTTTGGGGCCAGCGGCAAGCTGTATTTGGCAGGCACCGAGTCCGAGGTGTTGGCGGCCGCGTCCAAGGTGGTGGAGACCTTGCAGGCGGTGGAGGGCCGCGCCGGCAAATAAACCCGAGGGATGGCGAGCATGCAACAAGCCCTGGGCCTGATCGAGACAAGAGGTTTGGTGGGAGCCATAGAGGCGGCCGACGCCATGGTGAAAGCGGCCAATGTGCGGCTCTTGAACCGCGAGTTCGTGGGCGCCGGCCTGGTGCTGATCGGCGTGGCCGGGGATGTGGGCGCGGTCAAGGCGGCGGTGGACGCCGGCCAGGCGGCGGCCCAGCGGGTGGGCGAGCTGGTTTCCAGCCACGTGATCCCCCGGCCCCATAAGGATATCGAGGCCATCATCCCCCAACCGCCGGCCGCTCCCGAGCCACCGGCCGCCCCGCCCCCGCCAGTTCCGGCCCAGGAACCGGCCGCCCCGGCCGAGGCCAAGAAGCGGGGGAAGAAGGCAGCTCCCAAGAAACAGGCCCCCGGGGCCGCGAGGTAAGAGATGGCTAACCGCTACGTTTTCGCGTCGGAAATAAGACAGGCCCTGGAACGGGGGGACAAGATCATCACGCTGCCCGTGGGCGCCCGTCTCTCCCCCCAGGCGGCCGATATGGTCCGCGAGTACAAGCTGCGGGTGACCTATGGCGAGCCGCCGGCGGAAAAACCCGCCGCGCCGCCGGCCCCGCCGGCTGAGGCCGCGCCGGCGCCCGCGCCGGCTCCCCCGGCCCCGCCCGCCCCGGAGGCGGCTCCGGCAGCCCCGGCCCCGGCCGCGGGCGACCGCCAGCTCAGCGAGGAGCAGGTGGAGGCCATCATGCAGCGGGTGTTGGGCAAGCTGGCCGCGGCCAAGGGCGAACCGGTCCCGGTCCCGACCGCGGCCCCGGCCGCGCAGCCGGACGACGACATGATCATCTGCCGCTGCGAAGAGATCACCAAGGGCCAGATTCGGCAGGCCATCAAGGACGGCCTGGCCACCTTGAACGGGGTCAAGCGCGTCACCCGGGCCGGCATGGGCTTGTGCCAGGGGCAAACCTGCGGCCGGCTGGTGGCCGGCATCCTGGCCCGGGAGCTGGGCCTGAAGCCGGGCGAGCTGGACCCCACCACGGCCCGCGCCCCCAACCGGCCGGTGCCCATGTCTGTGTTCGCGCAGGGTTAAGCGGGAAGCATGGCGGGGAGAGAGACGGTTCTTTCCGCGCCGCCAAAGGGCAGGAGTTGACATGGCTGACACGGCGGAAGTTGTAATTATAGGCGGCGGCGTCATGGGGTGTTCCCTGGCCTACAACCTGGGCCGGGAGGGCGTCAAGGCGGTTGTCATCGAGAAATCCGATATCGGCGGCGAGGCTTCGGGCAGCAACGGCGGCGGGGTGCGGCAATCGGCCCGCAAGCCCCAGGAACTGCCCCTGGCCATGGCCAGCGTCCAGCTCTATGGCCAGTTGCACGAAGAGCTGGGCATGAGCGTGGAATACGTGCGCAAGGGCAACCTGCGGCTGTGCGTGGACGAGGGCGACATCGCCAACATGAGCAAGGCCGTGGCCAATCAGAAGGCCATGGGGCTCGAGCTGGAGATGTTGGACGCCAAGCAGGTCAAGGACATCAACCCCTACGTGTCCGACGTGGTGATCGGGGCCAGCTATTGCCCCACCGACGGTCACGCCAACCCCTTCCTGGTCACCTATGGCTTCATGCGCAAGGCCAAGGAACTGGGCGCGGTGTTCCGCACCCACGAGGAGGTGAAGGACATCCGCCTCAAGAAGGGGCGGGTGGCCGCGGTGGTCACCAACAAGGGGGTCATCGAGACCGATCTGGTGGTCAACGCCGCCGGGGTGGCCGGGCGGGCCATCGCCAATATGGTGGGCCTGGATCTGCCCATGCGGCCCATCTTCTCCGAGGCCCTGATCACCGAGCCCTATCCCCCGCTGTTCCCCCAGATGGTGGGCACGGCCAAGTCCACCTTCTACGGCCGGCAGGTTCCCCACGGCCCCTTTTTCTGGGGCGGCTTCACCGGCACCGAGGAGTTCATCTACCGCGGCGGCAAGCCCCTGTTCTACGGGGTCTGCCCTTCCATCAGCCGCCGGGTGCTGGAGTTCTTCCCGGCCTTGAAGGACGTGCACGTCATCCGCACCTGGTCCGGCATCATCGCCCAGATGTCTGACGGCATCCCGGTGTTGGGCCTGACCGAGGAGGTGCCGGGCTTTGTGTTCTGCACCGGCTTCTCGGGCCACGGCTTCGGGATCGGTCCCATCATCGGCAAGCTCATGTGCGAGCTGATCATGGACTGCCAGGTTTCGATTCCCTTGAAAGACTTCTGTTTCTCGCGCTTCCGGGGGGTGGAGGAGCACTCCTGCACCTGCCCGGGCAACTCCACCTGTCAGGGGCAGTTCGCGGTGTGCCCCAACAAGCGCCAGCGGGTGAACGCCGGCTAGGGGCCTGGCCACAGACGCTGTGAGCTGTATAGCAAAGGGCTGGAAAACGCCATGATTGAACTTAGATCCTTCGCCTTGATCGACCGCCTGCAAAGGCAGTTCGTCTCCTTTATCGGCAGCACCGCCCGGGGCTACTACCCGGTGGCGGGCCAGTCGGCCATGTTCGTGGAAATCGCGCCGGGCCTGTCCATCAACAGCCTGTGTGACGCGGTGATGAAGCAGGCCAACGTGCGGCCCGGAGCCCTGGTGGTGGAGCGGACCTACGGCATGATGGAGGTCCACGCCGACTCCCCGGCCGACGTGGAGCTGGCCGGCCAGGTCATTTTGGATTTCCTGGACGTGAAGATCGAGGACCGGGCGGTCCCCAAGATCCTGGCCAGCGAAACCATTGAACGCATTGATCCCTATATGACCCAGATCATCAACCGGTTCCGCAACTCCAGCATGAGCCTCTCCGACGAGACGCTGTACATCCTGGAAATGGAGCCGGCCGGCTACGCGGGCTTCGCCGCCAACGAGGCGGAAAAGGCCGCGGACGTTACCCTGGTGCACGTCACCGTATACGGCGCCACCGGACGCCTCTACCTCTCGGGCACCCACTCCAACGTGGCGGTGGCCCGGGAGGCGGCCGAGGCGGCGCTGGGGTCCATAACCGGAAAGTCGGCCTGACCCCCACGGGATGAGTGATGGCTAAATCGACCGCCAGAACTGAGTTTTTCACCCGCATCTTGCAGGCCTACCCCACCCTGCCCAAGAAGCGGAAGCTGGTGGCCGACCTTATTCTCAACGATTACAAGAAGATATTCCTCTACTCCGCCAAAGAGATCGCCCAGGAATGCGGAGTGAGCGAACCCACCATCACCCGCTTTGCCATGGATCTGGGCTTCGCGGGTTTCGCCGAGTTCGAGGCGTACTTGAAGGGCTTGTTGCACATCGAGCTGAACAGCGTGGAGCGCATGGTCCGGGCCAGCCAGACCGCTACGCCCCAGGAAGAGCACACCCTCCTCCGGTACTGCCAGAACACCATCGATTGCTGCCGCAAGCTGATGACCAGCATCAGCGCCCAGGATTTCCATAACCTGGCCCGCACCATCAAGGACGCCGAGGAGGTGGTGGTGCTGGGTTACCGCGCCGCGGCCTCCCTGGCCCAGTTCTTTGGCTATCTGCTCAAAAAGGTCCGCGGCAAGGTTTTGATCGACACCACCTGCTCCTGGGAGGCCAATGATCTCATTGCCGTGGGCAACAGTTCCATCGTGGTGGTGGCCATCGCCTTTCCCCGCTATTCCCAGCGCATCCTGGAGACCCTGAAGTTCGCGCGCCAATTCGGTTGTAAGACCATTGGTATCAGCGACACCCTGGTCTCCCCGGTGATCGCCGGCACCGACCTGCACGCGGTAATCGACGTGGTGGGTCTGTCCTTTGTGGACCCCTTCGCGCCGGTGGTCACCTTCCTGGAAGCACTGATCCACGAAATCGCCTTCTTGGACAAGACGGCCACCCTGGACCGTCTGGGCTCCATCGAAAAGGGCTTGAAAGCCGCGCGCGAGTTCTACAGCGAAGAAAATTCCGACGTCCAAAAAGGACTCCAGACGCTGACTGACGAACCCTTGGGTGTGGAGTTCTACCGACAACGGAAGTGAACCCGCTTTCCCGCCGCACCGGGACCAGGCTGGGCCGGCGCGGCGGTCTCCGCGGCCAAGGCGGAGACAGGCTGTAATTGGATTTCATACCGCACGAATCACCGAATCCGCTCCTCGCGGATCAAGGGCGGGGGCCTGGAACCCGTCCGGGGCAAAAGATCGGGAGCCGCCCATGAGGATCTGGTCATGAAGCAGACTTTGCCGCCAGTCCTCCCGGACTCTGCCGCCGCCCAGCGGGCGGGGCAGGGGAAAGGGGCCTCGTTCTCGCTGGGCAGCCGGCAGAGCGGCTGCCCCCGCCCCGGAGGCTCCCGGCCCGCCCCACCTTGCGCCGATCGACTAATTCCGCCAGGGAGGCCGCCTTTGGCCGGGCTCGGCCTTCCCGCACCGGTTTTGCTTTCCATGGCCGTTTGCCGGACAGTTTTAACCACTCTCGCTGACCCTGGGGGGCTCTGCCACCTTCCCCCGACCGGCCAGGCCGCGAAGCGCGGCGGGCCGGGCTGGGGGACCAGGTTGGCCGCTCCCCCCACTGCGTCCCGGCCTTTGGCCGCGGCGCCTCGCAAAATTTTGGTAGTTCAACGGGCTATGCAACCAAAGAACCAATATTCCTGGACTTGGCCAATAGGTGAAAGGGGTCGCGCCAAGGTTTTTAGCTGGAACCAATTGTTTTCTGGGGAAGCAAGTGCGGATCAAGCCGGGGCCATGGGGGGCCGCTTGGTCCGGGCCGGCAGGCAATTTGGGCTGGGCCTTCGGGATACCTGGTCTTAGGTCCAACCGAACCAAAAAGCCCCTATCCCGGGGTGGGAGGTCAGAATGGCGGAAGATCTCAAAAGAGTACTTGGATTTTGGTCATGCCTGGCAGTAGCCGTGGGCCTGGTGGTGGCGTCAAGCACCCTGGTGTCCCTGGGCCAAGGCTTCGGCTTGGCGGGCGGCGGTTTCATTATCGCCATGTTCTGCGCCTGGCTGCTGATGATGGTGACCGCGATGACTTACGGGGAGCTGGGCACCATGCTCCCCCGGGCCGGCGGCATCAGCACCTACACCCTGGTGGCCCTGGGCCCCCTGCCGGCCATCGTGGCCACCTTCTGCGGCTACATGGTGGTCAACGTGCTGGCCGGACCGGTGGAGCTTTACGTCTCCGGTCTGACCTTCACCGACACCCTGGCCAGTTGGTGCCCCCCCATGGCCTTCAGCATCGCGCTGTTGGTGCTCCTCACCATCCTCAACCTGGTGGGCGTGGACATCTTCGCCAAGGCCCAGCTATTACTTACCTTGTTCATGATGGGCTCCCTCTTTCTCCTGGGCCTCGCCGGCCTGATGGAGCTGGGGACCACGGCGCCCAACATCGCGGCGGCGCCCGAATTCAACCCCATGGGCTGGGGGGTGTTCGCCTTGGTGGCCCTGGGCATCTGGCTGTTCATTGGCATCGAGTTCGTAACCCCCATGGCTGAGGAAACCATCAACCCCGGCAGGAACATTCCCTGGTCCATGTTCGTGGGTTTGGTGGTCATCCTGATCATCAAGGTCGTTTTCGGCTTCTCCATGATCAAGTTCATCCCCCTGGACAAGCTGGCCGAATCGGCCACGCCGCACGTGGACGCGGCCCGGGCCATGCTGGGCGAGCCCGGCGCGATCTGGGTTGGCCTCATTGGCATCACCGCCACGGCCAGCTCGGTGAACACCCTGTTGGCCGCGGTGCCCCGCCTGTTCTATGGCATGGCCCACTCCGGTGAGCTGCCGGCCATCTTCAAGTGGGTGCACCCCAAGTTCGCCACCCCCTGGTGGGGCATCATCGGCTTCGCCATCGCCATGTTCCTGGTCCTGATCTCCGGTCTGGCCGGTACGGAGCAGGTGCTGGTGTACCTCCTGGCCGCGGCCTGGACCTGGATGCTGTGCTACATCATCGGTCACATCGACTTGATGATCATCCGCAGCCGCTACCCCAAGGCGGACCGGCCCTATGTGAGCCCCCTGTACCCCATTCCGCAGATCCTGGGCATCCTGGGCTTTGCCTACGTGATGTATGACATTTATCCCGATCCGGTGGTCAAGCTGCAGATCGTGACGGTGGGCGGCTACTTCCTCCTGGCCTCCATCATCTACGGCCTGATCTGGATCAAGCTGAAGATGAAGACCGGTTACTTCACTCCCATCACTTTGGAACAGGCCATGGAAGAGTAACTACCCGCCGCTCAGCCGGGGACGCGTCCGCGTCCCCGGCCGCGGCGCCTTGACCCGGAGAGTGGATCGGCCCATGGCGGACAAACGCAATGTTTAAGACCAAGGGAGATTTTCTGGCCCATCAAGGCCTGAAAGCAGTCCTGCCCGGGGTGAGCCGCCTTTTGGGCGAGCCCGAGATGGAAGGCCTCAGCTACGTGTTCCAGGGCCGCAATCCCCGGGTGGACGACATCCGCCTTTACCATGAGGTGGACAAGAAGTTCCTGGGCCGTATCTACGCCCTGGTCTGCGAGGCGCGCATCAAGGCGCCAGCGGGAGATCAGGGGGCCCCGGGCAAACTCAGGCTCACCTATCAGGGATCGCTCCGGAAGGGCCGGCCGGTTTTCAAGACCGCCCGGGGAGGCGGACCCGAGGGTTTGGCCGCCCGGCTCAACCAGGACCAAGAGCTCTTGGATCTCTTGGCGAAGCAGGACTTGGAATATCTGAAAATCTTTTGGGACGGAGATCTGGAGCGCTGGCGGGCCCTGGCCCGCCCCCTGGGAGGATCCTTTATTTGGGTGGCCCTCCCCCCCATACGTTACCGGGTGAAGCTGCCCGAGGGGCACGACCAGTACATGGTGAAAGCGATGGACCGGATCGCCCTCTGCATCGCCCAGGCTGCCTGACCCACCGGGTCCGGGCCGGCGGGCCTCACCTTTCACTGGCGATACAGCCAAGGGGAGAAATGATGAAATCGAAGAAACCACGCAGACCTACCTGGCTGGCGGTTATCGTAGCGGCCACCTGCCTTCTTTATATGCTGCCCCTGGAAGCCCAGGCTTCCCGGGTGGCCGCCGGCGACGCGGGCGGCAACCTTATCATCTGGGAGTTCCCGGCCGGCACCGAGGTCGCCAAGCTCACCAAGGTGCACCCCCGGGCCATCAAGGCCCTGGCCTATGACTGCAAGGACTCCCTGGTGTTCACCGGGGCCAACGACGGCGGCGTCGCGGTGTGCCGCATCACGGAAAAGGCCGTGGAGTGCTCGACCAAAGGGCATCCCACCTCGGTGCGGGCCCTGGTCCTGGCCCCTCCCGGCACCACGGATTTCAACTTCGCCACCGCCAGCAAGGACCACACCATCAAGCTGTGGAAGATCAACGGCGACCAGCTGGAGTTGGTCAAGACCCTGGAAGGGCATAACAGCGCCATCTACGCCATGGCCTTCAGCCCGGACGGCAAGCATCTGATCTCCGCCGGCGCCGGCACCCATCTGCGGCTTTGGGACCTGGGCACCATGGAGATGATGAAGATGGTCAAGGGGCACTACGCGGCCATCAACACCCTGGTCTTCTCGCCGGACGACAAGACGGTGGCCACCTGCAGCAACGACAAGACCGTAAAGCTTTGGAACGCCGCCACCCTGGAAGAGATCAAGGACTTCAAGGGGCACTCCTCCTCGGTCTACGCGGTGGCCTTTTCGCCGGACGGCAAGGAGCTGGCCAGCGCGGGCAGCGACCGCACCATCCGGGTGTGGGATGTGGCCAGCGGCAAGGAAACCAAGAACATCCCCGACCCGGACAGCGTGACGGTCAACGCCATTGTCTTTTCCGAGGACGGCAAGAGTTTATTCACGGGTGACGACTCTGGCCTGGTGACCATGTGGGACATCGCATCGGGTAAGAAGGTCAAGGAAATGAAGGCCGGGGGCGCGGTTTATTCCCTGTCCCTTTGCAAGTGAGCCCGGCTTTAACCCTTTTAGATATGTATTAATTCGGAGAGGCACCATGGATCTTAGTGAGGCCCAGATAGAGCAGATAGTCAAAGGGGTGCTGCAAAAGCTCAAGGCATCCGCCCCACCGGCCCCCGCGCCGGAAAGTGCCAGCGGGCCCGCGGCGGTGGTCAGCGGAGTGGTCGACGGGGTTTTCGAGGAAACCGAGGAGGCCATCGCCGCGGCTGCGGCCGCGCAAAAGACCTTCATGGCCATGCCCTTGGCGATCCGCCGGGCCGCCATCCAAGCCATCCGCGAGGTGGGGGCCCAGAACTCCCAGACCTATGCCGAGCTGGAGCTGGAAGGGGCCCAGCTGGGCTCGGTCGAGGGGACCCTCCTCAAAATGGGCTGCGCCGTGAGTTCCCCGGGCCTGGAAGACTTGGCTCCCGAGGTCTTCGTGGGGGACAAGGGCGTGACCATCATCGAGCGCCTGCCGGTGGGGGTGGTGGCCTCCATCAACCCGGTGACCATCGCGGCCGGGGCCATCTACATGAACTCCATCATGATCCTGGCCGGCGGCAACGCCGTGGTGCACAATCCCCATCCCAAAACCGTCCCGGTCTCGGCCATGGCGGTCCGGGACATCAACCAGGCCGTGGTGGGGGTCGGTGGGCCGCCCAACCTGGTGTGCATGATGAGCCAGCCCACCGTGGCCTCGGCCCAGTTCCTCATGACCCATCCCAAGGTCAGGATGATCGCGGTCATGGGCGGGCAGGGGGTGATCAACTTCGCCACCAAGACCGGCAAGCGGTGCCTGGCCGGCGGGCCGGGCAACACCCCGGTGGTGGTGGACGAAACTGCCGATATCCCCAAGGCCGCGAAAAACATCACTGACGGCAACTACTTTGCCTACGGCACCCCCTGCGCCTGCGAGAAGGAGGTGTTCGTGGTGGAGTCGGTGGCCGATCAGCTCATCGCCGAGATGAGGAAAAACGGCGCGTTTCTCTTGACCGCCGAGCAGGGGCAGGAACTCCTCCCCCACATTTTCAAGGAGATCAAGGAGCCGGGCACGGCCAGCGTGATCAACATGGATTACATCGGCAAGCCCATCTCCTTCATTTTGAACGCCATCGGGGTGGACCCCGGTCCCGAGGCGCGGATCGCCATTTTGGAAACCGACAACCTGCACCCCTTGGTGTGGACCGAGCAGATCATGTCGGTGGTGCCCATTGTGCGCTGCCGCAATGCCGACGAGGCCATTGACCGGGCGGTGGCCGCCGAGCAGGGCTTCCGCCACACCCTGGTGATGCACTCCAAGAACGTGGACAACCTGGCCAAGATGGCCAGCAAGGCCGATGTTTGCGAGTTCGTGAAGAACGGCCCTTCCACGGCGGGTATTGGAGTGCATGGCGAGGGTTATCAATCCATGCATATCGTAACCGGCGGAGAGGGTCACGCCAGACCCCGCAATTACACGCTGATCAGACGCTGCATACTCACCGACGAATTCCGCTATCGCTACGGGGCGGCGTGAGGCGGCGATGCCGCTCGATCCGCGGTTACACCTTATAGGGTGTTTGGTACCTCGAGTTTGAGAGCAAAGAAAAGGGGAGAAAAAGATGAAAAAAGCTGGTTGGTTGGCCGTGGCGTTCGCCCTGGTCCTGGCTTTCTCGGCCGTGGCCTCGGCGGACATTTTGGATCCATTTGACAACATTGCCTCACCCCCGGGGACCTTCGCCCTGGGCACCTATTTCTCTTATCAGGACTGGCCGGACTACGACACCAACGGGGAAACCACCACCCTGGACGCCGATGTCCTGGCGGTTCTCCTGCGGCCCATCTGGTTCGGCCCCAAGATCGCCGGCAAGGTGAGCTGGGGCTTGAACGCGGTTATTCCCGTGGCCCGGATCGAGGCGGCCGGCGAGGAAACCCAGGCGGGTCTGGGCGACATGGTCATCAGCCCCTTCATTTTCCTTTATGAAAACGAGAAGTCGGCCCTGTACGTCTCCTTCTGGGAGTTCATCTATACGCCCACGGGCTACTACAATGAGAACAGCCCCAACACCTCGCCCAGCCTGGACGCCTGGCAGTTCCAGCATCAGTTGGCCTTGGGCTGGTACCCCGCCCCCTTTGGCGTGGACTGGACCTTCAACTACTGGATGCGCGAGGAGTCCAACGAGCTGAACATTGACTATCAGGACGCCCTCGAGACCGACCTGATCCTGCACTGGACCTTTGACTTCGGTCTCACCGCCGGCGTGATGGGCTCCTTCTGGTGGGACCTGGACGAACTGAAGGTGGACGGCACCGAGGTTGACGACACCAAGGGGCATCGCTACGCCGCCGGTCTGAACGTCATGTATCCCCTCACCGACTATCTCATCCTGAGCGCCCGCTGGTTGAACGACTTTGACGTGGAAAACCACACCAAGGGCAACTGGGTCTACATGCGCGCCGTGTTCGTGTTCTAAAGAGTCATGCCATGGTCAATGGCGGCCTGGGTGGCCGCCATTGACCCCTCCAAACACCCAGTGTCCGGCCAGGTGCGTGACGCCGCCCCTTTATCCAGCGGGGCGGCCGGCCGGCAAAATCTTTAACCGGTTGTTGAATAAGGCCCTTTCGGCCTGCGGCAACCCCACCTTGGCCCAAGCGCGACACCACCCCGGCCGGCAGGGCCTGCCGGGAACCCCGGGCTTGGCCAAGCAGGTCAATTTGCTTGTTTCCCGAACTGTGCATATTGGCGGGCCAACCTGAGGAGGCCCCTGGCAACTTTGCTTGCGGGGGTGAATCCCTGGCCCGCGTGACAGGGTTTTTTCCCACATCCTGTCAGGGGGAAAATGGTGAGCAAGCCGAACCCGTTCGAGATCGCGCAAACCCAGCTGGACGGCGCCTGTGAACGCCTGGGGCTGGACGACCCCACCCGCGAATTTCTCCGCTGGCCGCAAAGGGAAATCTGGCTGCGGCTGCCGGTGGCCATGGACGATGGCCACATACGCATCTTCACCGGCTTCCGGGTGCAGTACAACTGGGCCCGGGGACCCATGAAGGGCGGCATCCGCTGGCATCCCGATGAGACCATTGATACCGTACGAGCCCTGGCCGCCTGGATGACCTGGAAGACCGCGGTGGCCGACGTGCCCCTGGGCGGGGCCAAGGGCGGCATCATCTGCAACCCCAAGGAACTGACCCCCAGCGAGCAGCAACGCCTGGCCCGGGCCTACATCCGGGCTTTGGCCAACGACCTGGGCCTCAACCAGGACGTGCCGGCCCCGGACGTGTACACCAACCCCCAGATCATGGCCTGGATGATGGACGAGTACGAGGTCATCGTGCGTCAGCGCCACCCCGGGGTTATCACCGGCAAGCCCCTGGCCCTGGGCGGCTCGCCCGGGCGCGGCGACGCCACCAGCCGGGGCGGGATTTACGCGGTGCAAGCGGCCTCCCAGATGCTGTCGGTGGACCTGGCCCAGGGCACCATGGCCGTGCAGGGCTTTGGCAACGCCGGCCAGCACGCGGCGCTGTTGGGCGAGGAGCTGTTGGGCCTCACCCTGGTGGCCGCCTCGGACTCCCGGGGCGGGGTGTACAATCCCCAGGGCTTGTCGGCCCACGCCCTGGTGCAGCACAAGCTCTCCACCGGCCAGGTGGGCGATTTCCCCGGCTCCGAGCCGATCTCCAACGAGGATCTCCTGGAGCTGCCGGTCACCGTGTTGTTCCCTGCGGCCCTGGAGAACGTCATCACCGAGGCCAATGCCCCCCGTATCGAAGCCAGCATCATCTGCGAGCTGGCCAACGGCCCCACCACCCCCGCGGCGGACGAGATCCTTTATGACCGCCGCGTGTATGTGCTGCCCGATTTCCTGGCCAACGCTGGCGGGGTCACGGTTTCCTACTTCGAGATGGTGCAAAACGGGGCCAACTTTTATTGGACCGAGCCCGAGGTGCACCAGCGCCTCAAGCATTCCATGACCACGGCATTCCTGGCGGTGCACCAGGAATGCGCCGAGCACAAGGTGGACATGCGGGCGGCGGCCTATCTGGTGGCGGTGGCCCGGGTGGCCCAGGCTATGCGCATCCGGGGCTGGGTGTGAGCGAGCCGGAGCAGGCCCTGCCCGGCCCCGATACGGCAGTGGCGCCCGCGGGCGTGGTCAGCCTCAAGCTGGCCAACTTTCCCCAGGTGGCCGCCCAGGTGCGGGAGGATATCCTGGAGGAGCTGACCCGGCGGGGGCTGGCCGATCCGGCGCATCTGGAGGCCGAGGCCCGCCGCCTGACCGCCGCGGTGGACAGCGACGGCCAGGAGGGACTCCGGCTTTTCCGCCGCGAGGACCTCCTGGTCATTTACCGTGATGCTCTCCTGGATGCCCTGGCCGCCCAGCACCTATCGCCCGAGGAGATCGCCGAGTTCATCAACCTGGCCCGCAAGCGTCAGCGCGTGTTGGACCTGAAGCTGGTGCTCTTGAAGGCCAAGGCCTCGCCCCGGGAGATCTGGCGGCGGCTGAGCCAGTTCTGCGAGCTGCCCCTGGGGGACAAACGCATCGACCCCTCGGAGCTGTTGTCCCTCCGGGCGGCGCTCATCGAAAACTTCATCTCCGGTCACCTGCCTTTCATCGGGGTGGCCAAGCACCATCTCACCATCCGGGGCATCTGCGGGCTGGGTGAGCGCATGATCGGGGCCGAAAGCGGCTACGGGCGCATCGGCGGCAAGGCGGCCGGGCTCTTGCTGGCCATGGCCATCCTGCATCCCGACTTGGAGGCCGGCGACCCGGACCTGGTGGGCAGTGTGGTCATGCCCCGGTCCTACTTCGTGCGCTCCGACACCCTGGACAGCTTCATGGCGGCCAACCCCCAGTGCATGGAGCCGTTCCTCCACCAGAAGTACAAGGACGCCGCGGAGATCGAGGTGGAGTTCCCCCAGGTCTGCCTGGCCATCGACCGCATGGAGTTCCCGGCTCCTTTGAAACGCCGTTTCCGGGCCATGTTGCAGCAGATCGGGCCCAGGCCCATCATCGTGCGCTCCTCCAGCTATCTGGAGGATTCGAGCGGTTTCGCCTTTTCGGGCAAGTACGAGAGCGTGTTCCTGACCAACCAGGGCGCCCTGGCCCAGCGACTGGAAGCCTTTTTGGACGCGGCCCGCCGGGTCTACGCCAGCACGCTCTCGCCCGACGCCCTGATCTACCGCCGCGAGCGGGGCCTGTTGGACTACAACGAGCAGATGTGCATCCTGGTGCAGGAGGTGGTGGGCGCCCAGCGGGGCGACTATTTCTTCCCCCTGGCCGCGGGGGTGGCCACCTCGGTGAACTCCTACGCCTGGTCGCCGCGCATTCGCCGCGAGGACGGCCTGTTGCGCATGGTCATGGGCCTGGGCACCCGGGCGGTGAACCGGGTGGGTTCGGACTACGCCCGCCTGGTGCCCCTGTCCGAGCCCCTCTTGCGCCCCGAGAGCACCGCGGCCCAGATCCTGCGTTATTCCCAGCGCGAGGTGGACGTCCTGAACCTCAAAACCGGCCAAGAGGAGAGCCTGCCCATGGAGACGGCGCTCCGGCTCCTGGACCCCCAGAGCCTGGGCCAGGTGGCGGCGCTGGAAAAGGACGGGATGTTCACCCCGCCCCTGGGCGGGCTCCGGGCCGGGCAGGGGCGGCCTTGCCTCACCTTCGACGGCCTCCTCCGGGAAAAGGCTTTCATGAGCCGCATGCAGAAGGTGGTCCGGCTTTTGGCTGCGGGGATGGGACGGCCGGTGGAGCTGGAGTTCGCCTATCAGGACGGGGTGATCCATCTCTTGCAGTGCCGCAGCCTGGCCTCCCTGGCCGAGGTGGAGCAGGTGAGCATCCCCCGGGACCTGCCGCCTTCCCGGGTGCTGTTCACCTCGCGCCACGCCTTCACCTCGGCCGTGGTGCGGGACATCGATTTCATCGTCTACGTGGACGCCGCGGCCTACGACGCCCTGCCCACCATGACCGAGCGGCTGATGGTGGGCCGGGCCGTGGGCTGGCTGAACGGCTGGCTGGCCAACCGGCGCCTGATCATCATGGGGCCGGGGCGCTGGGGCACCAACAACCCCGAGCTGGGGGTTAAGGTGGGCTACGCCGAGTTGAACCACACCCGGGCGCTCATCGAACTGGCCTGGAAACAGGACGGCGCGGTGCCCCAGGCCTCCTATGGCACCCATTTTTTCCACGACTTGGTGGAGAGCAACATCGTCACCTTCCCGGTGTATCCCGACGAGGAGCCCGGGGCGTTCAATCAGGAGTTCTTCGCCCAAACCACGCCGCCGCCGCCCTGGCCGGCCCAGTTCGCCGGCCTGGCCGACTGCGTGAAACTGTTCGAGGTGCCCGCCCTGACCGGCGGGAAAAAGCTGCAACTGCTGCTGGACGGCGATGAGCCGCTGGCCATGGGATTCTTAGCTGATTCCGCAGAAACAAGGTGAGTCATGGAGCTTTTGAGAAGAGAGAATTTTGCCTCTGGCGCGCCCCTGGAAGAAAAGGTGGGCTACAGCCGGGCAGTGAAGGTCGGCAACCTGGTCTACGTGGGCGGCACCACCACCACCAACCCCCAGGGCGTGGTGGAGGCCGAGGGCGATCCCTATGAGCAGGCCCGCATCATCTGCGCCAAGATCGTGGACGCCCTGGGCCGGGCCGGAGCCACCCCGGCCGACGTGGTCCGGGTGCGCATCTACGTCACCGACATCAAACTGACCGGCGAGATCATGCGCGCCTACTCCGAGGTGTTCAAAACGGTCAAGCCGGTGACCATGCTGGCCGAGGTGAGCGCCCTGGCGCGGCCGGCCCATTTGGTGGAGATGGAAGCTGAAGCCATCATCGGCACCTACATGACCAGCCGGTAAGAGATTTTGGGGGGAAGAGGAAGGTGTGGGGAGAAACCCCTTTTTGTGAACAAAAAGGGGTATCCCCCCCATCCCCCAAAAAACTTTAGAGTTTAATCCGCGCCCGGCCGGGGCGGCGGCGTTGGTCGCTGTGCCCCGCGCCCGGGCGCCCAGCGTGTCCGCAATCCGGGAAACTTGCCCATGTCAGCAAAACGGTCCAAACCCCTCATCGGCATCACCGGGGTCACCACCACCACCCCGGCCTGGACCCCCAACAGCCGGCCCCAGCTCATCGAGGCCATCATCCGGGACTACTGCCAAGTGGTGGAGCGGGCCGGTGGCGTGCCGGTGGGGATTCCCGGCTTCGGCTCCCCGGAGACCGTGCCGGACCTGGTGGAGCACCTGGACGGCTTGATCCTGGCCGGCGGCATGGACGTGCATCCCCGTTTTTACGGCGAGGAGCCCCTGGTGGGCATCGGGGAAATGGACTACCATATGGACCTGCTGCAGATCCAGCTGGCCCAACGCGCGGCCGAGGTGGACAAGCCGCTCCTGGGCATCTGCCGGGGGCACCAGCTGATCGGCGTGGCCTTTGGGGGCACCCTGATCCAGGATCTGCCCCGCCAGTGGGAGAACTGCCTGGACCATTTCCAGAAGTGCCAGCCCGATGTCTGGTCCCACCTGGTCCGGATCAGCCCCGGTTCCCGGCTGCACGCCATCGAGGGGACCGGGGAATTGTGGGTGAACAGCCACCACCACCAGGCAGTCAAGGACCCTCCCCCGGACTTCGTGGTCACGGCCCGCGCCGCGGACGGGGTCATCGAGGCCCTGGAGCACCCGGGCAAACGGTTCCTGCTGAGCGTGCAATGGCACCCGGAGAGCATCGCTTTGGCCGGTGACGAACCGGCTTTTCGCCTGATGCAAGCCCTGGTGGAGGCCGCGGCCGCGGGGTGAGCCCGCCTGCCGCGCCGGTCGACCCAATACTGAGGAGCGCCGCCATGTATGGCGTGGATCTGACCGTAGGGGTGGAAGAGGAATACCAGATCGTCTGCCCCGACACCCGCGACCTCTACTCCTATGTGACCCAGTTCCTGGAGCAAGGGCGGCAGGTCCTCCCCCCGGACACCATCCGGCCGGAGCTGATGGAGAGCCAGATCGAGGCCGGCAGCAACGTCTGCACCAGCGTGGCCGAGATCCGCTCCGAGGTCATCCGGATGCGGCGGCTGGTCAGCGATCTGGCCCGCAAGAACGGGCTGGTCATCTGCTCGGCCGGCACCCACCCCTTTGCCTCCTGGGACAACCAGTCCTTCACCGCCGGGGAGCGCTTCCGGCGCTTCTTGAGCGACATGGCCGGGGTGGCCAGCCAGCTCCTCACCTTTGGCCTGCACGTGCACATCGGCTTTGGCCACGACGACGAGGCCAAGGACCTCCTCTTCGAAATCGGCAGCCAGCTCCGCTACTTCCTGCCCCACATCCTGGCCCTGTCCACTTCGAGCCCCTTTTGGCAGGGCCGCGACACGGGCCTCAAATCCTACCGCAACGTGATCCTGGAGATGGTGCCCCGCACCGGCATCCCCAGCGCCTTCCGCTCCTATTCCGAGTACCAGGCCCTGGTGAACCTCCTGGGCCAGGTGGGCTCCATCGGTCTGGACGCCGAGGGCCGGCCCGACGCCACCATGATCTGGTGGGACCTCCGCTTCAACCCCAAGTACGAGACCCTGGAGGTGCGCATCCCCGACGCCTGCACCCGGGTGGACGAGGTGGGGGCCGTGGTGGCCCTGATCATGGTGGTGGTGGTGCGGCTGTTGAAGCTGTATCAGCAGAACCAGAGTTGGCGGGCCTACCGGCGGCACCACATCGTGGAGAACAAGTGGCGGGCCATGCGCTACGGCATCGAGGACCGCATGATCGACTTCGGCAAGAAGGCCCTGATCCCCACCCGGGACATCATGCTGGGCGGCCTGGCCAAGGACCTGGAAAACGCCAAGGAACTTGGCTGCCTGGCCGAGATCGATTACGTGCGCCACATCCTGGACCACGGCACCAGCGCGGACCGGCAATTGGCCGTGCACCGCTCGGCCCTGGCCGACGGGGCCTCCCCGGAAGAGGCCCTGAAAGCGGTGGTGGACCGCTTGGCCGCCGAGACCGTGGAAGGGGTGTACGAGGACGAGCTTTCCTGCGTTTAGGAGTTTTACGGGAGAAAGAGGAAGATGTGGGGGGAAGGACCTTTTTTTGAAAAAAAAGGTCCTTCCCCCCCCCATCCCCCAAAAAACTTCATATATTTCATCGGATCTAGGAAAAACACCGGCAAACCCCCAAGGCTGGCCCCCGTCCCAGCTCTTAACCCAGGCTCACCTTCTCCCCATCCCCCGGAATGATGAGCCGCGCGGCGGGCACACCCGCCTGTTCCGCCGCTTCCCGCAGCGCCGCCCGGGTCACCGTGCAGTGGTCCAGGGCCTCCAAATGCACCGCCACCACCACCGCCTGAGGTGCGGCGGCCAGCACTTGCAGCACTTCATCCCCCCGCATGAGAATCGGCGCGAAGCCGGGGATGGTGGCCCCGCCGGCGTGCAGGATCATCACCCCGGGCCGGTGCGCGGCCAAGGCCTCGGCCACCTCGTCACACCAGATGGTGTCCCCGGCCCAGTACAACGTGGGCTCGCCTGGGGCGGCCAGCACGAAGCCCGACACCGGGCCCATGCGCTCCAAAATGGGCCCGCTGCCGTGCCGCCCGCCCACCCGGGTGAAAGTGATCCCCTCCCAGGTGAGCGTGGGGGCCACCGGCCGGATGTCGGTGAACCCGGCCTGGGTCAGGCCGCCCTCATCACCGGGCTGGCAGAACACGGGCAGATCCTTGGGCAGGGCCGCGGCCGCGGCCTCGTCAAAGTGGTCCGGGTGCAAATGGGAGACCACCACCGCGTCCAGGCCCGCCACGATCTCGCTCACCGGGAGCGGCAGCTCCACCGTGGGGTTGGGGGCGAGGCCGGCAAAGGAGCGGATGGTCCCAACCGGCGAGAGCATGGGGTCGGTGAGGATGGTGCGGCCGGCATAGGCCAGGCGCAGGGTGGCGTTCCGTATCAGCTGCAATTCCATGGGGTTCTCCTTAGCTCAACCGGTCAGCGCGCTACGCCGGCCGGGTCCGGGGGCACCAGGCTGTTAAGGTAGGGGTAAAAGGGGTCCTGGTCCGGGTCGCGCTGCCAGACATACTCGGTGCGCTGGGCGATGCGCGCGGCTTCGGCCTCGCCGTACAGGGCGGCGATCACGGCCAGGGACATGTCCAGGCCGGCCGACACCCCGGAGGCGGTGTAAAAGGGTCCGTCCTGCACCCAGCGGGCCTGGGGCACCCAGGTCACCGCGGCGCTCTGCACCTCGGCCAGACGGAACACGGCCTTGTTGGAGGTGGCGCGGCGGCCGTCCAGGCACCCGGCCCGCGCCAGCAGCCAGGACCCGGTGCACACGGACAGGGTGAGCCGGGTCGCGGGGACCCGGGCGGCCAGGAAACTGAGCAGGGTCTGGTTGGCCACCTCGCTCCGGGTGCCGATGCCGCCCGGCACCAAGAGGAGGTCCAAAGGCGGGCAGTCCGCGAAGCCGAACTCCGCCACGGTCTGGGGACCGGGGGTGGAGGCCACCGGCCCCGGCGCCGCGGCCACCATGACCAGGCGGAGCCGGGGCTCCACCATCCCGAACATCTCCAGGGGGCCGTACAGGTCCAAGGGCTCGAAATTGGGGTAGATCACGGCGCCCAGGGTGCGCGGCGCGGCGGATTGATCCATGGTTTTTTCCTCCTCCTCATAGCCTAAAAGACTGTTGAAGTATCCTTACCGGGCTGCCTTCAGCCGTTCCCCCACGTTTGACCGGAACTGCCGGGCGATGCCGGCTTACCTCATACCCCCTTAAGACTATGAAGTTTTTTGGGGGAAGGGGGGTGTGGGGGGAAACCCCCTTTTTTCCAAAAAAAGGGGTTTCCCCCCACATTTTCCCAACTCTCCTACATGCTCCCGGCCGGGGGCTGAAGAAAATGCAGGCGGTATTGCGAGGGCGTCACGGCGAAGCGGCGCAGGAAGGAGCGCCGGAGTTGTTCTTCGCGGCCGAAGCCGCAGGCCTGGGCGATGTTTTCCAGGGAGTCCCCTCCCGCGGCGATGATCTCCCGGGCGCGGTCCAGGCGCAGGGTTTCCAGGTACTTGTTGGGGGTCAGGCCGGTCTCGCTCTTGAAGACCCGGGCGAAGTTGCGGGGGCTCATGGCGGCGCGCTCGGCCATCTGGGCCACGGAGGTGGGCTGGTCCAGATGGGCCAGGAGCCAGGCGTGCAGGCCGGCGAAGCGCCGGCCCGCTGCGGCCTGGGCCGCAAGGGGGGCGCTGAACTGGGACTGCCCTCCGGGCCGGCGCAAATACAAGACCAGGAGCCGGGCCACCTCCACGGCCAGGGACAGGCCGAAGTCCTCCTCCACGATGGCCAGGGCCAGGTCGATGCCCGCGGTCACCCCGGCGCTGGTGTAGATGCGCCCGTCCCGGGTGTAGATGGCGTCGGGGGTGAGGCGCACCCGGGGGTAGCGGGCGGCCAGTTCTTCGCTGGAGCGCCAGTGGGTGGTGGCTTGGCGGCCGTCCAACAGCCCGGCCGCGGCCAGGATAAAAGCCCCGTTGCACACCGAGACCACTCGCCGGGCTTGCCGGGCCCGGGCCCGGAAGAACGCCACCAGTTCCGGGTCCTGCTCCGCCGCGCGCGCCCCGGGGCCGCCCGGGGACACCAACAGGTCCGGGACCGGGGGCAGGGGCGGCGGCGGCTCGGCGACCACGGCCAGGCCGGAGCTGAGCCGCACCGGGCTCGGGGCCAGGGACACGAAGCGGCAGGTATAGCCCAGGTCCGCCTGCCCTTCATGGGCCAGGAAGGCGGTGGCGGTGTGGAACACCTCCAGGGGCCCGGTGAGGTCCAGGCCCAGGGCGTCGGGAAATATCACGAACTCTACCAAACGGTGCATGCCGCCCAACCTTGCCGGGGTGATGGCCTCAGCCTACGGCAATTGCCTGCTGGCAGCAATGACACAAATAGCGCAAAAACTGCCAGATATGGCCGTCCAACGGAGAACACCGAGCGGTGCGGCTTGGAGGAAGTCGCGGTTCGGGGGGGCGGCATCTGGTCTGGCAGTTTTCAGGCCGTAATGTCGGCTACTGCTCTTCCCCATCAAATTTGTGAGGTTTTTTGAGGAAAGGGGGAGGGGGGGAAGGATCCTTTTTTCCCCCGAAGAGAGCCCTTCCCCCACATCTTCCCAAATTTTCGAAAAGCCCTTAGGCCGTGATCTGGGCCCCCCGGGCCAGCTCCTCGGGCGTCAGGGTGTAAAGGGCGTCCAGCATGTGCATGGCCAGGCTGCCCGGGCCGGGGGACACGGCCGCGGCCCTTTCTCCGGCCAGCCCCACGTAGGCCAGCGCCCCGGCGGTGGCCAAGAGGGGGTCGGGCTCCACGGCCAGGAAGGCGCCGATGATGGCGCTGGCCAGGCAGCCGGTGCCGGTGACCTTGGCCATCAGGGCGTGGCCGTTGGCCACCCGAAGGGTGCGCCGGCCGTCGGTGATCAGGTCCACCGGGCCGGTGATGGCCACCGGGGTGGCGATGGCCAGGGCCAGGTTCTGCCCGGCGGCCGCCGCCTGGTCCACGGTGTGGGCCGCGTCCACCCCCTTGGTCCGTCCGGCCTGGTCGGTCAGCGACAGCACCTCCGAGGCATTGCCCCGCACCACGTTGACCCCGGCCTCGGCCAGGATGCGCCGGCTGGCCCGGGTGCGCAGCAGGGTGGCGCCGGAGCCCACCGGGTCCAGCAGGCTGGGCACCCCCAAGGCGCGGGCCTTCTTGGCGGCCAGGAGCATGGCCTCCAGCCACACCGGGGTCAGGGTGCCGATGTTCAGCACCAGGGCCCCGGCAAAGGAGACCATCTCCTCCACCTCTTCGGCCGCATGGGCCATCACCGGCGAAGCGCCGCAGGCCAAGAGCGCGTTGGCCGTGGAGTTCATGACCACGAAGTTGGTGATGTTGTGGATCAGCGGTTGTTTTTCGCGGATCTTGGCCAAGTTTTCCGCGGCCTGGCGGGCCAGATTCTCCATGGTGGTCCTCTCCGGGGTTGGGTGGCCCGCGTCCAGGGAGCGGGCGGGGTGAGTTTCAGAGGAGGCCCTGCACCACGGCCCGGAGCCGGGCCGCGGCCTGGGTGGGGTCGGCCTGGCAGCACACGGCCGAGATCACCGCGATGCCGTGGGCCCCGGCCCGGAGCACCGCGCCGGCCCGGGCGGCGTCGATGCCCCCGATGGCGATGATGGGCCGGCCCAGCTCCCGGGCCACCCGGCCCACCAGGTCCAGGCCGTGAGCCGGGGCGGCGTCGGCCTTGGAGCCGGTGGGGTACACCGGGCCCAGGCCGATGTAGTCCACCCCGCTGGCCCGGCAGAGCTTGGCCTCTGCCAGATTGGAGGCCGAGCCGCCGATGATCTTGCCCGGCCCCAGGATTTCCCGGGCCAGGGCCAGGGGGAAGTCGTCTTGGCCCAGGTGCACGCCGTCGGCCTCGGCGGCCAGGGCCACGTCCAGGCGGTCGTTGACGATGAACCGCACCCCCCGGCGGCGGCAGATGATTTGCATCTGGCGGGCCGTTTCGATCAGGACGCGGGTGGAGCCCTGCTTCTGGCGGAACTGGATCAGTCCGGCCCCGCCGGCGCTGGCCAGCTCGGCCAGTTCCTCGTGGGAATAGCGGCTTTGCAGCTCGGTGTCGGTCAGGACATGCAGCCGGTCGATCTCCCGCACGGTGGCTTTAACCTCTTCTCTGAAATAGCAAATTTCCAGGCTACCGAAACAGAAGCATAGCCAAGGCCCCGCCTCCCGTCAAATCCCGGGCCGCGGCGGGCCGGACTGCGATTGTCGCTGACCCGCATTGCCAACCGGAATTCCTTCTCGTAGATATCTCCTTCCCGACCCCAGGAACCATAGGAAGTTTTTTGGGGGAAGGGGGGTGTGGGGGGAGGGAGCGGGGTCCCCAGAAAGGCGCAGCCTTTCTGGGGTGCAAGGGACCCTTTTTTTCAAAAAAAGGTCCTTCCCCCCACAATTCCTAGGCTTTCCTGGCCATGCCCTTGACCACCCGCACTTCTTTGGCCGGGTTTTTGGCGGCCCGTTCGGCGGCGGGGGAGCCGGCGGTGACGTAGACCGGCTCTTGGCGGTCCTTGAGGGGGCGGAGGATGGTGTCTAGGTGCTGCTTTTTGTTCCGCAGGTACCCGGGCTTCACTTCCTCGCCGGCCGGGCACACGGCCATGCAGTAGGAGCAGCGGTAGTTCAGGCGGAACATGAGGGACTGCCACATCTGGGCGGTCTCCCGCGGGTCGAACTCCTGATGGTATTCATCGATATTCTGGGCCGTGACCAGGGCCTCCACCCAGTTGGCGAAGCCGATGTAGTTGTCCCGGTAGGTGTGGGTGAGGCAGGCCAGGAAGTCAAAGGGCCGGTCCGGGCTGATGGCCCCGGTGGGGCAGACCGCGGCGCAGAGGTTGCAGTTGAAGCAGGGATTCTCGGCCAGGGGTTGGTCGTAGACGTCCACGGCGGCGTTGATGAGGATGCTGTCCAACTGGATGGCCGCGCCGAACCCGGGGTGCAGCACCAGGCGGTTCAGGCCCATCTGCCCCAGGCCGGCCTCCACGGCCATGGTCTTGTGGCCCACGTCCCAGATCTTGCCGGGCATGCGGTTGACGGCCATGGGCCAGGACTTGTTCACCACCACCCCCCGGATGCCCCGCCGGTTCAGGCGGCGCAGGATCTCCCGGGCAAGGTGGGAGATGCGGTCGCCGGTGTGGTGATACTCCTCGTTGGCCACGTAGCGGGCCGGACTCTGGAGGTTCTCGCGGTTGTTGGTCACCACCAGGGAGATGATGGTCCGGGTCAGGGGATACACGTGGAGAATCCCCTCCCGGTCCCGGTCCAGGGCCGCGCGGCCAAGATCCACCAGGCCCACGTCGTCGGCCCCGGCCTCGCGGCAGATCGCCTTGATCTCCGCCGCGGGGTAGGGGGTGGTCTCCTCTAGCTGGGCTTCTGCGGGCATGTGCGCCTCACTTGGGGGGGGGCGCCGCCCCGCCGGGTTGCCGGCGGAGCGGCGAAGTTATCATTCCTGGTCCGGATGCTCCACCACGCAGTACACGCCCTTGCCGGCCATGCCCGGGGCAAAGCACTGGTTGTCCGACAGGCAGGTGGCCGGGCGGCGGTCGCCGCTGGCCCAGCGGGCCACCAGGCCGGGCTCCCGGATCAGGGGCCGGCACAGGGAGATGAAATCAGCGGTGCCGCTGTCCACCATCTCCTGGGCCACTTCCAACGTACGCATGCCGCCCACCAGGATCAGCGGCAGATCGATGGTCTCCTTTACCTTCTTGGCCTCGGCCCGGAAGTAGGCCTCCTGGTCCGGCCGCTTGACCCCGAAGCGGGAGGGCGAGGTTTTGGGTTGGGTCAGGAGGCCGCCGCTCAGCTCCACGGCGGTGAGCCCCGCCGGGGCCAGGATTTTCAGGGCTTCCAGGGTGTCGGCCAGCTCCAGGCCGCCTTCGATGTAATCCCGGCCGTTGATTTTCATGAGCACGGGGTAATCGGGACCCACCTCGGCCCGGACGGCCCTCAGCACCTCCAGGTGCGGCCGGCAACGGTTGGCCACCGCGCCGCCGTACTCATCGGTGCGCCGGTTGAACCACGGCGAGAGGAACTGGCTCAGGAGGTAGCCGTGGGCCGCATGGATCTGCACCCCGTCGCAGCCGGCCGCCCGGGCCCGCCGGGCCGCGGCGGCGTAGGCCGCGGGCAGGGAGGCGAGGTAGGCCGCGCTCATCTCCTGGCGGGGCTTGTCGGAGAGCTGGGGGAAGTCCGAGACCACCAGGGGCGGCGCCACCCGGCCGAAGCAGCCGGCGTGGGCCAACTGCAACACAAACTTGCCGCCGGCCGCGTGCACCGCCTGGACCATTTGGGTGAGGCCCGGGATCAGGGAGTCCTGGTACACCCCCACCTGCTGGAAGCTGGCCCGGCCCTCGGGCACCACGTAGGCGTGGCCGGAGATGATGAGTCCCACCTGGCCTTGGGCCAGGGCCACCATGGTGTCGATCAGCCGCGCGGTGACCTCGCCTTCCTCGGTGGCCAGGCCCAACCAGGTGGCCGAGCGCACAAAACGGTTGGCCAGGCTCATATTACCCAGACGGACCGGGGTGAAGAGATCGATCATTTTCTTGCTCCCTGGGGGCCGCGCCCCCTGGTTGAGGTTTCCCGCGCCAACCGGCTCACGCCGCCTCCACCCGGCAGGGCACGTAGCGGTGCAGCGGGGTGCCCAGGGGGTCGCGGTGGCTGCCCTTGGTCAGCCGGTTCACGTTGAGGCCGTAGACCTGGCCGTCGTGGATCAGGCCGAAGCCGTGGGGGATCAGCACCGTGCCGGGGCGCACCTGGTCGGTGACCTGCAACTCGCCCTCTCCCTGGCCCGCCGCGGTGGAGACCTGCACCCGCTGGCCGTCGGTCAGGCCCAGCCGGGCGGCGTCGTCCGGGGAGAGCGCCACGGTGCAGGCCCGCTTGCCCTGGTTCCAGGCCGGGTCGCGCATGTTGGTATTGGCATTGTAGTCCATATGCCGGCCGGCGTTAAGGATCAGGGGAAACTCCTCCGGCAGGCGGAGGGCCCGGGCCTCGGAGGCCGCGTCCAGGGCCGCGGCCTCGGCGGCCAGTTCGGGGATATGCACCTCCAGCTTGCCCGAGGGGGTCGAGACGCCGGCCAGGGGGTTGGCGGCGTCGGCTTGGCCCACCCACACGCCCTCGGGGTGGTCCAACAGGGCCTGGAAAATGCGGTCGCCCTGATCCAGGCCCGGGGCGAAACCGGCCCGGGCCGCGTTTTCCCGGAGCGCCCGGGGACCGGTCATGAGGATGCCCCAGGCCATGGCCTGGGCCGCGCTGTCCCAGGCCCGGCCCAGGGTCTGGGCCAGGACAAAGGGCATGGCCCGGGCCGCCCGGGGCTCCGTGCCGGCCCAGCCCATGAGCGCCGCGCCAAAGGCCAGGCGGTTGCCCTGGGCCGCTTCCACCAGGGGGGCGGGGATTTCCGGGATCAGGCCCAGGCGCTCGGCCAGCATGGTGTGCATCTGGGCCGGCTCCTTGCACAACGGCGCCGGCTCCACCAGGGGCCGCCGCAGTTGGAAGTACACCCCGGGGTAGGTGTTGGGGAAGAAGCTGCCGTCCCAGGACTCGTAGAAGGAGCGGGAAGGGAGCACGTAATGGGCCAGGCGGGCGGTCTCGGAAAGGGCGATGTCCGAGACCACCAGGAGGTCCAGGCGGCCGAAGGCCTCCTCATAGGCCGTGGTGTCAGGGTAGGCCCGCAGCGGGTTGCTGGCGCTGACCAACACGGCCCGAAGCCGCTCGGGGTGATCGCTCAGGATCTCCTCGGGCAGGGCGGCCGGGGGGAAGGAGCCGGCCGCGGCCGGGGGCAAACCCGTGGCCACGGTGCGCCAGACTTGGGGGTTCCGCTCGTCGGCGTGAAAGCCCATGGGCACCAGGAAGCCGGGCACCACGTTGCCGCCCCGCACCCCGATGGCCCCGCAGGCCGCGAGCAGGAGGTGCAGCAAATAGGAGGAGAGGGTGCTCTTGCGGCCCATGTAGATGCCCAGATCCGGGTGCACGCACCAGCGCCGGGTGGTGAGGATGCGGCACAACTTCCGCACCTGGTCATAGGCCAGGCCGCAGACCTCCAGGGCGGCGGCCACGTCGAAAGCCCGGAACCAGGGGCTCACTTGGTCCCAGCCCGCCACGTGGGCGGCCAGGTAGGCGGTGTTCTCCCAGCCCTCGGCCAGGATGAGGGCCAGCATGGCCTTCATGAGGAGCGCGTCGGCGCCGGGGCGCACCGGCACATGCAGGTTGGCGATGGCCGCGGTCTCGCTCCGGCGGGGGTCGATCACCACCAGCATCCGCGCCGGGTCCTTGCTGAACTCGGTGAGCACCTTGCGGGCCCGGGGCATCTGGTGGCTCATCATGCCGTTCCAGCCCCAGGCCACCAAAACCTCGGTGGCGTGCTCGTCGGGGATGGCGATGTTGTACTGCTTGCCGATGACCCGGCCGGTGACCCACCAGTGGCCGCTGAACTCCTGGCCGGCCGAGGAATAGTAGTACTGGGAGCCGAGGCCGCGAATCAGGGTCAGGCCGAAGGCGGCCTCCATCTGGCCCCCCTGGGCCGCGCCGCCCAGATAGGCCAGGCAGCGGGGGCCGTGCTCGGCCACCAGCCCGCCCAGCTTGGCCGCGATCTCGTCCAGGGCCTGGTCCCAGCCGATGGGCTGGAACCCGCCATCCACCCGCTTCAGCGGGGTGGTCAGGCGCTCCTTGTTGTACTGGTAATACAGCACGTTCAGGCCCTTGCGGCAGGCGTACCCCAGGCTGCGGGGGTTGTCCTTGTCCGGCCGCACCCGGGTCATGCGGCCGTCCTCCACCAGGATCTCCAGGCCGCAGTTTTGCGCGCAGAGCACGCACCCCGTCTTGTGCCAAATGCCCATGTTTCGCTCCCCTGAATCCGGCCCGGGGCCAAGCCCGAGTCGGGCGGCTATAGTTCGCAAAAAATACCGTTTGGTATATTTGAGGCCAAAAAAAATTACGCCCTGCTGGCCGAGATCAGGCTCTCGATCTGGTCCAGCGCGTGCATCATGAAGCTGACCCGGCCCGTGGCCTTGGCCATGGCGCTGCCGCCCTCCACCAGGCTGATGATGGTCTCGGCCACCCGGGCCGGCTCGACCTCGGCCCGGATCTCCCCGTTGGCCTGGCCGCGCCGCACCAGGTTCATGAGGCCGTTCCGCCAGCGGTCAATGGCCGCCAGGGCCAGGCGGTGCAGCTCCGGGTGGGTGTCGTCGGCGTCCACCGCGGTGTTCAGGATGGGGCAGCCGCCCAGGTCGCTCAGCTCGCGGAAGATCTTGCGGTAGGCCCGGGGGTAGGCCATGAGCTGCCCCACCACGGTGGTCTCGCCGTGCATCTCCCGCCAGATGAAGCTCACCACCCGCTGCAGGTTGTGGTCAAAGGCCCGGCAGGCCAGTTCGTCCTTGTTCTGGAAGTTGCCGTAGATGCCGCCTTTGGTGAGCCCGGTGGCCGCGGTGATGTCGGCGAGGGTGGTGCCGGCGAAACCCCGCTTGTTGAACACCGGGGCCGCCTTCTCCAGGATGTGCTGGGTGGTGCGCTGGGCCTTGCTGTCGGGGGGGGGCTTCATGGCCAAAATATACCGAGCGGTATTTTTGGGGTCAAGTAAATTGAGGCCGATGCACGGTGTTTACGAATATATTTTGGTTTAAAACGCGGTTTACGCCACATTTCAGTGGCTATTGTATGCAATCGGCCTCATGCGGGCCATGGATTCACCCCAAGCTAGCAAGGCTAGCTTGGGGACCCCGGGGATGGCCCGCCAAATAACGAGCCTGAAAGGCTAGTTATTTGTGAGTGTTGGCAAAACCACGCTTTTGCCAACACTCCAAGATGCACGGCGCAGGACGCGCCGCGCATCGCTCTCGAATTTGTGGCGCGGGAGAGGGGCCCCCGTATCCGCGGCAACCAGCCGTCGCCCAATCCCAGCTGCCTCGCCTCACCGCGCCAGCAGCGCGAACACGCCCCAGCCAAGGTATTCACGCGTGTAGGCGGCGTAGCGTTTTGGCTCCGAGGTCAGTTTGGCCCTGACCTCTGGCGCCAAGTCGTCGTCGGGATTCGCTTTGAGCCAGCGGCGCATGGTGAGCCACTTGGCCGCTTCGTACCTGTCCCAGCCATCTTGGTCAGCCAGAACCATTTCCACCACGTCGTAAGCGAGGTCGCCGAAAGACCCGAGAAGTTCTGGGAGGATGAGAAAGTCGGAGAGGGAATTGGCAGAGCATCCCTTGGCCACGTCTTCCGTGGGGGGCAACTGCCGCCAGTAGGGCTCGCCGATGAGGATGATACCTTCGGAGCGGAGACTCTTCGCCAGGAGCTCGAGGGTGCCGGCGACTCCCCCTCCGATCCAGGTGGCCCCGAGACAGGCCGCCACCCCGACCTTTTCGTCGGCCACGTAGCCGGCGGCGTCGTCGTGGATGAACTCTACCTGCTCGGCGACGCCGAGTTCGGCCGCGCGGAGTTTCGCCTGCGCGGTGAACAACTGGCTCAGGTCGACGCCGACGCCGGAGATTCCATGATCGCGGGCCCAGGTGCAAAGCATCTCGCCCGAACCGCTGCCGAGGTCGAGCACCCGAGTCCCCGCCTCCAGGCGCAACGCTCGGCCGAGGGTGGCCAGCTTTTCCGGGGTGAACGGGTTATGGATGCGGTGAGCGCTTTCGGTGATGTTGAAGATACGGGGGATGTCCAAGGCACGAATTCCTTCATTTGGCTTGATTTTCATGGATTAGCTCAGGGGCTACCTTGGCAGGATGTTGAAAAAATCCATCCATAACCAAGTTTTTTGGGGGATGGGGGGTGTGGGGGGAAGGACCCTTTTTTTCAAAAAAGGGTCCTTCCCCCCACACCTTCCCATTTCTTCAAAAATTATCCTAGAAACTGAAATTCACGCCCACCTCGCCGCCGTAGCTCTCCGCGTCCGAGTTGCCGAGCATGGCTGAAAGCGAGCCCAGGAGGGTCACCCAGGAGTTGAGCCGGTAAGAGGCGCCCAGGGAGGCGGTGGCCCAGTCCTCGCCCACCGGCGCGGCGTCCACCTCGTAGGAGGGGGCGTCGGTGGTGGTGAGCATGGCGGTCACGGTGCGGTCGGTATCGGCGAACTCGTGGTTCCATTTGGCTTCCGCGAACGGCTGCCAGTCGCCCACATCCACGGCCACCCGCCAGCCGAGCTGGCTGATCACCGAATCCCTGGTCTGGCCGCCAAAGGCGAGCGCGGTGAGGCCGGTGCCCCCGGATTCGGTGAAGCCGTTCAGATACACCTGCTGCAGCACCATGCCCACCACCGGGCCGGTGGTGACGGGGCCCAGGTGGATATCGCCGCCAACCCGGAGCGCCAGGGCCTGGGACTGGCCGTTGGTGTCGCCCTGGTTTTCATCGGTGAGGATGCCGAGCGCCGCGTCGCGGCTGAGGGTGTTCTGGATCTGGCCAAAGGACGCCAGCGCGTTGCCCCACACCGGCCCGAGCCTGTAGGCGGCATAGACGCTCAGAGCCTCCTCCTCCTGGCCGTAGTTGCCGCCGTCGGAGAAGTCCTGCCGTTGGCCGCCGGCCGAGAACGCCGCGCCCAACAGGAGTCCGAACCCGGTCTGATAGTCCACCCCCACCGTGCCGCCGAAGGGGGTGCCGCTGGCGTCGGGCAAGCCGGACTCATTATCCAATTTCAGGCGGCTCACCCCGGCGCTGGTCCAGACGTTGACCCCGTTCGGCCCGCGGTGCTGCCCGGAAAGCTCTATTTGCTCCTGGATGGTGGCCGTGCGGGCCCATACGCTGTGCACGGCGCTTTCGGCGATCAGCGAGATCTGGCTGGGCGCCACCAGCAGGTTGTAGACGTAATCCGCCTCGATGGTCTGGCCGGCGGTGGTCACGTGCACCCCGTCGATGAACAGATAACCCCGCTGCTGTTCCGGGGTGAGGATGGAAACCAGGGCGCTGACCGGGGAGGGGGCGTTGGCGGCCAGCACGGTCTCGGCGGTGAAGCCGAACTTGGTGGGATTGTGCACGATGTAGGAGAACAGGCTGTCGTTGTCCGCCGGGATGAAGCGCACCCCCCGCGCGGTCAGGTTCGTCCATTCGCTTCGCCACAACCCCACGGAGCGCCCGTAGGCCTCCGCGTTCTCGGGGGCGATATCGCCGCCCACACCGGCGAAAATCGCCGCGTCATAGGAATTGCGCACCACGATGGTGCGCGCGCCGGCCGCCTGCAGGCGGGCCACCGCCTCGGCCAGGGCGGCTGCCCCCTCGGCCAGATAGTTGGGGTGCGCCGCCCGCCAGGCCGCGCCCTGGTTGGTGTAATAGGTGGCGTCGTTGTCGCCGGACTTGATCAAATACAGGGCCTGGGAATCGGCCCTGCCGCCCACCGCGTCGAGATAGTTGGCGATCTGCTGCACCGTGGCCACGTTGGCGGGCATGATCGGTTTGTCGTTGGGGACGGAGGTGGCGCCGCCGTTGGCGTAGTTGGTCCCGCCGATTTCCACCGTGTCGGCGTTAAGGCCGAATTTTCCGGCCAAAATGGTGGTGTTCATCTCCCCGTTCCCGGCCCAGCCCCCCTTGGCCCCGCGGGAGATGGCGATGCGCACCGCTTCGTCCACCAGGGCGTCGCCCGTGGTGTGGTAGCGGAAATACCCGGTGTCCAGGGTGCTGTCGCCGAACACGACGAATTGGTTGTACTGCCCCGCGGCGGCCGGCCCGGCGAGGGCCAGGGCGGCTCCCAGGAGAAAAGCCGTCAAGGTGCCAAGATGTTTGCGCATGGGATGCTCACTTTCTGACGGGGATAAGGCAGCAAGGCTTGCCAAGGCCGTATTGCTCCTGAGGTTTCCACCCCGGCGCACCCCCCTTTGGGCGGCCGGCGTGGCAGGGATTTACGAGGCATTTGCGGTGGCTGGCGTATTATAGCACCAGTCCCGCGGCTACGGAGAGCACTTTGGAAGGCGGCAAAAAGCGGCGGACCGGCGCGGGGAGCCCGCACCGGTCCGGTCTTGGTCTGGGGTGATCGCTAACTCTGGCTGGGGGCCGGTTTGGCCTTCTCGGCCGGGGGAGCCGGGGGCGTGTAGGGCTGGCCGTCCCGCAGGAACCGGGTGCCCAGGTCGGTGAACTCGCTGAAGCGCCAGCCCGCGGGGGTCTTGGTCAGCCGGGCCCGGTAACGCCCGACGATGGCGTACTTATGGCCGGGATCGTTTTGGCGGGTGAAGCTGTGCTCTTCGCGGTACACCGCGCCGGCCTGGTCCTGGCCCTTGGGCCACACCTGCTCCACCGTGAACTTGGTGCTCACCTCCTGCCAGTCGGCCATCTCCCGGCGCACCCCCTGGGCCCACTGGTCCATGGTGAGGGTGCGGCCATCTCGGTACTTCACCGTGGCCCCGGGCCCGGCGGTGGCCAAAACCGCGGCCACGTCCTTTTTCATGAAGCCCTCGGAGGCCTGGGCCAGGAGGTCCCTTACTTCGCCCTTGAGTTTGGCCTCGTCCCAGGCCAAAGCGGGGCCGGCCAGAGCGAAGGACAACAGCGCGATTGAAATTATGGCGCTCCAAGTGGTTTTCATGGCCTAACCCCCTGAAAAAGTTGTTCGAGATGGCCCAGACTAGGCCAAGCGGCGCGGTTTGTCCATGAAGAAATCAAGGCCCGTTTCACCGTGCGGCCCGCGACGGTTAGGGCCGCGTGCGGCGGGGAGACGGGCGAGCCTGGCGCGCCGCCCAACGGGGAGAGGGCTAAGGGGGCTGGGCTGCCCGGTGGCCTTGGCCTCGGGGCTGATCTCGCGGACCGCCTGCCACAGTTCGGGCGCTTCCTGGTTGCCATCATTGATATTAAGAGGAAACAGGGGCAGCTAGGCCGGATCGGGCGGCAGAGAGTGCGCCCGCGGGAACCAGGCGTCTCTCTGCCCCACCCTGTCCTGGAACTCCTGGAAGCTACCGCGGAAGGTGAGCAGGCGCCGGCCATCGGGCAAGACCTGCCCGGGCGGACCGGTCACCCGGGCGGGAAGCGCCGGCCGCGCGCCCGGCCTGGGTTCCCGCGCCCCCGGGCCCAGGCCCCGTCCCCGGCGGCAAGGATTTATTCAGTTATCAAGCAGCAGTTGGTGAACCATCTCAAAATACGATATATAAAACGATAAAGAGAACGAATCGCGGTGAAAAAACCCGGCTGCCGCCTGTGAAACCACAACAAGGAGTCCCGATGCCGGAACCCGTCCGTGAGGATGTCCTGAGCCGTTTCTCCGGGCTCCTGGTGGAAAGGCTCAGAAGCTGCACCACCGTGTCTGACCTGTGCGACATGGTCGCCGGGTTTTGCGCCGAGTTGCTGCCCGACGACTTGGTGGTCATCTCCTTGTACGACCCCAAGCTCCACGCCATAACCATCCGTAAATACCACGGGTTGGGCACCACACCCGAGCAGGTTCTGAAGATCCTGGGCCAGGATCCCCGCCGCATGGCGATCAAGGTGGCGGAGATGACCCCCGCCGAAACGGCCCGCTTTTGCAGCGGGCGGCTGGAGCGGGTGCCCGGGGGAGTCCATGAGCTGTTGGCCCGGCGTTTGCCGCGGCCGGTGTGCCAGGCCGCCCAGCGCCTGTTGGGGGTGGATGCTTGCTACGTGGTGGGTTTCGCCCTGGAGGGACAGCCCTACGGCGGCTTGACTCTCCTCCGGCGCCGGCCGGGCCCCCTGCCGGAAGCCCCCTATCTGGAACTGTTATGCAGCCTGGTGTCCCTGGCCATCCGGCAGCGGCAGGCGGAGCAGGAGCGCGCCGAGCTGGAGAAGCGGCTCCAGCGGGGGCAGAAAATGGAGGCCATCGGCACCCTGGCCGGAGGCATCGCCCACGACTTCAACAACCTCCTGGCGGCCATCATGGGCTTTGCCGAGCTGGCCCAGGACGATTTGGTCCGAGGCGAGCCGGCCCAGGACGATCCGGCGCGAGCGGGGCTGGCGCCGGGTGACCCCACCCCGGTCGCCTCGGCCCGCCAGCACCTGGCGGCCATCACCAACTCCGCCACCAAGGCCCGGAATCTGGTGCGCCAGATCCTGACCTTCAGCCGCGAGATGGAAGTCCGGAGCCTGCCCCTGTCCCTGAATCAGGTGGTGGCCGAGACCTGCGCCATGCTCTCCCGCACCCTGCCCAAGATGGTTAGCCTCGAGCTGGACCTGGCCGAGGACCTCCCCCTGGTCCAGGCCGATCCCCAGCAGATGGAGCAGGTGATTTTCAACTTGGCCACCAACGCCGCCGACGCCCTGGAGGGCGGCGGGACCATTTACCTAGCCACCCGCGGCCTGCCCGGCCGGGAGCAGAGGTGCGCCGGCTGCGCGGAGAGGTTGGTGGGCCCCCAGGTTTTGCTCACGGTGCGGGACCAGGGGCCGGGCATGAGCCCGGAGGTGCGGGAGAAGATCTTCGAGCCGTTCTTCACCACCAAGGGGGTGGGCCAGGGGACAGGTCTGGGGCTGGCCACGGTGTACGGCAGCGTGGGAGGCGCGGGGGGTCACATCTGCTGCCAGAGCCGGCCGGGCGAGGGCGCCCAATTCCTGATCTATTTGCCCGCGGCCGGCGCGGCCCAGGCGGCGGCCAGCCCCGCGGCCGGGGCAGGGGACGAGAGCCCGGCGGGCCGCGGCGCCATTCTGGTGGTGGATGACGAGGACGACGTGCGGGAGATCACCGGCCGCATGCTCCGCCGCCGGGGTTATCGGGTCCGGCAGGCCCAGAGCGGCGAGGAGGCCCTGGACATTTACGCCGCCAATCAAGATACCATTGATCTCGTTATGCTGGACTTGGGCATGCCCGGCATGGGGGGCGAGGCCTGCCTGGCCGAGATCCAGCGCCGGAACCCCCGGGCGAAGGTGCTGGTGGTCACCGGCTACACCCAGTACGAATTCACCGACAGACTGACCTCCCTGGGGGCGGCCGGGCTGGTCTTCAAGCCCGTGCGCCAGGCCGAGCTGCTCGCGCGCATCAAGGAACTGCTGCCCTAGCCCCGTCCCCTTTTCCCCCCAGACCCCACCCCGCCGGGCGCGGCCCGCCTCCCGTCCCCGGGCCCTGCCCACGCTTCCGGCCCCGCGCCGCGGATGGTATCTTGGAACCAGGTCCGGGAATCACCCGGCCGGCGCCCCGGGAGGATAACGCTCATGTGGAAGCCAAGCGTTTGCGCCAAGGACTGCCCGGACACCTGCGGGCTGTTGTGCCAGGTGGAAGACGGCCGGATCACCAAGGTGAAAGGCGATCCCGCCCATCCCTTCACCCGGGGTTTCATCTGCCAAAAGGCCGGCTACTTTCCCCAGCACGTGCACCACCCGGAGCGGGTCCTCACCCCGCTGGCCCGCACGGGGCCCAAGGGGGAGGGGCGTTTCCGGCCGGTGTCCTGGGACGAGGCCCTGGCTTTGGTGGCGGCCAAGTTCCAGGAAGTGGCTGCCGCCCATGGCCCGGAAGCCATCCTGCCCTATCACTACGCCGGGCACATGGGGCTGATCCAGCGCAACGCCGGCGAGGCCTTTTTCCATAAGCTGGGAGCCAGCCGGCTCTTGCCCACCATCTGCGGCCCCGCCGCTTCGGCCGGCTTTGCCGCCACCCTGGGCCCCGGGCCCAGCACGGATATCGAGGCCGCGGCGGAGTCCGACTTCATCCTCATTTGGGGCAGCAACACCCTCACCACCAATGTCCACGCCTGGCCCTTCTTCAAAAAGGCCCGGGACCAGGGGGCGCGGCTGGTGGTGATCGACCCCTACGCCAACCGCACCGCCAAGCAGGCGGACCTGCATCTCCGCCCCCGGCCCGGCACCGACGCGGCCCTGGCCCTGGGCCTGATGCAGGTGCTCATCACGGAAGGCCTGGTGGACCGGGCCTATGTGGACCAGCACGCCCTGGGCTATGCCGAGCTGGCCGCCCGGGCCGCGGAGTACCCGCCAGCCCGGGCCGCGGAGCTCACCGGGGTGCCGGCCGCGGACATCGTGAGCTTGGCCCGGGCCTACGGCCAGGCCCGGGCGCCCTACCTCCGCACCGGCTGGGGGCCGGCCCGCCAGCTCCGGGGGGCCATGGCCCTGCGCACCATCGCCTGCCTGCCGGCCCTGGTGGGGGCTTTCACCAAACCCGGCGGCGGCATCACCCGCACCGTGGGCGGCGCGCCGGCCGATCTCTCGCGCCTGACCCGGCCCGACCTCTGCCCCCCGGGCACCCGGGTGGTGAACATGGTGGAGCTGGGCGACGCCCTCACCCGGTTGGACGATCCGCCGGTGAAGCTCCTCTACAACTACATGAGCAATCCGGCCGCCGTGGCGCCCCAGGCGGCCCGGGTGCGCCAGGGCCTGGCCCGGGAAGACCTGTTCACGGTGTCCTCCGAGCTGTTCCTTACCGACACCGCCCTGTGGGCCGACCTCATCCTGCCCAGCGCCTGTTTCCTGGAGGTGACCGACCTCTACCGCTCCTATGGCCACAACTACCTCCGCCTGGCCCGGCCGGTGATCCCCCCCGTGGGCCAGTGCCGGAGCAATCTGGCCGTGTTCCAGGAGCTGGCCCGGCGGCTGGGTTACACCGAGGAGGTGTTCCATCTGGACGAGGAGGAGCTGATCCGGGGCTTCCTGGCCGCAGAGCACCCCTTCCTGGCCGGAGTGGACCACGCGGCCCTGGGGCGGGGCGAGGCGGTGCGCCTGAACATCCCGGCCAACCCCTATGCCGCGGGCTTCAACACCCCCTCGGGCAAGGTGGAGTTCTTCTCCGCCGCCTGGCAGGCCCGCGGTCAGGACCCCCTGCCGGCGGGCGAACCGTGGCGGGACCCGGAAGGCGCCGGCAAGTACCCCCTGGAGCTGATCACCCCGCCCCACCACCTGTTCCTGAACTCGGCCTTTGGCGAGATCGCCGCCTTGCGGGAGCTGGCCGGTCCGCCCAAGGTGCTCATCAACCCCCACGACGCGGCCACGCGCGGCCTGGGCCAAGGAGACTTGGTGCGGGTGTTCAACGACCGGGGCGAGTGCCGCCTCTACGCCGAGCTGACCACCGACACCCCGGCCGGCCTGCTGGTGGCCGAGGGCATCCACTGGCCCCGCTTCATGCCCGGGGGCCAGGGCATCAACCAACTCACCAGCCAGCGGCTCACCGACCAGGGCGAAACCTGCGCCTTCCACTGCAGCCTGGTGGAGGTGGCGTCGGCTGCTTAGGGGGAGGGTGGAGAATGTGGAAGATGTGGGGGGAGGCCCTTTTTTTGAAAAATAGGGGGCCTCCCCCCACACCCCCCTCCCCCAAAAAAACTTTAGAGGTTTAACCCGGAGCCTTTCGGAGAAATCGCTCCGCCAGGTTTCCTGGGGGCGGGGGAGCGCAATTCGGCCCGGTGCACGGTCCGTTTTGCCGATTAGACGGCCTGATTTTGGCGAAAAACCTCGGATTGAGCGGCCAACTCGCAGCCGGCCCCCAACGTCGCACCGGCTTCTTGGTCCGGTCTTTTTAGGGTGTGGAAGAGGGCAAAAACCCCCGGCGGAAAACCTGTCCCAGGGGCGTCAAGCGCCGGCCTAAGAGTTAGGCCGGAGCGCCAAACTTCAGGCAAAGCTACCCGTAGGTAGGACGAAAAAGTTCTCCCGCGTAGGTTGAAATGCGCGGAGTTTGGCGGGCAGGCCGGGTCCCAGGCTGGCTCCCCGCCCGGGGTCCCGCCGGGTCTCCGCCCCCTGCGGGCTGGCTCTTCGGGGGAAGCGGGCTCCGCGTCCGAACCGCGGAAGCAGGCCACCTCCCCGGACCGCCGCGCGGCTCATTCCGGTTTCTTGTCTCCACTTTACCAACCATAATAACATCTTGCGACAGAGGAGCCTCCGACGGGTCGGGGCGGGCCAGCCCGTCGCTCCGAGGCCGGAGCCCCGTGGCTCCCGAGGCCGCGCGGCCGGTCGGCCGCAAGGCAGGCCGGGCCCGAGTCTCTCGGCCGTGGCTACCGCCTGGTAGTAATGCCACTCCAATACGCGGTATTTACCGGTTTGCCGGCCGGAATACCGCGCCGAGTCCTTAAGTTAAACTTATAAACTGGCCACAATATGGCAGGGAAGTTATTTTGACTTGTTGTGTGGCGCCTCTTTGTTACGGGCGCATTTTTTTTCTTGTTCAAAATTGTAGATCAGTTCTAAGATGCCGCCCTGAAATCGATCTATTTCGACAATATTGTAGAGCACCCCTTCGCCAGCCAAAGTCCGCCCCCGGCCACACCGCCGGAGCGCCACAAGGAGGTTACATGTCCGCCATTGACACCGGCAACACCGCCTGGGTCTTGGTCTGCTGCTCCCTGGTATTGCTGATGACGCCAGCCCTGGCCTTCTTCTACGGGGGCATGGTCCGGAAGAAAAACATCCTCTCCACCCTGACCCTCTCCTACATCTTCATGGCTCTCATCGGAGTGCAGTGGGTGCTCTATGGCTACACCCTGGCCTTCGGACCGGATATCGGCGGTATCATCGGCTCCCTGGCCCACGTGGGCCTGGTGGGCGTGGGCGCGGCGCCCAACCCCAACTATGGCCCCACCATCCCGGCCGAGCTATTCGCCTCCTTCCAGATGATGTTCGCGGTGATCACCCCGGCCCTGATCACCGGGGCCTTTGTGGAGCGGGTGCGCTTCAAGTCGTTCCTCCTCTTCGCCATCGCCTGGGCCACCCTGGTCTATGATCCCCTGTGCCACTGGGTCTGGGCCAAGGGCGGCTGGCTGGCCCAGATGGGCTTGTTGGACTTTGCCGGCGGCACGGTGGTGCACGTGGCCGCGGGCTTCTCGGCCCTGGCCTTCGCCCTAGTCATCGGCCCCCGCCGGGGCTTCGCCCGGGCGCCCATGGAGCCGCACAATATCCCCTACACCGTGTTGGGCACCGGCTTGTTGTGGGTGGGCTGGTTCGGCTTCAACGCGGGCAGCGCCCTGGCCGCCAACGGCGTGGCCGTCAACGCGCTGTTGACCACCAACACCAGCGCCGCCTCGGCCGCCCTGGTGTGGATGCTGCTCTCCTGGTTGGACGGCCGGCCCTCCACCCTGGGCCTGGCCACCGGCATGGTGGTGGGCTTGGCCGCGGTGACCCCGGCCTCGGGCTACATCACCCCCCTGGCCGCCCTGGTGCTGGGCGCGGTGGCCGCCCCCATCAGCTACTACGCCATCCGCTTCCGGGACAAGCGCCAGCTGGACGAATCCCTGGACGTGTGGGCCTGCCACGGCATGGCCAGCACCTGGGGCATGCTGGCCGCGGGGCTCTTCGCCACCACCGCGGTGAACGACGGCGGGGCCAACGGGCTCTTTTACGGCAACCCCAGCCAGTTCGCCATCCAGCTCTGGGGCACCCTGGTGACCATGGCCTACGCCTTTGGCGTCACCTATATTCTGGCCAAGCTCCTGGACCTCAGCATCGGGCTCCGGGTCAACCCCAACGAAGAAGAGGTGGGCCTTGACATCAGCGCCCACGGTGAACGAGCTTATATGTAAAAAGGGGTGCGCTATGCTGAAGAAAATTGAGGCCATCATTCGCGAGGACAAGGTGAACGATGTCAAGAACGCGCTGCGCGAGCTGGGCATCGTGGGCCTGAACATGGTGGAGATCCGGGGCCACGGCCGGCAGGGCGGCGTTACCCTTTCCGGTCGCTCCGGCACCTACCAGGTGGACATGCTGCCCAAGATCCAGATCAACATCATTCTGAGCGAGGACAACCTGGACCAGACCCTCGACACCATCGTGCAGGCCGCGCGCACCGGCGAGGCCGGCGACGGGCTCATCTTCGTCTACCCCGTGCAGGAAGCCGTGCGCATCCGCACCGGCGAACGCGGCCGCGACGCCGTCATGTACCCCGGGGACATCGACGAACGCAAGGGCGGCAAGGCCGCCGGCTGAGCCGGCCCGGCCTGCAGCGCGCCCGGGGAGCCCCATGGGGGGCTCCCCGTTTTTTTAGGGGGCGCGCCGCGCCCGGGTGACCCCGGGTTCCGGCGCGTATTCCTTCCTTCACGCCCTTATCTCGGCTGAATAAGGTTCACGGTTGCCCCGCCGCCTCCGGCAATGGTATCGAACTTTGAGGGGACGGCGCATTCCCGCTGGTGCAAGGGCCTCCCCGGGCCTTGGCGCTCCCGCGTGACCCCGCCCGGCGGAGTTTGCCCGTCCCTCAAAGGAGGAATCATGCCCGAGGTATACGTGTTGGGGGCTTTCAGCACCCGGTTCCAGAAATGGCCCGACCAGGACAACAAGGCCCTGACCCGGGACGCCCTGGTGGGCGTCTTGCAGGACGCCGGCTGGGGCGACGCCGGCCCGGTGGAGAGCGCCTTTTTCTCCAACTGCGGCATGGGCCTGTTGTGGGGCCAGGACCTGGTGCGGGGGCACTCTATGCTGGCTCCCCTGGTGGAGGAGGGGCTGTTCCCCGCGCGGGTGCCCATCTTCAACGTGGAGGGCGGCTGCGCCTCCGGCTCCATGGCCTTTCACCTGGCCTGGAAAGACATCCTTAGCGGCCTGCACCAGGTGTCCCTGGCCGTGGGCATGGACAAGTTCTATCACCCCGAGCCGGTCCTGGTGATGGAGGCCTTTCAGCACGGCATCGACCTGGCGGACAAGGACCGGCTCATCGCCGAGTACGAGGCCGTGGCGGCCGAGTGCGGCCAGGAGTTTCACCTGGGGACCAACCGCACCATCTTCATGGACACCTACGCCATGCAGGCCTGCTGGCACATGTGGAAGTGGGGCACCACCCGGGAGCAGATCGCCTTTGGGGCCTCCAAGAACCACTTTCACGGCTCCCTGAACCCCAAGGCCCAGTACCAGTTCGAGGTGCCGGTGGACAAGGTGCTGGCCGACCGCGAGGTGAGCTACCCACTCACCCGCAGCATGTGCGCCCCCATCGGCGACGGCGCCGCGGCTCTCCTCTTGTGCTCCGAATCCTTCCTCCGCACCCAGCCCCGGGCGGTGCAGGAGCGGGCCCTCAAAGTGCGGGCCAGCGCCATGTCCGCCGGCAAGCACCGCGCAATCGCCGAGCCCAGCCTGTCCCAATGGGCCGCGGAGGCGGCCTACCGCCAGGCCGGGCTGGGTCCCGCGGACATCGACGTGGCCGAGGTGCACGACGCCACCAGCTTCTGCGAGATCTACCAGGCCGAAATGATGGGCTTCTGCCCCCTCGGCCAGGGGGGACCCTTTGTGGGCTCGGGGGCCACCGCCCTGGGCGGCATAATCCCCATCAACACCTCGGGCGGCCTGGTCTCCAAGGGCCACCCCATCGGCGCCACCGGCCTGTCCATGCTCTACGAAATCGCGGTGCAGCTCCGCGGCGAGGCCGGCCCCCGGCAGGTGCCGGACGCCCGTCTCGGCCTGGTGGAGAACGGCGGCGGGGTGATCTCGGTGGAGGAGTTCGCCTGCGGGGTGACCATCCTGGAGCGGTGAGCCGGCCGCACCGGGGACCCCGGCCGGCCTGAACCAAGTCGCGGCAAAAGGAGAGCGGCCATGCCCGAGACCTTGCAGGGGCTCCGCGTGCTGGACCTGACCATGAACCTGCCCGGGCCCTACCTGACCTGGCTCCTGGCCTGCCAGGGAGCGCGGGTGGTCAAGGTGGAGAATCCCAAGGGCGGCGACTACATGCGGGGCATGGGCGGGGCAGGGGGCCTGGGCGCCCGCTACTTCCCGGCCGTGAACCGCAACAAGCTGAGCCTGGCCCTGGACCTGAAACGCCACCAGGGGCGCGAAGCCTTCCTCCGGCTCCTGGAAACCTACGACGTCCTGGTGGAGGGCTTCCGGCCCGGCACCCTCGACCGCCTGGGCCTGGGCTATGCCGCGCTCCGCGAAGTGCAGCCCCGCCTGATCTGCGTGAGCATCTCGGGCTACGGGCAAGAGGGCCCCTTGCGCCTGCGGGCCGGGCACGACCTCAACTACCTGGCCCTGGCCGGGCTCCTGCCCCTGAGCGGTTCGCCGGCCGGGGAGCCGGCCTGGCCCGGGGTGCAGATCGCCGACCTGGCCGGCGGCAGCCTCCTGGCCCTGGCCGGACTCCTCATGGCCGTGATCCAGCGCGAGAAAACCGGCCAAGGGCAATACGTGGACGCGGCCATGTTCGACGGGGTGCTCTCCCTGGCCACCATGGTGGGGGCCGGGGTGGCGGCGGGCCTGGAACCACCCACTCCCGGCGGCATGGCCCTGAACGGGCGCTATCCCTGCTACGGCCTGTACGCCACCGCGGATGGGGCCTGGATGAGCCTGGGGGCCCTGGAACCCAAGTTCTGGCAAAATTTCTGCGCCCTGGTGGAGCGGCCCGACCTCCTGCCTGGCCAGTTCGGGGACGCAACGGTGAAAGCCCAGGTGGCGGCGATCTTCCTCCGGCGCACCCGGCCAGAGTGGGTGGCCCTCCTGGCCGACGCCGACTGCTGCTGCGAGCCGGTGCTGGACCTGGGCGAGGCCCTGGCCAGCCCCCTGGTGGCCGCGCGCGGCCTGGTGGAGCAGGGCGGCCCCGGCGACGGGCTCCTGGCCTGCCCCCTCCGGCTCTCCCACGCACCCAATCAAGCCACCCGCCCCGCCCCCCGCCTGGGCCAACACTCCGCCGAAGTCCTGGCCCAGGCCGGCTTCACCCCCGCCGAGATCGCCGCCCTGACGCCGGAGGAAGATTAGGAGATTTTCGGAGGATTGGGAATGTGGGGGGAAGGACCCTTTTTTGAAAAAAGGGGTCCTTCCCCCCACACCCCCCTTCCCCCCAAAAACTTTAGAGTATTTAATTGGTAGGCTCACAGCCCCCCGGCCGGGCTGGTGGATCGTCTGCTACTTCCGGCCCCGCCCACTCCTCCGGGGCCTCTCGTTCACTTCGAAATCGGGTGTCCCTCCACGTTTTGAGCTTGACGCGGGGTGTCCCGGTATATTAATTGAACGTTCATTATAAGTTTCATCCGCCACCCTCCGCCCGCGCCGGCGGCCCCGGGAGAAGGCCTTGACCAAGCCCGCCAAAAAGGAGATCCGCCAGCAGCAGATGGTGGAGGCCACCATGCGCTGCATCGTGGACAAGGGCTTTGGCAACTTCTCGGTCAAGGACATCGCCCGGGAAGCCGGGCTCAGCACCGGGGTCATTTACCACTACTTCGAAAACAAGGAAGAAATTCTCCTGCAGGTCCTGAAGGAGGCCTTCCGCACCTCCCGGGACCAGGTGCTCCGCGAGGTGGACCCCCTTCCGGACCCTCGCCAGAAGCTCCTGGCCTACATCGACAGCATGCTCGCGGTGACCCGGGACAACCCCACCTTCCACGTGGTGCTCCTGAACTACCTGGGCCAGGCGCCCAGCAACCCGGAGTTCGCCCGCACCATCCGCCGCTTTCTCCACGGCCTGACCGCCTACGTGGCCGGCTTTGGCGCGGCCCGGGAGGACCAGAACCACACCCTGGCCGCTTTGGTCATCGCCCTGGGCCTGGGGCTCAACACCCTGGCCGGCCTGGGCGGCGAGGAGTATGCCCCGGCCACCCTGGCCCCGGCTTTCAAGGAGCTGATCCAGACCTATCTGCCCTAGCCGGGTGACCGGCTGGGACGGGGAGAAGGCCGGCCCGTCTTCCGAAAGAGGCTGGGCCGGGGATTTGCTGGACCCGAAGATATATTGAACGTTCGAAATAAATATCGGTACCACATTAGGGAGGAGAACCCCATGTCCGCGAGCCTCATGGACTTCAGCCAACCAAAAGGAGCCTACACGGCCAATCTGCTCAGCAGCCTCCGGATGAACCTGGCCCGGGACCCCGACCTGCCGGCCCTGATCCATCCCGGCGGCCAGTTCACCTGGGCCGAGATGTGGCAGCGCACCAACCGGCTGGGTAACGCCCTGCTCGATTTGGGGCTCCAAAAAGGCGACCGCCTGGCCCTCTACCTCCTGGGCAACCGCTTCGAGTTCAACGAGGCCTTTGTGGCCGGCATCAAGACCGGCGTCGTCCGCACGCCGGTGAACTTCAACCTCAAGGAGCACGAGCTGGCCTATCAGCTCAACAACTGCGCCGCCAAGGCCATCCTCACTTCCCCCGAGCTGCTGCCCCTGGTCCAGGCGGTGCGCGCTCAGGTGCCCAGCCTGGCCCACGTCATCGTCACCGGCGGCGATTCCCCCGATGTCTTGGATTACGAGGCCCTCCTGGCCGGGGCCTCGGCCGACGAGATCGCGGCCGGGGTGCAGCCCGGTGACGTGGACATGATCCTCTACACCTCCGGCACCACGGGCAACCCCAAGGGCGCCGTGCGGGGCTTTGCCGAGGACTACCACACCGGCATCACCGTGTGCGTGGACTGGGGGGTCAGGAGCGGCGACCGCCAACTGGTGGTGGCCCCGCAGTACCACGCCGGCCCCTGCGCCTGGTATCTGGCCACCCTGGTCTCCGGGGGCACCCTGGTGATCGTGCCGCGTTTCGACCCCGAGCTGGTGCTGACGGCCATCCAGGAGCACCAGGTCAACTGGCTGATGATGGTGCCGGTGATGTCCGACCGGCTCCTGTCCCTGCCCGGGGAGGTGCTGGACCGCTTTGACCTCGGCTCCATCCGGCTCTTGATCTCCGGCGGCGCGCCCCTGCACACTCCCACCAAGCTCCGCATCAAGAGGTTCTTCGAGCACGCCGAGCTCAACGAGTTCTACGGCTCCACCGAACTGGGCGTCTCCACCACTCTCCGGGACGTGGACCAACTCCGCAAGGAGCGCTGCGTGGGCAAGCCCTTGCAGGACGTGGAGCTTAAGCTGGTGGACCCCCAGGGCCAGCCCGTGCCCCGGGGCGAGGTGGGCGCCCTGTATTCCCGGGGGCTGTGCGGCTTCCGCGGCTATTGGGACGACGAGCCCGGCACCCGGGAGGCTTTCCTTGACCATGACTGGGCCACGGTGGGTGATTTGGCCCGCCAGGACCCGGAGGGCTACTACTACATCGTGGACCGGGCCAAGGACATGATCATCACCGGCGGGGTCAACGTGTACCCGGCCGAGATCGAGGGGGCCATCCTGGGCCTGGCCGGCGTGGCCGACGTGGCCGTGATCGGGGTGCCGGATGAGCAATGGGGCGAGGCCGTGAAGGCGGTGGTGGTGCCCCGGCCCGGGGCCGAACTGGGCGAGGCCGAGGTCATCGCCTTCTGCAAGGCCCACCTGGCCAAGTTCAAGGTGCCCAAAAGCGTGGACCTGGTGGCCGCCATCCCCCGCAACCCCTCGGGCAAAATCCTGAAAAAAGACCTGCGCCGTCCCTACTGGGAAAACCAGGCGGCCCAGGTCTGCTGAAGAGCTTTTGGAGAAGGGGAAGAATGTGGGGGGAGACCCCCTTTTTTGAAAAAGAGGGAGTTGCACCCCAGAAAAGCTTCGCTTTTCCGGGGACCCCGCAGTCCCCCCCACACTCTCCTTCCCCAGAAAAACTTCATATATATAAATTAGTTAAGCGATAGATGCCTTCCACACTTCTAGGTAAAGATAGATATGCACGATCTCTTGGCCTTACAGCAAAAGGCGCGGGAAGCGGGCCGGCCCTTGATCGGCTGCTTCCCGCCCTATCCCCCCTTGGAGTTGTTCACCGCCCTGGGGCTGACCCCCCTGGTGCTGTGGAATCTGGGGGACTGGCAGGACGGGGTCTCCCACGCCGACCGGCACGTGCAGGTCTTTGCCTGCGCGGTGGCCCGCCGCCTGGCCGAGGCCTGTCTGGGCCCGGCCGGGGCGGGGTTCGACGCCCTGTTCGCCTACAACACCTGCGACACCCTGCGGAACCTGCCCGAGGTCATCCAGCGGGCACGGCCCGGCCTGCCCTTGCGGCGGATGCACCTGCCCCAAACCCACCCGCCCCAGGCCCACGCCCAAGCCTATCTGGCAGGAGAGCTGCGGGATCTGGCCGCGGGCCTGGCCGCCGACCTGGGGGTGACCTGTCGCCCGGAGGCCCTGGCCGCGGCCGTGGCGCGGCATGAGCATTTGCGGGCCCTGGCCCGGCAGGCCGGGGAACTGGCCCACCAGGGGCGCTTGCCCTTCCGCCGCTATGCCCGGGTCATGAACCAGGTCTGGCTCTCCAGCCTGGAGCACGGGGAAGCCCTGCTCGGCGGGCTCCTGGCCGCGGCGGCGGCCGCGCCGGCTCCCGCCCGGGCCAAGGTGGTGCTCTCCGGCATCGAGCCGCCGCCCGGACCTCTGCTGGGGCTTCTGGAGGAGGCGGGCCTCCGGGTGGTGGCCGACGACTTGGCCGGCCTCTCCCGGGCGCTCCACCCCGGAGCGGCCCAGCCCACGGAGCTGGGAGCCTATTACGCGGACTACTACCAGGGGCATCACCCCTGCTCCACCCTGCTCTACAGCGCGGAGCGGCGCCGGGGCCTGCTGCCGGCCCTGGCCCGGCAAAGCGGGGCGCACGGCGTGATCTTCGTGGGAGAGAAGTTCTGCGAGTGCGAATACTTCGAGTTTCCCGAGCTGGCCGGGGAGCTGAGCCGGGCGGGCCTGCCCTCCCTGCTTTTGGAGGTGGCCCTGGACGACCGGGCCAACCTGGAAGGCTTCCGCACCCGGGTGGAAGCCTTTGCCGAAACCATCACCCCCGCCCGGAAGGAAGGCTGACATGGCCAGTACCCGCCTGCTGCCCCAAGCCAGCCGGAACCTGAGCCGGCTCATGGGCGAGTATTACCTGCGCTGCCACCAGGAGGCCGCCGCCGGCAAGCCGGTGGCGTGGATCGCCATCATCGTGCCCATCGAGCTGCTCCGGGGCTTTGACCTGGTGCTCGCGGTGCCGGAGAACCACGCGGCCATGTGCGCGGCCAAGGGAGTGGGGCCGGCCCAGTGCGAGGCGGCCGAGGCCGCGGGCTACTCCCTGGACCTCTGCTCCTACGCCCGCATCGACCTGGGCACCACTTTCCAAGGCGGCCGGGGCAGCCCCACGGGCGGCCTGCCCCGGGCCGATCTGTTGATCTCCAACAACAACAACTGCTCCTTGTTGCCCAAGTGGTTCGACGTGTACCGGCGGCGGCAGGGCACGCCCCATTTCCTCTTGGACGTGCCGTTTTGCTACGGCCCCCAGCGGGAAAAGGATCTGCAATACATTTTGAGCCAGTACCATGAGCTCATCCGTTTCATAGAGGAGCACACCGGCCAGAAGTTTGACCTGGACCGGGTGCGCCAGGCCGTGGCCTGCACCCAACAGGCCCACCGCCTGTGGCGGCGCCTGCTCGCCCTGGCCCGGCAGCGTCCGGCCGGGATCACCGCCTTTGACACCTTTGCCCACATGGCCCCCTTCCTGAGCCGGCTCCGGGGCGGGCCGGAGTTGGTGGCCCATCTGGAGCTGCTGGTGCGCGAGGTGGAGGAGCAGATGGCCCGGGGCGAGTTTCCGGTGCCGGAGGAGAAGTACCGTCTGTTGTGGGACAACATCGCCCCCTGGCACCAGCTGCGGGCCATGCGCAGCCGGCTGCAAGGGCTGGGGGCCAACCTGGTCTACGCCAGCTACACCGGCTGCATCGGCGCCTTGGAAGGCGGCACGTTCTTGGCGGACCTGCCGGACCCGGACCCCCTGCGGCATTTGGCCCGCCGGGCCAACTTCTCGGTCTGCCCCTATGGCCTGCACCTGCGCAGCCAAGTCATGCAGCAGGTCATCCGGGACTACGCCATTGACGGGGTGATCTTCGTGAGCAACCGGAGCTGCAAGCCCTATTCGGTGATGCAGATGGACCAGAAGGAGTTGATCACCGCGGCCACCGGGGTTCCCGGGGTGTTGGTGGACCTGGATCACGCCGACAGCCGCAAATACAGCGAGGACGCGGTGTTTTTACGCCTCGAGGCTCTCTTGGAGAATATCGACGCCGGGCGCGCGAAGCGGGAAGGGAGGTGAGCCCATGAACTTCGACTTGAGCGATGAGCAACGCATGATCCGGGACACGGCCCGGGAGTTCACCCGGGAGCAAATCACCCCCCAGGTGGCCCGGCTGGAGCAGGAGAAGCGCTATCCCTACGAGATCATGGCCCAGATGGCCGAGCTGGGCCTCATGGGCATCCCCATTCCCGAGCAATGGGGCGGCGCCGGCGGCGACTGGGTGGGGATGCACCTGTGCATCGAGGAGATCTCCCGCGGCGACCCCAGCCTGGGAGCCATGCTGGACATCACCGTGAGCGTGGTGGCCCAGGAGCTGTTGGTCTTTGGCAACGAGGAGCAGAGAAAGCGTTATCTCTCCCCGTTGGCCCGGGGCGAGGCCGTCGGGGCCTTTGCCCTGACCGAGGCTGACAGCGGCTCCGACGCGGCGGCCATGCGCACCACCGCCGTGCGGCAGGGCGGGGAGTATATCCTGAACGGCAACAAGCAGTTCATCACCAACATCGGCCTGGAGCACGCCTCCCTGGCCCTGGTGGCGGCCAAGACCACCCTGGAGGACGGCTCGTCCACCATCAGCACCTTTATCGTGCCCAAGGACTCGCCGGGGCTGACCATCGGCCCGGCCTACGCCAAGATGGCCTGGGCCACCAGCGCCACCCACGAGATGATCATGGAGGACTGCCGCATCCCCGCGGGCAATCTCCTGGGCGATCCCCGCCGGGGCCTGGCCCAGCACTTGGCCGTGCTGGAGACGGGGCGCATCTCCATCGCGGCGGTGGCCGTGGGCGCGGCCGCGGCTTGCCTGGAACTGGCCCTGACCTACGCCACCCAGCGCCGGCAGTTCGGGCGGCCCCTCATCGACTTCCAGGCCGTGGAGTTCAAGCTGGCCGACATGGCCATGCATATCGAGTTGGCCCGCAACCAGTACTTGAAAGCCGCCTGCTTGAAGGATCAGGGCCGGCCCCACACCCTGGAGGCCACCGTGGCCAAGCTTTTCGCCTCGGAGATGGCCGAGCGAGCGGCTTCGGACGCGGTGCAGATCCACGGCGGCTATGGCTACATGAACGAGTACGCCGTATCGCGCTTCTACAAGGGCGTGAAGATCCTGCAGATCGTGGAAGGCACCAGCGAGGTGCAGCGCATGCTCCTGGGCCGGCTCCTGCGGGCGGGCCGACTGCCCTAGCGAGGGGTTGCAAGCTCCCTCCCCGGCGCCCTTGGCAGGCGGTATCCCAACCGCCCGCCAGGGGCCGGGGCAGCGGGGTGGGGTCGCCGGGCCTGCCCCGCATTTCTGGCCGCATCACAGGGGGCTGGGGTGACAAATAGCGCGGCCGGACCGGCCAGCGAGAATGCCGCCAGGATTACTAGCTGCGTCAAGACCCCTGAATGAGATATGATTATCAAAAGGGTGAAATGAGTTGTCGAGCCGGGGCTCCTGAAGGCCGCGGCGTGACAGTTGGCTGACCGGGCCGTGCCTGCCCTATGCCCCTCATCACCATATGACCTCTGAGGAGCACACATCACCGCATCATCCGCCTTCCGCTTCAGCCTGGCCCAGCTTTTCGACCGCCCGGGAGACCCCGTGGCCGGTCGAAAGGGCGCGGTAGGCTCTGAAGCTTCCCGCAACTTCCGGTTCTTCGGTCCAGTCTCTGGGAATTTTGGCCAACAGGGGGGCATTTTCCAAGGTTTACAAAACGGCTTTTTCAGGGTTGGCAGGCGGTAAGCCGCCTCCTCCGGCCGGGGGGGCTATCGCTCGCGAGGGAGGGAATGGATGTTGTGTCCAGGAATCCCGGCCCGCATCCGGCTTGGTTCTGGCCATGTTCTGGCTTGGTTCTGGCTTGGTTCTGGCTTGGTTCCGGCTTAGCCCCGGCTTAGCCCAGGCGAAGCCCCCGACCCCGGCCGGGTCCGGCGGGATGTTCCTGGTAATCGCAACATATTCAATCTGATATTGTTTTTCACGCCCCTCGGGAAGCCAGGCGGAAACCCAGACACGCGGGCGATGCGTGGACTGGCCCTGTTCCCGGCGAAAAGGGGCGAGGCGTTCGTGCGGGGAGGGCGTGAATGAGCAAACCTTCGAACACATCCGATGGCCGTCTTCCCTCGGAAGACAACGCCCGGCGGACCAAGGCGTTCCTGGACGGGACCAGCGACCCGGTGACCGTGGTGGACCGGGAGGGCCGCCTCACCTATCTGAACCAAGCCGCCTCGGAGTTTTTCGGCGCGCCCGCCGCGACCCTCCTGGGCCAACAAGCCTTTGATTTCATTCATCCCGAGGACCGGGAAACCACCCAACAGGCCTTTGCCGGCTGGCTGAAGGGGAGGCTCACCTCCGTATCCTGGGAAAACCGGCAGGTCTCGTTGCAGGGCCTCGTCCACCACGCGCTGTGGACCATCATGCCCCAGTATGACGCCCAAGGGAACTTGCAGGAGATCTGGTCCATCGCCCGGGACATCACCGCGGCCAAGGAGTATGCCGCGCGGCTGGAGACCACCATCGAGTCCTCCCTCGACGGCTATTGGCTGGTGGACCAGGAAGGCCGGCTCCTGGAAGTGAACGACGCCTACCTCCGGATGTCCGGCTACGCGCGCGAGGAGATCCTCTCCCTGCACATCTCCGACCTGGAGGCCCGGGAGGAGAGCGCGGAAACCGCCGCCCGCCTCCGAAAGCTCTTGGCGGAAGGCGGCGACCGCTTCGAGTCGGTGCACCGCCGCAAAAACGGCGAGCTGTTCCACGTGGAGGTGTCCACCAGCCTGCTGCCCGGCCCGGAGCCCCGCTTGGTGGCCTTTTTGCGCGATATCAGTGATCGCAAACGTCTGGAGGAGGTTTCCGCCCAGGAGTTGTCCATCCTGCAAAGCGTCTTGGACGGCATCGACGACGTGATCTACGTGGCCGATCCCCAAACCTATGAGCTGTTGCACGTCAACGAGACTTTCCGGCGCATCTGGGGCGATGACACCCTGGGTAAACCATGCTTTCGGGTGATCCAGGGCCGGGAAACTCCCTGCCCCTTTTGCACCAACCACCTGATCTTCGGCGAGTATCTCGGCCGCTCCTACATCTGGGAGTTTCAGAACGAGGTCAATGGCAACTGGTACCGCTGCTTTGACCGGGCCATCGACTGGCCGGACGGGCGCCAGGTCCGCTTCGAGCAGGCCATGGACATCACCGTGGCCAAGCGGGCCCTGGAGACGCTCCGGGCCAGCGAGGTGCGCTACCGCTCTTTTGTGGAGTTGACCGGCCAACTCAGCTGGGTGACCAACCCCGCCGGGGAGGTGGTGGAGGATCTCCCCGCGTTCCGGCAATTCACCGGCCTGCCCCCCGCGGAGTTGTACGGCGCGGGGTGGTGGGGCAAAGCGGTCCACCCCGAGGACCAGGAACGGACCCTGGCGGCCTGGGAACAGGCCGTGGCCACGGGCCGCAACTTCGAGATCGAATGCCGCCTCCGCCGGCACGACGGGGTCTTTCGCGATTTCCTGGTGCTCGGCGCGCCGGTGCTGGATGACGACAATCAGGTCCAGGAGTGGGTCGGCACCTGCATCGACATCAGCGAGCGCAAGGAGCGCGAGACTGAACTCAAGGTCAAGGACGCCTTCTTCGAGGGATCCACAGCCGCGCTCAGCACCACCGACGCGGCGGGCGTCATCAACCTGGTCAACGACGCCTTTGTGCGGATGTGGGGTTTCGCCTCCAAGGAGGACGCCGTGGGCCGAAGCCTGCACGAGCTGTTCCGCTATCCCGCCGAGGCGGCCGCCATGCTGGAGTCGCTTGACACCTTGGGCGTATGGGAGGGTAGGTTCCTGGCCCGGCGGCGGGAGGGCGAGGAGTTCTATTCGCACGGTTACACCACCATGGTGCACGACGCCGCAGGGAAAATTACCGGTTACCAATCCACCAACGTCGATGTCACGAAGGCCCGCGAGAACGAGCGCCGGCTCTCGGAGCTGGCCAAGGCGCTGCAAGCGAGCCAAGACAACCTGGAGCAAGAGGTTTTAGCCCGGACCCGGGAGCTCCAGCGCCGCTCCACCGAGTTGACCACCATCATGGACGCCTTGCCGGGCCTGGTCTTTTACAAGGACACCGAGAACCGCTACATCCGGGTCAACCAGTACGTGGCCGACGCGCACCACGCCACCAAGGAGGAGATCGAGGGCCGGGACTGCTTTGACCTCTATCCCCGGGACCGGGCCCAGGCCTACCTGGACGACGATCTCGCGGTGGTCCGGAGCGGGGAACCCAAGCTCAACATCGTGGAGCCCTGGGAGACCGAGGCCGGCCGGCGTTGGATTACCACCAGCAAGATCCCCTACGTGGACGACAGCGGGGCTATCGTCGGGGTCATCGGCGTGTCCATGGACATCACCGAGCGCAAAGAAGCCGCGGAGGCGTTGGAGCGCACCTCCCGGGTCACCGCCGCGGTCAACCGCATCTTCCAGGAATCCCTGTCCGCGGACAGCGAGGAGGCCTTGGCGGAGAAGACCCTGCGCGCGGTGGAGGAACTCACCGCGGCCAAGTTCGGCTTCATCGGCGAGATCAACCCTGAGGGCAAGCTCGACACCATCGCGCTCAGCAACCCGGGCTGGCAGGCCTGCGCCATGGACGGGGCCATCGCCCCCCTGTTGATCAAGGGCATGGAGCTCCGGGGCCTCTGGTACGGGGTGCTGAAAAACACCGCGTCGCTGATCGCCAACGACCCGGCCGGCCATCCGGATTGGCGCGCGGTGCCGCCGGGGCATCCGGAGCTGGTGAACTTCCTGGGCGTGCCCTTTGTCCGGGAGGGACGGGCCAGGGGCCTGATCGCCGTGGCCAACAAGGAGGGCGGCTTTGACGCCAACGATCGGGAGGCGGCCGAGACCCTGGCCCAGGCCTTTTATGAAATCCTCCTGCGCAAACGCCTGGAGGCGCAGGTGTTGGCCCAGGCCCGTATCCGGGAAGCCCAGGCCGAGCTGGCCGTGCGCCTCCTGGACGACCCTCCGGTGGCCACCCTGTGCCGCGAGATCATCTCCTTCTTGTGCCAACGCCTGGCCGCGCCCATTGGGCTCATGTACGTCGCCGAGGCGGGAGGGGTGCTGCGGCTGGCCGGTAGTCACGCGCACCAGCGCCGTCCGGGGCGGACCTACGAGTACGGACCCGGCGAAGGCCTGGTGGGCCAGGTCGCGCTGGAGAAGAAGCTTTTTGTCCTGGACCAGGTGCCCCCGGAGTACTTCGCCATCGCCAGCGGCCTGGGCGAGATGACGCCCCGGGTGGTGTACATCAAACCCATTGTCCACAATGGCCGGGTCCGGGCCGTCTTGGAGCTGGGCTTCCTGGCCCCGCCGGACCAGGCCGGCGCCGCCCTCTTGGAGGCGGTGAACGACAACATCGCCGCGGCCATCGAGAGCGCCCAGGCCCGCGAGATCCAGGCCAACCTGTTGGAGGAATCCCAGCAGATGACCGAGGAGCTCCAGGCCAATGAGGAGGAGCTCAGGGCGTCCAACGAGGAGCTGGAGGAGCAGACCCAGCTCCTCCGGGACTCCGAGGCCCGGCTCAAGATGCAGCAGGAGGAGCTGCAGGTCACCAACGAGGAGCTGGAGGAGAAGACCGAGCTTTTGGAGCGCCAAAAACAAGGCATGGAGCGGGCCCGCCAGGAGATCATGGACAAGGCCGCGGACCTGGCCCGGGCCAGCAGGTACAAGTCCGAGTTCCTGTCCAACATGTCCCACGAACTCAGGACCCCCCTGAACTCCCTGCTGCTCCTGGCGCGCTCCTTGTCCGAGAACCGGGAGGGCAACCTCAAGCCCGAGCAGGTGGAGTCGGCCCAGGTCATCTACCAGGGGGGCAACGACCTTCTCTCCTTGATCAACGACATCCTGGACCTTTCCAAGATCGAGGCGGGGCGCATGGACCTCCACTTCAGCGAGGTGCTTGTCGCCGACCTGGCCGAGACGGTGCGGCGGAACTTCGGCCGGCAGGCCCAGGAAAAGGGCCTGGCCCTGGAAGTGGTGACCGAGCCCGGCGCGCCGGAGCGGATCATCTCGGAGCGGAAAAGGGTGGAGCAGGTGCTCCGGAACCTGGTGGGCAACGCCCTCAAGTTCACCGAAGAGGGGCACGTCAAGCTCACCTTCGGCCTGGCGCCGGAGGACCAGCTCAGGATCGTGGTGGAGGACACCGGCATCGGGGTGCCCCAGGCCCAGCACAAGGCCATCTTCGAGGCTTTCCAACAAGGCGACGGCTCCACCGGCCGCCTGTACGGCGGCACCGGCCTGGGGCTTTCCATCGTCAAGCAGTTGTTGCAGCTGTTGGGGGGCGATATCGCGCTGGCCAGCGAACCCGGCCAGGGCTCCACTTTCACCGTGGTGCTGCCGATCAACCGCCCGCCGGCCGCGGCGGAGCCCGCGGCCGAACCAACCGCCCCCGCGGAGCCGGAGGCGCCCCCGGCCCTCCCGCCGGCCCGGTTGGAGGTGCTGGACGACGACCGGGACCATCTGACCGCCCAGGACCGCTCGATCTTGATCGTCGAGGACGACGCCCGGTTCGCCCGCATCCTGGCCAGGCAATGCCGGGAGCAGGGGTTCAGGGTGCTGGCCTCGGCCACGGGCGAGGCCGGGTTGGAGCTGGCGCGGCGCCATGTCCCCCACGGCATCGTGCTGGACCTGAAGCTGCCCGGCATGGACGGCTGGCGCGTCCTGGAGTTGTTGAAAGAGGATCCCGGCACCCGGCACATCCCGGTGCACATCGCCTCGGTGGAGGACGCCGCGCCCGCGGCCCTGCAGAAGGGCGCCGTCGGCTTTCTCCAGAAGCCGGTGAGCCGGGAGCAGATTAACGACGCCCTGGCCAAGCTGGCCAAGACCTCGGAGCGCCGCATCCGGCGGGTGCTGGTGGTGGACGACGAGGAGAGCGCCCGCCGGGGGATCGTCGAACTCCTGGCCGAGGAGGACGTGGCCGTGGAAGAAGCGGCCAGCGGGGCCCAGGCCCTCCTGGCCCTGAAGGGCCAGCATTACGACTGCATGGTGCTGGACCTGGGCCTCTTGGACATCGACGGCGGCGAGCTGTTGAAGCAGATCGCGCAGGACGAGGGCATCCAAGCGCTGCCCGTGATCGTCCACACCGCCCGGGAGCTGACCTGGGAGGAGGACCTGGAGCTGCGGTCCCATGCGGGCGCGGTGGTCATCAAGGGGGTCCGCTCCGACGAGCGGCTTTTGGACGAGGTGTCCTTGTTCTTGCATCGGGTGGTCGCCGAGATGCCCGAGAAGAAGCGGCGGATCATCACCAGCCTGCATGATGCGGACGCCATGTTGCGCGGCAAGAACGTGCTCCTGGTGGACGACGATATGCGGGCCTTGTTCGCCATGACCAAGATCCTGACGGAGCACGGGTTGCGGGTGCGGAAGGCGGAGAACGGCCAAAAGGCCCTGGCTCTCCTGGAAACCAGGCCGGGGGTGGACATCGTGCTCATGGACATCATGATGCCCGTCTTGGACGGGTATGAAACCATGAAGCAGATCCGCGCCCAGGAACAATTCAAAAAGCTGCCCATTGTCGCCCTGACCGCCAAGGCCATGCGCGGCGATTATGAGCGGTGCATCGAGGCCGGCGCCAACGACTATCTCTCGAAGCCGGTGGATCCGGACCGCTTGATCTCGATGCTCCGGGTGTGGCTCTACCGGTAGCTGAGAGGCGCCAGGGATGAAGCCGAACGAGATTGAAGACATAGAGGTAGATCTCTTGTTGGAGGCCATATACCGGCGCTACGGCTATGACTTCCGTTCCTACGCCCGGGCCTCGGTGGACCGGCGGGTCCGGCAGTTCGTGAACCGGGCGGGGCTGGATTCCATCGCGGAGCTGATCCCGGTCATCCTGCGGGACAAGGAAGCCTTCTCCGAGCTGGTGCGGCAGTTCTCCATCTCGGTCACCGAGATGTTCCGCGATCCCTTGGTGTACCGCGTCCTGCGCCAGCAGGTGCTGCCGCTCCTCCAGACCTATCCCTTTGTCAAGGCTTGGGCCGCCGGCTGCGCCACCGGGGAGGAAGTTTACTCCCTGGCCGTGGTGTTCGCCGAGGCCGGGCTGCTGGAACGCAGCACCATCTATGGCACGGACTTCAACGACGACGCCTTGCGGCAGGCCCGGATGGGGGTCTACACGGCCGCCCAGATGCAGGAGTTCACCCGCAACTACCAGGAGGGCGGCGGCACCGGCTCGTTCGCGGGGTACTATCGCGCCGGGCAGGGCCTGGCCACCCTGAACGCCCGGCTCAAGGAGCGCATCACCTTCGCCAACCACAACTTGACCACGGACCACGTTTTCGGCGAGATGCACCTGGTGTCGTGCCGCAACGTGCTCATCTACTTCAACCGCGAGCTGGCCGACCGGGCGCTTCGGATCTTCACCGAGAGCCTGGTGCACGGTGGGTTTCTGGTGCTGGGCGCCAAGGAAGATTTGCAGTTCACCGCGGTGGCCGGCGAGTATGAGGTGGTGGACCGGGCCGCGCGCATCTTTCGGAAGAGGGGGACATGAGCCGGCCGCCGGTGATAGGCTCCGCCGATTGGGCCGACCGGCCTTTCCGGGCCGTGGTCCTCGGGGGGTCGGCCGGAGGGACGGCCGCTCTGTTGACCTTGCTGGAGCCGCTGGAGAAGGACTTTCCCCTCCCCTTGATCGTGGTGAGCCACCTGCACAAATCCGATCACGGCGCCTTTTGTGCGCATCTGGCCTCCGCCACTCCGCTGGCGGTCAAGGAGGCCGGGGACAAGGAGCCCCTCCTGCCCGGCCACCTCTACACCGCGCCGGCCGACTACCATTTGCTGGTGGAGCGCGGCGGCGCCCTGGCCCTGTCGGTGGACCCCAAGGTCCACTGGGCGCGGCCTTCCATCGACGTTTTGTTCGAAAGCGCGGCCCGCGCCTATGCCGAGGATCTGGTGGCGGTGATTCTTTCGGGGGCCAATGATGACGGCGCCGCCGGCCTGCGGCTTATCGCGGCGTACGGCGGGCTGTGCCTGGCCCAGGACCCGGCCACGGCGGATAGCCCGTTCATGCCCCAGGCCGGCATACATCTGGCGAATATCAAGCTGGTCCTGCCGCCGGACGCCATCGGCCAGGTCCTCGCCGCCATGGGGCGCGCGAACCTCGCGGATCGCGCCAGGGAAGGGGGGGGGGAGCGATGAAACCTAAGGAACAGGCCATCCTCATTGTCGATGACCGGCCGGCCAATCTCCTGGCCCTGGAGCGGACTCTGGCCATCACCGGCGCCGAGATCGTGCAGGCCGGCAGCGGCCAGGAGGCGCTGGCCGCCACCCTGGGCCGGGAGTTCTCCCTGGCGATCCTGGACGTGCAGATGCCGGGCATGGACGGCTACGAGCTGGCCGAGCTGTTGCGGGGCAACCCCGAGACCCAGTCCATCCCCATCGTGTTCCTGAGCGCGGCCTTTGTGGAGGACTGGCAGGTGTTCAAGGGCTACGAGGCCGGCGCGGTGGATTACGTGATCAAGCCCTTTGTACCCGAGGTGTTGTTGGGCAAGGTGCGGGCCTTTCTGGAGCTGGACCGCATCCGCCAGGAACTCCGGGGCCACCGCGACCGCCTGGAGGAGTTGGTGGCCGAGCGCACCCGGGAGCTGGTGGACGAGCTGGCCGAGCGCCGGCGGGTGGAGAGTGCCCTGCGGGAGAGCGAGGCACGCTACCGCAACCTGTTCGAGAACAGCATGGACGCGGTGATGCTCACCGTGCCCGACGGCGTCATCCTCTCGGTCAACCCCGCGGCCAGCCGGATGTTCGGCCGCTCCCGCGAAGAGCTGTGCCGCCTCCGGCGGGAAGACCTGGTGGCGGCCTCGGATCACCGCCTCCAACAGCTTCTGGAGGAGCGCATCCGCACCGGCCAGGCCCGCGGCGAGCTTACCTTCCTGCGGGGAGACGGCGCCCGCTTCCCCGGCGAGGTCTCCTCTGTGGTGTTCCGGGACCCTGCGGGCGGCCTGCGCTCCAGCATGATTATCCGGGACCTGACCGAGCGCAAACAGGCCGAGGCCATCCGGGAGCGCCTGCTGATGGCCATCGAGCAGGCCGGCGAATCCATCGCCATCACCGACCCAGAGGGGAACATCATCTACGTCAACCCGGCTTTCGAGGCCATGACCGGGTATTCCCGCGCGGAGGCCCTGGGCCAGAACCTGCGCCTGCTGAAAAGCGGCGAGCACGAGCCCGCGTTCTACCAGGAGCTGTGGGAGACCATCACCAGCGGCTGCACCTGGCAGGGCCGCTTCGTGAACCTGCGGAAGGACGGCGTCAAATACAACGCGGAAGCCACCATCTCCCCGGTGCACGGCCCCGACGGCGAGGTGCAGAACTACGTGGCCGTGGAGCGGGACATCACCGAGCACCTGACCCTGACCGCCCAGCTCCAACAGGCCCAGAAGCTGGAGGCCATCGGCACCCTGGCCGGCGGCATCGCCCACGACTTCAACAACATCCTCTCGGCCATCCTGGGCTACACCGAGCTGACCCTGAACAGTCCGCGCCTGGAGGACAAGGAGCGGCGCTATCTGGAGCAGGTGTTGGCCGCCGGCGGCCGGGCCCGCGACACGGTGAGCCAGATCCTGGCCTTCAGCCGGCGCAGCGCGGCCGAGCGAAAGGTCTTCTTCGTGGCCCCCATCGTCAAGGAAGCCCTGAAGCTGCTGCGGGCCTCCATCCCCACCACCATCGAGCTGCAGCAAAACGTGACCACCAAAACCGGCAAGATCCTGGGCGACCCCACCCACATCCATCAGGTGCTGATGAACCTGTGCACCAACGCCAGCCACGCCATGGGCCCGGCGGGCGGAGTCTTGCGCGTGAGTCTGGAGGAACAGACCCTGGAGCCCACGGAAACGGGGGCCCTGGGCGATCTGGCCGGGGGCGGCTACCTCTGCCTGCAGGTGAGCGACACCGGCCAGGGCATGGCCCCGGAGGTGTTGGAGCGCATCTTCGAGCCCTTTTTCACCACCAAGGGGGTGGGGGAGGGCACCGGCCTGGGGCTTTCGGTGGTGCACGGCATCGTGAAAAACCACGGCGGGGCCATCAGCGTGGAAAGCCGGCCCGGCCGGGGCAGCACCTTCCGGGTCTGGCTACCCCGGGTGGAAGAGGAGGAGGAGCGGGCGGTTCCTCCCCGGGAGCCCCTGCTCCAAGGCCGGGGCACGGCGTTGTTCGTGGATGACGAACAGGCCCTGGCCGATCTGGGCAAGCTGATGCTGGAGCGCATGGGCTACACCGTGCAGGCCTTCACCAGCAGCTCCGCGGCCCTGGAGGCCTTTCGGGGCTCGCCCGAGGCCTTTGACGTGGTGATCAGTGACCATATCATGCCGCAGCTGACCGGGGTGCAGTTGGCCCGGGAGATCAAGGCGCTTCGGCCCGATCTGCCCGTGGCCCTGTGCACCGGCAACGAAGAATGCCTCCCCGCCGAGAGCCTGCAAGAGCTGGGCATCAGCATGCTGATCATGAAGCCCTTTTCGCTGCGGGCCCTGGCTGAGAACCTGCGAGACCTGCTGCACCCCGACCGGAGTTCCGGGGCCGGCGGGGGGTGAGGGCCGGGCCGGGACTCCCAACCGGGCGCGTGGCCACCCCCCGCCGCCCTCCCGGCCCGGGAGCCTCGGCCCCGCCCTTTTCCCGCCTTCCGCCCTCCCGCGCCCCGGATTCCGGCCGGGGCGAGTGTTCCCTCTTTACTCATTCGTGTAGATTTTTCTCAACTTTGCGGGCCCCGCGGCATGCTATGGTGAGCCTGGCTCAGGTGAGAACGGTTGCGGCAATCCCTTCGCTTTTCCCTCCTCCTCCCCCGCGACCCGCCCCTGGAGTCCCCGGCTCTGCCCTGGTACCCTAATGATAACATGCTGAAAAACTTATATGATCTCTCGACGAACTTGCGTGAGCCTTGGCCGGACCCTGGCGGAATACGGGCGACGAAACCCATGCCGGCCGCCCCGGGGGGCCGCCTGATGCCGTTTCGCATGTCCATCTTTTTCAAACTGTTGTTACTTATCTTACCATTGGCCTGCATCCCCATTGCCGTGGTGGGCTACTTGTCCGTGCAGGCCTCGGTGGAGCGGGTCAACCGGCTGGTGCGCCAGGAACAGATGGTGCAAGTGGAGTCCGCGGCCCAGAAGATCAACCAGGTGTTCCACTACTGCCGCACCGACCTGGACACCATGACCGGCCTGCCGGTGTTGGAGGACTACCACCTGGCCCGCGCCTTCCGGCTGAGCGCCGAGGCCCGCTTCAACCAGGAAAACCTGAGCAAGCTGTTCCAGGATTTCCTTTCCCGCAACGAGTTCTACTACCAGATCCGCCTCCTGGATCAAAAGGGCCGGGAATTGATCGTCGTGGGCCGCCAGGGGGATCTGCCCGTCAGGGCCTCGCGAGGGGAGACCGCGTACTTCCGCCAGGCCCTGGCCCTGGGGCCCGCGGCCATCTACTTCTCCGGCCTGGTCAACTCGGTGGACCGCCGGGGCTATCTGATTCACGCGGCCAAATGCTTCGTCACCGGCTGGCGTGAGCCCGCCGGGGTCCTGGTCATCGACCTGGACTTCGAGAAGATCATCCAGGTGGTGCGCAACGTGCAGGTGGGGCGGATCGGCTACTCCTTCTTGATCGACCAGTTGGGGCGGATCCTGGTGCATCCCCAATACGCCCCCTACACCTTGCACCCGGGCAATTACCCCGGGGTGCGCCTGCCCGGCCTGATCAAGGACATGATGGCCGGCCACACCGGCTGGGAGAGCTACCTGTTCCAGGGCCAGGAGAAAGTGGCGGCCTACGCCCCCATACCCATCATGAAATGGTCCCTGGCCGTGACCATCCCGGTGGAGGAGTTCGGCCGCGAGGCCCGGCTCATCCGGGAGCGGGTGATCCAGGTGGTGGGGATCACCCTGGTGATCACCCTGTTGGGGGTCTCCATCCTCTCCTACAACCTGCTCCGCCCGGTGCGCCGCCTGGTGGTGGCCACCGACCGCCTGGCCCGGGGCGACCTGAGCCAGGAGATCAAGGTCCAGTCCAACGACGAACTGGGCGATTTGACCCGCTCCTTCAACCGCATGACCACGAACCTGGCCAAGATGCAGACCGAGCTGGTGCGCTCCGAAAAGCTGGTCTCCCTGGGCCGGCTCTCGGCCGGCGTGGCCCACGAGATCAGGAACCCCCTGAACGCCATGAAGGGGGCCATGGTCCATCTGCGGCAGCGCTGGTCCCACGAGCCCCTGATCGAGCAGTACACCACGCTCGTGTCCGAGGAGATCGACCGGCTCAACCGGGTGGTGTCGGAGTTTCTCTTCTTTGCCAAGCAGGCTCCCCCCAAGCCCCAGAAGCTGGACTTCAACCAGGGCGTGCTGCGGGCCCAGGAGCTGTTGGCCGAGCAGGCGGCCGCGGGCGGGGTGAGCTTCGTGAACCGCCTGGACCCGGACCTGCCCCCGGTCTACCTGGACCCCTACCAGGTGGAGCAGGTGCTGTTGAACGTGGTGATCAACGCCCTGGACGCCAGCCAGCCGGGCGGGACGATCACCTTCACCACCGGCGCCCGGGACGAGGCTGCCGGGCGGCGGGTGTGGCTGACCGTGGAAGACCAGGGCCGGGGCATCAGCCCCGAGGACCTGCCGTATGTGTGCGATCCCTTCTTCACCACCAAGGAAGAAGGCACCGGCCTGGGCCTGCCTTTGAGCCTCGGCATTGTGGAGAGCCACGGCGGCTCCCTGGAGTTGGCCAGCGAACTGGGGTCCGGCACCAGGGTGACCATGGTGTTTCCCCTGGTGGTGGCTTGGCCGGCGGTGGGCTGACCGCCGGCAGGACGCGCCTGGCGGGTGGGCTGGTCTTGCCCGCCAGAGGGAGGATGCCCCGTGAATCCGGGCAAGACGATTTTAGTGGTGGATGACCGCATCAACACCTTGAAGGTGCTGGTGCTGTTCCTGACGGACAACGGCTATGAAGTGCTGCAGGCCTCCAGCGGCGACCAAGCCCTGGAGATCTTCCAGGAGCACGAGAACCTCGACCTGGTGCTCTCCGACCTGAAGATGCCGGGCATGAGCGGGCTGGAGCTGTTCCGGCGCCTCGGCGAGATCCGCCAGCCGCCGCCGCCCTTCATCATCATGACCGCCTTTGGCACGGTGCAGACCGCGGTGGAGGCCTTGAAGGAAGGGGTCACCGACTACCTGATCAAGCCGCTGAACTTCGAGGAACTGCCCATCACCCTCTCCAAGGTCTGCCACCAGGCCGAGATGCGGCGCGAACTGGCCACTCTCCGCCGCAAGGTGAGCGCCGAGAACACCTTTCATGAACTCATCGGGGCCAGCCGGGCCATGCAGAACCTCTTCGAGGTGGTGCGCACCGTGGGCCCCACCGACGCCTCGGTGCTGTTGACCGGCCCCACCGGCACCGGCAAGGAGCTGTTGGCCCGGGCCCTGCACCAGGAGTCCGGCCGCCGGGACGAGCCCATGGTGTGTATCAACTGCGCCGCCCTGAGCGAGACCCTGTTGGAGGCCGAGCTGTTCGGTCACGTGCGCGGGGCCTTCACCGGCGCCCTGGGCGACCGCAAGGGCCGCCTGGAACTGGCGGACCGGGGCACCTTGTTCCTGGATGAAGTGGGGCAGATGTCCCTGTCCCTGCAGGCCAAGCTGTTGCGCTTTTTGCAGGACGGCACCTTCGAGCCGGTGGGCACCAGCCGCACCCGGCAGGTGGACGTGCGCCTGGTGGCGGCCACCAACAGCGACCTGGAGAGCAAGATCGCCGAGGGCAAGTTCATCAGCGACCTCCTCTACCGCATCGACGTGATCTCGCTCCGGGTGCCGCCCCTGGCCGCCCGCCGGGAGGACATCCCGCTGTTGGTGGAGCATTTCCTGGCCCGCTACGCCCGCCGTTACAAAAAGGCCATCGAGGGGGTGGGCAGCGGCACCATGCAGGCGCTGTTGGATTACGGCTGGCCCGGCAACGTGCGGGAGCTGAAGAACTGCCTGGCCCGGGCCATCATCCTGTGCAAGGGGCCCTATGTAACCCTGGAGGACCTGCCCGAGAAGGTGCGGCAGCTGGGGGCGCCCGCGGGGCTGGGGGAGGAGCCGGACCTGATCCGCCTGGCGGAGCCGGGCTGCACCCTCCGGGAGATGGAGGCCAGCCTCATCGCCAACACCCTGAAGGCCAGCCAGGACAACAAGACCCTGGCCGCCAAGCGCCTGGGCATCTCCCGCAAGGGCCTCTACGAAAAGATGGCCCGCCTGGGGCTGAAATGAAGCGCCCGGGAAGCCTCGCCCTCTGGGCCGGCCTGGGGCTGGCGCTGGCCCTGGCGGCCCTGGGGCTCTCCGGGCCGGGGACCCCGGCCGCGGCCGGGCCCGGGGCCCTGCCCCTGGTGGTGGGGGTGCCCACCTCCCTGGGCACGGTGGAAGGCGCGGACAGCCTCCTGGCCGTCCGCCTGGCGGTGGGGGAGATCAACCAGGCCGGCGGGGTGCTGGTAGGCCGTGAACGGCGCCGCCTACGCGTGGTGGCCTGCGACCTGGACGACGCCAACCCGGCCATCCCCCCGGCCAGATCGGTGGCCAAACTGGCCGCTTTCCTGGCCCGGGAGAAGCCCGCGGCGCTGTTGGTGGGGCCCTTCCGTTCGGAGGTGCTCCTGGAGTCCATGGACCTCCTGGCCGCCCACCGGCTCCCCACCCTGGTCTGCATCGCCATGTCGCCGGCCGTGAACGCCATGGTGCTCCGGAACCCCAAGTACCGCTACATCTTCCGGGTGGGTCTCAACACCAAGTATTTGGTGAACTATCTGATCCAGAGCATGAAGCTCTTGAACCGCGAGTACGGGTTCGACCGGGTCTATATCCTGAACCAGGACGTGGCTTGGGCCCGCTCCACCGCCTCGCTGATGATCCGGCTCTATTTCGAGCGATCCCGCTGGCACATCACCGGCCAAGAGAACATCGGGGTGGGCAGCCAGGACTACATCACCCTGCTGGACCAGGCGCGCAGCCGGCAGAGTCAGGTGTTGTTGGCCATCTTTGACATGCCCTCCAGCGCCCGGCTCATCGAGCAGTGGCATGCGCGCCAACCCTCCATGGTGCTGTGCGGCTTCATCTCCCCGGCCAACAGCCCCCACGCCTGGCAGGAGTTCCAGGGCCGCCTGGCCGGGGTGATGAACATGGTCTTCGAGCTGGGCAGCCTGCCTTCCAGTCACTACCCGCCGTCCGCGGCGTTCTACCGGAATTTCCAGGCCCGTTACGGCCGGCCGGTGCAGGCGGGCCACGGGGTGGCGCCGGCCTATGACGCGGTGCACATCCTGGCTCAGGCCCTGACCCGGGCCGGCAGCCTGGACCCGGAGCGGCTGGTGACCGCCCTGGAGGCCACCGACTACCGGGGGGCCCAGGGCCGGGTGCATTTCCACCCCGGCCACCAGGCGGTGTTCGGCGACGACCCGGACCAGGACTCGGTAGCGTGCCTGCTGCAATGGCAGGCCCCGGGCAAACGGGTGATCATCTATCCGCCCAAGATCGCCGAGGGTCAGCTAAAAATGCAGCCGCCCCCGGCGCCCCAACCCTGAGTCGGGGTGGCCGCGCCGTTACCGATCTACACACCAGTTTCCCATAGTTACTTTTGGTGCCGTTCGGCGGGTCACCCTGGCTAACCTACTGATTGGCAAAGATTTTGGCCTGGCGCAACCCGCCGGCAGGCCAGTTCGCCGTCACAATTGTTACTTATTTGCACGCTATCCCCGGCGGGCCCTTTCCAGTCAAAATATGAAATAAAGTCATAATTTCCACAACTAAGGCCAATGTAACCATCTGGCACAATGCTTGCGGTATCTGGCTTTCGGGTTTGGTCTGGAAGAAACATCCACAATACAGGGAGGGAATTATGAAAAAGCTGGCGATCTTCGGGTTGGCCCTGGCGATTATGGTCACCGGGCTGGCCTTGGCGCCGCAGGCCCGGGCGCAAAAGGAAATCTTGATCGGCGTGCCCACCTCGTTGGGCTTCCTGGAGGGCAAGGAGAGCCTCAACTCGGTCAACCTGGCGGTGGATGAGATCAACGCCGCCGGCGGCGTCAAGGTGGGGAGCGAAATGCTGCCCTTCAAGGTCGAAACCATCGACATCCGCGACGCGGCCCCGGGCGTGCCGGTGCCCGAGGCGCTCCTCGGCATCGAGAAACTGATCCTGGAGAAGAAACCCCAAGCCCTGGTGGTGGGCCCCTTCCGGTCGGAAGCCCTCATGGCCAGCATGGACCTCATCACCAAGCACAAGGTGCCCCTGATCGGCACCATCGCCATGACCCCCAAGACCGAGGGTCTTATCGCCAAGGATCCCAAGTACAAGTACATCTTCCGCACCTGCTTGAACGCCAAGGACTTCGTGGGCTACCTGGTGGGCACCATGGCCTTCTTGAACCAGGAGTTCGGCTTCAAGAAGGTCTACATCCTGAACCAGGACGTGGCCTGGGCCCGCATCACCGCGGAGATCGTGTCCAAGATCCTGAAGGAGAAGCTGAAGATGGAGGTGCTGGGCGTGGAGGCCTACCCCACCGGCACCAGCGACTTCTCGCCGGCCCTGATGAAGGCCAAGATCCAGGGCGCCAACATCATCCTGCCCATCTTCGACATGCCCCAGAGCGGCACCCTGGTCAAGCAGTGGAAGTCCATGAAGGTCCCGGCCATTCTGGCCGGCTTCATCTCCCCGGCCGTGGGCCCGGCCGCCTGGAAGACCTTTGATCAGAAGATCGGCGGCATGGTCAACTGCGTGTTCGAGATCGGCAACATGCCGGCCCAGAAGTACGAGCCGGCCACCAAGTTCTACGAAGCCTACGAGAAGAAGTACGGCCAGCCCATCGAGGCCGGTCACGGCCCGGCGCCCTCCTACGCCTCGATTTACCTCCTGAAGACCGCCATCGAAAAGGCGGGCAGCCTGGATCCCGACAAGATGGCCGACGCCCTGGCCACCATCCAGACCGCCGGCACCATGGGCTACATCACCTTCAACCAGGGTCACCAGGTGGTTTATGGCAAGGACCCCTCCAAGGAGGCCCTGGGCGCGGTGTTCCAGTGGAGCGAGGACGGCAAGCGGACCATCGTGTACCCGCCTTCCCTCGCCGAGGGCAAGATCCAGCTTCCTTCCTGGATGAAGTCCCTGAAGTAAGAGCAACAGGCGTCGCGCCGCCCCCGGCCCTCCGGCCGGGGGCGGAACGCCACAGCCGTCGCAACGTTTGCCTTGAAACGGGTGGATCATGTTTGCAGGCGTCGTTATCTACGGGTTCATAAACAGCGTCATCCTGGTGCTGGTGGCCATGGGCTTCAACCTGACCTTTGGCATCAGCGGCGTGGCCAACTTCGCCTATGGCGCCCTCTATATCATGGCCGGCTTCGTGTGCTGGGGCCTCTTGTTCAGCCTGGGCCTGCCCTATTGGCTGGCCGCGCCCCTGGCCGTGGCCGCGGTGGCCCTGTTGGCCGGGCTGTTGTTCCGCTTCGTGCTCCTCCGGGTGCGGGGCCTGGTGATCAGCGAGGTCATCGCCACGTTCGGCGTGGGCCTGGCCATCCTGGAGCTGTTCCGCTATTTCGGCTTCATCGGCTTCGAGTACACCCTGCCGGTGTGGTGGGAAGCCTCGCTGGATATCGGCGAGACCGTCCTGGACGGACAGCGGCTGTTGATCGGGGCCATGGGCGTGGGCCTGACCGGGTTCCTGTGGTGGTTCACCCGCTACACCCGCACCGGCCGCGCCTTCCGGGGCATTGCCCAGGACGAGCACACCGCCCTGACCTTGGGCATCAACGCCGACCTGGTGGCCGCCTTTGCCGTGGCCTTCGGGGCCGGCTACGCCGCCCTGGCCGCCCTGGTCATCCTGCCCTTGGGCACCATATCGGTGGGCGAAGGCTACACCGTCCTGGTCAACGCCCTGGCCGTGTGCATCGTGGGCGGGCTGGGCAGCACCCTGGGGGTCATCGTGGCGGGCATCCTGATCGGCTACAGTCAGACCCTCACCGCCACCTACCTGGGGAGCCACTGGATGATGATCGTGAGCCTGGCGGCCCTGCTCATCATCCTCTTGGTGAAGCCTTCGGGGCTTTTCGGACAACAGAAAGAGCTAGAGGAGCGCATCTAAGCCATGGCCCGCAGATTGGAACGGCTGGACCGCAGCATCAAGGTAAGGTCCGACGACATATTCGCGCTGAACTCCTGGCAGGAGATGCTCTACGTCATCGTGCCACGGGTGTTCCCAGTGCTCCTGCTACTCCTGGTGGCCATGGTGGCCAGCTCCTATTGGCAGAGGGTCATCCTGCAGGCCTGCATGTTCGGGCTGTTGGCCATCTCCTGGGACCTGTTGGCCTCGGTGGGCATGGTCTCCCTGGGCCAGGCCCTGTTCTTCGGCATCGGGGCCTACATCGCCGGAGCCTTGAACCACTACCTGGGGGTGAGCCCCTGGCTGACCATCCCCCTCGCCACGGTGGGCGGGGCGGCCTTGTCCACCATACTCCTCTTGCCGGTGCTCCGGCTCCGGGGCATCTACTTCAGCATGGTGACCCTGATCCTGCCGCTGATGGTGGAGCGCATCATCGAGGCCAGCAAGATCTTTGGCGGCACCGAGGGCCTGTCCGGCCTCACCCCGCTGCCCTATGATTTCCTGGCGCTCTTGATCGCCATGGCCGCGGTGTGGGTGGCCTTGTTCAGCTTCACCCGCATGATGAGCACCGACTACGGCCTGATCCTGAAGGGCATCAATGACAACGACCGGGCGGTGATGAGCGCCGGACTGAACATCTACCTGTACAAGGCCCAGGCCCTGTTCCTGGCCGCGGGGGTGGGCGCCTTTGCGGGAGCCTTCGTGACCCACGCCTACCAGTTCGTGGGCATGCCGGTGTTCGCCCTGGACTACTCCATCCTGCCCATCGCCGGCGCGGCGGTGGGGGGCATGGGCACCCTGGCCGGGCCCTTGTTGGGCTGCTTCATCCTGGTGCCCCTGAACGAGCTTTTGCGCGGGGTGGGCGGCCTGCGGACCGTGATCTACGCGGTGCTGTTGGTGGTTTGCACCGTGGCCCTGCCCGAGGGCGCGTTCCATTACATCAAACGCAAGTACACCCAATTCGAGCGCTGGGTGGAGGTGGACTAGTGAGCCAGCCCATACTCTCGGTAAGCGGCCTGTCCAAATCCTTCGGCGGGGTCAAGGCCGTCACGGACGTCAGCTTCGACTTGATGGAGAACCAGGTGCTGGGGGTCATCGGCCCCAACGGCGCCGGCAAGACCACGTTGATCAATCTCCTCACCGGGTTCGTGCGGCCCGATCAGGGTCAGGTGCTGTTCCACGGCCAGAACATCGCCGGCCTGGCGCCCTACAAGGTGGCCAACCTGGGGGTGGCCCGCACCTTCCAGATGGTCAAGCCCTTTTACCAGCTCTCGGCCTACAAGAACCTGGTGGTGCCGCTCCGCTCGCCCCGGGTGAAGAAGCTGGTGGGCGGCCGCTACGGCGACCGCGACGCGGTGGCCAAGGACCTCCTGGAGGAGGTGGGCTTTGAGCGCGACTCCTGGGTGATCCAGAAGCACGCCAGCGTGTTGCCCCACGGCTATCTGAAGCGCCTGGAGCTGGCCCGCTGCATCGCCCTGGCCCCGGAGCTGATCGTCCTGGATGAGCTGTTCTCCGGTTTGTCCCTGGCCGAGGTGGCTTCCCTGGTGCCGGTGATCGACAAGCTGAAGATCCAGGGCAAGACCATCGTCATGGTGGAGCACCGCCTGCGCGAACTGTTCCGCATCGCCGACCGGGTGCTGGTGATGAACTTCGGCCGCAAGATCGCCGAGGGAGAGCCCCGGGAAGTGATGGAACAGGCCGCGGTCCGCGAAGCCTATCTGGGCAGCGAGTAGGAGGGCTAGAAATGCTGGAAGTCTCCAACCTGATGGTCTTTTACGAAAACGCCCTGGCGGTCAACGAGTTCTCCATGGAGGTGGGCGAACGCCAGATCGTGGGCATCATCGGCTCCAACAGCGCGGGCAAGACCACTCTGTTGAACACCCTGGCCGGTTTGATCCTGGACATGCAGCTCAAGGAAGAGCGCCGCGGCGGCGAGCGCATCACCATCCTGGGCCGCATCACCTATCTGGGCGAGGACATCAGCCTGATGCCGGCCTATGAGCGCGCCCGCAAGGGCATCGTCTTGTGCCGCGAGCGCCACCCGGTGTTCGGCGACAGCACGGTGCTGGAAAACCTGCGCATCGCGGGCTACTTGAAGACGAGCGCCCAGATCAAGAGCGGCATCGCCCTGGCCATGGACCTTTTCCCGGCCTTGAAAGCGCTCACCCGGCGCAAGGCTGGCCTCATGAGCGGCGGCGAGCAGCAGATGCTGGCCATCGGCATGGCCCTCATGGTGGAGCCCCGGCTGCTCCTGTTGGACGAGCCCCTCCTGGGCCTGTCGCCGGCCATGCAGCAGAAGGTGGTGGAGGCGGTGAAGAACGTCATCGCCGCCACCAGCGCCACCATCATCATCGCCGAGCAGTTCGCCCGGCCCATCCTGCCCATGATCCAGAAGGGGTATGTGATCGAGAACGGCATGCTGACCATGACCGGCTCCGGGGAGGAGCTGATGCAGAACCCGGAGATCAAGAGCGCGTATTTTGGCATTTAGAAGCCAGGCCGACATTGCACGGGGCAGGACGCCCGGTGCAATGATCTGAAATAGCCGCTGGAAAAGGTGCTATGGACCAGAACCACTTGACCAATATTCCGGCCTCCTTTGCCGAGGTGGCCAAGCAATACCCCCAAAAGACCGCCCTGTCCTACCTGGGCACCGGCTACAGCTATGCCGAGGTGGAGGACATGGCCGGACGGTTCGCGGCCGGGCTGTTGGCCCGGGGCCTCGCCCCCGGGGCCAAGGTGGTCATCTACATGCCCAACTCGATCCAGTGGGTGGTGGCCTGGCTGGGCATCCAGCGGGCCGGCTGCGTGGCCGTGCCCATCACCCCCATCTACACCCCCTATGACCTGGCCTACATCGCCAACGACACCGGGGCCGAGGCCGTGGTCTGCGTGGACCGCAACTACGGCTACGTCACCAAGGTCATGGAGAACACCAAGATCAAGCTGGTGGTGACCAGCGGCCTGGCCGACCTCTTGCCGGCCTACAAGCGCTGGTTCGGCTTCGTGTTCGACAAGGTGCCCAAGGGCCGCACGGCCAAGGCCGCGCACACCGTGAACATCCGGGAGTTGTTGGCCGACGGTTCCGGCGCGGCCCCCACCTGCACCGCCGGGCCGGAGGAATTGGCCGAGATCCTCTACACCGGCGGCACCACCAAGCACCCCAAGGGCGTGCCGATCCCCCACGGGCTCCTGCTCCAATGCGCCCGCGAGCAGCTGGGTTACAGCGCCGACGCCATCCCGCCGGCGGACAACGTGATCCTGGGCACCGCGCCGGTGTTCCATGTGTTGGGCCAGACCTGCGCCCTGGGCACCATCTTCACCTACGGCGGCACCCTGGTGCTGCAGCCCCGGGTGAACCTGGACGCCATGCTGCACGCGGTGGAGAGCCTGGGCGGTCGCACCATGATCGGGGTGCCCACCCTGTACCGCATGATCCTGGAGCACGACCGCCTGGACCAGTTCGACCTGTCCAGCCTGGACTACTGCTTCTCCGGCGGCGACGTGCTGCCCCTGGAGGTGTCCCGCCGCTGGGAACGGCGCTTTGGCAAGCGGATCTACATCGGCTATGGGTCCACGGAAACCGTGGGCGGCGTGGCCATGAACCCGGCCAACAAGGAGACCCCGCCCGGCTGCATGGGCATCGTGCTGCCCAGCAAGGTGGTGCAGGTCATCGACCCCGGGACCCTGGAAGAAGTGCCCTACGGCAAGCCCGGCGAGCTTCTGGTGCACAGCGCGCCCATGGTGGACGCCTACTGGAACAAGCCCGAGGAGACCCGGCAGGCCTTTGTGATGCGCGATGACAAGATCTTCTACCGCACCGGGGACATCGTGGCCATGGACGAGGAGCGCCGCCTCTACTTCGTGGACCGCACCATGGACACCATCAAGCACAAGGGCTACCGGGTCTCGGCCACCGAGATCGAGGCCACCTTGCAGGAGCACCCCGCGGTGATCGAATCCTGCGTGGTGGGCTTGCCCGACGAGAAGGTGGGGGAACGCATCAAGGCCTTTGTGGTGCTGAAAAAGGACGCCAAGGGCATCACCGGCTACGATTTGATCCAGTTTTGCCGCAAGCGCCTGGTGAACTACAAGATCCCGCAGTACATCGAGTTCCGGGACATGCTGCCCAAGAGCAAGGTGGGCAAGCTCTTGAGACGCGAGATCCGGGCCGAGGAGGCCGAGCGCCGCGAGGAGAGCTGAGCCGGGGTGCGTGGGTGGTGCCATGCGTCACGCGGCAGCCAAACGATTCAGAGGGTCTAGCAGGATGTTGAAAAAGTCCATCCATGGCCTTTTTCAACCAAACTTGGCAAAAGCGCGGTTTTGCCAAGTTTGGCAAATTGCTTGCTTTTTCAAAGCAGCGCAATTAGGCGCGCCTGGCAGGCTGTTTTGCAACAGCCTGCTAGGAATCTGTCGGAATATGCGTGCTACGGCTGTCTTTTACCCCTGCCCTACTTCCGACAGGACCCACGGCTCGAGAATGATAGTTTCTCAGCCAATTGAAAAATATGAAGTTTTTTTGGGGAAGGGGGATGTGGGGGGAAGCCCCTTTTTTTTCAAAAAAAGGGGCTTCCCCCCACATCCTCCCCTTGTCCCGACATCATCCTAGGGCCAGCGGGGTCCGCGGCCGGGTCCGCCTGCCGCCGAAGTGGGTTGGTAAACAAAGTGAAGTCACGCCCGCCGCAGCAAGCGGGCGGAGCCTCCTGCCGGCGCCTCCGTATGGGCGCGCCTTCCAGACCAGAAGCCTCGGCGCCTGGCCGGGAGGAGGCCACCTTGCTTACCTGCCACCCCTCCCCCATGGTCCCGCCCGGCGGCAGCGCCGGCCGTGGGCCCCGCGCCTGGCCCAACCCGCCAGGGGAGCGGGTTGGGCCAGGGGGTAGGGCGGGTCCGGCCGGCGGGAGGTTGGCCCGTTGGCTGCCGGCCTCAAACGCGCTGGGTGGCGATGCGGAAAAACAGGGTGTACAGCACCGGCACCAGAATCAGGATAAGCACGGTGGAAAAGGCCAGGCCGAACATGATCGTCACGGCCATGGAGGAGAACATGGCTTCGCCCACCAGGGGGATCATGCCCAGGATGGTGGTGCCCGAGGCCAGCACCACCGGCCGCAAGCGGCTCACCGAGGAGTCCAACACCGCCTGTAGGGCCTCTTTGCCTTGCTTGATCTCCAGATCGATCTGATCCAAAAGCACCACCGCGTTCTTGATGAGCATGCCGATCAGGCTGTAGGCCCCCAGGATGGCCAGGAAACCAAAGGCCTCCCTGGTGAGGAGCAGGCCGGCGCTCATGCCCACGATGGCCAAGGGTATGGTCAGGATGATGATCAGGGGCTGGCGTATGGCGTTGAACAGGGCCACCAGAATAATCACCATCAGGATCAGGGCCAGGGGCAAAAATTTGTTCACTCCTTCATTGCCCTTGTCCGACAGCTCCTTTTCGCCTTCCCACGCCAGGGTGTAGCCCGTGGGCAAGGCGAGGGCCTCCACCGCGGGGCGGATCTTGTTCAGCACCACGCCCGAGGTCAGCCCCGCCACCGGATCGCACTGGGCCCGGATCACCCGGCGGCGGTTGTAACGCCGCACCAGGGGGTCTTCCCAACCGAGGCTTTCCCGGCCGATGACCTGCCCCACCGTGGTGGCCGTTCCGCCCTGGCCCCACACCGGCGAGGTGCGCAGGCCCCCGGCGCCGGCGTGGCCCAGGCGGACCTTGATTGGGATCAGCTTGTCGTTTTCGCGGAAGCTGGTCACCGTAACCCCGTCGGTGAGGCCCAAGAGGGCGGTGGCCAGATCGCCGCGCTCCACCCCGGCAATGCGGCCGCGCTGCTGGGAGTAGTCGGCGTTCCACACCAAGACCCTTTGGCGCCAATCATCGGTGACGTTCTTGGCCACCCCGCTGTCCTGCATGATCTTTTTGGCCTCGGTGGCCAGGCGGCGCAGCACGCCCGGGTCCGGTCCGGTGAAGCGGGCCTCCACCCGGTAGTCCGCCTTGGGACCGGAAATATATTTGGTCAAATGGGCCTCGCCCTGGGGCAGATTCTCCGCGAACCATTTTTCCAGTTCCAGGATCAGGCCGTCGATGTCCCGGAAATCATGCACGTTGACCACGACCTGGCCGAAGCTGGGGTTGTTGGGCTCGGGAGTGACGGAGGCCGCGAATCGCGGCGGGCTGGCCCCCAGGCAAACCGCGAAGTTCTTGAGCTGGGGCAGGGAGGCCAACTTTTTTTCCGCCAGCGCGAGATCCGCGGACAAGGCTTGCAGGCGGGAGCCTTCGGGCAGCCGGTAATCGATGAAAAACTGGGCCTTGTCCGAATCGGCGAAAAAGTTGGTGGCCACGAACCGGAAGCCCGCCAGCCCCCCGGCCAGCAAAACGAGCATGATGAGCAGCGTGACCCACCGCCAACGCAGGGCCGCCTGCAAGAGCCCCCGGTAATAGCGGTAGAAACGGCCGCCAAAGGGATCGGTGCCCGGGGGAACGGCCTTGGCCTTCAGCAGGTAGTGGCAAAAAACCGGGGTCTGGCTCATGGCCAGGACCCAGCTGGCCACCAGGGCAATGGCCACCACCTGGAAAAGGCTGGCGCAGTACTCGCCGGTATTGGTGGGGGCCAGATAAATGGGCATGAAGGCCAGGGCCGCGATGATGGTGGCGCCCAACAAGGGCAGAGCCGTCTGCTTGGCTGGCTGGGAAATGGCTTGATCGCGGGGCGCGCCGGCCGCCAGGCGCACCAGCGAGCCATCGGCCACCACGATGGCGTTGTCCACGATCATGCCCATGACCAGGATCAAGGAAGCCAGGGAGATGCGTTGCAGGTCAATGCCCCAAACCAGCATCACCACCAGGGTGGCCAGGATGGAGAGAATCAGGTTGGCGGAAATGATGAGGCCGCTCCGGAGGCCCATGGAGAGCAGGAGCACCGCCAGGACGATGGCCACCGACTCGCCCAGGTTGAGCAGGAAGTCGGCAATGGCGCTTTTGACGAATTCCGATTGATAGTAGATGCCCTGGATGTCCAAGCCCACCGGCATATCTTGCAGCATTTCGTCGATACGGGCCTGCACCGCTTCGCCCATGTTCACCACATTGGCCCCGTGGGAGGCGGCGATGGCCAGGCCGATGGCCGGCTTGCCGTTGAAGCGCATCATGGGCTCGGGCGGTTCCTCATAGCCCCGGCTGATCTGGGCCAGCTCTTCCAACCGGATTTGCCGGTCGCCGGGGGGCGACACGATGAGCCCCTTGATCTTGTCCAGGGAATCAAAGGCGCCTTTTTCGGCCAGCCGGAGGCGCAGATCCCCGCTTTCCAGGGCCCCGGCCCACAGCATTTGGTTCTGACCCTGCAGCGCCTGGACAATGGCGGTTGGGGACAAGCCGAACCCGGCGCATTTGGCCCGGGAAATATCGATCAGCACGTTCTCGTTGCGCACCCCGTAAAGGTTGATGCGTTTGACCTGGGGCACCAACACCAGCTCGCGCTTCAGATAGTCGGCATAGTCGCGCAATTCGGCATAACTGAAGCCGTCCCCGGTCAAGGCCAGGAAAATGCCGAAAACATCGCTGTAATCGTCCTTGACGATGGGGGGCCCCGCCCCGGGGGGCAGCTCGGCCTGGGCCTCGGCCACCCGGCGGCGCAAAATATCCCATAGCTGCTGGATCTTGGCCGTGTAGTTGTACTCGTACATGTCCACCCAAAGAATGGACAAGCCGGCTGTGGAGAGGGATTTGATGTTCTCCACCTCGTCCGCGGCCTGCACGGCCCGTTCCACCACCCGGGTCACCTGCTGATCCACTTCGTGGGCCGAGGCGCCGGGATATTCGGTGATGACCATGGCGGTCTTGATGGTGAAGACGGGGTCTTCCAGCTTGCCCAGTTTCACATAGGCCAACGAGCCGCCCACCACGAGCAGGAACATCAAAAACAGGATGGTGGTCCGGTGTTTCAGGGAAAAATCTACGATGTTCACGTGACGCACCTAACAATAAGATTGCTGCACGGTGCGGCCTGCACCGTGCGTTTTGGAGTCAGGGTAAAAGCGCGGTTTTGCCCTGACTCACAAATCACTCGCCTTTGAGGCTCGTGATTTGGCGGGCCATCCATGGCCCGCACGAAGCCGATCATTTGCCAAGAGCCACCGCAACGTGGCGGAGCATTCATTTTTAAAACGGATGTCATAGAGATGGCCATGCTTCGGCCTCGGCTTACAATTCCCGGCCGATGTTGGTGGCGCTGGGCTGCGACACCAGGCGCACGGTTTGACCGTCGGCCAGGCTGTTGGCCCCCCCGGTCACTATCCATTGCCCGCTCTGCACCTGACCCCTAATCTGGGCCCCGCTCTCCACCAGGCGCAAAATGGTGACCGGCGCCCGGGAGAGCCGGCCGGTCTGGGGGTCCACCACCCAGACAAAGGTGTCTTGCCCCCCCTGGTTGACCAGGGCGCTGAGCGGCACCACGAAGCGCGCCCGGGGGGAAGCCCGGGTCAGCCCCACCGCGACCTCGGCCGACATGCCCGGCCGCACCAGGCTGGCCGTCTGGGGCTCCAGGGTCAGGATCAAGGGATAGGTGCGGCTGGCCGCGTCGGCCTTCTTGCCCACTTCCTTCAACCGGGCCGGGAAGCTCCGGCCCGGCAGGGCGTCCAGGGTGCAAGAGAAGGAAACGAAATTCTTGGTCAGGGGCAACAGATCTTCCGAAAGGGCCAGCCGGACCTCCAGTTGGGACGGGTCCACCAGGGAGACCACCGCCTGCCCCGGCTGCAAGGTCTCGTGGTTGTCCACGAAGCGTTCGTTGATATAGCCGGCAAACGGCGCCTTGAGCACTGTATCGGCCAGGGCGTTCCTGGCGTTTTCCAGGGCCTTGGCGGCGCTTTCCGCCTGGGCCTGGGCCACCTGGTAGGCGACCTTGATGCCGTCGTACTCGGCCTGGGCCACGGCCTGATGGGTGATCAGCTTGGCGTAGCGTGAGAATTGCAGCTCGGCCTCGGCCAGGCGGGCCTGGGCGGAGTTGAGTTCGGCCCGGCTGGTGTTGACCTTGATCTCGAAATCGCGGGGATCGATCCGCGCCACTACCTGACCCTGGGCCACGTGGGAGCCGGTGTCCACCAAGAGGTCGATCAGGGGACCGCCCACCCGGAAGGAGAGGTCGCTGTCCCGGAGCGCCCGGACCACCCCGGGGAGCCGCAGCTCCCGGAGGCCTGCATCGGCGTGCAACTGCATGGCCTTCACCGGGCGCGCCGGCGCCGGCGCCGGCTTCTCGTTGGCATCGCTGGGCGCGCAACCCGCGGCCAGGAGCAGGGTGAACAAGAATGCGCCCACGACCCTCTGGCCGGCGTGGGCCTGCCTCGACTTAAACTTCATTTTGCTCGCCTCGCTTGCTTGGGGGCAGATGGTCAAACGCCTTTTCGGAATAGCCCTGCCAGACACTATGGTGGACCAAACCGATGAAGCGGAACGATTCGGCCAGATGCCAGCCCAGGGCGGTCTTGGCCGGGGGCAGGTTGTCCCCCCGCCAGGTAAGTTGCATGGTCCAGTCGCCCGGGATGCTGCAATTGCCCAAAAGGGCTGCCGAAAAAGGCTGGTGCAATCCCGCCGGGCAGTGGTCCATTTGCTGGAAGATGGTTAGCACCAGATGAGCGTTGGCTGGTTCAAATAATCTAATGCTGATGGTTTCCAACAACATCATCGGGCCGGCCCCCCAAAGCGCCCAGGTCAGGGGAAGGTTGTGCCGCCGGCCCTGCTCGCCCTGGCCGGCCAGGGACCCGCGGCGCCGGGGAGCGGCGGCGGGTGGGCCGGCGCCCTCCGGGGCGGAGCGGTCCCGGTCAGGGCTAGAGAGAAGCCAGAAACATGCCAGGCAGGAAAGGGACGTGAAAGCAGCTAGTTGCCGAACTGGGCTGGGGCAAAGTGTCAAATATGGTATTATAAAGTGCCAAATAAGATATTAACTGGCCTGAAGTGTCGTATTTGACAGGGAGGCCGCTTTGCCCAACGACGCGCACGCCTTTTTTCATGACGCCACGCTGCAGATTTGCAGCAGCCTGGACCTCGATGAATCGGTGGTCAGCAGCTATGAATTCCTGAAGAACTATTTGCCCCTGGAAGGACTCAACTACAATGTCTATGAGCCTGATTTAAAGGCCGTCCGCCTGGTCGCCTCCCATGACCGCGCCCGGGGCAATGCCCTGACCGGTAAATTGGTGGCTCTGGATCCCGCGGGCGTAGCCTTTATCGAAGAAAAAATGGCCAATCTGGAGCATACGGAAAAGACCATGTTGGGCTGCACCATGGATGAAAGTCCCGTGGCCCTGGGGCTGCAAAAGGCCATCGGCTTGACCCTGGCCTCTTACGTGGTGCTGCACTTGATGGTCAAGGAGGAGAAATTGGGGGTGGTGGTGGTGTATTCCAGCCAGGAAAGCGCTTTCACCCCAGAGCATGCCGATTTACTGGCCCTCTTGCACGATCCCTTTGCCATTGCCCTGTCCAATGCTCTGCGCTACCACGAAGTGCTGCGCCTGCAAGAGCTGTTGAAGGACGACAACCGCTTCCTGCGCCGGGAGCTGTATCACCTGGCCGGCGATGAAATCGTGGGGCAAAACTTCGGCCTGAGCAGCGTCATGGAGATGGTGCGCCAAGTGGCCGCCCTGGACAGCAATGTGCTGCTCTTGGGCGAGACCGGAGTGGGCAAGGAAGTCATCGCCAACGCCATCCACTATTCCTCCCCCCGCACGGCCGGTCCCCTGGTCAAGGTGAACTGCGGGGCCATTCCGGAATCGATCATTGACAGCGAACTGTTCGGGCATGAGAAGGGCGCCTTCACCGGGGCGGTGACCCGCAAGCGGGGGCGTTTCGAGCGGGCCCACCACGGCACCATCCTGCTGGACGAAATCGCCGAGCTGCCGCCCGCGGCCCAGGTGCGCCTCTTGCGGGTGTTGCAGACCCGGGAGATCGAGCGGGTGGGCGGAACCGAGACGGTGCCGGTGGACGTGCGGGTCATCGCCGCCACCCACCGCAATCTGGCCCAGATGGTCCAAGACGGCCGGTTCAGGGAGGATCTTTGGTTCCGGCTCAACGTCTTTCCCATCACCATCCCGCCGCTCCGGCAGCGCAAGGCGGACATTCCCTCCCTGGTGGTGCACTTCATCGAGCGCAAGGCCCGGGAAATCAATTTGCCCTACACGCCTGTGCCGGCGCCCGGGGCCCTGGAGCGCTTGCAGGATTACGCTTGGCCGGGCAATGTGCGGGAGCTGGAAAATGCGGTGGAGCGGGAGCTGATCCGGAACCAGGCTCAGGGGCCGGGCCATCCCTTGACCTTCGCTGACTTCATGGCTCCCAGCCCTGGCTTGGCCGCTCCGGCCAGGCGCAGCCCGGCCGGCGAGCCGGGGCCCTGGTCCTTGGACGAGGTGGTGCGGCAACACATCCGCCGGGCCCTGGAAAAAACCTCCGGCAAGGTGCAGGGCCCGGACGGGGCCGCGGCCCTGTTGGGCCTGAACGCCAGCACCCTGCGCCACCGCATGCGCAAGCTGGCCATTGCCTTTGGCCGCGCGATCCGTTGAAGGCTCTCTTCAAACCAGATTGAGATACAATTGCACCCGCCGGATCTTGCCGTTCTGGAAATCGTAAAAAGCCGCGCACTTGCCGTAAAAAACCTCGCCTTTTTTGCGGGTTCCCAGATATTCGGTGTCCTGGAAACAATTCCACTCTATGTCCAACTCCGCGCCAACCTTATCGCCTTGCACCACGATATTGCGGAAGCTTATTTTCTCGTGGATGCCGGCATGTCCAGAGTTTTTGCCGGCGTTCCAGAAGTTAACCAAATCGTCCTTTCCCTGGAAGGTCCCCTTGAAGGGGTGAATGAACTCGGCCGCGGGGTCGTAATACTTGTCGAAAAAGGCGCTCTTGTCCGGGGCGTTGCTGAACTCCTTTTCGTACTCGGCAAACCAGGCAGCGTCCACCATGGCATTTTCCTCCCGGGCTGGTGGTTCAGGCCACAATCTTCTTTTGGCGCAGCTCCTCGATTTGCGCGTCGGAATAGCCCAGCTCCCGCAGGATGTCCCCGCTGTCTTGGCCCAAGCGGGGGGGCATGGTGAACTCCACGGCCTGCTCGCCGCCAAAGGAAAAGGGCGGGGCCAGGAAGGTCACTTCCCGGCGCGCCGGATCGCCCTCATAGGGGACTTTGACCAGCTTGCCGTTTTGGGTGACAAAGGGATTTTCCAGGGCTTGGCCGATATCCAGCACCGGGGCATAGGGGATGACGCTGCTGAGCTTCGCGGTCCAATGGGCGGTGGGCTGGGCCATCAGCACCCCGTCCAGGATTTCCGTCAGCTCGTCGCGGTGGGCCATGCGCAGGTTGTTGGTGGCGAAGCGGGGATCAACGGCCAGATCGGGCCGGGCCAGCTTTTCACACAAGAGCTCCCAGAACTTCTGGGTCAGGCAGGCGAGGTACACCCAGCCGTCGGCGGTGCGGTAGATTTGGCTGGGGCACTGGGTGGCATGGGCCGAGCGGGGCTGCTTGCCGCCCACCAGGCCTTCGTTCAAGTAGTACATGCCCTGGTAGCACAGGCAGTTCAAGGCGATGTCGAACAGGTTGGTTTCCGCGTCGCAGCCCGCGCCGCTTCGCTGCACCCGCAGCAGGGCCGCCACGGTGCTCAACGCCGCGTAAACGCTGCCCATGAGGTCCACCACCGAAACGCCGACCTTGGTGGGCGGCGAGCCGGGGTCGCCGGTGACCGACATCCAGCCGGTCTCGGCCTGCATCAAAAAATCATAGCCCGGCCAGGTCCGGCGCTCGTTGTCCCGGCCATAGCCCGAGAGGTGGGTGCACACGATTTGGGGGTTGTGGGCCGAGAGGTCCGCGTGCGTGACGCCCAACTCCGCGGCCTTGCTGCCCCGAAAGTTGTCGATGACCGCGTGGGCGGTCTTGACCAAACGGAAAAAGACCTGTTTGCCCGCTTCCTCCCGCAGATCCAGCAAAATACTTTTTTTGTTGTGCAGGCAGAAGGCATTGCCCTCATTGTCCAGCTTGTCCTGGTCCAGATACAGGGCGCCCATGGTGCGCAGGGGATTGCCGCCCTGGGCCGGGTCTTCGAGGTTGATCACCTCCGCCCCCAACATGGCCAAGAGCTCGCCATGAAAAGCACCGGACCCCCAAGTCTCGAAAGAGAGCACCCGGAGGCCTTCCAAAGGTCTCATATTTTCACCAGCCTTTCTGGGGCAGGCTGTTGGTGCAGGGGCGGCTGAGCGCCCCAGAAACCTGCCCCCCACGCCGGCTTCGCGCCCCTCGGCCAGAGCTTAAGGCAAATTGGATTTCATCATACGTCAGGGCCCTCACGCGGGGCAAGCCGTGTCCCCACCCCGCAAAATGCGCCATCTTTTCGTAAACCCCAATCTCCACGTTCCCCCAAAAAAACGGCGGGGCAAGCTGCCTTGCCCCGCCGCGCCGCTGTTTGGGCTCCGCCAAGAGGGCGGCCCCGGCCGACCTTAGAGGAGGTCGAAACGGTCCAGGTTCATCACCTTGCTCCACGCCGCCACGAAGTCCGCGAGGAACTTCTCCGCCGCGTCGGCGCTGCCGTAGACCTCGGCCACGGCCCGGAGCTGGGCGTTGGAGCCGAACACCAGGTCCACCCGGGTGCCGGTCCACTTCAACGCGCCGGTCCGGCGGTCCCTGCCCTCGAACAACTCCTCCTCGGGCGAGGTGGCTTGCCACACCGTGCCCATGTCCAGGAGATTCACGAAGAAGTCATTGGTCAGCGCCTCGGGCCGCGCGGTGAAAACGCCGTGCGGAGCCTGGCCGTAGTTGGCGTTCATCACGCGCAGGCCGCCCACGAGCACGGTCATCTCCGGGGCGGTCAGGGTCAAGAGCTGCGCCTTGTCCAGGAGCAGTTCTTCCGCCGAGACGGCGAACTTGGCCTTCTGGTAGTTGCGGAAGCCGTCGGCCTTCGGTTCCAGGGGCTCGAAGGCCGGGACGTCGGTCTGTTCCTCCGTGGCGTCGGTGCGGCCCGGGGAGAAGGGCACGGTCACGGCAAAGCCGGCGTTCTTGGCGGCCTGCTCCACCCCGGCACATCCGCCCAGGACGATGAGGTCGGCCAGTGAGACCTTTTTCCCGCCCGTCTGCGCGGCGTTGAATACGGCCTGGACCCCCTCCAGGGCCGTCAGGACTTTTTGCAGCTGAACCGGCTGGTTGACCTCCCAATCCTTTTGCGGGGCCAGGCGGATGCGGGCCCCGTTGGCCCCGCCGCGCTTGTCCGAGCCGCGGAAGGAGGACGCCGCCGCCCAGGCGGTGGAGACCAGTTGGGAGACCGGCAGTCCCGTAGCCAGGATCCTGGCCTTGAGATCAGCGATATCAGTCGCGTCGATCAGCGGGTGATCCACCGCGGGCACCGGGTCCTGCCAGATCAGTTCCTCGGCCGGAACCTCGGGCCCGAGATAGCGCGCGCGGGGGCCCATGTCCCGGTGGGTCAGCTTGAACCAGGCCCGGGCAAAGGCGTCGGCCAGTTCCTCGGGGTGCTTGTGGAAATGCCGGGCAATGGGCTCGTAGATGGGGTCGAACCGTAGCGACAGGTCCGCGGTGGTCATCATGGGCGCGTGCCGCTTGTGGGGGTCGTGGGCGTCCGGCACGGCGTCGGAGGCGGCGCCGTCCTTGGGATGCCACTGATGCGCCCCGGCCGGGCTCTTGGACAGCTCCCATTCATAGCCGAACAGCACGTTGAAATAACTGTTGTCCCATTTGATGGGGGTGGGGGTCCAGGCCCCTTCGATGCCGCTGCCAATGGCGTCGCCGCCCTTGCCGGTGCCGAATTTGCTGGTCCAGCCCAGGCCCTGCTCCGCCAGGCCGGCGGCCTCGGGCTCGGGCCCCACCAGGGCCGCATCGCCGGCGCCGTGACATTTGCCAAAGGTGTGGCCGCCCGCCACCAGGGCCACGGTCTCGTAGTCGTTCATGGCCATGCGCCCGAAGGTCTCCCGCACGTCGACGCCCGAGGCCACGGGATCGGGGTTGCCGTTGGGGCCTTCCGGGTTCACGTAGATGAGGCCCATCTGCACGGCGGCCAGGGGATTTTCCAGGTCCCGCTCGCCGGAGTAGCGCTTGTCGCCCAGCCACTCCTCCTCGGCGCCCCAGTAGATGTCCTCATCCGGCTCCCAAACATCTTCGCGCCCGCCGCCGAAGCCAAAGGTCTTGAAGCCCATGGACTCCAAGGCGCAGTTGCCGGCCAGGATCATGAGATCGGCCCAGGAGATCTTTTTGCCGTACTTCTGCTTGATGGGCCACAAAAGCCGGCGGGCCTTGTCCAGGAGCACGTTGTCCGGCCAGCTGTTAAGGGGAGGAAAGCGTTGGGAGCCGTGCCCCGCGCCGCCGCGGCCGTCGCCGATGCGGTAGGTGCCGGCGCTGTGCCAGGCCATGCGGATGAACAGCGGCCCATAGTGACCGTAATCAGCCGGCCACCATTCCTGGGAGTCGGTCATCAGGGCAAAAAGGTCCTTTTTGACCGCCGCCAGGTCCAGCTTGGCGAACTCCTCCCTATAGTTGAAGTCCTGGCCCAGGGGGTTGCTCAGGGAGGAGTGCTGATGCAGTATCTTCAGGTTAAGTTGGTTGGGCCACCAATCCCGGTTGGAGGCGCCCCGGCCCGAGACGGGTTTCTTGGCTGCTCCCGTAACCGGGCATTTGCTATCTTCACTCATGAAGGCCTCTCCTTTCAATCACTTAACTGAGGCACCGCCTTGCCGGTGAGGGGGCGCGGCGGCGCTTGGCTATTACCGTTTAAGGGATGGTCCCAACTATTGAAACCGTCTTTTGGGGGAGCGTTGCCGGCTCGGTGTGGAGAGATGACACCCCTGATGAAACGCGAAAACTGAGAATACAACCTGGAGCCTTGGCCGGGGCCAAGGCAAAGACCCCAGCCTTGCCGGCCAGATGACCGACCGGGTTCCCCGAGTTTTTCACTTGTCCCTATGCCCTAATTCTAAATGATGAAATCTGCGAAAAATACATGATCTTATAAAATACGCGCGGTTTCTCTTTGGCCACCATCTTCCGCCCGCACAAGCCGGCCGCCTTGGCCCTGGGGCAGAACCCAAAAAACCAGGCGGGCTTGGGTGATACGGAAGCCTGACTTCCGGGTCATCTCCGCCGCCATCTGGGCCAGGTGGGAAAACTGGGGGCCCACGAGGGCGCCGCACCGGAGGCAGATCACGCGGGGGTGGGGATGGGGGCGCAGGTCATGGTAGCGCCGCCGCCCTCGGCCACCCCCGCTCCCGCACTTGCCCCAGCTCCTTCGGCTTGGTGCTGGTCCGGTTCCCCGTGGCCAGGCTGGTGGTGGGGAAGCCCTCCTTCAACTGCTCCGTGGTGCTCCCCACCTGGGGATGCTCCTGGCTGGCCGCCAGAATCGTGAGCACGGTCAGACGCTGGGGGGTGATCCGGGGGCCTGTTGCCCGCCGGGCCGTGACCATCTGCGCCAACCGTTGGCCGGCCTTGCTCAAAATGAAAAGGCTCCTTCCAAACGAGGTCGAACTGGCCTCGGTAAAAATAGTGTGAACTACCCAATAATAATTATCAACAAAAAATAATTTGCGTAAACGACGCGGGGCCGGGTTTGGGCCGGGGCCGCGGCCGGGACCCGGCTGCCCGGGAAGCCGGCAAGGGCAGGGGGGTGGGCCAGGCTCGCCCCGCCGGGCTTTCCCCGCCGGGCTCCCTGCCCGCGGCCACGTCTCGGCTGGGCCGCGGCCACGGGCGGAGGTGGTCAGGGGGAGATCATCCAGGCAGCGCCCCGCCCGGAGGCTTGGGAAGCCAGGTACCGACCGTCCTCGCTGACGGCTTTGCGGTCAAGGATCACCTTGCTGGCCAGACGACGACTTTTTCCAGGCTGGCCCATCGCTTGTTGGCGGGGCCATATGCTCACGGGATTTTGGGAAGCCACGGCGTTACTCGATAATTCTTAACGGCAATGAAACCAGGAAAGTTGACTCACCAGCTTGGTGGCTTCGGGCGATGACCAAGGCAGCCGGCAAAGCTCCTCACTGTCTTGAGAATAAATGGTTCAACTTGAAACAAAGTTCGCTTTGTCTGGGGAGAATGATCCTCCCCGGCTGGCTGCTCTATCCTGTCCAGCCTCCAGCGATGGCTCTCAGGTTCCCGCGAGCTCCGCTATCAGATCAGGACCCTGAAAATCACCTGATAGGTGCGAGAGCGGGAGCTTTGTTGCCGGGGTGCAGGAGTATAGAACAATGAATACAATATGATGACCAGGCAAGCTCGGTCGGTCTTGCCAAGGATTATCAGTTTGGGGCAACGGTTGACAAGGCCCCACCGCGGTGCAATATTTAATTGCAGCATTTAAAACTCGGCGTCGGAAGCAAGCCTCCTGGCGGCCCCCGGGCCGTCAATGGCCGTAGACTTTGCTGTCCTCTGCGTCGCCAATTATGGAAAAGGTAATAATCAACTTACTTGATAAAACATCAACCCCGGCGCCGACGCCAGCCACCCGTCCTTCGTCAGCAAGAGCACCCTGGTAAGGGTTCCCGCCGGCTGCCCCCCCCTGAAAGATAGCTGAACTGGATATCCCAACCAGTTTGCGATTTTTATCTTCCGCTCGAGCGAGAGGCTAAGCCATGCACTGGAGTTTCTACCTGCCCATCGCCGGTCACAGCCTCAACATTTTCGTTTTGCTGGGCTTGGGCATGGCCGTGGGCTTCCTGTCCGGGCTCACGGGCGTGGGCGGCGGCTTCCTCATGACCCCGCTGTTGATCATGGCCGGCATCCCCCCCACCATCGCGGCGGCCTCGGACTCCAACCAAATCGTGGCCGCCACCACCTCGGGCACCTATGCCCACTACCGCATGGGCAACGTGGACCTGAAAATGGGCCTGATCCTGTTGGCCGGCGGCTTTCTGGGCGGCACCGCCGGAGTGCAGATCATCAAGATTTTGCGACCCTTGGGGAACGCGGACTTCGTCATCAAGACCACCTACGTGGTGATGCTCACCCTGGTGGGCACCTACATGCTGGTGGACAGCCTGCGCTCCCGCCGGCGTGGAGCCGTGGCCGCGGATCTGCAACCCGCGCCGCCCCCTTCCCGCTTCCGCCGGATGCTGGCCGCCCTGCCCTGGCAAACCCATTTCGCCAAATCGGGCATCACCCTCTCCCCCATCCTGCCGTTCTTGGTGGGGGCTTTCGTGGGCATGCTGGCCGCCATCATGGGCCTGGGCGGGGGCTTCATCATGGTGCCCATGATGTGCTACGTGCTGGAGATGCCCATGCACGTGGTGGTGGGCACCAACCTCTTCCAAGAGGTCTTCGTGTGCGCCAACGTGACCCTCATGCAGTCCGCCAGCAACCACAGCGTGGACATGGTGCTGGCCATCCTGCTGCTCTTGGGCTCCAGCGTGGGCGCGCAGCTGGGCGCCCGTTTCAGCCACCGCCTCAAGGCCGACAACCTCAAAACCCTGTTGGCCTGCATCGTCCTGGCGGTCATGGTCAAGATTCTCCTGGGCCTGGTCCTGGCTCCCCATTACCTGCTCGATTTCAAGTGGGGGGAATAAGATGTCCCATCGTGCCATAACCAGACGCGCGCCCCTGGCGGGGCTCCTTCTCTGCGGCCTGCTGGCCCTGGCCACTCTGGCCCCAGCCGCCCCCCCGGCGGCCAACGAGGGCAAGCTCGTGGTGGAGCCGCCCGCGGTGGGCATCAACGCCTTTTTCTCCGGGATCAACCTGACCGTCACCGGCGACCTGCCCCCGGGCAGCCAGGCCGTGCTGACCGTCCGCGGCAAGCGGATCGAAGAAGAATTGATGCGCAAATCCCGCCACTGGGACCTGTGGATGAACAGCGGCGAGGTGGATATCGACAACGCGCCCTTGCTCTATATGGCCTCCAGCAGCACGCCGGAACTGCTTTCCCCCGCAGCCGGCGAGGTCCCCTGGGGTTATGCGGCTATCGAGAGAAATGTCAAGTTCTCCGGCAATTTGAAGCCCGTGGAGGATGACGCCATCTTCCGGGAGTTCGTGGAGCTGAAAGAGCGCGACAAGCTCTACACGCTCATGCCCGGCGGCCTCGCCATCACCCAGACCAGCCCCGGGCAGTGGCAGGCCCGGGCCAGTTTCCACCTGCCCTCGCGGCTCAAGCACGGGACCTACCACGTGTCCCTGTGGGTGCTCCAGGACGGCAAGCTGGTGGCCAAGCACAGCACCACCTTCCAGGTGGAACTGGAGGGCTTGCCGGCCTTCCTGCACGCCATGGCGCGCAACCACGGCATCCTCTACGGCCTGTTGGCCGTGGCCGTGGCCATGGGGGTGGGCATGCTCAGCGGCTTGGTGTTTCGCCGCAAGGGCGGAGGACATTAGGAGGTTGTTGGAGAAAGTGGAAGAGGTGGGGGGAAACCCCTTTTTGTGAACAAAAAGGGGTTTCCCCCCACACCCCCTTTCCCCAAAAAAACTTCATAGTTTTAAATAGGTTGTGCCATGGCCCTCAACAATCAATAATTCCCGTCATAATTAGAGAGTCGGCTAAAATCACCACGGCGCCATTACTCCGACAGGCTCCCAGCCGGGGCTTCGGGGGGCCGGACCTGGAGCCGTCCCGCACTGATCGCTGGGCCCCCGGAGGGGCCCTGAGGAGAAGATCATGGCCATCATCACCATTTCCCGCGGGTCCTACAGCAAGGGCAAGGAGGTGGCGCAGCGCGTGGCCCAGACCCTGGGCTACGAGTGCATCTCCCGCGAGATCCTTTTGGAGGCGTCCGAGCATTTCAATATCTCGGAGATCAAACTGGTGCGGGCCCTGCACGACGCGCCCTCCATCCTGGAGCGCTTCACCTACGGCAAGGAGCGCTACCTGGCCTACGTCGCCGCCGCCCTCCTGAAGCGGGTGCAGAAGAACAATGTGGTTTACCACGGCCTGGCCGGGCATTTCTTCCTGACCGGGGTTTCGCACGTGCTCAAGGTGCGCATCCTGGCCAACCTGGACGACCGGGTGGCCCTGGAGATGGAGCGGGAAGGCCTCGACCGGGAGCAAACCCTGGCCCGCCTGCTCAAGGACGACGAGGAACGGCGCAAGTGGAGCCAGCACCTGTTCGGCAAGGACCCCTGGGACCCCAACCTCTATGATCTCGTGCTGCACGTGCACAAGCTCAACCTCGACGACACGGTGAACATTATCTGCCAGACCGCGGGGCTGCCGCAGTTCCAGGCCACGCCCGAGTCCCAGCAGGTGTTGGACGACCTGGTCCTGGCCGCCGAGGTCCGGGCCGACCTGGTGCAGGATTTCCCCATGGTCCAGGTCCACGCCGAAAAGGGGGTGGTGATCGTCGACGCCAAGATCAACCAGGAGGTGGAGCCGGAATTGGCCGACCGGATCAAGGAGCGGGCGCTCCGCACCCCGGGGGCCAAGGAAGTGCGCATGCACGCCTGCCAGGTCACCCCCATCGGGTGCAGCGGCCGCTGAGCAGCCCCCCCCCGCCCGCTCCCTGACCCGCCAGCTCGCCACCCCTGAGGGGGCAGGGGCGTGGCGCCGTAAACCCTGAGACTTCCCGCCTCGTGCTTCATGACGAAACCAGCGGCCGGCTCTGGCGGGCCGACCGCTGCTCACGCTATCCCCGCCCAAACCTGCCGTCCCTGAACCCAGGGTGAGTGAGGCACGGTGCTCCTGCCCTCCGCATCGGCCCTCTATGGGCTGCCTCACTTATAACCGTCGGTCAAGCGCAAGAGCCCGCCCGGCCCCGCGCCCCCTTTCCCTGCCGGCCCGGTTTGCAACTTGACACCATCTGGCGCGGCCCGCCAAATAAATAAAGAAGCCTTACCGGTTGTCACGCAGCTCCCCAGCGCACCTCACCTGGGCAAGCCCGCCGTGACGCGGCTGGTTCCGGAGCGGCACCAGCCGGCCGGGGAAGGCCTCGGGCGGGGCCAGCGGCGGCGTTTCCGCTGGCAACGCGCCAACAAACCAAACAGCTAGGGCCGCCTGCCCCCGCCGGCGGAAACGCCCCGGAGCCCAGCATGAGCCTGTCGCGCTTCGCCCTTTTGTTCGTGGTGTTCATCGACGTGATGGGGCAAGGCCTGGTCTTTCCCATCGTGACCACCATCGTCATGGACCCCACCCAGGGCTTCCTGCCCGCCCACACCGCCACCTCCCTGCGCGAAATCGATTACGGCGTGGTGATCGGGGTGTTCTTCCTGGCCTGGTTCCTGGGCGCGGCCTACATCTCCAAGCTGTCGGACTACATCGGCCGCAAAAAGGGCATCCTGATCTGCCTGGCCGGCGCGTTCGCGGGCTACGTGCTGACCATCATTGCGCTCTACCTCTCGAACTTCGCGTTGCTCCTCCTGGGGCGGGCCGTCTCCGGTTTCACCGCCGGTAACCAGCCCATCGCCCAGGCCGCGCTGATCGACATCAGCCGGGACGACGACGAGAAGGCCGGCAACCTGGGCATGATCGTGGCGGCTTCGGCCCTGGGCCTGGTGGGTGGGCCCCTGATGGCCGGCGTGCTCTCGGACGCGGACCTGCTGGGCGCCTATGCCTCGCTGGAGCTGCCGTTCTACGGCGCGCTGCTCCTGGTGCTCCTGAACACGGCGTGCATCATTTGGGGCTTTCAGGAGCCCAAGGTCCCGCGCCGGAAGATCGATTTCGGGCTCTCGGAAGTGTTCCTCACCCTGTGGCGGGTGTACCAGCGCCCCACGGTGCTGCGGCTGTCCATCGTGCTGTTCTTCATCTTCCTGGGCCTGAACTCCTATTACGTCTTCCTGGACGACTATCTCTTCAGCCGGTTCAACTTCGGCACCCTGCAGAACAGCCTCATCATGATGGTGCTGGGCGGCACCATGGCCCTGGGCAGCGGCATGCTGGTGGCGCCCCTTAACAAGCGCTTCCCCAAGATCCGCATCGTCACCGTGTGCGTGGTGTTCCTGGCCGTCATGGACGTGCTCTATATGCTGAACCCCGTCGCGCTGTTGGCCTACGTGCTCCTGGCGCCCCTGATGATAGTCTACGGCGTCACCTACCCCACCATGCTGGGGCTCTTCTCCGCCGCGGTGGACGCCAGCGAGCAAGGCTGGGTCATGGGCGTGACCATCGCGCTCTACACCCTGGGCTCGGGCAGCGTGTCCCTCATCGGCGGCAGCCTGATGTCACTGGACATCTACACGCCGTTCTTCATTTCCATTTCGGCCTATGTGATCGCGTTCGGGCTGATAAATACGATTTGGCGGGTGCAGAGGGTGAGAGCGTTGGATGAGAGGTAAGGAATTGAGCTTTGGCTTAGATCTGGCCTAAAAATGAGGGCCAAAAAAAGGGAAGCAAAGGAACTCAATAATGAATATCACGATGGGCTAGCGAGCGTTAAGCGGCTGATTTGGAAGGATAAGTGGCGAAAAAACTCCAAATCACCGCGAGGTAGCCGCGAGACAAAAGCTTTCTTCTGACCGGACCCGCCGTGGCTGTCCAGCAGTCCGAGACAAATGTTGCCAATCCTCAACTAAAATAGGCCGTAAAACATCAACAAAAAACCTAGGTTGACTTGGCCCAATGAATCATTAGTAGGCGCTGTGTTTTCAGATTTTATCTACTTTAACCGGTCAGATAACATTATTCTTGTAGCCGTTTTATAAAAAGACTCCAAAAATGTTCTGCTGCACCTTCCTGCGACAAAATGCCAGTATTTCCGGTAACAAACGTTTGCATGCCAGAGGGCTCTAGCTGTAGGGTATATCCGTCATTCACAACGCTAATTGATTCGTTGAAGCTGTTTTGCCGGGCATCGGTAGAATAGGAAAATGCGATATCCGGAGTGGTTTGAGTAAGGTGCATGTGGAAAATCGAACATCCCACAACCGCTTGGCCAGAGTCATAAATATATACCGAGAAGCGTGTTGCTGAATCTCGTTTGAATTTAGTTGTGATGTGTGAGTTTCGCCTATCAAGTTCTGATAGAGAATTTTGAAAAAACTGCGCTATGTATTCAAAGCTGTGATTTAAAAAATCATCCCGTTCAAGATCGCTAAATCTTTTCTTAATTCGAAGATTGCTAGAACGAGCCGGCAGGGATCCGTTAATTCGCGAGATCGTACCCAAAGGCCCAGCAGATGAGTTTGTAGCCGGTTTTTGGAGAGAATTAGCTGCTGCACGAATATCCTTAACAATGATGGAGAAAGCTTCGTCTTGGTTGGCGAACATCAATACAGCTTTCCCGTCTTTTGGCGTAGCCATTAAATGGCCGAAAGGGGCTGATGTCCAATCGCAAGGACGCAGAATTACAGGGATAACTACCGCGCTTCCATCTTGGTGCTTCTGAATCGCACGTGTCATTTCACGGTTATAGCAGTATTCTGATGCGATGAAGTCAGCGCTAACCAGCAGAAGTATAATATCAGAAGATTCAAGGTTTGAACTGATTTCAGTGTCAAACTCGCTGCCTGCGGTGATGCGACGATCATGCCATACTGAGAGTAATTTTTCTCGTTTTAATAAGGCGAGATGTGTTTCTAGCTTATTTCTTAAGTCTTCGTCTTCGTGTGAATATGAGAAAAACAACTTTACCATGATATATTTCCTGCTGGCTGTCTATAAAAGATGTTTTAATTGGTTCAAGAAGGCGATGAGATTTCCTCCGGTATATTCAGCTTCAGTTAATCCCCTTTCTTTCCAAAGCGTAAAAACCCTGGCTTCCTGTGGGCGAGGCCGTCTATATCCAGTTCCACTGTCCTTGCAAGTTGGAGTGGATAAAATCATATCCAAGTCCCCTTCCTGGATGATAATTCTTACGCAAACCGATCGACCGTCTGCCCTGCGGCGATTAATCTGCTGATTGATCCAACTCGCATCTGCACTAGATAAATCTCTTTCAGATTCGTCAATTCTGATCGTTATCATAAGAGAGACTCCTTATATTTGACAAGCAAATGGATTGACCTGTAAAGCTTAGGACCTCCTTGTTGAAGTGTTGTGTGTGAAACACTTTTTTCGATGGAAAATTATCGTAAATTGTATACTTAATACTATTTTAAATATTGATAGGGTTTGGATATAATTACTGGCAACGACTGAGTCATGGTGGCGCGATGGAAAATTTGTAGAGTTCATAGGGTGGTATAATATTGCAAGGAAACAACCGCTTCACTCTTTTGTGCTTCTTTTAGTGGTTAGATAAATCTCTATCCAAGAGAAGATTGTGGCACCTGCTTGATTTCAGGCTAAAATTTCATTTATAATACGAAAAGACCCCCAAAAAAACAAGCGGTCACCCCTTGCGAGGTCACCCCTTTCGAAATTTTGCAGTCCCGGCGGGATTCGAGCCGGTGTCTCCGGCACGATCGGCCGGGCCTGGATACATCTATTTTTAGCACTTTGCGGCCCAACTCGGCGGTAACTCGCGCCATATGCGCGTTTCAGGGCTCTCCTTGCGTCCGCTTCAGAACATCCTCCAACCTTGCTACTAGAGGTGGCATATCATTGACAATAGTCTCCCAGACGATGGACAGTTCCACTCCCCAATATTCATGTACGGCAAAATTGCGCATATCCGCCATCAGCCGCCAAGGAATCTCCGGGTTGGCTTGGGTCACCTCTTCAGGTAAATGCGAAGCGGCTTCACCTATAATGATCAGGTTGCGGATCACTGCATCTATGGTCTTGGGATCGTTTTCGAAACTGGCGAGGTCCATGCCGTGGGCATAGGTCTCGATTTTTGATATGGCCTGCAATATGTCTTTGATGCGGTGCCGCCATTTCCTAGGCGACATGCCGGGCCTCGGCGAGAATGTTCTCTTTCAAATCGGGATGCAGGGCCCCTGGCTGCACCAAGTCTACCTTTTCCACCCCCAAAATTTCCTCCAGACGGTGCTGCAACCGGAAAAAATCGAACAGGCCCATGGGACGCGACAGCTCCACCAGCAAATCCACGTCACTTCCCGGGTTGGCTTCGTTCCTGACCGCGGAGCCAAAGAGGGACAGTCTCCTTACTCCCAAGCGGCGCAATTCGGCCTGGTGGCTGCGCAATTTGTCGCTAACTTGCTGGCGTTCCATGGCTCGGCCTTCCTGCAACTTGCATATCACATCTGAATATACCATGCAATTTTGGCCTAATGCATGAGGGAATCCCCGGCTGCGTGGCCCTTAAACAAAACAAGCGGTTACCCCTGGCGGGGTAACCGCTTGCCAAATTTGGCAGTCCCAACGGGACTCGAACCCGTGTCTCCGGCGTGAGAGGCCGATATCCTAGACCGCTAGACGATGGGACCACATATTTCAGAACGTTGGCTGGGGGACAAGGATTCGAACCTTGGTTAACGGGGCCAGAACCCGTCGTCCTGCCGCTAGACGATCCCCCAGCGCTTGGGTAACCTGATTTATCGTCCCGGCGGCGGTTCGTCAAGAGGTTTTTTGCCGTCAGGGAACAGGAGCTTGCCGGGGCGCGCACGCCTCAGCTAATTTCTTATATTATAACAGGTCCGGTGAAAGATACGGGCTGAACGTGGCTATTGTTCAACTCAGTGAAAAACTAAATTTTTTTGGGGGAAGGGGGTCTCCCCCCACATCTTCCCCCCCTCTCACTCCCCAGAAGCCAGGGCCACGGCCCGGTCCAGGCGGGCCAGGACCCGCTCCGCGCCCAGGATATCCATGACCTCGAAGATGCCCGGGCTGAAGGTGCGGCCGGTGAGGGCGACCCGCACGGGCTGGGCCACGGCGCCCAATTTCTGGCCCAGACCCTCGGCGATTTCGCGGAAAGCCGCGTCCAGGGCCTCGTGGTCGGCCACGCCCAGGCGGGCCACCAGCTCGCGCACCTGGCCCAGGATGGGGGCGTTGTCGGGCACCAGGAACTTGGCCGCGGCCTTGGGGTCCATGGCGGGTTCATCGACCAAGAGCGGCTCCGCGCCCTCGGCCAGCTCCAACAGGGTCTTGGCCCGGGCGTTCAGCTCGGGCAGGCATTTGGTGAGCCGCTCCTGGTCCGGGGCGGCGATGCCCCGCGCGGCCAGGAAGGGGGTCACCAGTTCGGCCAGGCGGGCGGTCTCCGCGGTCTGGATGTAGCGCTGGTTCAGGCGGGCCAGCTTGTCCTGATCGAACACGGCGGCCGAGCGGCCCACGGCGTCCAGGTCGAAGAATGAGATCAATTCCTCACGGGTGAACATCTCCTGATCGCCGTGGGACCAGCCCAGGCGGGCCAGGGCGTTCAGCATGGCCTCGGGCAAGAAGCCCATCTCCCGGAAGTCCACCACGCTGGTGGCCCCGTGGCGCTTGCTGAGCTTGGCCTTGTCCGGCCCCAGGATCATGGGCACGTGGGCGAACTTGGGCGCCTCCGCCCCCAGGGCCTGGAACAGCAGCAGTTGGCGGGGGGTGTTGTTCACGTGGTCGTCGCCGCGGATCACGTGGGTGATGGCCATGTCCACGTCGTCCACCACCACGGCCAAGTGGTAGGTGGGCGAGCCGTCGCTCCGCAGGATCACCAGGTCGTCCAGCTCGGAGTTCTGGAAGCTGATGGGGCCCTTGACCAGGTCCAGGAACTCGGTGGCGCCCACCCGGGGGCTCTTGAAGCGCACCACCGCGCCGGGGGCCGGGCCCAGGCCGCGGTCGCGGCAGGTGCCGTCGTACATGGGCTTGGCGCCCTTGGCCGCGGCGGCTTCCCGCTGGGCCTGCACCTCTTCGGGCGTGCAGTGGCACCAGTAGGCCTTGCCCTGGCTCACCAGGCTGTCGATGACCTCGCGGTAGCGGTCAAAACGCTGGGTCTGGTAAAAGGGGCCTTCGTCGTAGTCCAGGCCCAGCCAGGTCATGGCCTCCACGATGGAGGTCACGTACTCTTCCTTGGAGCGCTCGCGGTCGGTGTCCTCCAGGCGGAAGACGAACTTGCCGCCATGGCGCCGGGCGTACAGCCAATTGAAAAGCGCGGTGCGCGCCCCGCCCAGGTGCAGGGCCCCGGTGGGGGAGGGGGGGAAGCGGGTGCGCACTACGGGGGTGTGGTCGGGGTTCTGACTCATGCGGTTTGTTCGCCTCTAAAAATGGGGCCGGCCCCCGGGGGGCCGGCGCGCGGCCGGGGCGGGCCCCGGTCAGTCTATGATCAGGCCGGCGTAGCCCACCACTTGGCGGTAATCGCCGGTGGTTACGCCGCTGTTGGTATAGGCCACCAGCTCGGCCCGGCTGGCCCCCAGCTCCCGGGCGGCCACCAGGGCCACCGTGGTGGGCAGCACGCCGCACATGCTGATGCGGAGCCCCATGACGGTCTCGTAGAGCCCCTGGGGGTCCAGGGCCAGGATGCGCTCGATGGCCCGCCGGTCCTTCTTCTCCGCCATCTCGGCGGATTCGTAATGGGTCATGTCGGTGCTGACCACCAGGAGCACCGGCTCGCCCAGGCCGGCCACGGCCCGGGCCAACTCGCGGCCCAGCTCCCGGCAGGAGGGCCAGTCCAGTTGCCCCAGGCAGATGGGGGTCAGGAGGAAGTCCGGGCGCAGGGCTTGCAGGAACGGCACCTGCACCTCCAGGGAGTGCTCGTGGCGGTGGGCGCTGGCGTCCTCCAGGAACAGCCCGCCTCCCCGGGTCAGGATGCCGCCCAGCTCGGGGTCCAGGTCCACCCGGCCCAAGGGCGTCTCCCACTGCCCTTGGCTCATCACCGCCGCGTCGGCGCCCACGCCCCGGTGGTTGGGGCCCAGCACCACCACCCGGCGGGGGATCTCCACCCGGGACAGCACCTGGGCGGCCACCCGTCCGGAGTACACATACCCCGCGTGGGGGCAGATGGCGGCGATGGCCGGACGGGGAGTCGCTTCCTTGTCCAGGAAGGAATCCACCACCGAGGCCAACTCGTGGGGACTGCCGGGGTAGAACTGCCCGGCTACGGCGGGGGACCGCAACATGGCTCACCTCCGAGTGGCTGGGGCCTGGCGGGCGCACGGAAAGGCGCGCCGGATGCCCGCCCCCCGCTTGCTCCCAATAAGGATAGAGATAGCACGGGGTGGGGGGGGCCGCAAGGCCGCTATGCTTGTACCCCGTCACCGTGGGAGCTACAATTTAATCGTACAGGGAAAAAATCCGCGGCGTTCCGGGGGAAGGGGGAGTTTTCGGCCCCCGGGAGCCGGCTCGCGGCGCAAAGGAGGTGAGGACTATGCGCGAGGCGTTGATCGTGGTGGACATGCTCAGGGACTTCATCGACCCGGACGGCGCCCTCCGTGTGCCCGGGGGGCAGGCTATCGTCCCGGCCGTGCTCCGGGAACTGGAGCGCGCCCGCCAGGAGGGGCATCTGGTGGCCTTTGTCTGCGATTCCCACGCCCCCGACGACCTGGAGTTCTCCCGCTTTCCCCCCCACGCGGTCACCGGCACGGCAGGGGCCGAGATCATCCCTGGGTTGAAGCCCCGTTCCGGCGAAATCGTGGTGCCCAAACGCCGGCTGGACCCCTTTTTCGACACCGAACTGGCCGATCTCTTGAAGCGCGAAAAGGTTACCCAGGCCACGGTGGTGGGGGTCTGCACCCACATCTGCGTCATGGAAACCGTGGGCAGCCTTTCCTCCATGGACATTCCCGCCCGGGTGCCCCGGGACGCGGTGGCCGATTTCGACCCGGAGATGGAAACCGCAGCGCTGAAACGCATGGCCTCGGTGTTCGGCACCGATATCACCTCGGACGGCGTATGATTCCACCCCGGTCCAAGGCCTGCCGCCGCACTCTCTGCCGTTTCGTGTTGCCCTTGGTTTTGGCCACGGCCTGGGCCGTGGGGATGGGCTGGTCCGGGCCCGGGCCGGCCCGGGCCGCGGAGACCCCCCAGGGGCCGCCGCCGGCCCTGGTGGTGCTGGGCCGGGTGGTCAGCCAAGAAGTGGAGAGCCAGGTGACCCTCACCGGCACGGCCGCGGCCCACCGCCTGGTGGTGGTGGCCTCCCAGGTGGAGGGCCTGGTGGCCCGGGGCGCGGTGGAAGAGGGCCAGGCGGTGGCCGAGGGCCAGCTCCTGGTGAAACTCCGGGACGAGCGCCTCAACCTGCAACTCCAGGAGGCCGAAGCCGACCTGACCGAGAACCGGGCCAACCTGGCCCAAGTGGAGCGGGACCTGGACCGCCAGCGGACCTTGTTCTCCACCAAGGCCGTACCCCTCAAAACCCTGGAGGACATCCGCACCCAGGCCGCCCGTCTGGAAGCCGCGGCCAGCCGCCTCACCGCCCGGCGGGATCACCTGCGGGTGGACCTGGGGGACACCCAGATCAGGGCCCCCCGGGCCGGGGTGGTGGTCAAGCGCCTGGCCTGGCGGGGGGAGTGGGTGGAAAAGGGCGGGGAGATCTGCCGTCTGGCCGTGTTGGACCCCATCAAGGCCGAGGTCCAGGTGCCGGAGCGCTACGTGCCCCACCTGGCCCCGGGCCAGGCGGCCCGGGTGCGGGCCGACGCCCTGCCCGGCCGGGAGTTCCCGGGGGAGATCGCCGCGGTGATCCCGGCCGGCGACCTGGAGAGCCGGGCCTTTCCGGTGCAGGTGCGGGTGGCCAACCCGGCCGCGGCCCTGCTGCCCGGCATGCTGGTGCGGGTGACCTTCCGGGTGGGCCGGCCCCACGCCGCCCTGTTGGTGCCCAAGGACGCGGTGGTGATCTTCGAGAACTCCCACAGCGTGTTCACCGTGGCCGACAACGTGGCCCGGCAGGTGCCGGTCAAGGTGATCGCGGCCCACGGCGATCTCTGGGAGGTGGAGGGAGCGCTCGAAGCGGGCCAGGCCGTGGTGGTGAGAGGCAACGAAAGGCTCCGGCCCGGCCAGGGGGTCAAGGCCGTGGAGTCATTGGATAGCCGAACCCCGGCCGACGCGCCGCCCCCGGACAAACAGCCTTGAAGCTGGTGGAGCTGGCCATACGCCACCCCGTCAGCGTGGCCTCGGGGGTGATCCTGATCCTGTTGTTCGGCACCCTGGCCCTGTTGGCCGTGCCGGTGCAGCTCATCCCCGACGTGGACCGCCCCACCATCACCGTGCGCACCACCTGGCAGGGGGCCAGCCCGGTGGAGGTGGAGCGGGAGATCATCGACCGCCAGGAGAAGGAGCTGAAGAGCGTGGAGGGGCTGCTCAAGATGACCAGCCAATCCACCAACGCCCAGGGCGAGGTGATCCTGGAGTTCGAGGTGGGCACGGACATCGACGCCGCGCTGCTCAGGGTCAACAACGCCTTGCAGCAGGTGCCCCGCTATCCCCCCGACGCCGACAAGCCGGTCCTGTTCTCGGCCAGCCAGAACGCCCAGCCCATCGCCTGGATGGTGATCCTGCCCCAGGGCCCCCGGGCCCCGCCCATCGAAAAGCTGCGCACCTTTGTGGAAGAAAAGGTGGTGCCGCAGATCGAGCGGGTGCCCGGCATGGCCGCCAGCAACGTGTACGGCGGCCGGGAAGAGGAGATGCAGGTGGTGGTGGACCCCAGGAAGGTGGCCGCCCACCGCCTGACCATGCGCCAGATCTCCACGGCCCTGGTGGGGGACAACACTGACGTGTCGGCCGGCGGCCTGGACGAGGGCAAGCGGCGCTACAAGGTGCGCACCCAGAGCCGCTTCGTGGAGCCGGCCGACGCGGACGCCGTGGTGGTGGCCTATGAGGACGGGGCGCCCATCGCGGTGCACGACCTGGGGGCCACCCGCCTGGACTACGCCCGGCGCGACGCGGTGGTCCTGCACTTCGGCCGGCCCACCATGGCCCTGAACGCCATCCGCGAGACCGGCACCAACGTGCTGGAGGTCATGGCCGGGCTCAAGGTGGCCCTGAAGCGCATCAACCGCGACCTCCTGGCCAGCCTGGATCTCCGCATCCAGCAGGTGTACGACGAGACCACGTACATCGTCCAAGCCATCGACCTGGTGCGCAACAACATCTACGTGGGCGGCGCCCTGGCCATCCTGGTGCTTCTCGTCTTCCTCCGCAGCCTGCCCGCCACCTTCATCGTGGCCGCGGCCATCCCCATCAGCCTGGTGGGCACCTTCATCATGATGAGCGCCTTTGGGCGCAACATCAACGTCATCTCCCTGGCTGGCCTGGCCTTTGCCTCGGGCATGGTGGTGGACAACTCCATCGTGGTCTTGGAGAACATCTACCGCCGCCGCCAGGGCGGCGAGGCCAGGGAAGAGGCGGCCTACCGGGGCACGGTGCAGGTGTGGGGGGCCATCCTGGCCAGCACGCTGACCACGGTGGCCGTATTCCTGCCGGTGATCCGCATCAAGGAGGAGGCCGGGCAGCTTTTCGCGGACATCGCCATCGCCATCAGCTTTGCGGTGCTCATCAGCCTGTTGGTCTCCATCACCGTGATCCCCACCCTGGCCGCCCGGCTCCTGGGCCGGAAGGGCGTGGCCGGCCTGGCCGCTTCACCGGACGCGAGCGGGGCTGGGGACGGGGAGGGCGCCCCGGCCGGGGGGGGGCCGGTCCCCTGGCTGGACCGCCTCCTGGGGCCGCTGATCCGCTTCGGCTCCCTGGTGCGCCGGGGGGTGGGCGGGGCGGTGGAGCGCCTGGCCCGGCGGCATATCCTGGCCGGGCTGGTGGTGGTGGCCCTCACCGGGGCCTCGGTGGGCATGGCCTATTTCCTGGCCCCCAAGGCCGAATATCTGCCCACCGGCAACCGCAACCTGGTGCTGGGCATCCTCTTGCCGCCGCCGGGCTATAACATCGACGCGCTGGAAAAGGTGGGGCGCTACGTGACCAGCCAGTGGCAAGACCACTGGGGGCCGGACTTCCTGGTCAATAAGGACGTCAAGGCCCAGCCCGCGATCGAGAACTTCTTTTTCGTGGGGTTCGAGGGCCAGGTGTTCATGGGCCTCATCGCCTGGGACGACGCCCGGGTGCGGGAGCTGATCCCCCTGATGCAAGGCGCCCTGGCCGGCATCCCGGGCATGATCCCCATCGTGCAGCAGACCAGCCTGTTCGCCCGGGGGGTGAACCAGGGCCGCACCATCGACCTGGACATCACCGGACCCGACCTGGCCCGCCTGGTGGGCTGGGGCGGCCGGTTTTTCGGGCAAATCCGCCAGATCTTGCCCGGGGCCCAGATTCAGCCCATCCCCAGCCTGGACCTTTCCCAGCCGGAGCTCAGGTTCCTGCCCGACCGGATCCGGGCCGCGGCGGTGGGGCTGGGCGCCCAGGACATCGGCTTCAACCTGAACGTGCTGGTGGAGGGGGCCAAGATCGACGAGATCCGGCGCCAGGGCTTCAACATCGACCTGAAGCTCATGGCAGACCAGGCCGCGGTGGCCCGCACCCAGGACCTGGGGCCCCTGCAAATCAACAGCCCCCTGGGGAAACTGGTGACCCTGGAGAGCGTGGCTCCGCCGCGGCTGGTGGGCGGCCCCACCCAGGTGAACCACATCGAGCGGGACCGGGCCATCACCCTCCGGATCTACCCCCCGGAGCACCTGCCCCTGGCCGAGGCCATGGACCGCCTGGACAGTCAGGTCCTGCAGCCTCTGACCGCCTCGGGCGAGGTGAGCCCGCCCTTTGGGCTGCGGCTGGCCGGCACGGCCGACGACCTCACCAAGACCCGCCTGGCCTTGCAGGGCAACCTCATCCTGGCCCTGGCCATCACCTATCTGCTCATGGCGGCCCTGTTCGAGAGCTTCCTCTACCCCCTGGTGATCCTGTTCAGCGTGCCCTTGGCCGCGGCGGGCGGCTTTGCCGGACTGGGGCTGGTGTCGGCCCTGGTGGCCTACCAGCCCCTGGATGTGCTGACCATGCTGGGCTTTGTGATCCTCATCGGCATCGTGGTCAACAACGCCATCCTCATCGTGGACCAGACCCTGGCCGGGCTCCGGAAAGAGGGGCTGGCAATTGCCCCGGCCCTGCGCCAGGCGGTGGAGATGCGCACCCGGCCCATCTTCATGACCGCCCTCACCTCGGTCATGGGCATGCTGCCCCTGATCCTGTTCCCCGGGGCGGGCTCGGAGCTTTACCGCGGGCTGGGCTCGGTGGTGGCCGGGGGACTCTTGGTCTCCACGGTCTTCACCCTGTTCCTGGTGCCGGCCCTTTTGAGCCTGGTGCTGTACGCGCGCCGGTTCCTGTCCGGCCAGCTCGGCCGGGAATTCCGGCCTTGAGGCGGCAGGCGGCGGCTGATTGCTTTGCATCGCCGCCTTGAGTTGGTATCTTTTTTCAAGGACGTAAAAACGGCTTGCAACGGTATCCGGCGCCTGGGTGTAAGCGGAAAAGAACCGCGCCAGTTACCGACCTACCTTCATTGAAAGGATCGGATCATGAGCGACGAAAAAGTGACCCTGTATGCGCTGTCTACTTGCAGCCACTGCAAAAGCGCCAAGAAATTCCTGGATAAATGCGGGGTCAAGTACGATTGCATCGAGGTGGACACCAAATCCGGGGCCGAGCGCGACGCGGTTATCGAAAAAGTAAAACAGCTTAATCCCAACCTCTCCTTCCCCACCCTGGTCATCGGCCAGAAGGTGATCGTGGGTTACCGAGAGAACGAGATCAAGGAGGCTTTGGGCCTATGACCGCCCAGGAGCTTTATAAAATTTTGAAAGAGGCCCAGGAGCCCCGGGGCTATTTTTTCAATAAGGACAAAGAGCTGGTCATGGAGCTGTTGGAAAGCCTCCTGGTGAACAAGGAGCGCTACGGTTACATGGCCTGCCCCTGCCGCCTGGCCGCGTCCGACCGGAAGTGGGACGCGGACATTATCTGCCCCTGCATCTACCGGGTGCCCGATGTGGAGGAGTACGGCAGCTGTTACTGTGCCCTTTACGTTTCCCAGGCCTGGAACGAGGGGAGCATCCCGCACGAGTACGTGCCCGAGCGCCGCCCCTCTGACAAGCTCAAGCTCTGATACCGGAACCGGGGCTCGTTCCACCTGGGAGGAGCCCCGGACCGTCAACTTTCGCGCCTCGTTGAACCGGGGGAGTTGCCCCCGCGAAGGCGGCGCCGCCTCCGGCGACCGCCGTATGCCGCCTCGCCCAAGGCGGGCAGCCCAAGCTAGCAGGCTGTTGAAAAACGGCCTGCTAGGCGCGCCAGGGACCACCCCAAACAAGCTACGGCTTGTTTGGGGACC